>CP058708.1:1029708-1629865 GCA_013414765.1 Candidatus Accumulibacter cognatus
CACGCACCCACGCATCGACTTCCGATACCTTGAACTTCCACAAGCGCCCGACGCGGTGCGCGGGCAGGGCCTTGCGGTCGATCCAGCGGTAGATTGAATCGCGCGTGACCCCCAGATGCGCGGCCATCTGGTCCACGGACACCCACGGTTCAGCAGTCATGGCAGCGCTCCAGTAGCAGGGATTTGGGTAGTATAAAGTCGGTTTAAATCGTAAACAGTGTAATTTATCAGCTTGGCCGGTCGCAGGCGAGCACCTGATCCGTGGGGGTGAGAATGAAAGTGTTGGTCGAAGTGCCTTGTTCGACCGAGATGCGTTGACATCGGTGATCACCCCTCCCTCTTGCGGGGGAGCCTGTCGGTCCCTCCCAACACTTTCATTCACACCTCTTACATCTGCAATCTGCCGGCATAGCCGGTCATTTCGAGATAGCCGCGACCGCTGAGGCTGCCTTCGACCCTGACCAGCCCCTCCCAATACACTACCGGCGCCGGCCGGCTGGTGGACAGTTCCTGATCGTCGAGTACCGGCAGTGTCCGCAGCGTGTGCTCGCCGCAGCGGATTTCCAGTTGCACCGGATAACTGGCGCCGCTGCGCGGTGACGACCAGCGGCGTAGCGGCGTGAAGCGGACGGCGTCCGACCCGAACTGGCGCAGGTGGCCGGCGGCGTCGCGCCAGGTGGCATGCGCGAAGCGTGTCTGTCCCTGGGCATCGCGCATGCGGAAGGCCATCAGCGCACCCCCGTCGGCTAGGTTGATTCCCAGCCAGTCCCAGCCGACTGCACCATCACCGAGATAGGCGGTTGACCATTCGTGATCGAACCAGGCGCGGCCGCTGACTGCCTGCCGCCGACCGTCCTGCACCAGTTCTCCGGCGACCAGCAACTGCGGCCAGCTCACGTAGTAGCTCGCCGACTCCGGTCCGTGCCCCTTGCGTGAATAACCGTTCTCGCCCTGCAGCAGCAGCGGCTGCGACGGCGTGAGGGTCAGGTCGTAAGAGAACTGCGGGCTCTGCATCTGCAGTCGGAACACTTCGCCCGCGCTGCGCTGCTGCCGAAGCATGCGCCAGGCGCCGATCGAGACATCGCAGTCGAGACGCGAAAAGCCGGCGCCGAGATCGGCGCGCGCCGCCCGTTCGGCGTGCCACAGCCGCTCGCCGGGGACGGTCAGTGCGGCGTGCGCGAAGAGAATCTGACGCGCGGCCAGCGGCGAGCGCAGTGTTTCGGCGCGACCGGTCCGGCTGCGGAAGAAGGTGAGCTGAAAACCGGTGTCTGGCCTGGGCGAATCCAGCGCGCCGGTCACGTACCACCATTCGGTCCGGAAATCCGGATGCGCGCCGTGATCACGCGGAAATTCGAGCCGGCGTCCGGGAGTTACCGGCGGGTAGGCAACCAGCTTCTCGACTGCCGCGGCACGCGCCAGCAGCGGTAGCAGCAAGGGCGTGGCCAGGAAGTTGCGGCGGCGCATCGGCGGTGCTTACTGGGCGCTGGCCAGGACCTGCGCCACCGGCAGCCGCGTCGCCTGACGCGCTGCAAAGTGGCTGGCAAGCACGGCCGCGGCCAGTGTCGCCCCGGCGCCTGCCAGCAGGGCCGGCCAGGGAATGTGCAGCGACATTCGCCAGTGAAAGGCCTGCGGGTTGATGACCTGGGTCAGGATGCTACCGATCGCGATGCCGCAGGCGAGTCCGATCAAGAGGCCGACGGCGGCGATCAGCGCGCCTTCGAGCATCACCGCGCGGCTCAGCATGCGGCGGCTGAAACCGAGCGCGCCGAGCGTTGCCAGTTCGCGTTCGCGCAAGCAGACGCTGGCGGCGAGCGTCACCGCCAGCCCGAACAGTCCGATCAGCATCGCTGCAGCTTCGAGCGCGTAGGTCACGGCAAAGCTCTTGTCGAAAATCGACAGGCTCAACCGGCGAATCTCGGCCGCGTCGGCCACTTCAAATCCGTACTGGCCGGTGTAGGGCGCGAGCCAGGCAATGGCAGCGGCTTCCTGGCCGGGCCGCGGCCACAGTGCGAGGTCGGTGGGCTGGAAATCGCCGCCCAGGCGCTGGTAATCGTCACGGCTGATCGCGATCGCGCCGAACTGCCGGGAATAGTCGCGCCAGACGCCGCCAACGAAGACCTCGATGGCGCGTCCGAGCAGCGGCAGGCGCAAGGTCTGACCTGGCGTGATGCGGTAGATCTCGTGCAGCGCTTCGCTGATCCAGACCACGGCGATGCCGCCCACCGGTGGCGCCAGCACCGGCCCGGTGAATGGCAGGCGCGCTTCCGGATGGCTGCGCTCGATCTCGCGCACCAGCAGCGCGACGTTCGGCCGCTGCGGGTCGATGGTCAGCGAGGCCTGCGCGCTCGGCTCGACACGAGCGAACGGCGCATCGGGCCGGGTCAGCGCAGCGAGCAGCTCCTGCGGCAAGGGCGTGGACTTGCTGCGCAGATACAGCGGTGCCGGCAACACCTCGTCCAGCCAATGGTCTACGGCGATGCGAAAGCTCGACACCATGATCACCATGCTGGCGGTCAGGGCGAAGCTGACGATCAGACCGCTCGCCGCCACCTGCGCCATCAGCGGCGCCTGCGCGACATTCTGGATGGCGATCCGTTGCGGCGCCGGCAAACTGCGCCGGGCGAATCCGCCAAACACGTTCTGCGTGAGCAGCGGCGCACTGGCGATGCCGATCACCAGGACCAGGGCAATGGCCGTATAACCGGCGAGCGGCAGCTCGAAAAGCGGTGGCAACTGCGTCAGGGCGACCGCAGCCAGCACCAGCAATACCGGGAGCAGGCGCCTGACACGCCGCGCATCGTCGGCCGGCGGGCGTTGCGCGAAACCGATTTTCAGCGCTTGCGCCAGCGGCTGCACGCGGTTCAGGTGCGCCGGGTAGAGCGCGCCGGCGAGGCTGGCGGTGCAGCCGAGCGCCAGAAAGATCAAGGCGGGCAGCATTTGCGGAACGATCCGCGGCGCACTGCCCGCGAAATAACCGCCGCCGAGGTCGCCACCGAGCAGTTGCGTGAAGGCCAGCGCCAGCGCGTAACCGAGCGTCAGGCCGAGCAGCGAGCCCGGTACGCCGATTGCGAGCCCTTCGAGCAGGACCTGCAGCAGGCGCAGGCGTGGAGAGAGACCGAGCACGCCAAGCAGTGCAAACTGTGTCGAACGCTGCGCGACCGCCGTCAGTTGCGTCGCAAAGACCAGGAAGGCACCGGTCAGCAGGGCGACCAGCGCCAGCACGTTGAGGTTGACACGGTAAGCACGCGACAGGTTGGAAACGCGCGCACTTTCGTCGTCGGGGGCACGCAGCAGCAGGTCGGTCGGCAACCGTTCTGCCAGCGCCGCCCGCCAGCTCGCCGGGTCGGTCGCAGGCGCGAGGCGCACGCGACCCT
The DNA here is from genome assembly GCA_013414765.1 of Candidatus Accumulibacter cognatus. Taxonomy (GTDB): domain Bacteria; phylum Pseudomonadota; class Gammaproteobacteria; order Burkholderiales; family Rhodocyclaceae; genus Accumulibacter; species Accumulibacter cognatus. The sequence continues at coordinate 1,033,083 of CP058708.1, forward strand.
CGCTGACGGCCTTGGCTGGTCCGAAGTGTTCCTGCACCCAGGCGATGTCGGCGACCAGCAACAGGTCGTCGGGTCCGGTGCCTGGCAGGTCGCCGGCAATCGTCGTGGCCCAGTGCTGATCACCACGCCGCAGCGTCACCGCCGCCCCAGCCGGCAGCCCGAGCTGGCCGAGCAGCGCCGGTGAAACATAGACACCGCCGTCGAAGAGGCTGCCGGCGATGCGATCGCTCTGGCGTGGCAGCAGCTTTGGCATCACCGCTGCGGCGCTGAACACATCGAGGCCGATCAGCCGCACCGGTGTGCGCGCCGGTTCAATGCGCACGCGCGTTTCGATCACCGGCGCGATGACCAGTACCGCCGGGTCGCGGGCGATGTCGTTGATGGTTTCCAGGGGAACGCTGCCGGCACTGTTGCGGGCGGCGAGCAGCGCATCCGGGTCGCCCTGCACGGTCTGCATGGCGCGCGCGAAATCGGCCAGTGCGGCGTCGTTGATCAGGTGGATCGCGTAGCCGAGCGCGACCCCGAGGGCGATCGCCAGCATCGACAACAGCGTCGCTGCGCGGCGTGTGCGGAACTGCGCGCGGATCAGCCACCAGGCCAGCGTGGTCATTTCAGGCCGTCCGGCGTCAGCGTCAGGATGCGGTCGCAGCACTGCGCAAGCAGCTGCGAATGGGTGACGATCAGCGCGCTGGCCTGCTGCTCGCGGACTCTTTCGAGCAGCAGCGACAGCACCTCGCCGGCGGTGCGCGGATCGAGGTTGCCGGTCGGCTCGTCGGCCAGGATCAGCGCCGGCTGGTGCACCAGCGCGCGCGCAATCGCCACCCGCTGCAGCTCGCCGCCCGACAGCGACGCCGGCCAGCGTTCGCCGAAACCGGCCAGTCCGACGCGTTCGAGCAGCGCCTGCGTGCGAGCTGCGTGTTCGCCGGCCGGCACGCCGCAAAGCAGCAGCGGCACGCTGATGTTCTGCGCCACATTCAGCGTCGGCAGCACATGAAATGCCTGAAAGACGAAGCCGATGTGCCGCGCCCGCAGCGCCGCCCGGGCAGTTTCATCGAGCCGGACGATGTCCAGGGCCTGCGAGCCAATGCAAATCGCGCCGCGGTCGGCGCTCTCGAGGCCGGCGATGCAGTTCAGCAGCGTGCTCTTGCCTACGCCCGATTCGCCGACCAGGGCCACGATCTCGCCTGCCGCGATGCGGAAATCGAGCGCACCGAACAGCGGCCGGCTGGCTCCTGGGTAACGCTTGGAAAGACCGCTAACGGTCAGCATGTCCGTGCAGGCCGGTCATGATCCCTCACTATGTCGAACAGGACCAGTCCACCTTGCGGTGTGGCAGCAGGTAGTTGAGTTCTTCAACGGAGCGATCCTGCAGGCGCAGAGGACGCTCGATGGTCACCACATCTTGCGTTGCGAGATCGGCGATGATCGCCTGGTGGCGAGGTACCTCGGGCGCATAGATCATCACCTTGGGGGCGAGCGGCTTGCTGACGGGCGCCGAGCCCACGACCGTGCCGATCTGGCCATCGCTGAGCTGTACGATGGAGCCGGGTGGATAGACCCCCATCGCGCGCACGAAAAGTTGCAACAGGCCGCTATCGAAGCCTTTCTGATCCCTGGACCACATCGTCGCCAGGGCTTCCGCCGGACCGATGGCCAGGCGGGGTTCGCCCGGATTGACCAGCGTATCGAAACGGTCGGCAATGCCGACCATCCGCGCCGTCAGAGGGATCGCGTTGCCCATGAGGCGATCGGGGAAACCGCTGCCATCGCAGCGTTCGTGATGGGACAGGATGGCATCCAGTATCGGTGGCGGCAGAGCACCGGCCTGCAAGGCCTCGTCGTAGCCATTGCGGCAGTGCGCCCGGAAGAACTTTTCCTCGTGGCGGTTGCGCGCGGGGTTGCGCAGGATCGACGGAGTAATCAGTCGTGCGCCGATGTCATGGAGCAACGCACCGGTGCCGAGTACGCGCAGGGCCTGCTCGGACAACCCTGCCTGTTTGCCGAGCAGCAACGAGAGGGTCATCACCGATAGCGCATGCACCGCCTGTCTGTCGTTCCGCGCCTTGTCGACGACCAGCACGAAGGCGCTGTCCGGGTCGGAGAATAGCGCGGTGGTCGATTCCTCGCAGATCCGGGTGAAATCCTTGACCGATTGTCGGGGACTGGTACCGAAATTCCGGATGGCGCTGCTCACCGTCGCTGCAGCTTTGTGATGAAGCTGTCCGGCCTTGACCAGCCGTTGCCGGAGTCCCTCCATCATCCGCTCGCGTTCACGGCTGGCGTCCATGCGAGCGGCTTCCAGCGCGGCCAGGGATTCCCGTTCTGCCTGAGCGGCCAGCTCCGCATCGTGGTCGACCGCCGCAACCTCCTGGAGCGGCCGTGGCGGCACCTTGCAGCGCGCCGGGTCGCAGAACAGTTGCGGCAGTTTCATCGCGGCGATCAGACGCACCTGCTCTTCATTCTCGATCACAAAGGAACTGAACATGAACTGGTGCTTGACCCACGACACCGGCAGACGGACATGCACGCCTGGACGCAGTTGCGATGCGTCGATACGGATCTCCCCCTCCTGCGGGGTCGCTTCGTCCGGGTTTGAAGACAAATCGCGCCCTCCTCTGCAATATGGCGTCACTCGGGTGGTAAACGGCAGTCGCAACTATAGACCAGTTGGACTCGTCTGGCCGGCGATCATTCACATGGCAATCACATCAGCGACCCACGAATCATGACCCCTGGCCATTGCGCGGCGCCTAGCGGATCACGGCCGTTGCGCCATGTAGGACCAGTTGATCTTGCGGCGCGGCAGCAGGTAATCGAGTTCCTCTGGCGGGCGTTCCTGCAGGCGCAAGGGGCGGTCGACCTTGAGCTCGTCGTCGCTCGAAAGATCGATGATGATCGACTGGCGACGCGGCACCTCGGGGGCGTAGATCATGACCTTCGGCGAGAGCGGCTTGCCGGCGGGCGCCGAGCCGACGACGGCGCCGATGCGGCCGTCGCTGAGTTGCACGATTGATCCCGGAGGATAGACGCCCATCGCCCGCACGAAGAGTTGCAGCAGAGCCGCATCAAAATATTTCTGCTCGCGTGTCCACATCGTCGACAGGGCTTCTGAAGGGGACAGCGCGCGCCGCGTGTCGATCGGGCTGACGAGATTGTCGAAGCGGTTGGCAATCGCTACCAGCCGTGCCGACAGGGGAATTGCGTTGCCGCTCAGGCGATCCGGAAAGCCGCTACCGTCGTAACGCTCGTGGTGGTGCAGGATGGCTTCGAGCAAGGGCGGCGTCAGGTTGCCGGCACGCATTGCCGCGTCGTAGCCGGCACGGCAATGCGACTGATAGATTTGTTCCTCGTATCGGTTGCGTTCGTTGTTGCGCAGAATCGAAGCCTTGATCGCGAGCTTGCCGATGTCGTGCAGCAGTGCACCGATGCCGAGCGAGTGCAGGGCCTGTTCCGGGATTTTTGCCTGTTTGCCGAGCAGTAGCGCCAGGGTCATGACCGACAGCGAGTGTGCGGCATGACCGTCATCGTGCGCCTTTTCGGCAATCAGCACGATCGCGCTATCGGGATCGGCGAGTAGCGCCGTGGTGGTGTCCTTGCTGACCCTGGCGACCCGTTCGACCGCCTCGCGGGGATGGAGCAGGAAGCCCTGGATGGCGCCACTGACTTCCCTGGCAGCGCCGAGGTAGTGTTGCTGCGCCTTGTCGAGGCGTTCCCTGAGTTCGCTCATGACTTGCGCACGCGCACGCTTCTCGGCCATGCGCCGTGCCGCCAGCGCCGCCAGGCGATCCTTTTCGGCAGCCACCTCGGGATCGCTACCCGGCTGTTCCTCCTGTCGGAGCAGCGGTGGCACCTTGCAACGCGTCGGGTCGCAGAACAGTTGCGGCAGCTTCATCGCCGCGATCAGCCGCGCCTGTTCTTCATCCGCAATGACAAAGGAGTTGAACATGAACTGGTGCTCGACCCAGGGCACCGGCAAACGGACGTGCACCCCCGGACGCAGTTGCGAGGCATCGATGCAGATTTCCCCTTCGTTCGGGGTGACGGCATCCGGAGCGGGCGACATGTCTTTAATGTGGCAGTCGCATCAGCGACTCACGAAACTCCCCCCTCCACTGGTGGGAGAAGGGTCGGGGCTGAGGGAAACGGTCACGGCTTTCATCCATCCGGTGTGTCTCAAATCGCCATGGCCGTTAGCGGCCGGCCGGCACGGCCCGCAGGGCGGCCAACAGCTTCTGTCCAGGACGGCCATCGACGGTCAGGCCAAGACGTTTCTGTTCGGCCAGAATAGCCTGACGCGAGTTGGCGCCGATCATGCCGTCGATTTCGCCGATCGGGTAGCCACGGCCGGCGAGAAGCGTTTGCAGCTCACGGCGTTCACTCCGCGACAAACCGGGGTCATCGGTCGGCCAGGGGGTGACGAAAACCTTGCCACCCTTGATCCGGTCGGCGAGATGGGCGATCGCCAGGGCATAGCTTTCGGCAGCGTTGTAGCCGTAGATCGCGTCGAAATTGCGAAATACCAGGAACGCCGGTCCGCGCGGACCCGCCGGGAGGAGGAGTCCGGCAGCGGCATCCGAGGTGACGATCGGCTGCCCGTCGGCACGGCGGATACCGCGCCCAATCCAGGACGACAGCGGCCGCTTGTTGCCGCGTCCGGATACGCTGGTGTCGAAACCGGCCGGCAGCACGACCTCGTAACCCCAGGGCTCGCCCTGGCGCCAGCCAGCCTTGTGCAGGAAGTTGGCGGTCGACGCGAGCGCATCGGGGACGCTGTCCATGAGGTCGCGCTTGCCATCGCCATCACCATCGACGGCCAGGCGCAGGAAGGTCGAAGGCATGAACTGGGTATGGCCGAAAGCACCGGCCCACGATCCCACCAGCCGATCCGGCGCGATGTCGCCGCGGTCGAGAATCTTCAGCGTGCTGAGAAATTCGCCACGGAAATAGGCCTGCCGACGCCCGAAGCAAGCGAGTGTGCCGAGCGAGGTGAGCAGCGGGCGCTTGCCGAAGTTGCGCCCGAAGTTGCTCTCGACGCCCCAGACGGCAATCACCGTATCCCCATCGACCTGATAGCGCTCGGCCGACGCGGCCAGCGTGCCGGCCCATTTCTCACGCATTGCCAGCGCATCTGCAACCCGTTCATCGTCGACCAGGCTAGCCAGGTAATCCCAGATCGGTGTCCGGAACTCGGGTTGATAGTCGAGGAATTCAAGAACGCTCGGGTCCGGCGTCAGGCCGCTGGTCAGGCGATCGAAGGCGGCGGTCGAAACGCCCTTCGCCGCAGACTCGGCGCGCAGCGTCGCCAGGCAGGTGCTGAAACGTTCGGCGGATACCTGGGCAGCGGCAGTGGAGCTGAGCAGGGTCAGGTAAAGAGCGAAACTGATGGGTTGCATGGCGAGATTCAAGGGTCTACCGCTGGTCTGGGCTGGTGATTGGAGGATGCCGGAAGGTTGGCCGTTGGTCGGTGGCGGGTTGATGATCGCGTCTCGTATTCGGCGTCTCCGATGATTTCGCCATCGATCACACGGCCGCCCGGTGCCGGCTGCGGCTGGCTGGACTGCGTCTGGTTGCGCAGGGGTTCGTCGGAATGCCCGCGCAGGTAGCGGGTTTTCCACTTGAGGCAGGCAAGGACCAGCAGTCCAACGGCCAGCAACACGGCCAGTACCAGCAGTGAAAACATCAAGGCGGCGACCAGCAAGAGCGCGCCAACCGCGATCGTAATCAGCCTGCCGAAGAAGCCTGAACCGGGTACCGCCAAGCGCAGACTGGAAAAGGGAGGGTCGTTGCTACTCATCGAAGTCCTGGTGGTGATGTTCGGTAAGAAAATGCGTTGCCCCCATTGTACGGGGTGAGGGGCGCTCGGGCCAGATTGCCAGCGACGGTACGTGACGCACGTGGCAGCCTTTGCGGACAAGGCAAAAGAAACGGCCCGCACAGAGGGGGGCTGGGCGGGCCGGTGATACCATCGCCGCGACGCTCCAGGGGGAGGGAGGGGAGGAGGGGGGAGGGCCTCGGCGACAGGATCAATACTACAGATAAAAACGGAGCGGATCTGTGCAGTATTTATCGTTTTGTGTCACAAAGTGTACGGATGGGCGGTCATGAATCATCCATGCGTACATGTTGAAATCTGGATCCCGGCAATCGCCGGAAGCATACTGGCCTGATTCCTGGCCTGCTTGCGCACACGAAGCAATCACTTACTGCTGGAGCAGCAAGGGAGTGGCGGCGCCAGCAAAGAGCCTGCCCAGTAATTGCCGCTCCTTGCGCTCGATCGAATCGAGAAACTCGGTGGCCGGCCCCATGCCGCGGAAGGCATTGAAGCCGCGTTCGAGAAACGCCTGCAGGTCGCCAAGTCCGGCCAGATGCGCCGGGCCGCGCATCAGCTTGAGCATGCCGTTCAGCAACGGCTTCCTGGCCAGCCTGTCCAGCGCTTCGCCGATCTCGCGAATCAGCACGATCTGGCGCAGGCGCTCCGGCTGACAGCCGACCGCCCGGTAGGCTGCGGCATAGGCATCTTCGTCGATGCGGTCGATCACTCCGCGCCGACAGAGAACGCCGACCATCGCCGAGTCGAGCAGTTCCGAGATCGCATCGAGTTCAACGGCCAGGGCAACGGTGCGCAGTGCCGAACCAGGCAACATCTTGATCAGCAGCGGCAGAATACGCTCGACCTCTTCGTCGCGGCTGCTGAAGTCCTTCGGACCATAGAGGTCGGAGAGAAAAAACTGCGCGGCGTCTCCGAAGCGCGCGCTGGCCAGCAGTTCGGCATGTGTACGGGCCAGTCGTCCGGCTTGCCACTCGCGCAGGCGCAAGCGATCATGCGCCGCTGCAGGCTCGCTGTTGGCTTTCTGGCGCAGGGACTTCGCCACTTGCAGGTGCTGCCGCAAGGCAGCGGCGCTCTGTTGTTTTTCGATCGAGATCGTCAAATTGTCCATGGCTCCCGATTATGCTCCGGCGGACTCGGTCTGTTTAGAGAGCTTCCCCTAACGGGCAGCGCTTGCAGCGCTTAGACTGCTATCCGACAGAACCCTGAAAAGGAGCGGCAAATGCCTCATCCCGATACCCTGGCAAGGCGCTTTTCCCGTTTGCAGGCGGCTGCACGCAACGATCCGCACCCCGGACGGGCACTGCGCGAGCGTCGCCTGAAGGCGCTCGATCGGCTTCTGCTCGACAACGAACCAGCGATTGCCGACGCAATAGGTCGCGATTTTGGCCATCGGTCGGCAGCCGAAACGCGCCTGCTCGAGCTTTTTCCAAGCCACGCAGCAATCTGCCATGCGCGCCGCCACCTGCGGCGCTGGATGCAGCCGCAGACACGTTCGGTTTCGCTGTGGTTTCAGCCCGCTCGGGCAGAAGTACGTTATCAGCCACTCGGTGCCGTCGGCATCATCGTTCCCTGGAACTACCCGATTTTTCTCGCTGCTGCGCCACTCAGCGCGGCCCTGGCGGCCGGCAACCGGGCTTTGATCAAGATGTCGGAAATCACCCCGGCAACCGCATCGCTGTTTGCCGAACTGGTCGAAAAATATTTCGCCGATGATGAGTTGTCCGTAGTCGAAGGTGACGTCAATGTGGCCAGGGAATTCTCGCAGCTTCCCTTCGACCATCTTTTGTTTACCGGTTCGACGCCGGTCGGTCGCCAGGTGATGCGCGCCGCATCGGAAAACCTGACACCAGTGACGCTCGAACTTGGCGGCAAGTCACCAGCGATCATCGGCCCGGCGCTGGCCCCTGCCGACTTTGCGCACGCCGTCGAGCGGATCATCATCGGCAAGTGCCTCAACGCCGGGCAGACCTGTATCGCTCCCGACTATGTGCTGCTGCCAGCCGGACAGGAACAGGCATTCATCGAGCAGGCGCGGCGTGTCGTCGCCGCCTGCTATCCCGATCTCGAAAAGACTGCAGACTATTCGACGATCGTCGATCAACGCCAGTACGCGCGCCTGTCGGCTTACCTTGAAGAAGCCAGGACGTCGGGAGCGACGATTGTCGATCTGGCAGCAGATACCGTCGCCGATCCGGTCAGGCGCCGTCTGCCGCCAATGGCACTGCTCGGGGCCGAGGACGGCTTGCGCGTGATGCAGGAGGAAATCTTCGGCCCACTGCTGCCGCTACGGCCCTATCGTGATCTCGACGAAGCGATTGCCTTCGTCAACGGCCGGCCGCGACCGCTGGCGCTGTATTACTTCGACAGCGAATGTATGCAGATAGAACGTATCCTAGACGAAACGGTCTCCGGGGGCGTGACGATCAACGACACCATCCTGCATATTGCGCAGGACGATCTGCCTTTCGGTGGCGTCGGGCCGAGCGGCATGGGTTGCTATCATGGTTTCGCAGGCTTTGAAACCTTCTCCGTCAGGAAGAGTGTTTTTCGGCAATCACGATGGTCCGGCATCGGTCTGTTCAAACCGCCTTACCGCCGCTTGTTCGAACACTTGACGAGGATCCTCCTGCGATGATTCTGTCCCGTCGCCAATTCATCAGGACCGGTCTTGCCGGCAGTCTCTTGCTCTCGCTCTCCGGTTGGCTGAACGCTGCCGGAGCACGCCGCCTGAGCATTGCCGAGCGCGAGATGCTCGGCGCGCTGTGCAACGCGATGCTTGAAGGAATGCTGCCAACAGACCCTACGCTGCGCCGCCGGCTGGTGGCCCTGACCGTCGATGGCGTCGCCATCGAGGTGGCCGGGCTTTCGCTGGCTGCCCAGAAGGAAGTCGGCGAGTTGTTCGGCCTACTGGTGCTGACACCAGCGCGGCTGCTGCTGGCCGGCGTCGGCCAGCCATGGCATGCGGCCAGCGTCGCCGAGGTCAGCGAATTCCTGCAGTCCTGGCGGACCAGCCGCCTCAGCCTGCTGCAGACGGCCTATGGGGCACTGCACGACTTGACCTTCGGAGCCTGGTACGCACGCCCCGACACCTGGGAGGCCATCGGTTATCCAGGTCCACCACAGGGGTATTTCTGATGTTCGATCCGATCAAGGACGGGCTGGCTTCCGGCTGGAAGCACATCGACGCATCGACGCTTGCCAGGGGCCAGACCCTGGAATTCGATGTGGTCATCGTCGGCACCGGCGCGGGTGGTGGCGTCACGGCCGACATCCTCAGCGACGCCGGCCTGCGCGTCGTGCTCGTCGAGGAAGGACCCCTGCGCTCGTCGAGCGACTTCAAGATGCGCGAGGCCAACGCCTATCCCGATCTGTATCAGGAATCCGCCTCTCGCAAGACAGCCGACAAGGCGATCAACATTCTGCAGGGACGCTGTGTCGGCGGTTCGACGACAGTTAACTGGACCAGCAGCTTCCGCCCACCGGCCGATGTATTCGAATTCTGGCAACAGCAGTTCGGCTTGCGGCAACTCAGCGCCGAATCGATGAGTTCCTGGTTCGCGGTGATGGAGCACAAACTGTGGGTGCGCCCCTGGGATACGCCGCCCAACCCGAACAATCAGGTGCTGGTGACTGGCAGCGAGAAGCTGGCGATTCCCGTAGGGGTCATCAAGCGCAATGTCAAGGGTTGCTGGAACCTCGGCTACTGTGGCATGGGTTGCCCGACCAACGCCAAGCAGTCGATGCTGCTGACCACCATCCCGGCAGCGCTCAACCGGGGAGCGACGCTGTACACCCGGCTGCGTGCCGAGCGTCTACGTTTCGACGGCAGCCGGGTCAGTGCTCTCGACTGCATGGCGCTACAGCCCGACGGCATCCATCCGGCCGGCAAGCGAGTACAGTTGCGTGCTCGCCATTTCGTGATTGCCGGCGGTGCCATCGGTAGCCCGGCGCTGCTACTGCGCAGCGGCGTTCCCGATCCCTACCGCTTGCTGGGCAAGCGCACTTTCCTGCATCCAGTGGTGATTTCGTCGGCACTGATGCCCGAGCGTATCGACGCCTATGCTGGCGCACCGCAATCGATCTATTCCGATCACTTCCTGCACCAGGCACCGATCGACGGTCCTCTGGGTTTCAAGATCGAGACGCCGCCCTTGCATCCGGTGCTCTTTTCGACGACCCTGCAGGGATTTGGTGAGGCACACGCCAGACTGATGCGCGAATTCACGCAGGCCAACGCGCTGCTGGCACTGCTGCGCGACGGTTTCCATCCTGAAAGTCGCGGTGGCCAGGTCCGCCTCGGCAGCGATGGCCTGCCGGTGCTCGACTACCCACTCGGCGATGTAATCTGGGAAGCGGCGCGCCGCGCCCTGCTGGCGATGGCCGAAATCCAGTTTGCCGCCGGCGCGCGCTGGGTCTCGCCGGCGCACGAAACGGCCCCAGGATATGCCAGCTGGACCGAGGCCAGGAAAGGGATCAATGAACTGCCACTCAAGCCATTCGTCTGCCGAGTGGTCAGTGCGCATGTGATGGGGGGATGCGGGATGGCCGACGGGCCGCAGCGTGGCGTCGTCGATCATCGCGGCCGGCACTTCTGGCTCGCCAATCTGTCTGTCTATGATGGTTCGCTCTTTCCAACCAGTCTGGGGGTCAATCCACAACTCTCGATTTACGGGCTGGTGGCGCGTAACGCCAGCCTGCTGGCCGCCGAATTGTCCGGCAAACCCAACCCGGTCATCCCCTGACTGAGATTGACGGTCATGCTCGCACGTGCTCTTCGCCTTGCCCTGATCATCGAAGTGGCGCTTTACGTGGCCATTGCCAGATATGGCTGCGCTGCTTCGCCATCCGCAACCGCCTTGCTGGCGCTGGCCGGCGTGTTCTCGCTGCGCGCTGTGCTGATCACGCTCACCTACGGCTATGCCTGGGCTTACCGGTCCCCTGCCCCGCGCCTGTCGGCGCGCCAGACCTTGCGGATGGTGCTGGGTGAATACGCAGCGATGTTGCTCAGTTTCATCGTGATCTTTCCCTTCGAACGCTGGTGGATGGGTACGGATCGTCTTTGGGCCGGAATCGCCAATGCGGCCGGAGCGCCGGGCAGGCGCCCGCCGGTGCTGCTGGTCCATGGCTATTATTGTTCACGCGCCGCCTGGTGGTGGCTACGCCGCCGCCTTGAGGCGGCTGGCTGGACGGTGGCGACGATCAGCCTTGAACCGATCCACGGCAGCATCGAGGATTATGTGCTTCCCCTGGCCGGGCGTATTGATGCCGTTCTTGCCGAAACCGGCGCCGAACGTGTGCTGCTTGCCGGCCACAGCATGGGTGGGCTGGTGGCACGGGCCTATCTGCAACGTTGTGGCCATGTGCGGGTCGCCGGTCTGGTGACGCTCGGAACGCCACACCAGGGCAGTCACCTGGCGAGCATCGGGCCTGGCAAGAATGCCCGTCAGATGCGGCCCGGCAACCCCTGGCTGCAGAATCTTGCCAATCCGGCTGCGGTGCTCGATACTCTCGCCATTTATAGTCCGCACGACAACTTCGTGATGCCGCAAAGCAATTCACAATTGTCTGGTACCGCCAACTACCCGATCGACGGTCTGGGTCACCTGGCGATGCTCTATTCACCACGCGTGGCGCAGGCGCTGCTGTCCACATTCGACCGGATGGACACGCGCAGCAGGCATGCGCACCGTGTCTGAGCGGACGATGAAGCGGCTGGCTCGGCTCGCACAGGTCTGCTTGCTGCTGTCCGTGCCTGCAGCGGCGCCGGCACAGGAGGTCTTTGTCACGCGTGGCGCGGGCAGTCCGATGTATTCCGACCAGCCGCAAGCAGGCGCCAAGCCGGTGCTCCTGCCCGAACTCAACATCAGCAAACCGGTTCCGGTCCCCAAAGCGGCTGCCCCGGCTGCCAGCCGGGTCTCGAGGGAAAGCGACCAGCCCGCGGCAGCGGCGCCTGCCTACCACAGGTTCAGCATCGTTGAGCCTGCCAATGATGGCAGTGTCGCCGCCAACAATGCCTTGTTCGAGGTACGGGTCGCCATGGACCCTCCTCTGCAACTGGGCAACGGACATGCCATCACGGTCAGCATCAACGGTCACCCCGTCGGCCAGCGCTTCACCGCCAATGAATTCATGATTCCCCCCGAGTTCTGGGGAGACACGCTGCCGCCGACCAACCAGCGCTACCAGCTTGACGCCGCGATCGTCGATGGCCACGGCGGCGTGCTCAAACAGGCGGTTCCAGTGACCTTTTATCTGCGCCATCTTGCCGTCTGGCATCCGCGACGGCCGCCACGGCCGATGCCGATGTCCGTGCAGAAGCCGCCACCACCGCCACCGCCACCGACGTTCGGAAAGTTCGAGCAACCGGGCAAGCCGCCTTTGAACGTCAAACCGCCCGTCCGGCCAGAGCTGTAGGGTGGAAACGAAAAACGGGGGGCAGTGGTCAAGACGTGGATACGATCCTGATATATTATTTTGTAATCAATATGTTAGATTTTAATATATCCACTTGAGGAACACCACCCAAGAGCCGCTGTCGTGCGCAACAACCACATTCGGTTGTGGCATATGCATCGTCGTCGGTCAACAAACAAAAACCCGGCGAGGCCGGGCTTCTTGAAGTGCTGCATGCTGCTATTGCAATCAGGCTTCGACGGCTTTCCTGCGACGCGAAGCACCAACCAGACCCAGCAGACCAAGGCCGAGCAGGCTCAGCGCAGTCGGCTCGGGAACGCTGCTGCCGACCGTGACTGCCCGGCCGGTATCGTCGTAAGTGTAGCTCACCAGCGTCTGCGAATAGCCTCCGGTTCCGACAAGGGGCAGTTCGAAGTCGATGGTAATGTAACCGAAGTAGCTGCCGATCGAGGTGTCCTTGACGGCGAGGTAGTTCAACCCAGGCGTCACTGGCGCTGTGGGCGTGTAGCCTCCAGTGCCCGACACCCAAGTCAGCGTGTTGTCGACAGTCTGGCCCACGCTCAACCAAGCGTACTGCCAACTCGCCGGATACCCAATGCCGAAAACGAAAGTATTGTTGGGGCTGCAGCAATCCTCTGACAAGCCAATGTCGTCGATCGCGTCGCCGTCGATGTCGTAAGCAGTAAAACCGGAGTGTGGCAGGGCCAGATTGATGTTATTCGTAACCACAGAAGCCATGGCCAGCGACGACAGCATCAAGGCCGACGCCGTACAAAGCAACTTTTTTAGATTCATGATTTTTCTCCTAATACTGATGTTGGTCGGCAGACTACAAGATTCAAATTGCGGCGGGAATGCTCCCCCGGCCAACGACTTAAGCAAAGAACATGCCAGGTATGCGAACATACTCAACTTAAATAGCAAATACAACGACTTGGAGAAATCTTGTTTTCTCTGAAGTAAAGGGAAGCGGTCAGTCTCGACATGCATCTGTAAAATTTACCGACGCCAGAGCTGGCCCAAACACTCATGGCGAATTGCGGTATCACGCCATCCCGGATGATGAAAGAAAATGCGGGTGGGTGGACTGTTGCGGCCTTTTGACCGTGCACTCTTCAGGAGGCCATCCGGGGGACGAGTCGGTTCAGCGGGTCACGTTTAGGATCGGGGTGTCACCGCAGGTTATTGCTCGACTTCTCCCGTGTCCCCTGCACGGGCTGGACGTTCCCCAGGCGAAGATCACGGCCTGGGTGATTTCGGCAGAGGCGGCGGGCGAGACCAACGTCGAGTTGGCGGAGTTCGGCGGATTCCAGCGTGACCGCCAGGCTCTGGCGCAATGGTTGGCCCGCTTTGCCTTCGAATTCGTCTGATGGGCATCAGGCGCCAGAGATTCGCTGCCTTTAGCAAGGTGTTCTTTCACGGCAAGGAGATTCCGCCCCCTCCCTGCTCCATCTGCACCGAGCTCCCGGATGTGATCACCGGGCCAGGCCGTGCATCACGGCTGCACGCATTCGTAGCGGATCAGATCAGGGTCATTGGCAGTGACCGCCTTTCCAAGGCAGATAATGCCCCGATCATGCAGGGTAAACTCCTCGCGCTGCACGAAGAAACGCGAGCCATTGTTCAGCAGGACATAGGTACCGTTGGTGCTGCCGTCGACCAGGATGAACTTGCCCTGGCGAAATTCGATGTCGGCATGGGTGCGGGAAACCCGGTCCTGATCTACCACCAGATGGTTCCTGTCGCCGCGCCCGATGGTAAAAATGTGGGAGTCGGGCATCACCTCGTACGTCTTGTTGTGGTATTCGAGGATCAGGCGGGCGAACAACAGGCTGCGCACTTCATCCTGCTGCTCGATGCTGACGAGTTGCGTCAGGCTGGAGGGCTCCTGCCAGATCACTTCGACAATCTCCAACTCATCCAGCTTGCCCCGGACACGCGACCAACCGAGACTGCGTGTCATCAGTTCGAGGTTGTCCGGCAACTGGCGAACCGTCTCGCGAGTGGTGATGATCTGGTCGGCCTTGGCCAGGGCAACCATGCGAGCCGCCACATTGACCGCGTCCCCGAACAGATCGCTTTGCTCGACCAGGACGGGCCCGTGCTGCAGGCCGATCCTGACAGCAATGTCGAATTCCAGCAGGTAGGCGTCGTCCTTGATCGTGGAGTGCATCTCACAGGCAGCCTGCAACGCCCGTGCCGCATCCGCAAAGCGGCTCATGATCTCGTCGCCGATGGTTTTGACCACCTTCCCATCGAACTCGGCGGTTTTGGCCTTGAGCAACTCGAGCACCCGGCTTTCGATCTGCCGCGCCTGCAAATTGCCATATTTTTCGAACAAGCGGGTACTGCCGCAGATATCGGCAAACAACACGGTTGCCGATATCTGTTGGCGTACTGCCGTTCGGTCGCCCGCTGCGGATATCTGCTTGGGCACTTTCATGTTGATCTTCCGAGTTCCCGTAGGCCAGAGCGTCAGGTACCCATTTCCCCGAGCTCGTGAATGTTCCATCAACCGCCGCATCTTCGGGCGCGCAGCAGCTTCGTATCCTTGCTGAAGACAGTTCAAGCAGAATCTGCCGGTTCTGCAGTGAGCGCAGAAACCTCGATTCGCACGGATGATACTCCTGATCGGAGATTCCGGCGCATTCAGCGCCAATCGGCAGTAGACAAGTCAGTTTGCTCGACACGGCTCTCGCAGACTATTTCCGCTGGATCGCCTCGCGACCGGAAGTCGGCGAGCAACCGACGACCTTGCTCAGTTCTCGACGCCGGCGGCTTCTCCCTCAGCCGGTCTCCCGGCCGCCAGCACCGCGGCAATATAGTCTTCCGGCAGGCGATACTCGACAGCCAGTTCGGCAGCGCTCTTGTCGCTCGCCTGGATGCTCGCCATCCAGCCTTCGAGGCCGGTGGACAGCGAGCGACCGGCCTGTTCGCCGTCACGAGTGATGCTTTCCCCGGCTTCGACGGCGTACTTGTTGGCGTAGCCACGCGGCGTCACCATCAGACCGTGCTGGATGAAGGTCTTGGAATTGCCGATCAGCACCGTCGACAGCATGCCGATGTCGCACTCGTTCATACGCTCGAGCGTTGTCAGTTCGATGCTCTGCTTCGGGCGGTAGCCGGATTTGACAATGGCCACCGGCGTCTGCGGGTGACGGTGGCGAAGGAAAAGACGCTGGGCCTCGACGATCTGCCGGGTGCGGCGGCCGCTCTTGGGGTTGTAGAGCGCGACGACGAAATCTGCATAGGCGACGGCATCGAGCCGGCGGGCGATGGTCGGCCACGGCGTCAGCAGGTCGGAAAGCGATATGGCGCAGAAATCGTGGGTTAACGGTGCGCCGACCAGTGCCGCACAGGTATTCAGCGCCGAAGCGCCAGGAACGATTTCCACCTCGATGCCCGAATCCGGAGTCCAGCCAGCCTGGAACAACACCTCGAAAGTCGGCCCGGCCATCCCGTAAATGCCGGCGTCGCCCGAGGAAATCAGCGCCACCTTCCTGCCCTGGCGGGCACGCTCCAGCGCCTCGATGGCACGGTCGAGCTCCTCGGTCATCGACTTCCTGATGATCTCCTTGCCCTTGACCAGATCGGCTACGAGACGGAGGTAGGTGGCGTAACCGATGACCGTATCGGCTTCGGCAATCGCTGCGCGCGCGCGCGCGGTCAGGTGCTCGCTGCTGCCTGGGCCGAGGCCGACGAGCATGATCTTGCCGGTTTTTTCAAGGGGAGCATTCATTGGGAGATCCTGGCAATGGAGACGGTGACATGGCGGCCATCAGGACCGCGCAGCTTGTGTTTTTCGATCAGCAGCAAGGACGGCCCGGCATTCGCCGCCAGCAGGGCCGCCGCTTCGGAGACCGATGGCGTGCCGGTATGGCGGCGAACGGTTTCCGAGGGATGCGGCACCGCGACTTCGGCAAGTGCCGCTGCCGGATAAAACGAACAGCACCAGCCATTTTCCTCAACCACCTGCAGCAGGCCGGGTTCGTCGGCCTTGAGGTCGATGCTGGCGACCGCACGCACGTCGGCCAGCGTCGCGGCGCAAGCCGCCAGCGCCTCTGCAATACCTTGTGCGATCGTCGCCGTCGGCGTGCCACGGTCGCAACCGATGCCGAGGGCGACCTTCATGCCGCGGACCTTGGCAAAGATCCCATGCCATGTTGGATGACCGAAGACAAGCCTGACTCCTCTTCAGGTGCCCGATCCGGGGCGATAGACGATCCGCCTGCCGGCCAGCCGGGCTGCCAGTTCAGCCGGCATCGCGCGCGTCGCAATCCACAGTACGGCAGCAAAGTGGTCGGCATCGACATCCTCCAGTTTCTCGAACAGCGTCAGATTCGCCGGCAGGGGGCCCGGCCGGCCATTGGCGTGGTTTGCCCACCAATCCCTGCGGCCTGCTTCCTGAACCAGTGCGACGGCTTCATCATTGACCACCGCGGCGCTGCAGCGAACCAGTTCGGCATGCGTCGCTTCGAACACCCAGCCGAGTTCGCGGCCCAAGAGGTCAACGGCCAGCGTCTGACGAGCGTCGGAAGCGGTGGTCAATACTGGTGTCGCGCCGAGCGCGCCGGCCAGATGCCCGGCAAGTGCATTGGCACCGCCGAGGTGACCGGAAAGCACCGGGATGACAAACTGCGCGGCTTCGTCGACGACGATCACCGCCGGATCGCTTTCCTTGCTGCCTAGGTGCGGCGCAATCAGGCGGACGACGGCGCCGAGTGAGACGATGGCAACGATCGCGTCAACCGCGGCGAACCAGGCCGGCATCTGATCGCCGACCCTGCCGGTGTAGCACTGGGCGGCGTCTGGCGCCGCGGCCTCGGCTTCAGAGCGGAATTTCTCCGGCGCGAACAGGCGGGCGCCGGGTAGTGCGGCGACGATCCTGCCGGCGAGCGCGACCCCGTGGCGGGTAATGGCCAGGACGGCGACCTGCATCGCTCAGGGCCTGCTGGCCGGATCGACCGCAGCGAGCGCTGCTGCGCTGGCTCCCCTGCGCTGGCGGCAGCCACGGCGCAGTTCGCCGCGCAGCCGTTTCGGGTTCTGCACCAGCATCAGCGACAGGTAATTGACCTTTTCGCCCTTGAGGCTGGCGACATCGCGAACGATACGTTCATCCGGCGAACCGACCTTCTCGATGAACATCGAGCTCGTGAGCAGTTCGCGCCGCGCCAACAGTTCGATGATTTCATCAATCAGCGGTTTCACCTTCAACAGCGCCAGCGTGTCGAATTCGTCGAGCAGGTGGTCGATGAGTTCAACCCCATAGGCGGCAGGGATGATTGCAAAGGTCTCGTCTTCCTCGGCGAGAACGGTATCAGCGGCGGCGGCGGCGGCGGCGAACGAGGACACGCCGGGGATGGTCTCGACCTCGATAACCGGGACCAGTTCGCGAACGACGCGGGCGAGGTGGCCAAAGGTGGCGAAGGTCGAGGCATCACCCTCGACCAGAAAAACCAGGTCGCGCCCTTCGCCAAGCAGCGCGACGGTGCGTTCGGCAGCAAAAACCCAGGCGCGGCCGAGAATCTCGGGGTCTCGGGTCATCGGGAAAAGCAACTGTTCGGCATCGGCCGGCACCGTCAGACCGCCGCGCTCGACGATCGACAGCGCATACGACGATTCCTCGGCTTTCTTGACCGGGTACAGCCAACGGGCGCCGGATTGCAGCACTGCCCAGGCCCTGCGGGTAATCAGTTCGGGGTCACCAGGACCGAGCGAGGCGCCGATCAGCCTGCCGTAGCGTGTAGGTTCAGACATTCAGAATCCTTTCATGTGAAAGTCGCGTCAGCGACTCAAGAACAGTCCTCGCCTCGCCTGGCGGTCACCACCCAGATCGGGTTCTGCGCCGCCAGCCGGTGCATGTCGAGAATCGGCTGACTGCGGCTGGCCTGCAGTTGCACGAGTTCCCAGACGGCATTGCATTCGCTGAGCGCCGCCGTCGCGGTAGCGAGATTCTCCAGCGTGACGAAGTTCATCACCAACCGGCCACCTGCTTTCAGACGGGCCAGCACCTGCTCGATCAGAACGACGAGTTCGCCGCCCGAGCCGCCGATGAAGACGGCGTCCGGATCGGGCCAGGTGTCGAGCCCGAGCGGTGCCCGGCCTTCGACCAAAGTGTAATTGCCGATCCGCCAATGCGCCGCATTGGCGCGCGCGTTGGCGGCGTCGGCGGCATTCTTTTCAATCGCCCAGACATGACCGAAGGGCGCCAGTCTCGCCGCTTCGAGGCCGACCGAACCGGCACCGGCGCCGATGTCCCAGACCACCGCCGCGGGTTGGATGCGCAACTTGGCGAGCGAAAGCGCACGCGCTTCCTGCTTGGTGATCAGACCTTTCTCCGGCGATCGCTGCCGGTATTCGAGGTCTTCGCGACCGAAAGCCGGTCCGCCGGGGCCGGCAGGCCGTTCGACGAGCACGATGTTCGGTTCGGGAAAGGCCATGGCTGCGACTTCGTCTGCGGCAAGATCTGCAAACAGTCGTTCGTCGGGCATCTGCAGGCGGCAGGCGATCGAGATCCTCGCCTCGTCGCCATAGCCGGCGGTGATCAGCGCCCGCGCCAGTCGCGCCGGGTTGTTCTCGGGACTGGTGAACAGCGCGACTCGCGGGTGCATGGCAATCGCCCGCATCAGCGGATACAGACCGTGCGTAGGCGTCGCGCCGACAAACCATTCGCCGGCATCAGCGCGGTGGCACGAGGCGATCCGGATGTCCTGCCAGGGTGTCTTGAAGCGGGCAAAGGCCAGTTGCAGTGTCGACACGTTCGGCAGGATGTCCACGTCGTCACGCCCAAGTCGGCTGGTCAGCCAGGAAGCGATGCCGTGACAGAGCGGGTCGCCGGTGGCCAGCACGACGACGCGTTGGCCCGCTGCACGGGCACTCAGAACCCAGTCGGGAAGTTCGCCGAGCGCACCGTCCATGTCCCTGGTCATCGCCGTGGCCGACAGCCAGGGACGCACCAGTGCCAGCGTGCGGCCGGCGCCGATCACCAGCTCGGCCACGGCCAGTCGCTGGCGCGCCGAATCGGACAAGCCGGCCCAGCCGTCATCGAGGATCCCGATCAGGGCGCAGGATTCAGGCCAGCTCATCTTCTTCCAGACGACAAATGAAGCGTCCTTCGAAATCGCAGACCAGAATGCTGAGCTGATAAGGACCGGGGTAACAACTTTTCAGGCTGCGGATGGCCTTGCCGGCCAGCAAACGGTGGAAGGCAAGACTCAGGCCCAGGTTGGCGAGACGTTCAGCAGCAAAGCGGGCCGTTTCGGCGGCACGGATCGCCTCGACCAGATCGGGTGGTGCACCAACTTCCTGTGCCGATGCAGCGAGAATGTCACGGTCGATCTCGGCCTTCCAGGCATGGGTGACGCTGAGTCCCTGGCACATCTTGGTCAGCTTGCCGACCATCGCGCCCAGATAGACACGTGCCAGGCGGTGTTTGACTGCCGACTGGAAAGCCGCCTTGACGAAATCGCCCATCTGGACGAAGCACGCTTCGTCGAGTTCCGGCAACTGGCGCATGGCGAATTTTTCGGTGCGCCCGCCGGTGGTGAAGACGACCCTGGTCTGACCCTGCTTCGCCGCGACATCGACTGCCTGGACGACGCTGGCGCGGAAAGCGGCCGTCGAATAGGGACGGACAATGCCGGTGGTGCCGAGAATCGAAATGCCGCCGACAATGCCAAGGCGAGCATTCAGCGTCTTTTTCGCCATCTCCTCGCCGCCGGGAACGGAAATGGTGATTTCCAGGCCGTCGTGAAGCAGCAGTTCGCCGGCTACCGCCATCACGTTGTCACGGATGTTGCGGCGCGGAACCGGGTTGATGGCCGGGCCACCCACCGCAAGACCGAGGCCGTCTTTAGTGACGACGCCGACCCCGCCCCCCCCCTGGAGAATGACCTCGCCGGCCCGTTGCGGCAGCCTCCGGACAGCGGCCGTCAAGTGTGCGCCATGCGTCGCATCCGGGTCGTCACCGGCGTCCTTGACGATCACCGCATGTGCAACCCGCTCGCTACCCTCCCCCTCGAGGCGACCTTCACTGACCGCAAAGCGGTGCTCCTGGCCATTCGGGAGGCGGCAGAGAACGCTGTCCGGCAGCACACCGGTGAGCAGGCCGAGCGTCGCCGCACGAGCGGCGGCCGCGGCGCAGGCGCCGGTGGTGAAACCGCTGCGGTTACCGCGCGCGCGCCGGCCATCACCCTTGCGGACTCTGGCCGGCGCAGGCGCCTGTCCGGAGTCGCTCAAGCGGCGTTCTTCTGCACCGCTTCGGCGAGGCCGAGCAGCGCGTGTATGGCGGCGACGACCAGCGTCGAACCGCCCTTGCGGCCCTTGATCGCCACCCACGGAATATCGGTCAAGGTCATCAGAAGCGCCTTCGATTCGGCAGCCGAGACAAAACCGACCGGCATGCCGATCACCAGCGCAGGTTGGGCTCCTTCTTCGCGGATCAGGCGGATCACTTCGATCAGTGCCGTCGGAGCATTGCCGATGCCGACAATGGCGCCGTCGAGCCTGCCGAGCCGCTGCGCCTTGCGCATCGCCTGGACGGCGCGGGTCGTGGCCTCGGCCCTGGCCAGTTCGATGACCTCCGGATCGGAAATGTAATGCTGGGTACTCATCCCGAAATGCCTGAGGCGTGGTGCAGAGAGGCCGACACAGATCATTTCGACATCCGCCACGATCGGCGTTCCGCCCTTCTGGACAGCCGCCAGACCGGCTCGCATCGCATCGGGGTGGAAGGCGGTCAGGCCATTGAATTCAAAGTCGGCGCTGGCGTGAATCATGCGGCGCACCAGCGGCCACTGTTCGTCGGTGTAGTCGTGCTGCCCGACCTCGGCGTCGATGATGGCAAAGGAATCGTGCTCGATGGCGCGGCCGGCGGCAGTAAGCTGTTCGGTAATCGTGTTGGCGGCAGTTGGGGTGGCCATGGTCATGTCCAGAGTCTCCGAAGTGTCAGTCGTGTTGATGGGCACAACCAGGATTGTGTGCAGGGAGGTGTCCGTGATCGTGAACCGGAGCCTGGCCGCAGCCTGGACCGGCCAGGGCAGTATGACTGTGCTCGTGCAGATGCTCGGCCTCGGCCAGTTCGCGATACTTGCAACCATCGCACTCGAGCATGCCGCCAGCGGGGAGCTCGCCGCCGACCTTGTCGTCAAGCAGGTCGAAAATGCCCTTGTCGAAACCGAAGTAACTGCCCAGGCCGAAAGCGACCTGCGGATATTGGCGCTGCAGGCGTTCGACCTGCACCTTGATGCGCTCGATCAGCACGCCGCTGAACAGGTATACCGGAATGATGCAGATCTGCATCATTCCCAGCCTGACCTGGCGCTGTACCACCGTCTCAAGGCGAGGCCAGGTGACACCGGTAAAGGCGAGATCGACCAGTTCATGCTCGTTGGCCTCGAAAATCCAGCGTGCCATCCTGGCCAGCTCGCCATTGGCGCCGATGTCGGACGAGCCGCGACCGAGCAGGATGACGCCGGTGGTCATCGGATCGGGCACGGCCAGTTGCTTCATCAACCGGCCGAGCTGACTCTGCAACACTGCAAAGATCTCGCGGCCCATGCCGATATGCCGGGTGACGGCAAATTCGACCTGGGGATGCCGCTCGCGCGCGCGCTTCAGTGCCGCCGGCAATTCCATTTTGACGTGGCCAGCGGCGTTGAGAATGAAGGGAATGACCATCACTTTGCTCACGCCACGCGCAGCCCGGTCGAGACCTTCATCCAGCAGTACTTCGGCGTGCTCGATGAAGCAGACCTCGATCCGCCAATCGGGGTGACGTTCGCGCCACTGGGCCGCGAAATGCAGGGTTTCCTTGTTACCGTCGCGGTTGCGCGAGCCATGGCCGACAAGGAGAAAGGTGATTGCGTTAGTCATGAGTCGTCTCGGTTGCCTTGCGGAAGCGGTGCGAAAAAGCAGGGTCGTACAGTTTCGAGCGCACCAGGTCGGGCCAATCGGCAGCGCCCAGTGTCGGGCTGGCGACGATCATCGCCTGACTGCCAACCTTCGCGGCCTGGCATTTCTGCTTGATATCGGCAAGCGTACCGCGAATGATCTTTTCCTGGCCCGGCCAGCTCGCCTTGTGCACGACCAGCATCGGCGCATCCTCGGCCCAGCCGGCAGCACGCAAGGCTTCCTGCACCTTGTGCAGCAGAGTGATCGACAAGTAAATGCAGAGCGTCGCCTTATGCGCGGCCAGGGATTCGAGATCCTCTCCCGGCGGCATGGGTGTCCGCCCGGCGACGCGGGTCAGGATCACTGTTTGCGTGACTTCCGGCAGGGTCAGCGTTTCGCCTGCGGCGGCCATCGCGGCCATCGCCGAGGAGACGCCGGGAACGACTTCCCAGGCGATACCGGCGGCCGTCAGCGGTTGGGTCATTTCGATCAATGCGCCATAGAGGCCAGGATCACCGGTCTGCAGGCGAACGACGACGGCATGTCGATCGGCTCGCTCGATCAGCCAGGTTGTCATCTCTGCCAGAGTCATGTCCTTCGAGTCGCGAATCTCGCAATCCGCGGGCGAGAATCGCGTCGCCGCCTGGTCGACCAGCGACCCGGCAAACAGCACGGCACCGGCCTTCTCGAGCAGACGCCTGCCCTTGACGGTAATCAACTCGGGGTCGCCAGGGCCGGCACCGACAAACCAGACTTTTCCGGGCATCAGATCATCCTCTCGAAATGGGGCATGCCGTTTCCTTGGTGGGTTCCCAGCAGGGCAAGCAGGTCACTGATCTTGCGCGGCCCGGCATCGCTCGGGAGAACACCGAGTTTGGTCAGACGGCACTGCAGTTCAATGACTCCGGGCAAGGGCAATCCTGCCCCCGACAAGGTGTCGCCAGCCGTCGCCAGATTCGCTGCCGGCAGCGATGCGCTACAGCGACCGGCAACCATCAGGTGAATCTGGTCCGCCCAGGCGTAGGCAAAATCGATATCATGCGTCGCCAGCAGCAGGGTAATGCCCCGCGCCTGCAAGTTCTCAAGCACGGCCAGCAGATCTTCCTGCATGGCGTGATCGAGGCCGGCCATCGGTTCGTCGAGGATCAACAGTTCGGGCTCCATGGCCAGCACCCCGGCGATGCAGACCCGCTTCTTCTGACCAAAACTGAGGTTGTGTACGGGTTTGTCGGCAAACGCTGTCATGCCTACGGCCTGCAGCGCTGCGCTGACCCGTTGGCGTGCCGTCGCGATGTCCAGACCGAGGTTGAGTGGACCAAAGGAAACGTCTTCGAGGACGTTCGCCGAAAACAATTGCCGATCCGGATTCTGGAAAACCATGCCGACCTTGCTGCGCAGTTGGCGCAAGCCACTGCGACGGTAGTCCACCGCTTCCCCGGCGTAGTAAACGACGCCGGATTGTGGTCGCAGCAAGCCGTTGCACTGCTGGAACAAAGTGGTCTTGCCGGAACCGTTGGCGCCGATCAGGGCGTTGCGGCTGCCCCGCCGGATGGCGATCGAACAGTCGTTCAGTCCGCGGCTGCCATCGGGGTAACGGAAGCAGACCTGCGCCAGTTCGAGCAGGAGGTCGTCTGCCGAGCGCGTCATGACATCGCCACCGCCAGTGCCAGCAGCGTACTGCCGGCGATCATTGCGATGGTCAGGTCGCGACCGGCATGGGCAAAGACCGGCGCAAGAAAATACAAGGGGCCCTCGTTGTTGCGCGCCTGCGCCGCGACATGCAGGTCGTTCGCCCGTTGCCACACCTGCAGCGTCAGATTGGCGGTCAAACCGGCCAGCGAGCGCAGTGCCAGGCGTGGGGTTGCGTAGCCCAGGCGCGCCGTCTGGGCGATCCAGATGTCCTGCACCGCCGCGGAGAAGACGAACAGCATCCGGTAACAGAGGACCATGATTTCGAGCAGGATCTCGGGGGTCTTCAGTCGGCGCAACAGGCTGATCAGATCGGGAAGCGGCGTGGTCAACGTGAGAAAGAGCAGCGCCGCCAGGGCTGCAAACGAACGGGAGAAAACGTTCGCCAATGGGTTCAGGCCGTTCGGGAGCAGTTGCAGCGTGAGGCCATGTTCATTGACGCCCAGCGAGCACGCCAGCGACAGGCTGCCGAGAAGCAGAAAGGCCAGAGCTGGCGAAGCGACGCGAAGGTAAGACGCTGGCGCGACACCGGCTCCCAGCAGCGTCACGGCGGCGAGAATCGCCGCCACGCCGGCAGCGACCATCGGTGAACCGGCGGCAAAAGCCGCGATCAGACCCGCGAGCGCAAAACTTCCCTTCGCCGCCGGTGAAACCCGCCGCCAGCGGTTGGCGTAGGCCGACCGCTCGATCAACACCGTTTCGCCGCTCCATTGGCTTCTTCCGCTTCCCGGCGCAATTTCTCGCGGGTCACCGAGACACCCAGGTAGTAACCGATAAACCCGGCACCCAGCGCCGCCTGCAAGG
This sequence comes from Candidatus Accumulibacter cognatus, assembly GCA_013414765.1. Classification (GTDB taxonomy): domain Bacteria; phylum Pseudomonadota; class Gammaproteobacteria; order Burkholderiales; family Rhodocyclaceae; genus Accumulibacter; species Accumulibacter cognatus. Next base: position 1,057,711 of record CP058708.1, read on the forward strand.
CGAACAACAGGGAGCTGATTTCACCGCTGGCCGGCTCCATCAGTGGCTGGAACCAGGGTTTGAAATCAGGATCGATGGCGCCGATGAGGTCCCTGGCCTGGTTGTCGGCGCCGGCAAAGATCTCGACGGGATGATCGGCATTCGCCGCCGGTTTCTGCACCAGCCACAGCGGCAGCGCAGACAGCAGGACCACGGCGAGCAGCAGCAACAGGTTTTGCCGGCGTTTCATACCCGTACCTCGTCGTTCCTGACGAGCTGCAGGTCCTGCAGTTCCCTGGCATTGAAGCGCATCAGGGCATTGAAGATCAGCACCGTCAGCAGCCCTTCGCTGATCGCCAGCGGGATCTGGGTGATCGCAAAGATGCTGGCGAATTTGGCAAAGGAAGCGACAACACCCCCCGTCGGATCAGGGAAGGCCCAGGCTAGTTGTAGCGAGGTGGTGACGTAAGTCAGCAGGTCGGCGAGGCTGGCGGCGAGAAAAACACTGGTGGCAAAGGAGAGTTTGATGCCACGCGCCACACGAAAAACCGCGGCTGCGGCGAACGGTCCGACAATGGCCATTGCAAAGAGGTTGGCACCCAGCGTCGTCAGCCCGCCGTGCGCCAGCAGGAGCGCCTGAAAGAGCAGGACCACCATGCCGATCGGCGCCATGGCTGTCGGGCCGAAGAGCAGGGCACCGAGCCCGGTGCCGGTAGGGTGCGAGCAACTGCCAGTCACCGAAGGCAATTTGAGCGCTGAAAGAACGAAGGTAAACGCGGCGGCAACACCCAGCAACATCCGCTGTTCCGGATGTTCGCGGATACGTTTCTTGACAACCCACAAGCCATAGGCCACGAAGGGGGCCGAAGCGACCGTCCACCCCAGGGCGTGTTCGACCGGCAGAAAACCTTCCATGATGTGCATGCTTCTCTCCCACAGCGAGCAGTGGCCAACCGTGCCAGGCGGGGGATCGGCACCTGCGGGCAGAAAGAAAAGCCGAGAAAAGCTGCGGTCGGCAAATCCACATGGCCCTCCCTTTACCCCGGGGAACGGCACTACGTTTGCTTTGGGCCGGTCTTCTGGCTTGCCGTCAATCTTCTCCAGCACCTTCCCATGCGTCAAGCACAGTGGCGTATTGCGGAGTCGTCAGGCTTACAGCAGCGGGGGCTGCGCCGGAATATCTGAAGATTCAGAGGCACCGGCTTCCCGTTTCACCCGCCCCACGAGCGTGGGGCAAGGTACCCAAACGGGGCTGATTATACGACAGAGCCGATCGGGGTGCCTGAAAAAGACGGGGCCATTAATGTGAAAGTCGCGTATGCGACTCACGAATCTCCCCTCCCCCCTCGCGAGGGAGGGGTCGGGGGAGAGGGAAACGGTCATGACTTTCATGATCGGGGGGTGCCTGGAACAGTCATGACCGTTAGTCCCCCGCTGGCACACTCCGGTAGATCGCGATATTCTTCGCTCCATGCTACACACACCCTACCCGCACGAACGCAACCGCACCGGCCCGACCGATCCGGCATTACTCATCCGCGGATGAAGGCAGTGATCCTTGCCGGCGGAGCGGGCACCCGGCTGGCGGAAGAAACCATCGTACGGCCAAAACCGATGGTTGAAATCGGCGGCAAGCCGATTCTTTGGCACATCATGAAGATCTATGCCAGTCACGGGATCAACGACTTCGTGATCTGCCTGGGTTACCGCGGCTATGTCATCAAGGAGTACTTCGCGAATTACTTTCTGCACATGTCGGATGTCACCTTCGACATGGCGACCAACCGGATGGAAGTCCACCAGCGATACGCCGAGCCCTGGCGGGTCACTCTGATCGACACCGGCGATGCCACGCAGACGGGTGGGCGCCTGCGACGCGTGCGCGCGCATGTCGAAAACGAAGAACTCTTCTGCTTCACCTACGGCGATGGCGTGGGCAACATCAACATCAGCGGGGCGATCGATTTCCATCGCCGGCAGGGAGTCCGCGCGACCGTCACTGCAGTGACCCCGCCCGGTCGTTTTGGCGCACTCGAGATTGCTGGCGATCGCGTTCTTGCCTTCCGTGAAAAACCGGTGGGGGATGGCGGATGGATCAACGGCGGATTCTTCGTTCTCCACCCCAGTGTGCTCGACCTGATCGATGGCGACTCGTGCCTGTGGGAAGCCGGGCCGGTCGAGCACCTGTCGCAGACCGGCCAGCTCGCCGTGTGGCGACATGATGGCTTCTGGCAGGGAATGGATACGCTGCGGGACAGGAATCATCTCGAAGAACTCTGGGCCTCGGGGATTGCTCCGTGGAAGAACTGGTGATCCAGCCTGCTTTCTGGAAAGACCGGCGCGTCCTGCTGACCGGCCATACCGGCTTCAAGGGGAGCTGGCTTGCCATGTGGCTGCAATCCATGGGTGCCAGAGTGATCGGTTATGCGCTGCCGCCGGGCACGCAACCCAACCTGTTCGAACTCGCGGGCCTGGCCAGGCAGATGGTGTCCATTTTCGCCGACATCAGGGATCCCGAACGGCTGCGCCGTGCCTTCACCGACTACCAGCCGGAAGTCGTCTTCCATCTCGCCGCACAAGCCCTGGTCCTCCGCTCCTATGCTGACCCGGTTGAAACCTACTCCAGCAATGTCATGGGCACGGTCAACCTGCTCGAAGCCGTTCGCCAGGCGCCAGGAGTGCGGGCGGTCGTCGTCGTCACCAGCGACAAGTGTTACGACAACCGCGAAGGCGAGGCCCATCGCGAAAGCGACCCGCTCGGCGGATGCGATCCGTACAGCAGCAGCAAGGGCTGCGTCGAACTCGTCACCGCCGCGTATCGCGCTTCCTTTTTCAGGCCGGCCGACCCTGCCGGACACGGCGCCGCCGTGGCGACGGCGCGCGCAGGCAATGCCATCGGCGGTGGCGACTGGTCGCCGGGCCGATTGATCCCGGACGCCATCCGCGCTTTTGTGGACCAGCGTCCGTTACCTGTGCGTCATCCCCAGGCGATCCGCCCATGGCAACATGTCCTTGAACCGATGGCTGGTTATCTGCTGCTGGCCGAGCAACTATGCAAAAAGGGAGCGCCCTTCACCGAGGCCTGGAACTTCGGTCCGTCAGATCAACACCGCGTCGAACAGATCATCGACAAGCTGGCCGGCCTCTGGGGGGAGGAAGCGGCCTGGTTCAACGACCAGGCCTCTCATCCACATGAAGCACACTGCCTCCGGCTCGACGCCTCCAAAGCGATCTCGGCGCTAGGCTGGCAGCCGCGCTGGTCGCTCGATACGACCCTGCGGATGACCGTTGACTGGTACCGCGCACACTTGAGCGGCGCAGACATCGACGCCATTTCCAGACAACAAATCGACCGCTATTGCCGGGAATGTTGCCGGGAATATTCCCGAGACTCAGGAAACCCGTTCGTGACATGAGCACTGACGAATTACGACGGCAGATCCTCGAACTCGTCGAGCGCCATGCCTCTGAGGCGCAGTCGGCGCCGGCCTTTCGCCCCGGCATCAGCGCGATCCCGGCCGCTGGCAAGGTGATTGGTGGCAGCGAGATCCGTCACCTGGTCGATGCCGCACTGGACGGCTGGCTGACCACCGGGCGCTTCAATGACGAATTCGAACGCCTGATCGCACAACGTATCGGCGTGCAGCAGGCGCTCAGCACCAACTCGGGGTCCTCGGCCAATCTGCTGGCACTCTCGGCCCTCACTTCGCCGCTGCTGGGTGAACGCGCGCTGCAGCCGGGCGACGAGGTCATCACCGCGGCAGCGGGTTTTCCCACCACCATCAACCCCATCCTGCAAAACGGTCTCGCGCCGGTATTCGTCGATTCCGAACTGCCAGGCTACAATCCGACACCGCAGGCCATTGCCGCCGCCATCGGTCCGCGCACCCGAGCCATCATCCTGGCCCATGCACTGGGCAATCCGTTCGAGGCTGCCGCCCTGCGCGAGATCGCCGACCGGCATGGCATGTGGCTGATCGAGGATTGCTGCGACGCCTTCGGCTCACTTCTGCATGGCCGCAGTGTCGGCACCTTTGGCCATATCGGCACGCTGAGCTTCTACCCCGCCCATCACATCACCACCGGCGAGGGCGGCGCAGTCTTCACCGACCTGCCGCTGCTGGCACGGGCACTTGCATCCTTCCGTGACTGGGGCCGCGACTGCTACTGCGCGCCGGGCAAGGACGACACCTGCGGCAAGCGCTTCGACTGGCAGCTCGGCGACCTGCCGCGTGGTTACGACCACAAGTACACTTACTCGCATGCCGGCTACAATCTGAAAATGACCGACATGCAGGCGGCGCTGGGGGTGGCGCAACTGGCCCGCCTCGACGAATTCATCGCCGTGCGCCAGCGCAATTTCGCTCACCTGAAGGCACGCCTGAAGACCTGCGAGGAATTTCTGATCCTGCCCGAAGCGACGCCCGGCAGCGACCCTTCCTGGTTCGGCTTCCTGCTGACCCTGCGCGAGAACGTGCCGTGCGACCGGGTCGACCTGTTGCGCTACCTGGACCAGCACAGAATCGGCACGCGCCTGCTGTTCGCAGGAAACGTCACGCGGCAGCCTTACATGCAAGGGCGCCGATTTCGCATCAGCGGCGATCTGGCGACCGCCAACGCCATCACCGAACGCAGCTTCTGGATTGGCGTCCATCCCGGGCTGAGCACGGAAATGCTCGACTACGCCGCAGACAAGATCGGCGCATTCCTGGGAGTCGGATTCTGATGACGCCACTGCCTCCCATCTCCCGTGACGACAGGGAACATATCGTCCGCCACACGACGGAGGTCTGGCGCGACCTGGCCGGCGCGAATTTCTTCATCACCGGCGGCACCGGGTTCTACGGCAAATGGCTGCTCGAAAGCATTGCCGCAGGCAACGATCTGCTCGGCGCCCAGGCCCGGGCCACGATCCTGAGCCGCGATCCGGCCCGCTTTGCCAGGGAAGTGCCGCACCTCGCGGCACGCCGGGAGTTTTCCTGGCAAGTCGGCGACGCAGCGGATTTCACCTTTCCGGACGAAGATTTCGACTACGTCTTCCACTTCGCCACAGCCTCGGCGGCAGAGCTTGGCTCTGATGGCACGGCGATCATCATGCAGACCCTGCGCGGCACCGAGCGGGTGCTGCAGTTCGCTCGCACCAAGGGCATCAAGCGCCTGCTGTTCGCCAGTTCGGGGGCCATCTATGGTCCTCAGCCGGCGGATCTGAGCCATATTCCGGAGGACTACCGAGGCTGTCCTGATCCCACCGATTCCGCCTCTGCCTATGGTGAAATGAAGCGCATCTCCGAAACCCTGTGCGTATCGTCCGGCGTCGACTGCGTCATTACCCGCGGCTTTTCCTTCCTGGGCCCCTACCTGCCGCTGACCGACAAGTTCGCCGCGGGCAGCTTCATTCGCGACGCACTGGCGGGAGGACCGATCAGGATATACGGGGACGGAACGCCGGTGCGCAGCTATCTTTATGCCGCCGACCTGGCGATCTGGTTGCTGGCGATTCTCGTCCGGGGTAGATCCGGCATCGCATACAACCTCGGCAGCGACCAATCGATTGAGCTGAGTCGACTTGCGATCCTGATTGCAGAAAGGGCACTGGCAGCCTGCACCTTCGAACGCCAGGGAAATAATGGCAAGGCCATGGATCGCTACGTCCCGGACGTGTCTCGTGCCAGACACGAATTTCGCCTGACGATAGACATCGGCCTGGAATCAGCGATCGAGCGCAGTCTTGCCTACGCGTGTTCCCTCGGTTCAGGCGAACCCCGTGGCAACGCCACCACGATGAGGCCGCCCACATGAACTGGCTGAACCCGTTGCCGACGATCCTGCAACACCGCTACCTGCTCGGTCAACTGATTCCGCGCGAAGTCCTGGCAAGATATCGGGGGTCCGTGCTCGAGCCTTATCGACACAGCATTCCGGCATGCAAACACCGAACCTGATTTCCTCTCTCGTCGCCAATCGGTACCTGATCTACCAGCTTGTCCGGCGCGAAGTCGTGCTCAAGTATCGGGGGTCAGTGCTGGGTCTCGGTTGGTCGTTTCTTTATCCACTACTCTTGCTTGCCGCATTTACGCTGGTCTTTGGCGGCGTCTTTGGCGGCCGCTGGGCCGAAGGGCAGCAGGGCAAAAGCGGCATCGAAATGGCTCTATTCATTTATTGCGGCCTGGCAGTCTTTACGCCATTCGCCGAAGTCATCACCAATGCGTCGCGCCTCCTGCTGTCAAATCAAAACTTCGTCAAAAAGATCATTTTCCCGACCGAGATACTGCCTGTCGTCTTACTTCTTGCCGCCAGCATTCATGGACTGGCACATCTTGCATTGCTTGTGCTTGGCGCGGTCGTGGCGGGCCACGCTCACCCGACCGCACTTCTGCTCCCCATCGTTCTTCTACCGGTGTGGTTGTTCACCCTCGGCCTGGCCTGGTTCATTACGGCCGCGGGCGCCTATCTGCGCGACCTTTCACATGGAATTCCGGTGCTGGCGCAGCTATTGATGTTCGTCCTGCCGGTTTTCTATCCTGGCAACGCGGCACCTGGCGCGCTGAAGACATTGAACGCCTACAACCCTCTTGCACTGGCCATGGAGGACATGCGCGGCATTCTGCTAACGGAACTGCATCCCGACTGGAGCACGTGGCTCGCCACCCTGGCAACAGGAGCAGCCAGTGCCCTGCTTGGATACGTATTTTTCATGCACTGCCGGGAGGAATTTGCCGATGTCCTCTGATACGGCGATCTCGGTGCGAAATGTCAGCAAGACCTATCGAACCTACGAGCACCCGTTACACGCACTGGCCTCGCGCCTGAGCGGAGGACGAGTCGGCCGCTTCAGGGAGTTCCATGCGCTCAGTGATGTCAGCATCGACATTGCGAAAGGTGAATCCATAGGGATTCTTGGCAGAAACGGTTCCGGCAAGAGCACTTTGCTTCAGGTCATCTGCGGAATTCGTCAGGCCACCCACGGCACAGTCAACGTGACAGGACGTATTTCCGCCCTGCTAGAACTCGGTTCAGGATTTCACCCGGACATGACCGGGCGGGAGAATGTGTTGCTCCAGGGCGCAATCATGGGATTCACACAGGATGAAATGGAGGCCCGTTTCGACGATATCGCGGCATTCGCGGATATCGGTGAATACCTTGACCAGCCGATGAACACTTTCTCGAGCGGGATGATGCTTCGACTGGCATTTGCCACAGCAGTCCAGGTCTCTCCGGACATCCTGATCGTCGACGAAGCATTGGTCGTAGGTGATGCGCTGTTCCAGAAGCGTTGTCACGCAAAAATCCGCCGCATGCGCGATTCCGGGCTGACCCTTGTACTGGTTTCCCACGATTATGAAATGGTCCGAAACATGACTAACAGAGCCTTGCTTCTTGATCATGGCCTAGTCCAGGCATTGGGCAGCACGCGGGACGTCACCCGCCACTATCGAAAGATGCTCTTCGAAGAAGAAGCACGGCTCTGGGCCGGCACCGATGCAGGCACCTTGCCTGCCTCCCGGCCGGAACCTTATGAGCCTGCCTCATCCTATGGCATTGGCGGTGCCACGATTACCGGAGTACGAATACTCGGCGGCAACCAGCAGCCGTGCGGCGTCTTCGCTGCCGGCGAGCTGATATCCATCGAAATCGCCACACGGATCGACGCTCAACTCGATCATTTGAACATCGGAGTGGTAATCAGAACCCTGGAGGGTCTGAAGGTATATTCTTGGGGCAGTTTCAATCAGGACATCGCGATCTGGGCTGGCATCAAGCCGGGCGAGGTGCTATGGGACAGGGCGTTCGAGGCGGGCGACGAAGTGATAATGAAGCTGGTCCTCGAAGGAAATCTGGGTGTAGGAAAATATGAAGTGCAGGCCGTTGTTTCCCGTGAGTTGCAGAAGCAGTATGGCGCCCAGCAAATCCTCCACTGGCGGGACGAAGCTGGCTTCTTTCGTGTCGACATGAATCCTGCTTCATACGTTTTCGGCGGAGTGACCGACTTGCATGGCACAGCAACCTTTGTCGCTTGATTACGCGGCATTGTTCGACGCCTATTGGCAAAGCCAGGGGTGCCCGGACAGACAAGCTCAGCGGGAGGTGATTCCGCTCGCGCGTGCAATCGTTGCCTTGTGCTCATCGGCAGCGGTACTTGATGTTGGCTGCGGCACGGGCGCCTTATTGCAGGAACTGCTGAACCAAGGGATCGACGCGCGCGGGATCGACGTCTCTTCCCTGGCAGTTGCACATGGCAATCTCTCTATCCCCGGCCGTATTTCTTGTGCCTCCGTTCTGTCAATTCCATTTGCGGACCAAAGCTTTGGCACCGTTGTAAGCATCGCTTGCCTGGAACACCTGGCGCCCTGCGATGTGCCCTTGGCTCTGGCTGAAATCTACCGCGTCTGCCGCCATCACACGCTGCTGCGGGTGAATACAGTTCCAGACCAGGAGCGGCGTTGGCATCGGACCATCCAGAATCGGGCATGGTGGGAACTAATTGCCTTTCAGGCAGGCTTTCGCAAGCATCCGGGCTACTACCGCATCAATCCCTTTGAAGCTCTGGAGCACGATGGGCAGACCATCACGATCCTGCTGGAGAAGATCGTGCCGGGCGCTCTGGCTCGATTCCCGCTGGCGGCTTTGAGCGCCGAGCGCGACCTGCACATGGATATGTTGCGCGAAACCGGCCGACGCTCGGATGCACATGTACACCGCTATGCATTTGCAGCCGAATTTGTTCGGATAGGAGATGTGATTGTCGATGCAGCCTGCGGCCTGGGCTACGGATCCCATCTACTGGCCAGCCTGACACCAGCCGGACGAATCATTGGCGCCGACCTATCCAAATACGCAGTCGACTACGCCAGTGAGAACTTCAGCAAGGACACGTCGCGCGTCGAATTCCATCTCTCCGATGCCTGCCGACTTTCCTTTCTCGAAGACGCATCAGTCGATATCTTCGTCAGCTTTGAAACCCTCGAGCATGTGCCCGACCCTGACGCGTTGCTTGCCGAAGCGGCACGAGTGCTAAAGCCGGGCGGGCGCCTGCTTGTCAGCGTGCCCAACAACTGGGCTGACAAAACCGGCAAGGATCCAAGCCCCTGGCATCTCCATGTCTACGATTGGCCTCGGCTGCATGCGCAATTGCAGCAGCACTTCCTCGTCGAGCAAGGCTGCGGCGAAACCGCAGGGGGCGGCATGCGACTGCCCACGCATCCGCGTGACTTCTTCGTCTTTTCCGGCCAGGAAGTTCCTCCCCGCGACAGCGAGTGGCTGCTGGCGGTTGCCATGCGCGATCCACTCGCAGGAGAAGGTGTTCCCTACCGGGACACCATGTATCCAGATGCGGAAGCGCCAGCCAATCTGATCGAGTTCGCCCGCGACTACGTCAACCCGCATCTGGTGCACGCGCTCGTTTCCTTGCCTTGGCGAATCAGGGACAGGGCGCTGCTGGCAGATCTGGCGCGGCGCGTCCATGACCACTATGCGATCACGACCCCTGATCACGCGGCCGCGGTCTGCGTCCTGGCCTACCAAGAACTGGACAACCATGCCTTGACAGCCGAGCGCGCCCGGGCAGTCATTGGCGGAATCGAGCAAATCTGCAGTTCGGACGCTGCTACTCCGCATTATCGCCGCTGGCAAATCTCAAACGCGTACGCCGCCGCGCTGCTCGCGCGCAGGATCGGAGCGCTCGACGACGCCACACGCTGGTTCCAGCGCTGCGCAGACTATGACTACCTTTATTTTTCCCACACTTTGGCGACAAAGACCGTGAGTGCGGCCTATAGCGCTGGAATGCTGCTGCTGGCCCAGGGTCACACCAACGCGGCACAACGGTATTTCGAGCGCGGCATCGAAGCCTTCTTCGCGATGTTTTCCGGCGGCAGAACCGCGTGGATGGGTAGTAAGCACTGTCCCTTTGACTTCCCGTACTTTGAACTGACGGAAGTAGGCGCTGCCACGACCAACTGCGTTGATGCTCTCCGCGCACTTGCGCATCCGTCTGACATCCCGACCCTGCAGCGGCTACCGGTGGAAAATCTTCAGTCTGTGGTAAAAGAACAGGCGAGGATCTGGGCAGAACAACAGCAATACATCCAGCACCTTGAACAGCATTTCAGCATCAGGAGGCTGGCCTATCAGGTCAAGAATGCGCTGTATCGCGTCTGGACAAGAGTGGTTATGCGCAACAACTGTTCCCCATCGAGACCAAAGCAATGAAATCCTCTTCCACCACGCCTGCAGTAGCCGTCATCACCAGAACCAGGAACCGTCCCCTGATGTTGGCAAGAGCGCTCGACTCGGTGTCAGGTCAGACATTCCGTGATGTCTCCTGGATTATCGTGAATGATGGTGGAGAACCCGCTGCGGTGGAGTCGATCGCCGAACAGGGCCGGCAGCGAGGATTGCCCACCGCCGTTCACCACCATCCACAAAGTCTCGGCATGGAAGCCGCCAGCAATGTCGGAATTCGGGCCTCCGACAGCGAGTTCATCGTGATCCATGACGATGACGACAGTTGGGAACCAGCTTTTCTCGATGCCAGCGTCAGCTTTCTTCGCGAGTTCCCACGCTATGCGGGCGTAGTGACCCAGTCCACCAAGGTCGAGGAAGAAGTGTTGCCGGAAATCATCAGGATTCTGGCGCGCAGCCCTTTCAATCCCGACCTGCTGAGCATCTATCTGCACGAGATGGCCCAGGAGAATACTTTCCCGCCGATCTCGTTCCTGTATCGCCGATCAGTCATTAACACCGTTGGCCTCTATGCCGAGGACCTGCCTGTCCTTGGAGACTGGGATTTCAATCTGCGCTTCCTGGAAAATTATGATATTGGTGTAATCCCTAAGGCTCTGGCCAACTATCACCATCGGCGCAGCCTTACGGATGCCAAAAGCCACTACGGCAACAGCCTGTATGCCGGGCAGAATCGCCATATCGAATACGACGCGATCGTGCGCAATCGACTGCTGCGCCGCGACTTGGCTCTGGGCAAGCAGGGTTTGGGCTGGCTAGTCGCTACAGGGCGTCAACATCTTACGCTGCGCCGCCTCGACAATACGGTGCAGCGGCTGGTGCGTCTGGGATCCCGATTCGGCCTTGACCGTCTGCTTCGGCGATTCTGATTCCGGCCCATGTTCGCCCGATTTGCCGATTCGCAGCTCCTGCATTATGCAATTGGTTCGAGCACCGGAGGACTTTCGACGCTTCGACGGCTAGGCTCCGAGCCCTCCCGCCGACTTCTGACCATCGATTTGTTCGACACTCTGCTGTTGCGCGGCGCCAGGCCGGAAACCGCGCGCTTCCAGACCTTGGCTGATCGCCTGGCGGCACTGAACGAGTGTCTCGATCAGGAAATATCTGCAGCGGCAATCCTGGAAGCCAGGCTACAGTGTTCCAGGCTGGCCTATCAGGCGGCAACCCCTGTCAACTCGACGCGCGAAGCGAAGATCGCCGACATGCTGAAGATGCAGCTGGCTTGGCTGGCCCTTCACCCCGACCTGCAAAATGATTTCCTGAATCACGAACTGGATCTCGAAGCCGCCAGCCTCCGTCCCAACCGTCCGCTGGTCAAGCTTTGCCGCAGGCTCATGCAAAATGGGTTGCGCGTGGCCGTGGTCAGCGACATGTACCTGGATGCTCTCGCCCTGCGTCGCCTCTTGCTCCATCATGGCCTCGATGATTTTTGCCAGATCGTGTATGTCAGTGCCGAGTTTGGCGTCAGCAAGGCCAGCGGACATCTTTTCAGCCTGGTTGCCGAGCGAGAAGCCACGCCATTTTCAGCCATTGTTCATGTCGGAGACAACTTTCGTGCGGATTACCTCATGCCGCGCCGCAAGGGCATCGGGGCGGTTTGGCTGCCAAGGGCTATATCATGGCGGTTTTATAACAGCCTATGGAATCTCGCCCTTCGCATCAAGCATGTTTACCTCAAGGGACTCTGAACCCATGACCGACTACACGCCAGAGTTCTACTCGGCGCAGCAAGCGGATAGCCTGCGCTCCGCCAGAATAGTGCTTCCGCTCCTGTTCTCGCACTATCGGCCGGCGTCGGTGGTCGACGTGGGTTGCGGCGTCGGTCCCTGGCTCAAGGTCTGCACGGAGTTGGAGATCAACGACATTCGTGGAATTGATGGCAGTCATGTGCCGATCGAATTCCTCATGATCCCGCAACATTCCTTTTGCCCGGCAAACCTGGCCGAAACGGTCGTCACGGACCGCCAGTTCGGCCTCGCCATGTCGCTTGAGGTAGCCGAACACTTGCCCGAGAGCAGGGCGTGGACCTTCGTCAAGGAACTAACGCAGTTGTCGAAAGTCGTCCTGTTCTCCGCCGCAATCCCCTATCAGGGGGGCACCGCCCATATCAATGAAAACTGGCCTGAATACTGGGCGACCCTGTTCCACGGTTTTGGTTACGAACCGCTGGATTTCCTTCGTCCGCGCCTGTGGAACAACAATGAAGTCTGCTGGTGGTACCGGCAGAATCTCATCGTGTTCTGCGAAAAGGATTTCATTTCCGCCAGCGGCCTGTCCGAGGCCTGTCGCGACCTGCAATGGCCGCTATCCATAGTCCATCCGGACATGTTCCTCTGGGGCGTCGCACGTCCGGGACGCGTTCCCGCATCCCGCTATCCCCACGATGCAAGGCTTCGCACCGCGCAAGTCGCCGCCTGGCAGGAGGGTAAGGTGGCGACTCCGCAGCAACAGCACACCTACGGGGCAGAGTTTCACGACGACTTCGGAGGATTCGCCCCGCTCCGAAGGCTGAAGCAATTGGTGGGCCGCTTCCGCCGATGAGCGAAGATGTCACGCGCCGCCAGTTCGCTGCGGAGGTTCTGGGGCCGATCTTCTATGCCTATTGCCACCGCTTGTGGCTATTCCATATGGGAACGGACAACGCAGCCACGGTTGCCCTGTTTGCCGCACGGGGTGGCCTGCGCCTGCTTGCTCTGTACGACCGGTTTCTGGCAATACGGGGGGTCTCTTCCCCGGTCCCTTGTCATCAGTTCATGATTTCCCGTCTGGCGGCCGCAAAGGGATGTTACTTGCGCGCTCCGGAAGTGGTCAGGGAACAGGTGGTGAGAATATTCCACGCCCAAACCATCGGCACACTTACCAGCGCGCTCCTTCCACCTGGAACCAGCCTGCCGATCCAATTGGAGCCCGGCGCACTTTCGGAAGAGTTGATGCGCAAGCCTGTCTCCGCGGTAAGCTTTGACGCTCTGGTCAATTCGGACAGTGAATACGGCTTGTGGTTAAGGCAGCACCTGGAAGAGCAGGGCGACCTGCTGTGCGACTATGTGCGCGAACTGGCAGGCAAAAGCCGTCGTATCCTGCTTTGCGATACAGGGCTCTACGGATGCACTCAGGCCATGCTTGCCGCAGCGAATTCCGAACTGGACTGGACTGGCGTCTATTTCGGCAAGGCCAACTACACGGGTGAATTCGCCCCGCATCATCTGAACGCTTTCGGCCTGATATTTGACCGCGACCAACCGTCACTGTTTGTTCCGGCGACGGCGTTCCTGCGCTATTGGCATATCTGCGAGATGCCGATGGAACCTCCGCTGCCTAGTGTTGCCTATTACTACCGGGGAAGCGAAGGACAAACACTGTGCAACCTCGAGGCACGGTCGTTGAAGGCGATGGTCGAGAAGCCGGGCAACCCATACTATGACGGCATCTGCGACTTCTTTGATGCACATGCCGAGCCCCGGCCGGCGGCGGATATCAACCGCGACTTCAGACTGGCGACCAGGCAGTTGCAGCGGAGAATCTACCTGCCAACGAAAAACGATGTGCGGGCCATGACTGTAGGTAACCGCTGTCCCGACTTTGGCAGGCAAGGGGAAGTGCCGGCAGTGGTCACCGTGTCTCCGAAGACAACGGCCGTCAGGAAAGCCTTGCTGGTCAGAGACGCCCTGTGGCAGGAAGGCCAAACGCGCCTCGCCTTTCCCATTTTCGGTAACCTGCTCAATGCCGTACGCTGGTGCCTTCGCCTTGCAGCAAACATCTCGCAACTGCCATTGGCCGCAATCCGCCGATAACTGCATCCACAAATACCGTATGGCGAATCTTTGCGCAACAACCCACAACTACGAATTTGGGCACGCAATACTGGGGCCAGTCATTGCTGGTTTCGCACTGCTCCTGGTTCGTGAGGCCGAACGCAGGAAGCTCCGCCGTCTCGCCTTTGTCGCGCGCGATGGCGATCTGCTGCGTGAAGCGACCCGGCGGCTTCTGCATCACTTTTCGATGCCAGCCGCACCGGAACTTACGTACGTCCATCTTTCCCGTCGGGCAACAGCACTGCCGGCGCTTGACGCGATGGATGCCGCCGCTGTCGAAGCGGCGGCGGCAGTGCGCGCGGGGCCGCTTACGCTCGGCATGTTGTTGGAGTTTCACGGCCTGAGCGCCAACCGCCTGATCAACCGACTTGAGAAGCACAAGCTAGGCCTGGACACCCGGATATCTTCGCCATCCCTGCTATCAGATCTATTCGCGGACAAGGAATTTCAGTCAGAAATCACGACGAGCATCGCGGAACAGAAGGATTTACTTTCCAGCTATCTCGCCCAACAGGGTCTCCAGGCGGGATCATCGACTGCACTGGTCGATATCGGATGGCGTGGCAGCATCCAGAACAACTTGTCTAAGGCATTTCCCGGCATCCTGACCGGCCTCTATTTCGGCCTGTGGGCGGAGGACGGCTTTACGGACAGCCTGCCTTCAAACTCATTGGGCATCATTTGCGATCAGCGTCGTGGAAGGGACTTGCACGAAGGTGCTGCGTGGTACGCAGGGCATCTGCTCGAGGCGATTTGCCGGGCATCCGAGGGAACGACCCTGGGCTATCGCGAAGTCGACGGACAGATTGTTCCATTGCTTGCAGCGGATGGAAGCCGCAGCGCGGAAATCCAGTCTGCTGCGGTTGCAGAAGTCATACGTACAGGCATCCTCGACCGCATGGAAGAACTTGCCAAGGATACTTCCTGGCGTTGCCAGACAGATGACCAGCTCCAGCGCGCGGCCCAGGACTCACTTTTCCAATTGGCGTTTTTTCCTTGTCCTGCAGCCATTACCATCGGAAAGAGCCTTGTTCACACTGAAGGGCACGCCAACGGATGGAGCGCTCCCTTGATTGCATCGGGTCCGCACCGGCCGCTCACATCCCCCCGCCAATGGTTGGCCGGCTTGTCCTCGCCGTGGCGGGCGGGATATGTCTGCTCAACAGGTGGTACGGGTCTGGCATGGCTTTTCTTGGGCGCTGAAGCCACGCTCGGTTGCCTGCCGCCAAAAGCGCGCCCCCTGTTGGCAAACCTCGCACGACGCTGGGCCGGTCTTCCCACCGTCCAGCAGTAATCAAGAATCCCAACATTGCCACGAAATCCCCTCTACTCTGCTTGAATAATAACCATGAGATATCGGACTTGTTGTCCGATATCTCATGGTAAGTTTCGGATATGCTTCCGCGCCCTGTTCATCTTGCCCAACTGCTTCAGCGCTTGGGCCAATTCCCGGTGGTTGCTCTCCTTGGTGCACTCCAGGTTGGAAAAACAACCCTGGCACAGCAGCTTGCATCAAGTTGGGATGGCCCGGTCAAGCATTTTGATCTTGAAGATCCTGACGATCAGGCACGACTTGCCGATCCTGCTTTCGCGCTACGTCCACTGACCGGCCTGGTCGTTCTGGACGAAAACCAGACACGGCCGGATCTATTCCCACTGTTGCGGGTTCTCGCTGACCGCCCCGAGACACCGGCACGCTTCCTGATTCTGGGCAGCGCCTCACCGGAACTGTTGCGGCGTGCTGCCGAGGGTCTGGCAGGCCGCGTCACCTATACGGGCATTCTGCACGCTCTCCTGGGGATCGCCGATGCCGACCCTTGCTCGCTCATCCCAAGTGCGATGCTTCCTGGGAAGGACTGATTGTGCGCGAGCTCATTCGTCGCAGCGGCGCACCTCGGGGCGAAGCCTATTTCTGGGGTGTCCATACCGGCGCCAAACTGGACTTGCTCATCCTCCGGAATGGCCAGGGCGTGGGCTTTGAAATCAAGCTCACTCGCTTCCCAAAGGTCACCGCCGCGATGCGACCCGCTCGCGAGGCACTGAACCTGGAACAGCTTCATGTGATCTGCCACGGTGAAGGCGCGCCTCGGCCGCTCAGCGATGGGATTACTGCGGTCCCGGTGGCCAGCCTCGATACCTGCGTGACAGACTCCAGGAATATTGCGCCTTTGCTCATCCCCACGGATCAGACCTGCCCATGATCACCGTAGCCAATTACCTGAATATGCTCAGCGCACAATGAGCGTAGATTGCTTGGCCTCTGCCGAAGATGCCGCAAGCCAGCGTTCGCTTGGCGGATGCCTCTGTTGTGGCGCGGTACACCTCTACCGGGAAACAACGGTGATTTCACCATTCCTCGCCAAGAGAGCGATGTGCAAGGAGCCGGAACTTACACGCATCGTCTTTTGCCAAAGCTGCGGTCTGCGCTTCTTCGATCGTGGCTTGTCGGAAACAGAGGCATCACGCTATTACCAAGACTATCGCAGCACGGCCTATTGCTTTGAGCGCAATCGCGAAGAACCCTTTTACACGCGACGCGCACATCGCCAGATCGCAAGCTGGCTTGCGTCCGCACCGCGGCGAGCAGCGCTCGCAGCCGCGCTGGCGGCGAATGGCGCACCGGCCCACTTCGACGCCGTGCTGGATTTCGGTGGAGGTGACGGCACACTGATTAGCGAACTGCCTTGCTTTGAGCGGGCTGTTTTTGACTTCTCCGACGCGGCGCCGATCGAAGGCATCGTGCGGGTGAATGAAGGCAGCAGAGGGCTCCGGCCCTGGAACCTCATCGTCTGCGCGCAAACACTCGAACACGCGAGCAGTCCGCGTGCACTCGTGATGACCATGGCGGGCTTGCTGGCACCGGAAGGCTGGCTCTACCTGGAAGTACCGGACGAGATGTGGTCCAACCGCACTCTTGCCGGCAGCACCAGGGACCGATGGTTGAAGTGGCTAGTGGGGCGGCGACGAATCCTGATGGCGGCGGACACACTCAGCACGGCATGTAGAATTGTGCTTGGTTTCCTGCCCCCGTTCGGATTCATACCAATGCGCGAACACTTGCAGTACTTTACCGAGCAAGCCTTGTCTGCCCTTGTTCGACGATCCGGCTTGCAGCTTGCAGGTTGCGGGCGAAACGCGGTTGGACAGATCTACGCCGTGGCGACCAAGGTAATCCTGTAGCAGTTCGCGACTCGGTAGCAGCGAGCATTCTCGACGACCTGATGGCGCGACTGGCGTCCGCGCCTCGCCCCGTGATCATCGCCGGCACAGAAGTACGAGCCGCCCCCGACTCTGCTCGGACACAATCCATGAGATATCGGACTTGTTGTCCGATATCTCATGGTAAGTTTCGGATATGCTTCCGCGCCCTGTTCATCTTGCCCAACTGCTTCAGCGCTTGGGCCAATTCCCGGTGGTTGCTCTCCTTGGTGCACTCCAGGTTGGAAAAACAACCCTGGCACAGCAGCTTGCATCAAGTTGGGATGGCCCGGTCAAGCATTTTGATCTTGAAGATCCTGACGATCAGGCACGACTTGCCGATCCTGCTTTCGCGCTACGTCCACTGACCGGCCTGGTCGTTCTGGACGAAAACCAGACACGGCCGGATCTATTCCCACTGTTGCGGGTTCTCGCTGACCGCCCCGAGACACCGGCACGCTTCCTGATTCTGGGCAGCGCCTCACCGGAACTGTTGCGGCGTGCTGCCGAGGGTCTGGCAGGCCGCGTCACCTATACGGGCATTCTGCACGCTCTCCTGGGGATCGCCGATGCCGACCCTTGCTCGCTCATCCCAAGTGCGATGCTTCCTGGGAAGGACTGATTGTGCGCGAGCTCATTCGTCGCAGCGGCGCACCTCGGGGCGAAGCCTATTTCTGGGGTGTCCATACCGGCGCCAAACTGGACTTGCTCATCCTCCGGAATGGCCAGGGCGTGGGCTTTGAAATCAAGCTCACTCGCTTCCCAAAGGTCACCGCCGCGATGCGACCCGCTCGCGAGGCACTGAACCTGGAACAGCTTCATGTGATCTGCCACGGTGAAGGCGCGCCTCGGCCGCTCAGCGATGGGATTACTGCGGTCCCGGTGGCCAGCCTCGATACCTGCGTGACAGACTCCAGGAATATTGCGCCTTTGCTCATCCCCACGGATCAGACCTGCCCATGATCACCGTAGCCAATTACCTGGCTCAATCCATGGCCGACCACGGCTACCGCCATGTCTTCCTCGTCACCGGTGGCGGGGCGATGTTCCTGAATGATGCACTCTGTCATCATCCCGACATCACGCCCGTGTTTTTCCACCACGAACAGGCGGCAGCGATGGCCGCCGAAGCCTACGCCCGCATCGCCGGCAAGCCGGCCATCCTCAACGTCACCACCGGTCCCGGCGGAATCAACGCGATCAATGGCGTCTTCGGCGCCTGGACCGATTCGGTACCGATGGTGGTCTTCTCGGGCCAGGTCAAGCGCGCCACCTGTCTGGCGACGACACCGGTTCGCGGCTTGCGTCAATTGGGCGACCAGGAAAGCGAAATCATTCCGATGGTGAGTGCTATCACCAAGTACGCGTCGATTGTCGACTCCCCCGATGACCTCGCCTGGCATCTCGATCAGGCGCTGCATCTCGCGACTTCGGGCCGACCCGGCCCGGTCTGGCTCGATATCCCGATCGACGTGCAGAGTGCGAAGATGGAACCAGCCGGCATGCGTCGCTTCGTTCCTCCGCAAGAACATGGGCACAGGGTTTCGGATGTCGAGCTGGATGCTTTGATCAAGCGGCTGGGCCAGGCCCGCCGCCCGGTCATTCTCGCCGGAACCGGTGTACGTGCGGCGCATGCGAACGAGGAGTTCGCAACGCTGATTCACCGCCTCGGCATCCCGGTAACGACGGCCTGGACCCACGATCTGATCGCCACCGATGACCCGCTGTTCTGCGGTCGCCCCGGCACCATCGGTACCCGTGCCGGCAATTTCACGGTGCAAAATGCGGACCTCTTGCTGATCCTCGGTAGCCGCCTCAATATCCGCCAGGTGAGCTACAACTGGCCGGGTTTCGCGGCACGCGCTTTCAAGATCCAGGTCGACATCGACGCCGCCGAACTGGAAAAACCGCTGGTTCGGCCCGACCTCGCCATCTGCTGCGACCTCCGCGATTTCCTTGTGGCGCTGAACGCGCAGCTCGCCGAGAGGCCGCTGCCGCGCAACCCCGAGCACGAGCACTGGCTCGCCTGGTGCCGGCAGCGCTTCTTTGCTTACCCGGCAGTGTTGCCGAAACACCGCGAGTTCAGGGGCCGGATCAATCCCTACCACTTCGTCGAGGCGCTTTTCGACTGCCTCGATGAAGACGACATCGTCGCCTGCGGCAACGCCAGCGCAACCATCCTCCCATTCCAGGCCGGCGCGATCAAGCACGGTATGCGCATGTTCTCGAACTCGGGCAGCGCATCGATGGGCTACGACCTGCCGGCAGCGATCGGCGCCTACTTCGGCGCGGTCGCCAGCCGCGGCAGGCAAGGCCGCGTCGTCTGCCTCGCCGGTGATGGCAGCATCATGATGAACCTGCAGGAACTCCAGACGATTGCCCAGCATCGCTTGCCGATCAAGATCTTCGTGCTCGACAACCACGGCTATCTGTCGATACGCAGTTCGCAGATGAACTTCTTCCGGCGTGTAGCCGGCGCAGACCCTGACTCGGGCGTTTCACTGCCCGACTTCGTTGCCATCGCCACCGCCTTTGCGATTCCGGCGTCACGCCTCGACTCGGCTGACTTCGCCGAGCGGCTTCCGACACTTCTCGACGCACCCGGCCCGCATTTATGCCAGGTCGTGCTCGACGAGACGCAGCAGTTCGAACCCCGGATGAGTTCGCGCCAGCTTGACGATGGCAGCATCGTCTCGGCGCCGCTCGAGGACATGTACCCTTTTCTCGAACCTGCGGAATTGGCCCGTAACATGCTTTCCAATTCATGATCCCCGGCCTCCAGCCGTGCCGTCTTGCCGGAACCTCAACAATTGCCCGATATGACCCTATGATTGGTCATTAGCTGGAGAGCAACATGCGTACCGTAAGTCTGGCCGAAGCAAAAGCACATCTCCGCGAATTACTGAATACGGTGGAAGCCGGCGAAGAATTCGTCATCACCCGTCATGGTCGCGCCGTTGCCAGGGTATCGCCAGCCGAGAAAACGAAGCAGCCTCTTCCGATCAAACAATTGGCTACTTTACGCAAGATGGTGCCCGCCTGGACCGAACGGAGTGCGGGCATCGTGCGCCAATTGCGGGATGCCGAATGATCTATCTGGATACCAGCTTTCTCACTCCGCTGTTTCGCGAAGAGCCGGTTTCGGAGTGTATCGAGGGTTTTCTGGCTGCAGTACCCGCGGGTACGCTGGCCATCAAGCCAATGGACGCGTGTTGAGTTCGCCAGTGTCATCGCTCGCGACTGCGAGCTGAATATACTCCTCGCAGACGCCTCGGCCTCTCTTTGCATCGCGCCTTCTCCTTGCATGCGCGCGACAAACCGGCCCCGAACATGCTAGATTGATGCTTCATCCCTTCACCCGCCAGACCATGAGCCATTCGCAGCAGTCGCAAGCTTCGGAGATCTTTGAAGACCTGTTCGTCCTCGAACTGGCCAACAACCACCAGGGCTGTCTTGAACGCGGATTGCGGATCGTCACCGACTTTTCGCGAATTGTCCGCTTCAACAATGTCAAGGCGGCGATCAAGCTTCAGTTCCGCGACGTCGAAGCCTTCATCCACAAGGAGTTCCGCGAACGCACGGATATCCGCTACATCCGGCGAACGCTCGACAGCCGCCTCTCCAAGGCGGAATACGCCAGGCTGACGACGGCCATCCGGCGGGCCGGTTGCATCCCGATGGCGACGCCATTCGACGAAGTCTCGGTGGACCTGTGCGTCGAACTGGGCGTCGAGATCATCAAGATCGCCAGTTCCGACATCAACGACTGGGTGTTGATCGAAAAGATCGCCAGCACCAAGTGTCCGGTGATCGCATCCACGGGCGGTTCGTCCCTGAAAGATGTCGACGATCTCGTCAAGTTCTTCAACCGGCGTGGAATTCCGCTGGCGATCAATCATTGCGTCTCGCTTTACCCGTCCGAGAACCACGAAATCGAACTGAATCAGGTGGACTTCCTGCGCCGACGTTATCCTCACAATGTGATCGGCTTTTCCACACACGAACATCGGGACTGGCAGACTTCGATTGCCATTGCCTATGCCAAGGGCGCTCGTACCTTTGAACGGCATATCGACATCGCCACTGACGGCAGCCCGGTTGCCGCGTATTGCAGCCTGCCACACCAGATCGACCAATGGTTCAGGGCGCATCGACGGGTCGTCGAAATGTGCGGCGCACCAGGTACCCAGAAGCGCATTCCACCGAGTCAGGAAATTGCCTATCTCAATGCCCTGGTCCGCGGGGTCTATGCCCGACGGGATCTCCGACAAGGACACGCGCTCGGCGATGAAGACGTCTACCTCGCGATTCCCCTGCAGAAAGGTCAGATCTCCTGCCGCGAACTGATGCGTGGCGAGCTGTTGCTTTGCGACGTCACAGCGGATGGCGCGATCCTGATCGACATGATCGACAGCCCGTACGCCGACAATGAGCAGCTCAAGGCTCTCATCTATCAACGCGGACTCTGACCGGATCACGCGCTGTTTCGACACGATCGGACCCAATGAAACTGATCAGTATCGTGACCGGCTGTTTCAACGAAGAGGACAACGTCGACGAGCTGCATGCGCGTATTCGCGCACAACTCGAACGGCTCCCCGCTTACGACTACGAGCACATCTTCATCGATAACGCATCTACCGACGGCACCGTCCACAAAATCAAGGCGTTGGCGGTGCGGGACAAACGCGTCAAACTGATCGTCAACACCCGCAATTTCGGCCACATTCGCTCACCGATCCATGCCCTGCTGCAGGCGCGTGGCGATGCGGTGATCGCCATGGCCTCTGATCTGCAAGAGCCGCCGGAACTGATTCCCGAATTCATTGCCCAGTGGGAACAAGGCTACCGTGTCGTTGCCGGAGTCAAGCCCAGCAGCCAGCACACCACGGCCATGTCCTTCATTCGAAGGTTCTTCTATGCCACCATCGGACGCATCTCGGACACCCGGCTGATCCCGAATTTCACGGGCTTTGGTCTTTATGACCGGGCGGTGATCGAAGTTATCCGCCAGATGGACGATCCTTATCCTTACTTTCGCGGCTTGATTGCCGACATCGGTTTCGAACATGCGGAAATCCCTTTCGTGCAGCCCCGGCGCAGCCGCGGCATCAGCAAGAACAATTTCTATACGCTTTACGATATGGCCATCCTCGGCATCACCAGTCACTCGAAGATACCGATCCGCCTGGCAACGATGAGCGGATTCGCGCTTTCGGCGCTCAGCCTGCTCGTAGCCATCGCCTACCTCGTCTACAAGCTGTTGAGTTGGGAGCAGTTTTCAGTCGGTATTGCGCCCGTGCTGATCGGCTTCTTCTTCTTCGCCTCGGTGCAGCTTTTCTTCATCGGCATCCTCGGCGAATACATCGCCGCGATCCATACTCAGGTGTTGAAGAGGCCTTTGGTGGTTGAAAAGGAACGGGTCAACTTCGATGCCTCCCCTCCCGCTTGATGGCGCGCGATCGGATGGTTCGCTCGGATTGACGGCCAGGACGCTCCTGACCCGCCTGTTATCACACGACCGTGACAACTCCGTTCGGCCACTCGATTCATTGTCGATCGCCGTTCTCGCCTACCTTGCCCTGCCCAACTTCATCTTTTTTATCGGTTGGCTACGCTGGCCATTCGCCTTCTTCTTTTCATTGCTGCTGGCCTGCTCAGTCGGAACTGCGATTGACTGGCGACAGGTCGTCTGGCGATGGCCTTACCGCAGTTCGGTAGGCCTGACGCTCGTCACTGCCGCGCTGGTCTGGTGTGCCTTTGGCGGCGCAGGGCATTTCGTCGCTGCTGCCATCGACTGGCAGGCGCGCGATGCCGTTCTCGGGGATCTGACCTATGGCGACTGGCCGGTCTCCTACGCGTTCAGGGAGGGGGTGCACTACATCCTCCGCTCAGCGATCGGGTACTTCCTGCCGGCAGCACTGCTTGCCAAGGCTTTGGGGATCCAGGTCGTGGATCTGGCGCTGTATTTGTGGACCGCCCTGGGCACAACCCTTTTTCTACACAGCCTGCCGCTGCCGCAGCGACTCGGTTTGCGGCTGCTGCTGCTGTTGCTCCTGGTCGTGCTCTTCAGCGGCATGGACTTGCTCGGTGCGCTGACCTACTGGGGAGAATGGCCAGAGTTCCCGGTCAGGCTTGAATGGTGGACCCGGTTCAGTTACCCCTCGCTTTCGGGGCAGCTCTTCTGGGCACCGAATCATGCCCTGCCGATCTGGCTGGGAGCCGCCCTCTTCTATCGGCACTGGCAAAATCCTGCATTCCTGCCGTTTGCCTTGCTTCTCGGCGCGCTGCTGCTCCTGTGGACACCCTTTGCGCTGCTGGGCCTCACCCCTTTTTTCCTGCTCAGCGTACTGCAGTATGGCGTCTCCCGAAACCAGCGAATCTCCCTGACACCGCTGATGACCACGATTCTCGTCATGGCCTGGATGGGCCGTTTCCTGACTCTGAACATCGATGACATACCGGCCACCAGCAGTCTCCAGCAAGCGGGAGCTGCCAAGGGGTTTCTGTCGAGCTACCTGGTGTTCATCCTGCTGGAATTCGGCGCACTGTCGCTGCTCCTGGCATCGCGGCTACGGCATTCGCACGGCATCCTGTGGATCTCGATGGCCACTCTGAGTCTGCTGCCGCTAGGGGTGTTCGGCCCTTCCAACGACTTGCTGTTGCGGGTTTCGACGCCCTCGCTGATCATGCTGCTGATCCTGACGCTGACCCTCTTTCAACCCGGGAACAGCCCGCCTGCCGACGGATCCAGACCCTGGCTGATTGTTGCCATGCTGAGCATCGGCGCCTTTACCCCATTCCATGAATTCGGTCGTGCGGTGATTGTGCGGCGCTGGCCACCGAATTATGAGCGCACCCTGGTCGACCAGCAGCACGGATCATTCCCGCCGCACTACATCGGCCGACTCGATCGGGCGGACGTGCGACTGCTGCTCCGTGATCCGGCCATTGTTCCGAGCTCCACCCAGCGTCGGGCGGGTCACCACTAACGGTCATGGCTGATGCAGACTCCTCCCTGATACGCGGCCGGCGATCAGACCACCGGCGTCCTGGCGCCCTGCAGATGGTTGTTCCACATCCGCAAATACACCTTTTCCAGCGAGCCAACAAAACCCGGCATGTCGAAGAGCGCACAGTGCCGCCTGTTTTCGGCCAGTCTCGCCCGCAGTGCTTGCAGGCGCGAAGGGTTACGAACCAGCGCCAGGGCCAGCTGATGGTACTCATCGGGGGAAGTGGTGATCAACTCTTCGAGGCCGGACGCGCGCAGCAGGCTGGCCCCCACTCGTCCGGGAAAAGTATCCCCGAGCAGCGCGACCATCGGGACCCCCGCCCACAGGACATCGAGCCCCGTCGAATGCGAATTGTACGGAAACGGATCGAGCGCCAGATCGGCCAGTTGCAGGCGCGACAGATGGCCCGCCCGAGCCTCGACTCGCGGGGCAAAAATCAGCCTCGCCGGGTCGACGCCGCGGACTTCGAATTCCTTGCGCAAGCGATCCTGTGCAGTCCCTCCCGGTTGACTCAACCACAGGCAGCTCTCTCCCACATCCGACAGGAGCCGGCACCAGAGGTCGAAGACCCACGGGTTGAACTTGTAACTGTTGTTGAACGAGCAAAAAACAAAGCCCTCGTCCGGTAACCCGGCGGCCCGCCGCGATGGGGGAGGACCCAGGGCGATCGAGGTGTCCGCCGGCAGATAGCAGTTCGGCAGGTGGGCGAGTGTTTCGGTATAGCAGTGCTCGTGCTGCAAGGGCGTCACCACCGGATCGCCGAGCAGATAGTCGGCCAGTTTCGGATGCCCGGTGGTGCCGGCATAACCGAGCCAGGTCACCTGCACCGGGGCACTGCGAAGCGCCAGCGCCTCGAGGCGTCCCTCGGCAGTCCAGCCATTGAGATCAACCAGTATATCGATTTCATCTGCACGGACGCGCTGTGCAGTCTCGGTCACGCTGCAATCCCGTAAATCGACGAAATGGTCGAAAGCTGCGCTCAGGCGCTTCCTGATCTCGCTGTGATCATCGATACCAATCGAATACCCGAACACCTCGACCTTCGATCGATCGTGCAGCTCGATGACCTGCGGCATGATCTGCCCGACAGGATGCGTCTTGAAGTCGGCAGACAGATAGCCGATCCGCAGCCGCGAGGCCGGCCCGGCCCGGCCCACGGGCAAGCGATGTTCCGGGGCCTCGAGCACGCTCGCCGGAATGTTGTGGCGAGCGAAATTTTCGGCGACCATGCGCTGTTCTTCGGCACTGACGCCGAAGAACGACAAGACGACAAAAGGGTTATCGGTCAGCGACTGATAGTCCTTGCTCAAGGATCTGAGCGTGAGCAGCCGGGCTTCCAGTTCGTCCCAGTCGCATCTCTTGAGACTGGCAGCAAGGAGTTGGGACAGGATGGCGGCGTTGCTCCGGTCGTTTTTCCACAGTTCGTTGAAACAGGTCCAGGCTTCGTCGTTGCGATTGCTGGCGAGCAAGGCGCTGGCAAGCTGCTCGATCGCCTCCACATAGTCCCCAGGGTGGTATTCGATGGCCTTGAGAAAATACGGGACGGCTTCGTCCCACTGGTGCATCCTCGACAGGGCGACGCCGTAATTCTTGAGCACCTCGGGGTCGCGGGGCTTGATTTCGAGCGAGCGAGCGAAGCACCGGATCGATTCGTCCCAGCGCATCAGCGCAGAGAGGACGATGCCGAGATTGTTGTGCGCTTCCGGGTCATCGGGATTGCGCTCGAGAGAATAACGGACGATCGGCAAGGCTTCCTCGAAACGCGCCTGCCCGATCAGGGCAAAGCCCAGCGCCTTCAAGGCCAGTGGATGACTCGAGCGGCTGTCGAGGATACGGCGTGCCGCCGCTTCCACTTCCGGATACCTGAGCGCTTCGACCAGGCGCATCAGCGCCAGGCTAGCCGGGTCCAGCGGTGAACGTCTGACGCCGACTGGCGGAGATTTCTTCCGGGAACCCTTCATTTCTGTCCGACCGCACGCATGAAGGCCACCTCCAGGGACAGGCTGGGGCGCAGTTCCAACACCACATGCCCGGCATTCCGCAAGGCTTCAAGGCGTTCCCATAGGGCGGCACGCGGCACTTCACCGATCCAGCGCCCTGAGAAATCCTCACGCATCCCGGCCACTGGCGTCTGGCCAAAAGTGCGCACCAGGACCATTTCCTGGTCCCCGGTCAGTTCGGCCGGCGACCGAACCGCGCGCAGGACGCCCTGGTGGATCAGGCCGAAGCGATCGGCCAGCCGTTCCACGTCGTGCAGGACATGCGAGGTCAGAAAGAGGGTGCCACCGCCGCGCTTGTACTCGGTAAGGATATCGACCACATCGCGGCGACCGATCGGGTCGAGACCCGACAGCGGCTCGTCGAGAATCAACAGCCGTGGACGGATGCACAAGGCCTGGGCGATCGCCACCCGCTGCGTCATTCCCTTGGAAAAGGAACGAATCGCCTTGCCCGCCACCTGCGCCAGACCCAGGCGGTCGAGCCAGGCCAGGCAGTAGCTTCGCGACTCGCTGACCTGGACCCGATGCAGCCGCATGCCCATCGAGAGGATTTCGAGTGGCGTCAGATAGTCATAGAGATAAGGGTTCTCGGGAACATAGCCCAGGCCCCGGCGAGCCTCTGGCTGCGCAACGGAAGTCCCGAAGATGCGCGCGTTTCCGCGCGTTGCCCGGATCAGCCCCATCAGGATCTTGATCGTCGTCGTCTTGCCGGCGCCATTGGCGCCGATGAAACCAAAGGCCTCGCCCGGTTCGACGGTCAGCGACACGCCGCCGAGCGCGACCACCGGCGCCGACCGCCATCTTCTCGGATATTTTTTTTCAAGATCATCGATGGCAATCGCGGGCAGCATCATTTTGTACTCGAAGGCGTTGTATTCAACATCGGCCACCCCGAAGCGTCCAGGCCGAAGCCATACCCCAGCGGGTCTTTGGGAAGCTCGGCGAGCAAGCCGCTGCTCACCAGGTCCTGCAATTTTTCCACTCCCCTGCCGTGACGCTCGCGAAAAAGCGTGACGGCGTTCTGCAGGGTCGCCAGATCACGCAGTCGCCTGGCCCTGACCTGCAGGTAGTGGCGAAAAGCCCCCGGCGGAGAGTCTGCGGCCATCGCCTCGACCATTCCCGCCGCATTGGCGGTCTGATAACCCTTCTCGATCCACAAGGCAGCGACATTCTGCAGCGCCCACTCGTCCTGCTGGGTCTTGACGCGCGGGACGGCCTGGAGCAGCCATTGCGCGCCGGTCGCCGGGTCCTTGCGAAAATGATAGAACAGGAAACCGTACTGAAACAGCGGGTACCAGTCAAAGGTCCGCGCCTCCGAAGATCGGCGCAGGACGTATTGTGCCGCATCCAGTTGGCCGTTCCAGGGCAGAATCGCCGCGGCGATGTAGTAATTGTCCTCGTGTGCCGGATTGAACCAGGCGATGTCGCGCTGCAGCTTGCCCTGCACCGCATAATCCTCGGCACTCATCCGGCTGGTGTCGGCAACCAGCACGCGAAATCCCGCCAGATTGGCCGCCAGATAACGATCGCCCCCGGCCATCAGGACCTGCGCAAAGCGCGGCAGCGAAATCAGCAGCTCCGGGGTCGCCGTCGCCCGGGGCAAGCCGGACAAACGCTGCTGCGCCCAGGCATAGACGAACGCCGACAGGACGCCGGCCAACACGATCATCGCCATCGGTAAACGCCGCATCAGGAAAATTCTCGCCTCGCGAACAACAGGCTGGCTGCGAGCAGAAGCAGGACAATGTACGCGACGGCCATCGTCACCGACCAGAAAACCATCTCGGCAGCGGGTGCCAACTGATACATCGGCCACTCGCGCCAGTCGAGCCGGGAGAGATCCGGCAGCACCCACTGGATCAGCTGGATCAACGGATTGTAGCTGGCGAACAATTCCTGGTCGCCGTCGGCCCCCTGCGTAAGGTAGGCGACGGTCGCCCCCAGGGCCTTGCCGGCGACGGCAAAAGCCGCCCCCAGCGCGAGCGGCAGGACCGAAACGGTGGACAGCGCGGCGATGCACAGGGCGAAGGCCGCCACCACGGCCGCGTCGAGCACCAATCCGGCGACGGTACTCCAGAAGGATAAGCCCAGGGCCGGTGGAAATTCCTGACTATAGCCCCCGCCGACCATCATCACCGCCAGGAGCAGAAGAAAGCCGAGTACCGTCGCCGCCAATACCGACAGGATCAGCACGGCCGCAAAACGCCCGGCCAGGAAAGCACCGCGTGCAACCGGATAGGCCAGCGAGAAGAGAATGACTCGCCGGTCGATCTCGCGGGCAACCAGTTCCTGAACCCAGAACAGGTTGAGCAGGACGAGTGAAAAGCGGACTCCGGAGAAGCCGACATCGAGGGCCACGGTCTGCGGCTGCCGTGGCGAGAAAAAACCCGAAAGATAGGCGACGCCGATCAGCAGCACGCCCAGCAGAAAGACCGCGTGGAAGCTTCTTCCGCGCAGGCCGGAACGTAGGCCGGAAAGGGTGAACTCAAGCATGCGTGTCAGCAAAAAATAAGGGCGCGCCCTGCGGCACGCCCGCTTTCAGCACGGAATACGGCGGTTCAGGACGCGGATGCCGCGGCCAGACCGGCTTGCGAATCCGTTTGGGCACAGGCTGCGCCGGCACATTTATCAATATTACCCACGGCCCCGCCAACGGTCGAACCGCCAAAATAGTATTTACCCTTGGCCGATGCCGCACCCGCCCTGAAAACCGTGGCCGAGGTTTCTTCTCCATCCATGAAGACATTGGCCGAACATTTCGGCGTGAAGTCCTGTTTGACAAAATTGGTACCGGCCGCGAATGACGCGCCGTTTCCAGCCCCGCCGCCGGTACAGACCGTCACCGCATTTGCCGACAGGGAAGTCACGGCCGCAACGGCGAGAACCGAACCCATAATCACATTTTTCATACTGATATTGTTCATACGAAATCTCCGATCAGAATAGTGGGATTACTTAGTAGAGTTCGCGACCGCTTGCGTCAGCAGGTTGCGCGCGTCGGACTGCGCAGACTTGTCTTCACCTTTCTTGGTGTACTCGGTGAACTGAGGGATCGCGATGGCGGCCAGAATACCGATGATCGCCACGACGATCATCAACTCGATCAGGGTAAAACCTTTTTGCAGCTTCTTCATGGTCTCGGACTCCTTCCAGTGAGTGCAACGGACAACCCGTTGGGTTCTGTTCAGCATTTTCCATGCCAGGATGCGAAGCCACGCAAAGAGGTCGATTTCAGCGCATCTACACCCTCCGACGATCTTTTTGCGTCACCTGCCTGACAATAATTGTCAGGCGCCGTATCGCCGCCAGACCATCGCATCTTACCGCATGATTTAAAGTGACGAAACATGAGCGTGAGCCTGCGTATGCGCCTGGCTCGTTCCGGCCATCGGCATGAACGTAGGAAGCGTTTTCCGCCCGGGCGTGAAGAACTAGCCGTTGACGTGGGCAAGCGCCTGATACAGGAGATGGCGTGCGTCGGACTGCGCCGCCCTGTCCGCAGCCCGCTGCGAGTATTCGGTAAACTGGGGAATTGCGATGGCCGCCAGAATCCCGATGATCACCACCACGATCATCAGCTCAATCAGCGTGAAACCACTTTGCCATCTACTCATGGGGACCAGAACCTTACGGTGAATTGAATACGACGGACAATCTCTGGCCTTACTCGGAGCATTTTTCATGCCAGAACCCGAGCCCACCCCAAGCCCTCTTCCCGGCCAGCGGCGGAACGACAACAGATCATCTGACTTACCAGTCGGACGATGATTCCCAGTATAACCTGATCAGCGGGCACCGTTATGGGGAACATTCAATGCCCCTGCGACCCGGACGGTTCAACGTCCTAAGTAAAAGTTGCGGAACTTTGCGCCTGGTGCGGCATTCAGTGCCGGTGCCGTACTGGCAGGGAAACTTTCGGGCCGTAGGTGCTCGGTTTGAATGAAGAAGGGCAATGATCTTCACTCACTCGTCGAGCGGCACGGCCTTGAACGCCGGGCTGGATTCGAGCCTGTCGACCAGCCGGGCGAGTGCGGGATAATCCCCGTCTGGCCACTCGTGCGGCAATACGTAACGAACAAAGCCAATCCCGGAAACCGTAGTGATGTCGGCTTGCGTCAGGCGCCCGCCGACCAGGAAATCGCTGTCCAGTCGTGCTTCGAGCATGTCGAAAGCCTGTCGCATCTGGCCGCGCAGGCGCTTCGTCCACTCGGACCATTGCAACTCGCCCGGGCGTTTGCGTTCGTACTCGATAGCCACCGCTTTCTCGGTGGCGACGATCGCCAAGGCCATCAGTTGCTGTATCTGCCGCCGCTCCGGCCCGCTACGGGGCGTGAGCGCGGTAATTCCGCGCTCTACCGCCAGCTCGTCGAGATAATCGAGGATATAAGCGCTCTCATAGAGTTTCTCACCACTTGGGAGTGTCAGCATCGGCACCTTGAACAAGGGATTGAGTGGCCGCATTGCATCCATGTGCCGGAACACGGATAGAGACAGATGCTCAAAGGGAATCCCGTAGTGGTGCATCGTGACCGCGACGCGACGCACAAAGGGCGAGTCGTAAAGACCGAGCAATTGGTGCCGGCCACCTTCCGTCAAATTTGTCATTTTGTAGCGATATCCTTCATCAAACAGTCATGACTTTGCAAGACACCCCCGATGATGAAAGTCATGAACGTTTCCCTCTCCCTCCCCCGCGAGGGGGGAGGGGGGATTCGTGAGTCGCTCGCGACTTTCATAGTAACAAGGGCATGACCCAGCGCAGCCCGTCGCTATCCGCAGCGCGATTGCGGATGCAGGAAGCCCGCCTGACGGCGGGCTTTGCTGGGTTGGAACGGCCTTTTCAGCGACCGCAGGCCTACTCGAACTCGATGATCACCTGATCCACCGACAGGCTCTCGCCGGGGCTAGCGACGACCTTCTTGACCTTGCAATCGAGTTCGGCCTTGAGCACGTTTTCCATCTTCATCGCCTCGATGACCGCGAGCTTTTCGCCGGCGCTGACCTGCTGTCCGGCGGCAACCGAAACCTCGCGCAGCAAGCCGGGCATCGGCGAGAGCAGGAACTTCGAGAGGTCCGGCGGCAGCTTCTTCGGCATCAGTGCCAGCATGCGCGCAGCATTGGCGGTCATCACCGTGGCCTTGACCTGCTTGCCGAAGTGAACGACTCGATACAAGAGACCGATGCGCTCGAGCTGCAGGCAAATCGGTGTGCCATTACACGTACCGCGAAAGACGAGTTCGCCGAACTTCCAGTCGGAAACGAGATCGTAGCGATCGGCCCCGTGCGTCACCGAGTAGCCACCGGGGATCGGTGTGACAACCACCGGGTAGTCCTTGCCCTCCATCTGGACAACCCACTCGCTGCCGACTTTGCGCTGGTGACCTGGCATCTGGCCGCTGACCTGGACCGCGCGATCGATGTAACGGCGGCGGCCGAAGGCCGCCAGTGCGGCGAGCAGCCCCGGATCGTCGTGCACCACGT
The DNA here is from genome assembly GCA_013414765.1 of Candidatus Accumulibacter cognatus. Taxonomy (GTDB): domain Bacteria; phylum Pseudomonadota; class Gammaproteobacteria; order Burkholderiales; family Rhodocyclaceae; genus Accumulibacter; species Accumulibacter cognatus. The sequence goes on from CP058708.1 coordinate 1,089,439, forward strand.
CGGTAGCGACAAAGCCGCTGGGATACTCTTCAGCGATGAAGGCGGTAGTGAACACCCCCGACAGAAAGCGCGGATTCTGCATCAACGCCGCCTGGAAAGGAATGTTGGAGTCAATGCCGCGAATCACGAAAGCATTCAGCGCGTCGCGCATGCGACTGATCGCCTGATCCCGTGTTGCCCCATGGCAAATCAGTTTGGCAATCATCGAGTCGTAGTACATCGAAATCTCGCCACCTTCGAAGACGCCGGTATCGACCCGGACCTGTCCTTCAGCGGTCTCCGGCGGCCGGTACTTGACCAGGCGACCCACCGAGGGCAGAAAGCCGCGGAAGGGGTCTTCGGCGTTTATCCGGCACTCGATCGCCCAGCCGTTGGGCTTGATGTCGTCCTGCGTGAACGGCAGGGTTTCGCCGGCAGCGACGCGGATCATCAGTTCGACGAGGTCGACGCCAGTAATCATTTCGGTCACCGGATGTTCGACCTGCAGGCGCGTGTTCATTTCAAGGAAATAGAACGACTTGTCCGAACCGACGACGAACTCGACGGTGCCCGCGCTTTGATAGTTGACGGCCTTGGCGAGCGCGACCGCCTGTTCGCCCATTGCCTTGCGGATGCTGTCGTCGATGAACGGCGAAGGGGCTTCTTCGAGAACCTTCTGGTGCCGCCGCTGAATCGAACATTCGCGCTCAAGCAGGTAGACGGTATTGCCGAAGGAGTCGGCGATCACCTGAATCTCGATGTGGTGTGGTCCTTCGACGAATTTCTCGATGAACACGCGATCGTCGCCAAAGCTGTTGCGGGCTTCATTGCGACAGGCCTCGAAACCCTCGAAAGCCTCCTTGTCGTTGAATGCGACGCGCAGCCCCTTGCCGCCGCCGCCGGCAGATGCCTTGATCATCACCGGATAGCCGATTCCCTTGGCGATCTCGACGGCCTGCGCCGAATCGACGATCTCGGCATTGTAGCCAGGGATGGTATTGACCCTGGCTTCCTGCGCCAGCTTCTTGGAAGCGATCTTGTCGCCCATCGCAGCCACCGAGTAGTGCTTTGGGCCGATGAAGATGACCCCGTTATCCTCGAGGCGGCGCGAAAACTCTTCGTTCTCGGAAAGGAAGCCGTAGCCAGGATGAACCGCCTCGGCACCGGTTGCCTTGCAGGCGTCGATGATCTTGTCGATCACCAGGTACGACTCCTTGGAAGCTGCTGGGCCAATGCATACCGCTTCATCGGCCATCAGTACATGCATCGAATCCTTGTCGGCTTCGGAATAGACCGCAACCGTCCTGATGCCCATTTTCTTGGCGGTTTTCATGACCCGGCAGGCGATCTCGCCGCGGTTGGCGATCAGTATTTTCTTGAACATCTCTATTTCTCCCCGTCGATCAAAGCGGAATGTTGCCGTGCTTGCGCCACGGGTTTTCCAGCTGCTTGTTGCGCAACATGGCCAGAGAACGGCAGATGCGCTTGCGGGTCTCGTTGGGCATGATCACATCGTCGATGAAGCCACGTGCGCCGGCGACAAAGGGGTTGGCGAACTTGGCCTTGTACTCGGCCTCGCGCGCCGCCAGCTTGGCCGGGTCGCCCTTCTCTTCGCGGAAGATGATCTCGACCGCGCCTTTCGGTCCCATCACCGCAATTTCGGCAGAGGGCCAGGCGAAGTTGACATCGCCGCGCAGGTGCTTCGACGCCATCACATCGTAGGCCCCCCCGTAGGCCTTGCGGGTGATCACGGTGATCTTCGGCACCGTACATTCGGCGTAGGCGTAGAGCAGCTTGGCGCCATGCTTGATGATCCCGCCGTATTCCTGCGCGGTCCCGGGCATGAAGCCGGGAACGTCGACGAAGGTCACCACCGGGATGTTGAAGGCATCGCAGTAACGAACGAAGCGCGCGGCCTTGATCGAACTCTTGATATCCAGGCAGCCGGCGAGAACCAGCGGCTGGTTGGCGACGATACCGACGGTGGAACCATCCATGCGCGCGAAGCCGATGACGATGTTCTTGGCGTATTCGCGCTGCAGCTCAAAGAAGTCGCCATCATCGGCGATCTTGATGATCAGTTCCTTGATGTTATATGGCTTGTTGGGGTTGTCGGGGACCAGCGTATCGAGCGAGAAGTCGAGACGGTCGGCCGGGTCTTGCGACGGCAGACGGGGAGGCTTCTCACGATTGTTCGATGGCAGGAAACTGATGAACCGGCGAATCATCATCAAGGCTTCGACATCGTTCTCGAAAGCCAGGTCGGCGACGCCGGATTTGGTCGTATGGGTGATCGCGCCGCCGAGTTCCTCGGAAGTGACGTCTTCGTGCGTCACCGTCTTGACCACCTCCGGGCCGGTGACGAACATGTACGATGAATCCTTGACCATGAAGATGAAATCGGTCATCGACGGACTATAGACTGCCCCCCCTGCGCACGGTCCCATGATCAGCGAGATCTGCGGCACCACGCCCGAGGCAAGAACGTTGCGCTGGAACACATCGGCATAACCGGCGAGCGAAGCCACGCCTTCCTGGATACGCGCACCTCCCGAATCATTGAGGCCGATCACCGGCGCCCCGACCTTGATCGCGTGGTCCATGACCTTGCAAATCTTCTCGGCATGCGCCTCCGACAGCGAACCGCCGAAAACGGTGAAATCCTGCGAGAAAACGAACATCAGGCGGCCGTTGATGGTGCCGCAGCCGATCACCACCCCGTCGCCGGGGACCGACTGCGCGGCCATGCCGAAGTCGTTGCAACGGTGCTCCTTGAACATGTCCCACTCTTCGAACGAGCCACTATCGAGCAGGAGCTCGATGCGTTCGCGGGCAGCCAGTTTGCCCTTGCTATGCTGGCTGTCGATACGCTTCTGGCCACCACCCAGACAGGCCGCCGCGCGCTTTTCTGCAAGCTGGCGAATGATGTCGTGCATATGTTCTACTCCCTAACGGTCGCGTCAATCAGAACTACTCAAACAAGTCGGAGGCTCTCGGAATTTGTCATCAGTGCTTCACAAAGGCCAGCAGGCGTGCTGCGGCTGCGCCAGGCGTCGTGTGCCCTTCGGCAACGTCGCTCAACAGTTCCGGCAGCGCCGAGCGCACTGCCGGGTGGGCACGGAAATGGCGGCGCAGACCGGAATCGATCAGGCTCCACATCCAGTCGACGGCCTGCCTACGGCGTTTTTCTTCGAATTCGCCGCTGGCGGTCAGGGTGCGCTGAAAACGCTCGATCTCGGCCCAGAATTCGGCGATACCGCGCTTGGCAAGCGCACTCACGGTCAGAACCGGGGGACGCCAGTTCGGGCTGGCGCTGCGCAGCATCGTCAACGCCGCTTTCATCTGCCCACGCGCGAAGGCGGCGGCACGCTCATCAATGTCGGCCTTGTTGAAGACGATCAGGTCGGCGATCTCGACGATCCCCTTCTTGATCGCCTGCAGATCGTCGCCGGCATTGGGCAATTGCAGCAAAACGAAAACGTCGACCATGCCGGCGACCGTCGTTTCGGATTGTCCGACGCCGACGGTTTCGACGATGATGACATCGAAACCGGCGGCTTCGCAGACCAGCATGGCTTCACGCGTCTTGTCGGCGACTCCCCCCAGCGATCCCGAGGAAGGGCTGGGCCGGATGAACGCTTCGTCGCGCTGGCAGAGCAGCTCCATGCGCGTCTTGTCACCGAGGATCGAGCCTCCGGAGACCGACGACGAAGGATCCACGGCAAGAACGGCAACACGCTTGCCGGCTTCTATCAGGTGGACACCCAGTGATTCGATGAAGGTCGATTTGCCGGCACCCGGCGAACCCGAGATGCCGACCCGAATCGTTCGTCCGGTGTGTGGCAGCAGTGCTGCCAACACCTGCCGCGCACGCCGATGGTGATCGTGGTGGGTCGACTCGACGAGGGTGATGGTTTTTGCCAGCGCCCGCCGGCGACCGGCAAGCACGCCATCGACGAGGTGCTGATCGGCAGCCGTGAGACTGCCGGCGGACGCGCTGGTCATGTCCATCCCCTTTGCTGGAGGTCACGCCGTTCAGGCAGTCACTTGCGCACGGGCCTTGCGGATTTCCGCGAGGACGGTCATCGCCGAGTCCTCGATGCGGGTACCGGGACCGAATATGGCCTTGGCGCCGGCGGCGAACAGGAAGTCATAGTCCTGCGGTGGGATCACGCCGCCTGCGAAAACAATGATGTCGTCTGCTCCCTGATTTTTGAGGGCCTGCACCAGTGCCGGCAACAATGTCTTGTGTCCGGCGGCGAGCGAGGAGACACCGACGGCGTGCACGTCGTTCTCGATCGCCAGACGGGCGGCTTCCTCGGGGGTCTGGAAGAGCGGGCCGACGTCGATGTCGAAGCCGAGGTCGGCAAAAGCGGTGGCGACCACCTTGGCCCCCCGGTCGTGGCCATCTTGTCCGAGTTTGGCGATCATGATCCGCGGCCGACGGCCTTCTTCTTCGTTGAACTGGGCAATTTCGGCCTTGAGCGTTTCCCAACTGGCCATTCCTTGGACGACTGCGCCATAGACCCCCGAGACGGTCTGTTGCGTGGCGCGGAAACGGCCAAAGATTTTTTCCATGGCGTCCGAGACTTCGCCAACCGTGGCCCGCAAGCGCATCGCCTTGACCGTGAAGTCGAGCAGATTGCCTTCACCGGTTTCGGCGCAGCGCGTCAGATCGGCAAGCGCAGCGTTGACCTGCTCGGAATCACGGCTTGCGCGCACCGACTTCAGGCGCGCGATCTGCGCGTCGCGGACGGCGTTGTTGTCGATATCGCGAATATCGATCATGTCTTCCTTGGCAAGCTTGTACTTGTTCACGCCGACGATCACGTCCTTGCCGGAATCGATACGCGCCTGCTTGTCGGCCGCGCAGCCTTCGATCTTCATCTTCGCCCAGCCGGATTCAACAGCATGTGTCATGCCACCCATCGCCTCGACTTCCTCGATGATCTTCCAGGCTTCGTCGACCAGATCCTGCGTCAGCTTCTCCATCATGTACGAGCCAGCCCAGGGATCGATGACGTTGGTGATATGCGTTTCTTCCTGAATGACCAGTTGCGTGTTGCGTGCAATGCGCGACGAGAATTCGGTCGGCAGTGCGATTGCTTCATCGAGGGCATTGGTGTGCAGTGACTGCGTGCCGCCGAAGACTGCGGCCATTGCCTCGATGGTGGTGCGCACGACGTTGTTGTACGGGTCCTGTTCGGTCAGCGACCAGCCCGAAGTCTGGCAGTGGGTACGCAACATCATCGATTTCGGACTCTTCGGCGAAAACTCCTGCATGATCTTCCACCACAGCAGACGGGCGGCGCGCAGCTTGGCCACTTCGAGATAGAAGTTCATCCCGATGGCAAAAAAGAACGACAGGCGGCCGGCAAAGAAGTCGACGTCGAGGCCGGAGGCAATCGCCGTTTTGACGTACTCGCGGCCGTCAGCTAGCGTGAACGCGAGTTCGAGCGCCTGCGTGGCGCCCGCTTCCTGCATGTGATAACCCGAAATCGAGATCGAGTTGAATTTCGGCATATGGTTTGCGGTGTAGCCGATGATGTCGGCGATGATCTTCATCGACGGTTTCGGCGGGTAAATGTAGGTGTTGCGAACCATGAACTCCTTGAGGATGTCGTTCTGGATCGTCCCCGAGAGCTTATCCTGCGGTACGCCCTGCTCTTCGGCAGCAACGATGTAACCAGCGAGGATCGGCAACACGGCGCCATTCATGGTCATCGACACCGAGATCTTTTCGAGCGGGATACCGTCGAACAGGATCTTCATGTCTTCGACCGAATCGATTGCCACACCGGCCTTGCCGACATCGCCGGTGACGCGCGGATGATCGGAGTCGTAACCGCGGTGCGTCGCCAGGTCGAAAGCCACCGAGACTCCCTGACCGCCGGCGGCCAGGGCCTTGCGGTAGAAAGCGTTCGATGCTTCGGCGGTCGAGAAGCCGGCGTACTGACGAATCGTCCACGGACGCACGGCATACATCGTTGCCTGCGGGCCGCGCACGAAGGGAGCCAGACCGGGCAGCGTGTCGGTGTACTCCAGACCTTCGACATCGGCCTTGGTATACAGCGGCTTGACGACGATTCCTTCCGGCGTCACCCAGTTCAGTGCGTCGACATTCCCACCAGGCGCCGACTTGGTGGCAGCCTTCTTCCAGGCATCGAGATTTGCAGAATCATTTTTTGCAGCATTGTTCGCGTTGGACATGACGGAACCTTTCGAGAAATCTGTGGATTGAGGGGGCACTTCCGCTGAGGACGCACGAGCCATGATGCCCGGGGGGTCGCGCTGCGCAGGTTATTTTAATGCTTGACACCCCGTTCAACGAATAATACTGTATCCATAATTATGAAAGCAAGGTCCCTTGGGGGACATGAACAAGGCCGCGAAAAAAGATCAATGGTTGCGAGTCGTATAGCTCAAACCGCCCTCTACCAGGAAGTCGCCGAAAGGCTGAGGCAGCGCATCTTTTCTCACGAACTGCCGCCGGGAACGCGTATCGACGAGCAGTTGTTGACCGTCGATTACGGCATCAGTCGGACCCCTTTGCGCGAAGCACTGAAGGTTCTCGCTGCCGAAGGATTGGTGACGCTCAAGCCACGCCGCGGCTGTTACGTGACCGAGATCTCCGAGCAGGATCTGGACGAGATTTTTCCCTTGATGGCGATGCTAGAAGGACGTTGCGCACTCGAAGCGACGAAGCGCGTACAGCCCGAGCAGATCACCAGACTCGAAACGATCCACCGACAACTCGAACGCTTCGCGGGCAGCAATCAGATCGAACGGTTCTTCGTGGCGAACCAGGAGTTTCACGCCCGCATCCAGGAATTATCCGGCAACCGCTGGCTACAGCAGGTGATCCAGGATCTGCGCAAGGTGCTCAAGCTGACACGCCTTTTTTCGCTGAGCATCGAAGGTCGTCTTCAGCAGTCTCTGGCGGAACACACTACCATTCTTGAGGCCATCAAGGCCGGTGACGCGGCGCGTGCGCAGAACCTGATGCACGATCACATCCTGTCCGGACGGGAGGCTCTGGTCAGAAGTTCCGTTCATCAGGAATGGGTGGCGTGACCGGCAGCATCCTCTGCACGCGTGAGGCTGCCATCGCGACCGTCACGCTGGCCAATCCGGGCAAACGCAATGCGCTCGACCTGGCGATGTGGCGGACCCTGGCTGCAGTGCTCAGCGAGCTGTCTGGCGACGAGCAGGTGCGCTGTGTCGTGCTGCGTGGCGACGGTGAGCAGGCTTTCGCAGCGGGTGGTGACATCGATGAGTTCCTGAGCCAGCGCGATACCCTGGAACGTGCAATGGCCTATCATGAACAGGCAGGCGCCGCCCTGCAGGCGGTTTTCGACTGTCGTCACCCAACGATCGCGCTGGTGCAGGGGGCGTGCATCGGGGGCGGGCTGGAGATCGCCGCGCAGTGTGACCTGCGCATCTGTGGGGAGTCGGCGCGCTTCGGGGCGCCGATCAACAAGCTCGGATTCTCGATGTATCCCGTCGAAATGGCGAGTCTGCTGCGTCTCGCCGGGCCGGCGACGGTGCTCGAAATTCTGCTCGAAGGGCGCATTCTCGGATCAGGAGAAGCCCTGTCCAAGGGCCTCGTCACGCGTGTCGTCAGCGATTCCGAGGTCGTTCCGGAAGCCTACGCGAGTGCCCGGCGGATCTGCGAAGGCGCGCCGTTGGTCGCCCGCTGGCACAAACAGTGGGTGCGCCGGCTGCAGCACGACCGGCCACTCGGCGAGCAGGAACTGCGCGCTTCGTTCGCTTTCCTCGACAGCGAAGATTACCGCGAAGGTTTGTCGGCTTTTCGCGAAAAACGCAAACCGCAGTTCACTGGTCGCTGATCACTCACTCCGACGACCAGCCCGCTGCACCCCCTTTGGGTTGCTCACCCCTTTCCGACGAAGAGTCCCCACAGCATCTTGGCCGCCAGCAGGATCAGGACACCGGCGAAAACACGTTTCAAGGTGGCTACCGGCAGGCGGTGTGCCAGTCTCGCCCCGAGCGGGGCTGTCAGCATGCTCGCCGGCACCAGCCAGATCAGGGCCGGCAGATATACGTAGCCGAGACTCCATGGTGGCAGCTCGGCGTGCCCCCAGCCATTGAAAATGTAGCCCAGCGAGCCGCCCAGCGCGATCGGAAAACCGACCGCCGCAGAAGTGCCGATGGCATGCTGCACGCGCACATTGCACCAGGTCAGGAAGGGCACGGTCAACGCACCACCACCTATGGCGACCAGCGCCGACACCGCACCGATGCCGCTGCCGACAGCAAACACGCCGCCGGCACCCGGCAACTCGCGTGCCGCTTTCGGCTTCAGGTTGAGGATCATCTGAACGGCCACGCAGCAGACGAAAGCCGTAAAAAAAACGGCCAGTGGTTTGGCCGGGATACTCGCGGCGAAGAGCGTGCCAAGCAGCGTCCCGACAAGAATTCCCGGCGTGATCTGGGCGACGATCTTCCACAGCACCGCACCATGCTGGTGATGCGCACGCAGACTGGCCAGCGAGGTGAACAGGATCGCCGCCATCGCGGTTCCAAGGGCCAGATGGAGAACTTCCGTCGGCGGGAAGCCCGCCTGGCTGGCAAACATCATGGTCAACGCAGGGACCATCACCAGTCCGCCGCCAATGCCGAGCATGCCGGCAAAGAAACCAGTAAACAGACCCAGCGCAACATATGACGACCACCAGAGCAACTTCGAATCTCCTCATCTGCATCTGCCAGGATTCTCCGCCCCGGCCCACGGTCATGGCGATTCGAGCCCTCCGGTCACTGTTTCAGGCAACGCTTAGCATCTCCTCGCGGTTCACCGTCTGCTGCAGGATCTCGCGAAAATTGTCTCTGATCTGACCAAGTACAGTCAACTGCAGCAGCAGCTTGCTCTCGACCTGTTCCAGTTCATCGATCCGCTCTTCGAGCGAATCGGTCGCCTGGTGAATCCGCTTGATGCTTTCCAGCCGGCGCTTGAGTTGAATCTGATGTTCGCGAATCTGAACCTCCAACGGCAACATGATCGCCTTCAGCCATGTTTCGGCATCACGATTGGCATGCTCGAAAGCCTTGCGTACCTGCACCGCCACCTCCTCGAAGAAGCGTTGCGTGAGCTGGCTCTTTTCGTGCGTCAGCAACTGGAAAACAGAATTGATGTGGGTATGGCACCATTGATCGAGGCGGTCGATTTCCTTCTCGTACTTCTGCAGCGAGAAAGCGGTCGGCGTCCCTAATTTGAGACCATGTTCAACAGCGAATTTCTTGTAGATGGCCTCCATCATCGTCATGATTTCTGCGACCTCTGCTCTCGAACTGGCGAGATTGCCGCGCGCAACCGTAAAGAAGCGATCAATCGCGCTGGTTAGCGTGCTGGAAAAGGTGGCTGTCACCATCGCATCACGCGTCGAGGTGCTCAACAGACGCAATGCATCCAGCCCGAGATGCGCAAAAAGCTTGTTGCTCAGTTGTGAAAAGACGCTGCGCACCGCGTAGTAGCGCTGCAGACCGGATTCAAATTCCTCCTTCTCGCCTCGCACCTTGCCCATCATGTACTCGACGACACCCTTGTTCTTGCCTCGAAGATCCGCCAGCTCGCCAAGCTGTTCGCGCAGACCGGCGAGGCGCGATTCAAGCAGGCTGTGGGTCCGCTGATGACAATCGGCAAACTCGACATGGATGTTGTCGCGAACGACCTCCTGCTTGGCCGGGATCAACTCCTCGGAAAGGGCACGCTCAAGCCTCGTCAATTGGCTGCGCTGGAGCAATTCGGGATCATCATTGATCTTGGCTACCAGCGCCTTTTGTGCCGAAACCGGAAAAATCTGATCCTCCGGCAAATCAAGGGCCCACGCGCAGGTGTCGACCTGTCTGGTAATTTCCGCGTCGATTTCTTCCGCTGATTTGAGTTCGTCCCACAAGCTGTCGATCTTGTTGAGCACGACGATGCGGCCCTTCTTGCGGCCAACGGGGGTGCCGATGTATTCGCGCCAGACCATCAGATCGGACTGCGTCACCCCGGTGTCAGCGGCCAGAATGAAGAGTACTGCATGCGCGTTGGGCAGCAGGGACAGAGTCAGTTCGGGTTCCGTGCCAATCGCGTTGAGACCGGGGGTATCGAGGATGACCAGTCCCTGCTGCAATAGGGGATGCGGAAAATTGATGATCGCATGTCGCCAGCGCGGGATTTCGACGTCACCCTGTTCATCGATGCGCAACGTGGCAAGCTCGCCATCCGTCATGGCAAAGCCGAGTCTTTTGGCCATTGCCAGGTCGACGCGGATGACGTCACTGACATGACGAAGCGCCTCCTGCATGGCTTCAGCGGAGCTGGTGTCGATCGGGATTCGTTCCCATTGGCCAGGCAAGTGCTTGTATTCGCTGATACTGCTGTTGGATTCACGGCTCTCTATGGGCAACAGTTCGATCGATGGCGGCTTCGCTCGGTCGTACATCAACTCGGTTGGGCACATCGTCGTACGTCCGGCTGTCGAGGGCAGAATGCGGTTGCCGTAACCCGCGAAGAAAATGGCGTTGATCAACTCCGACTTGCCGCGTGAAAACTCGGCGACAAATGCGACATGCAGGCGATCTTCTCGTAACTTGTCACGCAGTTGGGCAATGCGCCGATCGATCTGCGCGTCTGTCAATTCGTTCTCGACGAGCCAACCTGCGAACTTTTCAAGCACTCCGGAGATGCGCGCACGCCATTCGCTGTAGGCGGCAAAATGTTGGGCAAGCGTCATGGCAGGTTCCAGCACAAGGCACAGGTTTTCACTCTACCACAAGGTCGTGTTCAATCAGCGACATAGACCGACAACTCAACGTTGGCAGGACGGGCAGTAGAATGTCGAGCGACCTGCCTGGCGAATAACCCGTATCGGTCTGGCGCAAGTCAGGCAGGGCTCACCCGCGCGACCATAGACCCTGCAGGAAAGCTGGAAGCAGCCGGCACCACCATCGCTATGCACATAGTCGCGGACACTGCTGCCACCGGCGGCAATGGCGGCCTCCAGCGTTGCACGAATGGCATCCACCAGCACACGGTAGCGCAGACGGCTGATCCGATCACTGCTGCGCAGTGGTGATACACCAGCTTGATGGAGACTTTCGGCAGCGTAGATATTGCCGATGCCAACGACCAGACGACCATCCATCAGCAAAGGTTTGATCGGCACCCGGCGGCGGCGCGTCGCCGCATGCAGCCAATCACCGTTGAAATCCTCGGAGAGCGGTTCGATGCCTAGATGGGCGAGGGCCGGATGCTTTTCGACACCGCAACCCTCGTGCCAGAGTAGCGCCCCGAAGCGGCGCGGATCGCGAAGACGCAGAACGGTATGCGCGAAAACCAGATCAAAGTGATCGTGCTGCTGTGCCGGCGTAGCCAGCGATACCAAGCGCAGACTACCCGACATGCCGAGGTGAAGGAGCAGCCAGCCACCACCACAGGTACTCTGACAGTCCAGCAGAAGATATTTGCCACGCCGCAAGATGGCCTCCACACGCAGACCGGCCAGACGCGCATCGATCCCGGCCGGAATCTCGTGCCGCAGCCGCGGCGTGCGCACCACCGCGCCAATGATCGATTGTTGGGACAGGCAAGAGAGCAATCCTTGCCTGCTGACTTCAACTTCCGGAAGTTCTGGCATTGCTGCTACTGCGAAAAGTCCATAACATGCGCAAATTATGACGCAAAGTCGCCTTCAGTTCCTGCAACGGTCCAAGGCAAGCAAGGAAATCATGAAATCGATCAAGAATACCCTCCTCTGCACGGCTCTGGTGCTTGCCTTCGGTGTGCCAGCCCTGGCTGCCACCGACCTCCCCTCCGGGAAAAGCAAATCGACAGGGCGTGAGTTCAAGCGCAGTGCGCCGGAAACCATCGCGCCACGTTTTGACGATCAGGAGTACAAGGAGCTCACCGTGCAGGTGGTCTATCAGGTCCTGCTCGCCGAAGTGGCTCTGAAGCGAGGCAAAGCCGAGTTTGCCAGCCAGGCCTATGCCGACCTGGCCGTGCGCACCCGCGACCCGGCTATTCTGGCAAGAGCGACTGAGGTGGCGGGATACGCGCGTCGTTACGATCTGATCCTCGACCTCGCTCGCTTGTGGTTGCAGGTCGAGCCTGCCTCGAAGCGTGCCCAACAGGTGCTGGTCGGGGTAATGATCATGTCCAACCAGTTCGATGGCCTGGCCCCGCAATTGATCCAGATGCTGGAGGCCGACAAGGAAGCGCTACCGGGCAACCTGTTGGCGCTGAACCGGATGTTTGCCCGCAGCCAGGATCGCCAGGCAGTCCTGCAGTTGATCATCAAGGTCTGCGCACCATTCCTGGACCGGCCCGAGGCGCATTACGCCATCGCCGTCGCTGCCAGCGCAGCCGGTGACCACACCCGCGCACTCGTCGAAACGCGACGTGCTATAGAGTTGCGCCCGGACTGGGAAGCAGTGGCCCTTCTGGAAGCACAGCTGATCGCCCAAAAATCATCCACCGAGGCCATTGCTTCGCTGCAACGCTTTGTCGAACATCATCCGCAAGCACGCGAGGTGCAACTGTACCTGGCGCGCGCACTGGTAGGCGAAAAGCGTTATGGCGAAGCCAAAGCGCAGTTTGAGCGCTTGCTTCTCGCCAACCCGAACAACCCGGATGTGGTTTTTCCGGTGGCCATCCTGGCTCTGCAGGAAAACGACAGAACACTTGCCGAAACGCAACTCAAACACCTGGTGACGCTCGACATCCCTGACAAGAGCGCGGCCTACTTTTACCTCGGTCAGCTTGCCGAAGAGGGCAAGCGTGCTGACGAAGCATTGGCCGCTTACCGACAGGTTGGCCAGGGCGAGCACTATCTTCCAGCGCAGATTCGCAGTGCCGGCATCCTCAACAATCAGGGCAAGCTCGATGAGGCGAGACGCCAGCTGCGCGATGCAGCAGCCCAGAACCCGTCGTCACGCGTCCAGTTGTCCATTGCCGAGGCCGCCTTGCTACGCGATGCGAAGCAGACAGAGACGGCGCTTGCCCTGCTCGACCAGGAGCTAGGTACGCAGCCGGAGCAGCCCGAATTGCTCTATGAGTCGGCGCTGCTGGCCGAGAAACTCGGACGCCTGGAAATCATGGAAAGCCGCCTGCGCAAACTGCTTGAACTGCAACCTGAAAATGCACAGGCCTACAACGCACTCGGTTACGCCTTCGCCGATCGCAACATACGGCTGCCTGAAGCCCGGCAACTCATTGAAAAGGCTCTGCAACTGGCGCCCAATGACCCTTTCATCCTCGACAGCATGGCCTGGGTTCTTTATCGGCAAAGCGATCTCGAAGGCGCACTAGCTCTTCTGCAACGCGCCCTGGCTCTGCGCTCCGACCCCGAGATCGCGGCACACACAGGGGAAGTGCTGTGGATGCTCGGCCGCAAGGATGAAGCCCAGCGGACCCTGCGCGAGGCACACAAAAAGGACCCGGCAAACGAGGTGCTGAAGGAAGCGATCAGGAGGTTCCTGCCCTGATCGGAAAACGCCTGCAGCTTGGCCTGATCCGATGCAGCCGTGCAGTCCTGAGCGCACCATTGATCGTCGTCGGCGTGCTTGGGCTGAGTGCCTGCTCCGCACTGGGGCCAGAAGCTAGCGCACACCCACCGGTCGCCATCGCACGAGACCACCTGCAGGGCTTCGCGCTAACCGGCCGCTTTGCGCTGCGCCAGGAAGGAAAGAACTACCCTGGTCGCCTGTACTGGCGTCATGACGGCGACCGCGACGAGTTGCTGTTGTCCTCGCCGCTCGGGCAAGGCCTGGCGGAGATCGTCAGCGATGCTACGGGCGCACGCCTGACCGGTAGTGATGGCAAGTCGCATACGGCAGCGACTGCCGATCAACTACTGCAGTCACTCCTGGCCTACCCCCTGCCCTTGAGCAGACTGCCCGACTGGCTGCGTGGCTGCAATCCTGATAACGGCGACATGGCACTGGACACCCTCGGCCGCCCGCTTCGCCTGCGGCACGAGGACTGGCTGATCCACTATGAGTACGACAGCGACGACCCACAGGCCCTCCCCAACCGCTTGTTTGTCGAGCGCGAAGGCGGCCTTGAACTGCGCCTGCGCATCGAGGAGTGGCAGATGTTGCCGACTGCGCTGCCTGCCAAGTCCTGCACTCAATGACTTCCAACCACCAAGCCTGGGACTGGCACAGCATTTATCCGGCGCCCGCCAAACTCAACCTCTTCCTGCATGTCGTCGGCCGCCGTGCCGATGGCTATCACCTGCTGCAGACAGTGTTCCGCTTTCTCGGCCATGGCGACCGGCTGCGTTTCTCGCCGCGTGCCGATGGCTTGGTGCGTCTGGCAACGCCACTTGCAGGCGTGGCACCTGATCAGGAACTGAGTGTTCGCGCCGCCCGCCTGCTCCAGGCTGAAACCCATTGCCCGACCGGCGTCAACATCAGTATCGAAAAGCACCTGCCACTCGGCGGCGGTCTCGGCGGCGGCAGCTCAGATGCGGCGACGGTCCTGCTGGCGCTCAATCACCTCTGGAAACTGCATTTGCCGCGCCGGCACCTCCAGGAAATCGGCCTCGCTCTCGGCGCCGATGTGCCGGTCTTTGTTTTCGGACGCAACGCTTTTGCCGAAGGCATCGGCGAAACCTTGCTGGCAGTCGAACTGCCGCCGCGCTGGTATGTGGTCCTCGAACCGCCACTGCAGGTGCCGACTGCAGCCATTTTTGGCGCACCGGAACTCAAACGCGATTCGCTCGCAATCAACCCGTTGTCATGGCGTCCCGGCTTCGGTGGCAACGACCTGGAAGCCGTAGCCTGTGCCCGCTTTCCGGCGATTGCCGAGTACCTCGCTGCCTTGTCAATGTCTGCCCCTGCGCGCATGAGCGGTTCTGGTGCCTGCGTTTTCGCCGAGTTCGCAAGCCGCGAACAGGCCGAGAACTCCTTACGGCAATTGCCCGGCACGATGCGTGGCTGGCTAGCAACTGGCCTGGACCGGCATCCCTTGTGCGAACTGGCGAGTTGAAGCCACGACCACCTCAGAGCCGACCACCACCGAGCACGTGCGCCTTGATTACACTTGTGCTTGCTGAATAATCCCCGGTATAATCCGCGCCTCGTTCGCGATCGATGCGATGCGAACGATCGCTGGGGAGTGGCCAAGTTGGTTAAGGCACCGGATTTTGATTCCGGCATTCGAAGGTTCGAATCCTTCCTCCCCAGCCATTTCATTTCTGTCAAAGCGGGCAGGCGGTGATGGCTGCCCGTCTTGCTTTATACGGCGCCGAGAATTCGTTCGCGCGCCACGGGAAGCGCAGCATGGCCTACGACAGCCTGATGGTATTTACCGGCAACGCTAACCCGGCACTGGCTGCCGATGTCGTCAAGCGTCTCAACATCTCTCTTGGTCGCGCCCACGTCGGTCGTTTTTCTGACGGCGAGATCAGTGTCGAAATCCAAGAACATGTGCGTGGCATGGACGTGTTCATCCTGCAATCGACCTGCGCGCCGACCAATGAGAATCTGATGGAGCTGCTGGTCATGGCCGACGCGCTCAAACGCGCCTCGGCCGCCCGAATCACAGCCGCCATCCCCTATTTTGGCTACGCCCGCCAGGATCGCCGCGTACGCTCGGCGCGCGTTCCGATCGCCGCCAAGCTGGTTGCTGACCTGCTGACGGCTGCCGGGGTCCACCGGGTCCTGACCATGGACCTGCATACCGAGCAGATCCAGGGCTTCTTCAACATCCCCGTCGATAACATCTACTCGCTGCCGATCATGCTCGGCGACGTCTGGAAGAAGAACTTCGATCATCTGATGGTCGTCTCGCCCGACGTCGGCGGGGTCGTCCGGGCACGGGCGCTGGCCAAACGTCTCGAATGCGACCTGGCGATCATCGACAAGCGTCGCCCGAAAGCCAATGTGTCCGAGGTCATGAACATCATCGGCGATGTCGAGGGTCGCACCTGCGTGATCATGGATGACCTGGTCGACACCGCCGGCACCTTGTGCAAGGCGGCAACCGCGCTCAAGCAACATGGCGCCAGGCAGGTCCTTTCCTACTGCGTTCATCCGGTACTTTCGGGCCATGCCGTTGATCGAATCAACCACTCCGATCTCGACGAACTGGTCGTCACCGACACCATTCCGCTGAGCCTGGACGCGCTCAGTTCGCCGCGCATTCGCCAGCTTTCGGTAGCCGAGGTGATGGCCGAAACAATTCGCCGGATCAGCAACGAGGATTCCGTTTCATCGCTCTTCATCGAGTAAGGCGCTCTGCGCCTGCCGTAGCGATTTCTCTCACCCCCTGCCTGGTCGCGGGCGGGGCTTGTCTCACATCAGGAGCTGTCCATGAAGTTTGAATTTGACGCGCGCAAGCGCATCCTGCAGGGGTCCGGAGCGAGCCGCCGCCTGCGTCGCCAGAATCGCGTGCCGGCGATCGTTTACGGAGGCTCGGTGGCACCGCAGTTGATCGACCTCGATCACAACGAAATTCTGCTCAACCTGCGCAAGGAAGCGTTTCATTCTTCCGTTCTGACGCTGAACATCGATGGCCGTATCGAAAGTGTCGTGCTGCGTGACTCGCAGATGCACCCCTGGAAGCCACTGGTCCTGCATGCGGACTTTCAGCGGGTCGACATGACCCATGCCATCCACCAGCGTGTACCTCTGCACTTCATCAACGCCGACATCGCACCGGGAGTCAAGATCAGTGGCGGTCACGTCGCGCACGTCCACAACGACATCGAAGTAACCTGCCTGCCACAGGATCTGCCGGCATTTATCGAAGTCGACCTGCAGAACCTCCAGGCTGGCCACTCGATCCATGCTTCCGAGCTGGTTTTCCCGGCGGGAGTCACCCCGGTCCTGCATGGCGAGGATTATGTACTGGTGTCGATCCCGGCCAAGAAAGGCAGTGACGACTCCGATACAGCCGAGGGCGCAGCTACTGCCGGCTAAACCCGAAAACCTCATGCCCGGCCGCCGTCCGGCACCCAGCACCCACGGCCGCCTGGGCAATCCATCGCATGCCACCACCCCGTCTGATCGTCGGCCTCGGCAACCCCGGCAAGGAATACGAAGATAACCGGCACAATGTCGGCTTCTGGTTCATCGACCAATTGGCGCGGCAATTGCAGGCCCCGCTGACGCCGCAGGGCCGGTTCCTTGGCCGCGTTGCCCGCATCGGCGAGCTGTGGCTGTTACAGCCGATGACCTATATGAACCTCTCTGGCCAGGCAGTCGCCGCGTTGGCGCGTTTCTACAAGATCGCCGCCGACGAGACCCTGGTCGTACACGATGACCTCGACCTGCCGCCCGGCACTATCCGACTCAAACAGGGCGGCGGCAACGGCGGTCACAACGGCCTCAAAGACATCCAGGCCCGCCTCGCGAGCCCGGATTTCTGGCGACTGCGACTGGGAATCGGACATCCCGGCGAGCGCGCAGAAGTCGTCAACTATGTCCTCAAGGCACCCCGACGTGAAGAACAGGATCTGATCGACCCGGCCATCGATCGCTGCCTGACGGCCTGGCCCCTGCTCGCCACCGGCGACTATGCGGCCGCGCAACGGCAACTGCATCTCAAGACCATTTAATATTGGAATCCCAATGAGCCTCCAGTGCGGTATCGTCGGTCTGCCGAATGTCGGCAAATCCACCCTTTTCAATGCCCTGACCAAAGCCGGCATCGCCGCCGAGAACTATCCCTTCTGCACCATCGAACCCAATGTCGGGATTGTCGAAGTGCCCGATCCGCGCCTGCAACAGATCGCGGCGATCGTCAGGCCACAGCGCATCCAGCCGGCAATCGTCGAGTTTGTCGATATTGCCGGTCTGGTTGCCGGCGCTTCCAAGGGTGAAGGCCTGGGTAACCAGTTCCTGGCCAATATCCGCGAAACTGACGCCATCGTCAGTGTCATCCGCTGCTTCGACGACGACAATGTCGTGCACGTCTCGGGGCGCGTGGATCCATTGTCGGACATCGAAACCATCCTGACCGAACTGGCTCTCGCCGACCTCGCATCCGTCGAACGCACGCTCAATCGCGAGATCAAGAAGGCACGTGCCGGCGACAAGGAAGCGCAGAAACTGGTCGGTATTCTCGAACGCCTGCTGCCCCATCTCAACGACGGCAAACCAGCGCGCACGCTGACCCTCGCCGCTGACGAGAAGGCGCGGCTCAAACCACTGTGCCTGCTGACCATCAAGCCAACGATGTACGTTGGCAACGTTCTCGAAAACGGTTTCCTGAACAACCCGCACCTCGACCGCCTGCGCACACATGCGGCCATCGAGGGTGCACCGGTGATTGCCCTGTGCGCCAAGATCGAAGCCGAACTCGCCGACCTCGATGACGAAGACAAGGCGATTTTTCTGGCCGATCTCGGGCTCGAAGAACCCGGGCTGAACCGCCTGATCCGCACAGCCTACCAGTTGCTAGGTCTGCAGACCTACTTCACGGCCGGCGTCAAGGAGGTGCGGGCCTGGACCATCCACGTCGGCGATACCGCCCCGCAGGCCGCCGGAGTCATTCATACCGACTTCGAAAGAGGCTTCATCCGCGCGCAAACAATCGCGCTGTCTGACTTTCTCGCCTGCAAGGGCGAGCAGGGAGCCAGAGAAGCCGGCAAGATGCGCGCCGAAGGCAAAGAATACGTCGTCAAGGACGGCGATGTCTTGAATTTTCTGTTCAACGTCTGAGCCTGGGTAGCAGGATCAAGGCGCCACATACCAGTAAAAATAACGCCAGTTCGGGATAATGAAGCCCGAAATTTAGCGCCAAGTCATTGATTGTAAAATGATGATGGGGCATTTTGTCTTGCTAGTTTGGGTGCACGCCCTCATCAACCCCGGCACACGGAGTCCCTCATCAGGGACAATATTCCCGAGACTTACTGCCGGATCGACGACTGTTACAAAGCGTTCGAACCTCAACTCAACGCCCGACTGCTACCCGACGGTAAGCGCCATCGTTTGCGCAAGGGCAGCCTGTCCCTGCCGGAGTGGATGACGCTGGTGCTGCTGCTCCATTAGATTCGCTACCGGCAGCTCAAAGTATTCTACCTCGATCATATGGGCCAACACCTGCGCGCCGAATTTCCCCGGCGACCGTCGTATCAGTGGTGTGTCGAGGAACTACCACCCTGCGCAATCGCGCCAGTAGATCGTTACGTTAAATAGGTTAACCTCAGTTCGGGATAAGGAAAGCGGATCCGATCATTTGTAATCCATTAATTTAAGAATGATAGTTAGGCCTACTAAGGACTCCAACAGGTGTCGAACATCCGGCTTTGAGCTTCCCTCCTTAGCCCAACCTACAAATTTTCTGGAAAATTACGGAGAATCAATAGCGTATAAGTCGCTTATCCCGAACTCACGTTATACGTTAGGGCATCGTTCCCTGATGCTCTAACGTCCAAGAAGGTCGATAACAGTTGATGTGAAGGTCGCGTCAGCGACTCAAGAGTCTTCATTCCCCACTCGCGAGGGAGCATACTATAGTATGAGATTGTTGGCTGAGTTCCGCCTCATCATCTTGTCTCTTGGCTATTCTCCTGGAAGGAGTATCCCATCATGAGCTTTCACCTATTCCGGATCAACGAGTTGTACTCCAACCTCAACGGCACGATTCAGTTCATCGAACTGAAGGTTGGCAACTTCAACGGCGAATCGCATTGGGCCGGTGTGGCGATCAGTTCATCCCGCGAGGGGGTGACCCATACCTTCACCTTCCCCAGTGACCTGCCAAGCAGCGGTACGGCTAACAGATCGGTACTGGTCGCCACGCAGGCATTCGCAGACCTTGGTCTGGTCACTCCCGATTTCATTGTGCCGGCTGGTTTCCTGTTTACCAGCGGCGGCAGCCTGAACTTTGGCGGGGTGGATACGGTCGCCTACCCTGAGCTGCCCGTCGACGGTGTTCACAGCCTGGCGCGCAACGGCGATCAGGTCAGCGCCACGCCCACTAATTTTTCCGGCACCTCGGTGAGCGTGCCCGTGCTCAACCCGCTGGAGATCAATGGCAGCAGCAACAACGATGTGCTTACCGGCACGACCAGCAACGAGCGGATCGACGGACTGGCCGGCAACGACACCCTCAGCAGCGGTGGCGGCAATGACATCTTGCTGGGCGGCGCCGGCGATGATGTCATCCACAGTGGCAGCGGCAACGACGCAATTGACGGTGGTGACGGCTATGACTACCTGTATTTCAGTGCCGCCACTGCGGGGGTGGTGATCAACCTGGCGATCGGCAAGGCAAACGGCGGCGCCGGATCGGATAGCATCGCGGGCGTCGAGCTGGTATTCGGCTCCAGCTTCAATGACAACTTCATTGGCAATGATTCTTCCGTCGGGTTCCTGGGAGGAGACGGCAACGATACCATCACCGGTGGCGCAGGCCGCGACCACCTGGAAGGGAACGGCGGTGACGACACCATCGACGGACTCAGCGGGGTCGACATCGTCGCTTATTACAGCGCAGCGTTTGCCGTCAATGTCAACCTGACGACCGGTCAGGCCTCCGGTGGGCTAGGGAAAGACACCCTGCGCAATATCGAAGACGTGACCGGCAGCGTTTTTGGCGACACCCTGACCGGCAGCGCCGGCGATAATCGCCTGGAAGGATCAGACGGCAACGACACCTTGATCAGTACCCATGGCAACGACGCGCTGGATGGTGGCAATGGCGTCGACACGCTGGTCTTTTCGCTGGCGCGCAGTACCTATACGCTACAACGGTCGGCAGGCGGTACGTATTCGATCGAGAAGCCTGACAGCGCCGGAACAGACGCTCTGGTCAGCGTCGAGCGCCTGCAATTCGCCGATCGGAAAGTCGCATTGGACCTCGACGGCAATGCCGGCAGCACGGCCAAGGTTCTCGGGGCTGTGTTCGGTGCGGACTCGGTCTACAACCTCGCCTACGTAGGCATCGGACTGGGCCTGCTCGATGGTGGCATGTCCTATCAAGACCTGATGCAACTGGCACTGGACGTCCGCCTCGGCGCCAGCGCCACCCATCAGGCGGTGGTGAACCTGCTCTATACCAATGTGATCGGGAATGCCCCTCCACCAGACGACCTGGCCTTCTTCACCGGCCTGCTTGACAGCGGAACGCTCACACCAGCTGGTCTGGGTGTGATTGCTGCCAATACCCAGCAGAACGCGGTCAAGATTGATCTGGTGGGGCTACAGGAATCCGGCATCGCGTTTGTCTGAGGCTGCCGCTCCCAGCAACCCAGCGGATAAGCAGCATCTGCTGGGCCTGCAGGAGGGGAAGACGCACCAGCCAAGAGCAGACCACGCAGTTGCTGGCGATCCTGATCCTTGCGGATCAGCTCGCGTACGTATTCGCTGCTGGTCCCGTACTGCGCAGCGGAACCTGCTCGTCAAGGAAGGTCTTGAGTGCATCAGGCAAGGAAATATTCATCGTGCTCATGGCGCCGGTTGATGCCCGGGGGTGCCTGGAAAAGTCATGGCCGTTCTGAGAAGAGCCGCTGACACGACTTTCACCTTAAACGCGTTTCAAGCGAATCCGTCTGAACCAGCCGGCCGCCAGCGCCGGCTGGTCGCTTTCGAGAACCAGTTGTGGCGTCTGCTCGAGCACTTCCTCAAAGACCACGTCCAGCCTTGTCGCAATGCGACGGACCACGGGATTGAGCAGTGGCCGCACAGGCGCCCACCGCCTTCGCTGCAGGAACTTGTCGAAGATCAGCACGCTGCCGCCGGGTACCAGTACACGTGCCGTCTCATTGAGGCAGGCGAGCGGATTCGGCAGGACAGCGAGGATCAGGTGCAGGACGACATGGTCGAAACTGCCGTCGAAAAACGGTCAGCGCTGCGCATCCTCCTGAACACAGCAGAAATCAAGCGGACAAGCGGAGCCGCACGCGGCGCTGCCCGGTGCAGTATGGCATGCTTCAAATCGATACCGGTATAGCGGTGCTGCGTTCGCAAGAACGGCAGGTCAAGGCCGGTGCCGACGCCACTTGGGAGCACACGCACTGGTGCCTGTGGCAAGCCTGCCTATGCGCGCTGTGCGGGTGGTAGCCGAGAGCACTGCATCGTAGAACGGGGGAAATCAGCGTATAGCTGTGCTTGAGACCCAATCGTCGGCAATCAGTGCAGAACGTGCGGAACAGCCAGGGTGAACTCGGGGATTTCCGCCTCGAACTGCCTGCCGTCGACGGCCGTCAACTGGTAACTGCCGCGCATCGTGCCAACCGGCGTATCGAGCTGGCAACCGCTGGTGTAGGCAAACTTCTCGCCCGGTTGCAGCAACGGCTGCCGGCCAACAACGCCAAGGCCACGCACCTCCTGGACCTCACCGCTCGCGTCGGTGATGATCCAGTGCCGCGAAACCAACTGCGCCGGCACGGTTCCGACGTTCTCGATGGTCATCGTGTAAGCAAACACGTAGTGATCGTTCGCCGGATCCGACTGCTCGGCGATATATTGCGGGATCGCGCTGACGGCGACTCCATATTTCTTGCTTGCGGCCATATGTGCTCAATGTCGGAACGTTCAGAACCGGCATTGCACACCAAACCGAGGGTAATGACAAGCCTGTTGAGAAAGCGGGTCTTTCCTCTCAGCGGACCCGCCTTTTCGCGCTAGAATCCAGTCCAATTTCCCAGAGGTCCCTGCCATGTACGTGATTGCCCCGAGCATCCTTTCTGCCGATTTTGCCCGGCTTGGCGAAGAGGTCGTGAATGTCATCGCCGCCGGTGCCGACTGGATTCACTTCGATGTAATGGACAACCATTACGTTCCCAATCTGACCATCGGTCCGCTGGTCTGCGAGGCCATCCGCCCACTGACGCAGGCACCGATCGACGTACACCTGATGGTCAAACCGGTCGATCGCATCGTTCCCGACTTTGCCCGGGCGGGAGCGAACATCATCACCTTTCATCCGGAAGCATCCGAACACGTCGACCGGACGCTCGCCCTGATCCGGGAGAGCGGTTGTCAGTCGGGGCTGGTGTTCAATCCGGCGACGCCACTCGACTACCTGGATCACGTCATGGACAAGCTGGACATCATTCTGCTGATGAGCGTCAACCCGGGTTTTGGTGGGCAGAAGTTCATTCCTTCCACACTGGCTAAGCTCGCGGCAGCACGCGCCAGAATCGACGCCTATGAGCAGGACAGCGGGCGGCGAATCCGGCTTGAGGTCGACGGCGGTGTGAAGGTCGACAACATCGCCGCCATTGCCCGCGCCGGCGCCGACGCTTTTGTCGCCGGATCGGCGGTTTTCGGCGCCGGCAGCGACAGCGATCGCCACCGCTACAACAGCATACTCGCAGCGCTACGCGGGCAACTGGAACAGCCATGATCTCTTCACCGCTTGCCGTACGCGCCGTACTGATTGATCTCGACGGCACCTTGCTGGATACCGTCCTCGATCTCCATGCTGCTGCCAATGCCATGCTACGTGACCTGGGCCGCAGCGAGATTTCGGTCGAGTCGATTCGCAGCTATGTCGGGCGCGGCATTCCCAACCTGGTCAAGCGCGTCCTGGCAGGTTCGATGGCCGCCGCTGACGATGCCACGCCGACTCCAGCGGAGGCACTGGCCAGCTTCAGGGACCACTACCGTACCGAGAACGGTCGTAATGCCGCCTTTTTTCCTGGTGTTCGCGAAGGTCTTGAGGCATTCAAGGCGCTGGGTTTGCCGCTCGGCGTCATTACCAACAAGGCCGAAGCGTTCACTCTGCCGCTGCTGCAGCGTACCGGCCTGCTACCCTTTTTCGAGGTGATCGTCAGTGGCGACGTCCTGCCGCGTCCGAAGCCCGATCCAATGCCCCTGCTCTGGGCATGCGGCCGCCTGGGTTTCTCGCCTGTCGACGTGCTGATGATTGGCGATTCGGTACATGACTTTCATGCCGGAAGAGCAGCCAGCTGCCCCGTTTTCCTGGTCCCCTACGGCTACAACGAAGGACGAGATGTTCGTGATCTGGCATGTAATGCTATAGTCTCGTCCCTTGCAGAAGCTGCCCAACTCCTGATCCGCGCATGACTGAAGCTTATTTCAATCGCCTCGCTGGCGAAGGCTACAACCGCATCCCGGTGACCCTTGAGACCTTCGCCGATCTCGATACGCCACTGTCCATCTACCTGAAGCTCGCCAACAGCCCCTACAGTTACCTGCTCGAATCGGTGCAGGGCGGCGAGCGCTTTGGCCGTTACTCGATCATCGGTCTGGCCAGCCCGACGCGAATCGTCGTCAACGCGCATCAGGTGCTGGTACTGAACGGCAATCGGATCGCCGAACGCGAAAACGACACCAACCCGCTCGACTTCATCGGCAAGTACATGAAGCGTTTTCGTGCGGCTCCCACCACCGGTCTGCCACGCTTCTGCGGTGGTCTGGTTGGCTGCTTCGGCTATGACACCGTCCGCTATATTGAAACCCGGCTGACACGCTCCCAGAAAGCGGACGACCTCGGAATTCCCGATATCGTCCTGCTGCTTTCGGAAGAAATTGCAGTGGTCGACAACCTTTCCGGCAAGCTGACACTGGTCGTCTATGCCGAGCCTGGCGTTCCCGGCGCCTACCCGAAAGCGCAGGCCAGGCTCAGAGAATTGCTCGCCCGCCTGCGCGAACCGGTACGCATTCCGCCGGAAGCACCGCAATCTTCGCCACCCGCGATCTCGATGTTTGGTGAATCGGAGTACAGGCAAGCGGTATTGAAAGCCAAGCGTTATATCACCGAAGGCGACATCATGCAGGTGGTACTGTCACAGCGCATGAGCAAACCCCTGGCTGCCAGCCCGATGGCGCTGTACCGGTCGCTGCGTTCACTCAACCCGTCGCCGTACATGTTCTACTTCGACTTCGAAGATTTCCATGTCGTCGGCGCTTCACCAGAGATTCTCGTCCGTCTCGAAGGGGAGACGGTCACTGTCCGACCGATCGCGGGCACACGCCGACGTGGCGTGTCCTTCGAGGAAGATCAAGAACTCGCTGCCGAGTTACTCGCCGACGAAAAGGAACGCGCGGAGCACGTGCAGCTCCTCGACCTCGGTCGCAACGACATCGGCCGTGTCGCTCGTGTCGGTACGATCAAGCTTACCGAAAACATGATCGTCGAGCGCTATTCGCACGTGATGCACATCGTCTCGAACGTCGAAGCCAAACTACGGCCAGGCCTGAACGCGCTCGACGTGCTCAAGGCAACCTTCCCGGCGGGAACCGTCTCGGGCGCGGCCAAGGTCCGGGCCATGGAGATCATCGACGAGCTTGAACCGGTCAAACGCGGCATCTATGCCGGCGCGGTCGGTTATCTCGGTTTCAACGGCGACATGGACTTGGCAATCGCGATCCGCACTGCCATCGTCAAGGACGGCCAGCTACACGTGCAAGCAGGTGCCGGCATCGTCGCCGATTCCGACCCGGCATCGGAATGGCAGGAAACGCAGAACAAGGCCCGCGCCGTACTGCGTGCCGCCGAACTGGCTGAACACGGCCTCGATACCCGTATGTAATACAGGATCATCGGCCCGGGGCTGCTCGGTCACGGGTGTGATTCAAAGTGATGCAAGCCCCATAATTTCAGCATTTGCCACCAGAGGGAACAGCCATGCTAGCCACTGACCGCGACCAGATGTTGTTGGAGCGTCTGAATCGTCATCCTACGTTGCGTGCCCGTATGGAAAGCTTGCTGGGCGTGGTGGAAGACGCTGCCGGAGACTTGGAGAAGGCGGATGCAGCGGAACGTCGAGTGATCGAAGAACTCCGCCAAATGGGCAACGAAGCTCTGGCCGCCTGGGCGGAACGTGGAGTGGAGAAGAGTGTGGCAGTGGCACGAGTGGAGCCTGAGTTACGTTCGGCGGGTAAAAAAACTCTATTGGCACACGACCTTCGGTAAAGTCGATGTGGTAGAGCCTCTGTGGCGGAATGGCACACGGATCGAGCGGCGTTTCAGCACCCGAGCGGGGATCAGTTGCCGGGGCAGTTCGCAGCCGTTGCAACGGGTGATGAGTGATTTTGGGGCAGATGCGGCTTTTGGGCGGGTGCCGGAAAAGCTGAAGGAACACTATGGGATCGAGATGCCGGTAAGCACGATTCAACGGATCACCGAACATCACGCGCCAATCATTTGCGAGCAAGAGGCCAAGCGGGAGATTGTGGCCGGGACGATGGCCGGAGTCACCTTTATCGGCGAGATGGATGGTTCGATGGTCCCGGTGGTGGAAATTTCTTCGGATGCCGAAGACAAACGCAAAGGGAAGCGTTTGGCCTGGAAAGAAGTTCGCCTGAGTCTCGTGCATCCGAAAGGCAGCGTCACCCCGATATTTGGTGGAAATTTTGCCGGTGGGGTCGAGGAAAGCGGGCGACAGTGGTGGCGTTGTGCGGCCAAAGCGGGATTTGGCCCGGGGAGTTACCTGCATGCGGTGGGCGATGGCGCGTCGTGGATTGCCACGCAGGAGGAGATCCAATTCGGTGCGCAAGGAGCCTATTTGGTGGATTTCTTCCATCTCTGCGAGTACCTCGGCGAAGCGTCCAAGGTCTGCGCCGCCAATGATCCCCGAGCCTGGTTGGAAGAACAAAAAAGTCGGCTCAAGGCGAACCAATCCGGTGCTGTGCTGGAAGCGTTGGCACCGTTCGTAGAGACCAATAGCGACGACCCCGCCACCGCCTGTGACCGCTATATTCGTAACCGCCGGGATCAACTGGACTACCAAGGCGCGATCAAGCAGGGGCTACCCATTGGGTCGGGGGAAATCGAGAGCGCCCACCGCTACGTTATCCAGGAGCGGATCAAGCTTCCCGGTGCTTGGTGGTCACCAGATCATATCGAGATCATGTTAGCCCTACGGCTTAACCGGGCCAACCGGGAATGGGACGCCTATTGGCGGGGTGTCGAAAAAGAAGCCGCATAAAGGGGTCATCTCAACGACGCATCACTTTGAATCACACCCCTCGGTCACTCTGCCGGATCTCCGAATTGTGATATCCCCGTGATGGGATGCGGTCCTGACGGCCGTGCCAATCACCGCGACCAATGAACGCGCAACAGCATTTCTTGTGGGTTGTAATGGAATTCCAGTTCCCCCTGATACGCGTGATGCACGGCTTCACCGAGGGCTCGCGCGAGATGGAGGTCAGTGGTACTGACCTGGATCTCCACCTCGGCCTCGTCGATGGCCATCACCCGCTTCAAGGGATGCTCGGCACGTTGACGCTCGGCTTCGTTGCGCACCAAATGCACAATCTCCTCGTGATGCGCCTGCAGGAAGGCGCCGGTAAGGAAGACATACCCCGCAGGACAATGATCATGCACGCGCTGGCAGGCCGGACAGCTTGCCCGATGCGCATCGGATGCTACCGTGATGCCCCATTGCCAACGGCCGATATGGAAAACGGCACCGCAATGCGAGCAGATGGTGGGCTCCGGAAATTTTCCTCGCGCCTTGTAACTGTCATGCTCAGCCTCCTGCAATAGGCGATCACGGCGAACCGGCTGATAGCCGGGGGGAATTGATTTGCTACTCATGACAAACCTCCTCAATGAAAATGTCAGCACAAAGACATGCCACAAACCGCCCACTCCGCGCAGTCTGCTCGCTCTGCTCTGTCAGTACCGCGATGTCTCCAAAGCAGCTGCTGACACCTTCATGATAGGTTGTCCGATGACATTTTCCAGGAAAAAACCAGGGAATCAAAAGCAGCCGTACTATAACGTCGTTTCCGGCACAATCCACTTCACTGTTCATCTTCTCAGCTCGCACTGGGCTGAAGTTGTGCATCCATGAGACGATTCTGTCCGTATAGAAAAACATTGAGTTACCCATCGAGACCTCAGACAAGGGCAGAATGCACGTCTTCGTGACCGGCGGCACCGGCTACATCGGTAGCCACCTGATTCCGGAATTGCTCGCACGTGGCCATCGGGTCGCGGCGCTGACACGACCGAAGTCGGCACACCGGCTTACGCCCGGCTGCCGCATCGTCATCGGCGATGCGCTCGATGCCCCGAGCTACGTGCAACAGATCAATGGGGCCGATACCTTGGTCCATCTCGTGGGGGTTGCCCACCCTGGACCGGCCAAGGCTATGGAATTCCAGAAGGTGGATCTCGTCTCGGCTCGCGCGGCGCTGAGCGCGGCGATGAAGGCCAGGGTGAAGCACCTGCTCTATCTCAGCGTTGCCCAACCGGCACCGGTGATGCGAGCTTACGTAAATGCGCGTGCCGAGGCCGAAACCTTGATCCGCGCCAGTGGCATCGCAGCCAGCTTTCTGCGCCCCTGGTATGTGCTCGGCCCCGGCCACCGCTGGCCGTTGCTGCTTCTCCCGGCCTACCGCCTGTTCGAGTACCTGCCGTTGACACGCACGGCAGCACGTCGCTTCGGCCTAGTCGACATCGAACAGATGACCAGTGCACTGATCCGGGCGGTGGAAGACCCGCCACTCGGAGTACGCATCTGGGAGGTGCCGGAAATCCGTCTGGCCACCTGTCCTGCCTGAGATCCCACTACTGAGGAGCCAGTCCTCGCTGCATCAACATTCTGCCGGCGCGCCCAGCACGCCGAGCCATTCCCTAATCTGCCGATGGACGCGCGTGTCGTTCAACATTCTCAGGTGGCCGAGTTTACCCAGCCTGGCGCACTGGACGTCACCCGTGATTTCATGCGCGATTGCACTACTCAGCGGCACCAGCCCATCGCCAAGGAATTCGCTAATCGGATGCTCGACGTCTTCGGTGAGACTGGCACCCAAAAAGCGGAAAGCAATCGTGTGCGGCTTGGATAGCGTCCGTGGAGCCCCTGGGCCACGGCGCAGATCCTTGATGCCTTGGCTGCGTTTGGCGGCAATATTCCCGAGGGGGCGGGTGATTGTAGTGAGTTTCAACCCCACGGTTGCCAACTGCCCGAGTCGCTCGAGCGGTGATCCGAGGTGTGGTGATCCGAGGCAAATCACCATCCTTGTCGACTGCGGCCATGACATCCCCAGCGCCATCGCCTGATCGCAGGCGCCAAGGGCAATCAAGCCGCCCATGCTGTGACCAATGATCAGTAATTCGCTGGCCGGTTGCGGCCAGACCGCCAGCAAATTATCGAGTAGAACCGCCAGTTGCGCGCAATTTTCGGCAATCGGCAGACCTGAGTTATAGCGCAGGTAGAGTGGAGTACAGGCCCATTCAGTTTGGACTTGGCACCCAATATGACTGGCATATGTGGCGGCAGCTTCGCTGGGATCGCCCCATTCCCAACAATGTTCGTCACATCCTAGTCCGTGAACGAAAACGCAAAGGCGCCTGCCCGCGCCGGGAAAAGCACTGCGCAGCGCATCGGTGTCCAGCGGCACGACCTTTCCGTTCACCCGTATCGCCATGTTGATCGCCAGCCGGTTGTTGCTAGCCGCAAGATGATCTCCGAAAGCGCCGTTGAGTGCGCTGTGCAGGCCACTCGCAAAGCGCCCTGGCGGTTTATCCGGGGATGGATGCTGCCTTTCGAGGATTGCAGCGACGTCAAGCAAAGCTCCGCTGCCGTGGAAAATTGCAGCGTAGACGCCTGCTGAAATGGCTTCATGGGCAGCTTGCACTATTTGAGCCGGCCAAGAAAGCAGAGGAATTCGCCGCAGGACGTCGAAAGACTGGTCGGCAATGGCCGCATGCATTTCCTTGATGCATAGCGTCGTTTCCTGAACTGCGGCTTTAGCAACGTGACTGTAACCGGTTCTTGGCAACAGTGGCCCGAAGGCTTTTCTACCATCATCCGACATAGGGTGTCCTTCAAAAGTGATGGCAAGTCCGTCTTGCTTGCCCGACCGACCGTCAATGCGATACCCCTTCGCCATGCAGGACCTTGGCGAAAGTCATCCATAGTATCCGGATATCGAGCCATAACGATTGGCGTTGCAGATACTCGCTATCGAGCTCGACCTTTTGGGCAATGGGCAGTTCATCGCGACCGTTAACCTGTGCCCAACCGGTCAACCCCGGCAGCAACTCATGCACCCCGCGTTCGCTACGCAGGGTGATCAAATCGTGCTGGTTATACAGGGCTGGGCGTGGCCCGACAAAGCTCATGTCGCCCACAAGAATGCTCCACAACTGAGGCAGTTCGTCGAGGCTGGATTTGCGCAGGAACGAGCCCACTGGTGTCAGGCAAGCCTGTGGATCGGTCAACAGATGGGTCGCCACGGCCGGGGTTCCAACCCGCATGCTGCGGAACTTAGGCATACTGAAAATCCGGTTGCCCCGTCCGACGCGATCGGACCAATAGAGCACGGGTCCGGGCGAGGATAATTTGACCAACAGAGCGACCAGACCAGCAGGGAGCAACAGCAACACCGCCGCCAGACAGGCCAGTAACAAGTCAAAAAGGCGCTTGATTTGAAAACGTTTCATGGGCATTTTAGCCCTGCTGGAAACGGCGTAGCGACGGCGATGGTGCTTGCCTGCGCGCAGGAAGCCACAATGACGCCATCGACACGTCGAATGATGCCTACTACCTATCTACCGTGGTATGGCATACGCCGCAAAGCGTCTTTGCCTTCGGCTAGCCATTGCCGTTATCCAGAAAGCTGCGCAACTTGTCCGAACGTGATGGGTGGCGAAGCTTCCGAAGCGCCTTGGCTTCGATCTGACGAATACGCTCACGAGTCACGTCAAATTGTTTACCGACTTCCTCAAGGGTGTGGTCGGTATTCATTTCGATACCAAAGCGCATTCGCAACACCTTTGCCTCACGCGGAGTCAGGGTGTCCAGCACATCCTTGGTGATGAAGCGCAGGCTCGAGTAGAGGGCAGCCTCGGTCGGTGCGAGCGTCGCATGATCTTCGATGAAATCACCAAGATGTGAGTCGTCGTCGTCGCCGATCGGCGTTTCCATCGAGATCGGCTCCTTGCTAATCTTCAGGATCTTGCGGATCTTCTCTTCCGGCATCTCCATCTTCTTGGCCAGCGTTGCCGGATCGGCTTCAAGGCCGGTTTCCTGCAGAATCTGTCGGGAAATGCGATTCATCTTGTTGATCGTCTCGATCATGTGCACCGGAATGCGGATGGTTCGTGCCTGATCGGCGATTGAGCGAGTGATCGCCTGGCGGATCCACCAGGTTGCATAGGTCGAAAACTTGTAGCCACGTCGATATTCGAATTTGTCTACAGCCTTCATCAGACCAATGTTGCCTTCCTGGATGAGATCGAGAAATTGCAGGCCGCGATTGGTGTACTTCTTGGCAATCGAGATTACCAGTCGCAGATTAGCTTCGGTCATTTCCCGCTTGGCACGGCGCGCCTTGGCCTCACCGGTAGACATCTGCTTGTTGATGTCCTTCAACTCGCGCAACGGAATGCCAATACGGTCCTGCAGAGCCAGCAATTTCCTCTGTTCTTCCTTGATGTTCGGGGCGTTGCGTGAGAGGATCGCGCCATAGGTCTTGCCGGCCGCAGCGATCTCGGCGTCTACCCAGTCAATGTTGAGTTCATTGCCAGGGAAAACCTTGATGAAATGCGCCCGCGGCATGCGCACCGTATCGACACAGATTCGTTGGATCTTACGTTCGCAGGTTCGCGCTTCATCGACCATCGCACGCACCGAGTCGCACAGGCGCTCAATGGTCTTAGAAGTGAAGCGAATACCCATCATCTCTTCCGAGATCTGCTGCTGGAGCTTGAGGTAGGTTTTATCCTGGGAACCTTTCCTGGGCAAGACTCCATGCGCTTGTGCGTAGTACGATCTTATCAGTTCAAGGCGTGCAAGCCCTTCGGTCTTGAGTTTGAGCAGCGAGGCGGCAGCAGCCGCACCCTCAACCGCCTCGCCGCCTTCCTCCTCATCTTCCTCATCGTCCTCAGCCACTTCCTCTACCAGCTCTGCCAGAGAGTTATCAATTTCAGGGTCGATCAGCCCATCGATCAATTCATCGATGCGCATTTCATCGCGTGCAATCTTGTCGGCGCAGCCGAGGATCTCGGCAATCGTTGTCGGACAGGCAGAGATCGCCTGGATCATGTGCTTGAGGCCATCTTCGATACGCTTGGCAATCTCGATTTCGCCCTCACGGGTCAACAACTCGACGGAACCCATTTCGCGCATGTACATGCGCACCGGATCGGTCGTCCTACCGAACTCGGAGTCCACGGTCGACAGCGCTTGTTCAGCCTGCTCTTCGACATCGGCATCA
Organism: Candidatus Accumulibacter cognatus; assembly: GCA_013414765.1. Lineage (GTDB taxonomy): Bacteria > Pseudomonadota > Gammaproteobacteria > Burkholderiales > Rhodocyclaceae > Accumulibacter > Accumulibacter cognatus. The sequence goes on from CP058708.1 coordinate 1,121,524, forward strand.
TCTGCGCCGGCCGCCGGAGCGGCGTCCGACATCAGCAGCGTTTCGGCATCCGGTGCTTCATCGTAAACCTGGATGCCCATGTCGTTAAAAGTGCTGATGATGCTTTCTATCTGCTCCGCATCAACCACATCGTCAGGCAGGTGGTCATTGATTTCGGCGTAAGTCAGAAAGCCTCGCTCCTTGCCGAGTTTGATCAGCGTCTTAAGACGCATCTTGCGCGTCTCGTCGTCAACCGGTACCGGTTGGTTCCCGACCTGCGCCAAAAGGTCTGCCGCTGCCTTGGCTTTTGCCACCTTCGTAGTCACTGCCTTTTCCCTTACCATGCCCATTTCCCAAATAGCGTTAGACTGGAAAAATTTTTGATTGTATCACCCCTCATGCTCCGGCCCCGCCCCGCCCGCTTGCCGTCAACGCCGCCAGGTATTGACGCTTTTCTTCACCCGACAGTCCGCTCACACCAAGCTTCCGAGCCTTCTCCTGCAAGCGCTTGAAGGCTCGTTTGTTCGCGCCTTCAAGCAGCTGCTGGACCGCACCCGTAAATTCAGCGTCAATCTGGTCTTCGGCAAAGGACTCTTGCATAAGTTCAGCCGCGGCTGCACGCAGAACGTCCTCGCATTCGCTGCCTCTAAGTCTTTCGATCAGTGTCGGGTAGGCCAGCCGCTGGGTGCCGGCAGCCGCAATCGTTTCACATAACAGACGTACTGCCATGGCTTCAGTCGAGTTGTCGGGAAGCAGGTCGAGTGGCAGGCATGAGGCCAGTTGCGGTTTCTGGAGCAATAGCCGCAACAATGGCCGCAACAGCGATGGTGCTTGGCGCGGAGCCCTTGCCGGCGCTGGCGGCGTCAACGATCGCAAATCGCACAGCCGCTCAACCTCGGCCTGCGAAAAGCCGCTGGCCTGTGCCAAGCGCTTGACCAATTGCAGACGCAGGAACGAGGACTGCAGACGGCCAAGCAGTGGTTTGGCATCAACGACCAGCCTTACATTGCCTTCTGCAGTGCCCAGCTCGCAGCGCGCCGACAATTCGCTGAGCAGGAAATCGGAGAGCGGTGTTGCCTGTCGGATCAACCGCTGAAAAGCCTCGCCGCCGTGTTTGCGAATAAAACTGTCGGGGTCCTCGCCATCGGGGAGAAAGACAAAGGCAATGCTTTTCTGTTCAGTCAAAGCCTCCAGACTGTTCTCCAGGGCTCGCCACGCTGCCTTTCGTCCGGCAGCATCGCCATCAAAGCAAAAAACGATGCGCTCAGCTTGCCGCAGCAGCTTCTGTACCTGCATGCCCGTGGTGGCTGTACCGAGTGTGGCAACGGCATTGCCCGTTCCATGCTGCGCAAGCGCCACGACATCCAGATAACCCTCGACGACAATCACCGTATCGTGCTCGCGAATCGCCGCGCGTGCTTGCGGCAGTCCGAATACCTCGCGGCCTTTCTCGAACAGGGGCGTCTCAGGGGAGTTCAGATATTTCGGCTCGCCCTGTCCAAGCACGCGGCCGCCGAAAGCGATCACCTCGCCCTTCTGGTTGACAATCGGAAACATCACTCGCTCGCGAAAACGGTCGTAGAGACGCCCTCGTTCATTGCTGATCACCAGGCCCGCCAGTTGCAAGTCAGGACTGCTGTAATCATCGAAAGCAGCGGCGAGGTTCTGCCATCCGTCTGGTGCATAACCAAGACCAAACCGGCGAGCGATTTCACCGCTGACCCCCCGATTCTTGAGGTAGCTGATCGCCGTTTCGGATCGTTTGAGTTGCTCGTAGTAATATTTCGCAGCCCTCGCCATCCTTTCGGCAAGCACCTGCGATTTCGGAGCTTGCGCTGGGGCGTGACTCTGTTCATCGGGAAGAGGCATGCCGGCTCGTCCAGCGAGTTCGTTGATGGCATCAACGAAGCCAAGGCCAGCATGCTCCATAAGAAAGCTGATCGCGTTGCCATGCGCGCCGCAACCAAAGCAGTGGTAGAACTGCTTGCTCGGGCTGACCGTAAAAGAAGGCGACTTTTCACTGTGGAACGGGCAACAAGCAGCAAAGTTGGCACCCGTTTTCTTCAGCGGCAAGTAGCCGTCGATCAGGTCGACCAGGTCGATGCGATACAGCAACTCCTGAATGAAAGTGTCCGGGATCAACTTGGCTCCCTTGAACAGCCACAGTTCCAGAAGCGACAATAGCCGCCCGTCTGCAGACGGGCGGCTATTCAGGCAACGCCAATCCTGGGTCAGTACATCTTGGGCGGCAAGGTCTGGCTGCGCATCCGTTTGTGATGACGTTTGACCGCTGCGGCCAGCTTACGCTTACGTTCGGCGGTGGGCTTTTCGTAGAACTCGCGAGCCCTCAACTCGGTCAGCAAACCGGTTTTCTCGACGGTTCTTTTGAAGCGGCGGATGGCAACTTCGAACGGCTCATTTTCCTTGACGCGAATAGCAGGCATCGATTCTTCCCAAGTTTATAAACACCACAATATAGAGTTTAGCCGCTTATTATAAACGTAGTTGCCACGGAATTCCAGGGTGCTTTTAAAGAATTACGATGTCGATGTCCTGTTTCAGGTTAACTGCCGAAGTTCACAAATTGCGGCATGACCGGTTCACGAAGAGACAGCTTCCCGCACAGCGGCCGCCAGCTTCTCAGCAGCTCGGTAGACCGTCGCCGAGTCCTGGCCCTCGACCATCACGCGCAGCAGCGGTTCAGTCCCCGAAGCACGCAGTAGTACCCGCCCACGGCCATTAAGTTCATTCTCCACCTCGCGCTGCGTCGATCCGATCAGCGGGTGGTCTTTCCAGGGGAATCCCTTGCTCAACGCTACATTGATCAGTTTTTGTGGATAGAGCTTCAGGTTTCCGAGGAGTCGTTGCAGATTACCTCCTTCTTCGCGCAATACAGAAAGCACCTGCAGGGCGGAAACGATGCCATCGCCAGTGGTGTGCCGGTCAAGGCAGAGAATGTGCCCCGAATTCTCACCTCCATAAAGCCAGCCCTTCTGCCGCAGCATGTCCATCACGTATCGGTCACCAACATTGGCACGGACAAAAGGCACCTTGAACTCGGCCAGCGCATGCTCAAGGGCGAGATTACTCATCAGCGTACCCACGACACCGGCGACGTTGCCCTGGCGCAACCGGCCCCGCACCACCGCAAACAGGAGTTGATCACCATCGTAGATATTGCCGACTGCGTCAACCATCATCACCCGGTCTGCGTCTCCGTCAAGAGCAATCCCGAGGTCGGCGCCTTGCGCAACAACAGCGTCACGCAAGGCAGCAGGTGCCGTCGCGCCGACATCCTGGTTGATGTTGAGACCATTCGGCTCGCTGCCGATGCTGGTCACCTCGGCGCCCAACTCGTGGAAGACATGCGGTGCGATGTGGTAAGCCGCGCCGTTTGCGCAATCGACCACGATTTTCAACCCCCGCAGGTCCATCTCAAACGGAAAAGTGCTCTTGCAAAACTCGATATAGCGGCCATCAGCGTCATCGATTCTCCGTGCCCGGCCAAGACCAGCCGAAGGCACACAAGTCAGCGGTTCGTCGAGCGCTGCTTCAATCTCCGACTCCATGTCGTCGGGCAACTTGGTGCCCCCTGCCGAGAAGAATTTTATTCCATTATCATAGTAGGGATTATGGGAAGCGGAAATGACGATGCCCGCCTGCAAGCGCAGGGCCCGCGTGAGGTAAGCGATAGCAGGCGTGGGCATTGGACCAACCAGGCAGACATCGACACCGGCTGCAGAAAACCCGGCTTCCAGCGCGGCTTCCAGCATGTAGCCAGAAATACGCGTATCCTTTCCGATCAGAATCGCCGGGCGCTCTCCCGCTTTCACATGGCTGCGCGCCATGTCGCGAGCGGCGAGCACCCGTCCTGTGGCATGCCCGAGACGCATGACGAAATCCGGCGTGATCGGGATTTCCCCAACACGACCGCGCACGCCGTCAGTCCCAAAATACTTTCTTGTCACGATTTTCTCTCCCTCTGAGCGCAGATGAGTCGACGTCTGTTGAATCATTGCTATTCTACGCAAACACTGGAGAAGCGACTGTCAAGTAAGGCACAACCACTGCACGGATTATTGATTTTCCAGCGCGAGCCAGATGGCCAGGGCGTCGCGTGTCTGCGCGACGTCGTGAACACGCAACAGCCGCGCACCACGCTGCGCGGCCAGCAAAGCGGCGGCGACGCTGGCCGCCAGGCGGTCTTCGACCGTCCGCGAAGTGATGGCGCCGAGCATCGATTTGCGTGATATGCCCGCCAGCACAGGCAGTCCGATCACCGTAAACTCAGCGAAGCGACGCAGCATTTCGAGGTTGTGGTGCAATGCCTTGCCAAAGCCAAACCCCGGATCAAGGACCAGACGATCACTCGCTATCCCGGCAGTTCTTGCCAGATTTACACGGCTCTGAAGGAAATCCCGGACCTCGGTGACGACGTCGGTGTAGACGGGATTCTCCTGCATCGTCAATGGCTCGCCGCGCATGTGCATCAGACAGATCGCACAGTCGCTATCGGCCACCGCAGCAAGCGCGCCGGGCATGCGCAGCGCGTAGATGTCATTGATCATCGAAGCACCGTGCAGCAGTGCTGCGCGCATCACTTCAGGCTTGTAGGTATCGACGGAAATCGGCACCCCACAGCCAGTCAGGGCATCCAGCACCGGCAGCAGGCGTCCAAGTTCAACTTCGACACTCGTCGGCACTGCGCCTGGACGAGACGATTCGGCTCCGATATCGAGCATCTCCGCCCCTTCCCCGATCTGTCGGTGGGCATGCTCGATTGCCTTTGCAGTGTCGCTCGCCAAACCGTCACCGGAGAATGAATCCGCTGTCAGATTGACGATCCCCATCACTAGTGGACGGGCTAGTGAGAGTCTATGATCCCCGCAGCGAAGCAGCATCGGAAAAGTGGCACAAGTGTCAGATCGACCCCCTACCGCAGGCCCTGTGGCCGTGGCTTGTCACTACGCCCACTCAGGCCGGTGCGGTTGCGCTGGGCGCAGCATCTGGCGCATTGTGGTCCGGCTTGTTTGACGACGACGCCTGCGGCTGCTTGGGTGGGCGTGGTGGCTTGCCTTCCATTATGTCGTTGATCTGGTCGGCGTCAATCGTTTCCAGTTCGAGCAATGCCTCAGCCATCGCCTCGACCTTGTCGCGATGCTTATCGAGCAATCGACGTGCCAATGCATACTGCTCGTCAATGATTCGGCGGATTTCCGCGTCGACCTTCTCCATCGTTGCTTCGGACATGTTTTTGTGAGTGGTTACCGAGCGCCCAAGGAAAACTTCACCGTCGTTTTCCCCATAAACCATCGGACCAAGCGCGTCGGACATGCCGTAGCGGGTGACCATGTCACGTGCCATTTGTGTTGCCCGTTCAAAGTCGTTCGAGGCACCAGTGGTCATCTGGTTCATGAACAGCTCTTCAGCGATGCGCCCACCGAACAGAACGGCAATCCGACTCATCAGATAGACGCGGTCGTAAGCGTAGCGATCCTCTTCCGGAAGTTGCATGGTCAAACCGAGCGCACGACCACGAGGGATAATGGTCACCTTATGCACAGGATCGGATTTCGGCATCAGCTTGGCGACCACTGCGTGCCCGGATTCGTGAAAAGCCGTATTGCGCCTCTCGTCCTCGTTCATGACCATGCTGCGACGCTCGGCACCCATCATGATCTTATCCTTGGCCTTTTCGAAGTCTTCCATGTCAACCAGGCGCTTGTTGCCACGTGCTGCGAACAGCGCAGCTTCGTTGACTAGGTTGGCCAGATCAGCCCCGGAAAATCCGGGTGTTCCACGGGCAATGATGTCCGCCTTGACGTCTGGGGACAGCGGCACCTTGCGCATATGCACCACGAGAATCTGTTCGCGCCCACGGATATCGGGAAGAGGGACGACCACCTGCCTGTCGAAACGTCCCGGGCGCATCAGAGCCGGGTCGAGCACGTCGGGACGGTTGGTGGCGGCGATCACGATGACCCCGACACTGGCCTCAAAGCCATCCATCTCGACCAGCATCTGGTTGAGCGTCTGCTCGCGTTCGTCATTGCCGCCTCCAAGTCCAGCGCCACGCTGACGACCCACCGCATCCAGCTCATCGATGAAGATGATGCAGGGCGCATGTTTCTTGGCGTTTTCGAACATGTCGCGAACGCGCGCCGCGCCGACACCTACGAACATCTCGACAAAGTCGGAACCAGAAATCGAGAAGAAAGGCACCTTGGCCTCACCGGCAATCGCTTTGGCGAGCAAAGTCTTGCCGGTACCGGGATTGCCAACCAACAGCACGCCCTTCGGGATACGCCCACCGAGTTTCTGGAATTTCGACGGATCGCGAAGGAAATCGACGAGTTCCGAGACCTCCTCCTTGGCCTCGTCGCAACCGGCCACATCAGCAAAGGTGATGGTATTGGTTGACTCGTCGAGCAGCCGTGCCTTGCTTTTGCCGAACGAGAACGCGCCGCCGCGTCCGCCGCCCTGCATCTGGCGCATGAAGAAAATCCACACACCGATCAAGAGCAACATCGGGAACCAGCTGACGAAGATGCTCATCAGGAACGATTGCTCTTCCTCAGGCTTGGCCTCGATCTTGACCCCATGTTTCAACAGGTCGGAAACCATCCATAGATCCGGTGGCGCGTAGCTGGTCAGTTTGCGGCCGTCAGTCGTCGTTGCCTTGAGCACACGCCCCTCGATGACCACCTTGGCGATCGTTCCCTTCCCCACTTCCTCAATGAACTGTGAATACTCCATCGACGACTGGGTTACCTGACGATTATTGAACTGGTTGAACACTGTCATCAAAACGAGACCGATCACCAGCCAGACTGCCAGATTCTTGAACATGTTATTCAATGCTTCACCTCTTCCACGTTGCCTGGTCCGGGATTTCTCGCGAAACCTTGCCATTCCTCAAGTTCACATTCATTTATACATTCTAAACTGATTCGTGCCCACTGAAGCAAAAGCATATCGATGCACATGCTCACGCTTTTAAGGTCCTGCCCAGCAGATATACTTCCCGACTGCGATCGCGCGATGCGCCCGGCTTACGCACGGATACCAATTCGAAATTTTTTCGCATCTCCAACATGAAATCGGTAAAACCATCACCCTGGAAAAATTTGACCAGGAAAGCGCCGTCTGGTTTCAGCCAGTTGCGAGCAAACTCCAGAGCCAGTTCGGCGAGGTACGTGCCGCGGGCCTGGTCGCAGGCAGGGATGCCAGATATATTAGGCGACATGTCGGAAAGAATAAGCCCGACTTTCTCACCTTCCAGCAGTTTTCCGAGAACATCGAGCACTTCCTGCTCGCGGAAATCACCCTGGACAAAGGTTACACCGCGCAAAGGCACCATCTCCAGCAGATCGACGGCGATGACGTGACCTCGGCCATGCATCCTCTTCGTGGCGACCTGCGACCAGCCGCCTGGGGTCGCCCCCAGGTCAACGACCACGTCTCCAGGGTGGATAAGACGGTCCTTGTCATCAATCTCGACCAGCTTGTAGGCGGCACGCGAGCGGAAGCCTTCAGCCCTCGCCCGCTGCACATAGGCATCGTTTACGTGCTCACGCAGCCAGGCATTGCTCGATCTACTTCGATTCATTCGCCGAAAGCCGTTAAAATGGGGGCTTCAAAAAAGGTATCCTGCATGCTCAACCTCAGTTCTGACGAACGCCGTGCCCTGCGTGCCCGTACGCATTCCCTGCATCCTGTGGTCTCGATCAGCCATAGAGGTCTCTGCGAGTCGGTCGTCAAGGAGATCGATGCCAGTCTCGCCAGTCACGGACTGATCAAGATCCGGGTCTATCACGATGACCGGGAAGTTCGTGAGGACTTCCTCTTGACACTTTGTGAGCAGCTCGACGCAGCGCCAGTCCAGCATATCGGCAAACTGTTAGTGATCTGGCGTCCGACGGCGGAAAAGTCAGCCCAGGCTGCACGTTCCAGACCCGTTGATCGGCGCTCCAGCAAGCGCAGCTACCAGAGCAGTTCGGAGCGCTGATCCTGCTGCAACGCGAGATCGCCGGAGAAGTGCCCTCCCGGACAGTGCGTGTCTCGCAGCGAGTGACCTTATCGGCCACTACGCCCGCCACTGGTCACAAGCAGCAAGCCAAGTAAGCTTTGGACGAGGTAGAGAATACTGGAAACGCCATGCCAGGCGGCGAAGCGGTTCCGCAGCACGCTCTCCATCACTTCGCGCGGCAAGGCGTCGGCTTTGAGCTGCGCCAATAGCGGCTGTAATCCAAACAGACTGACCGCGGTGAGCACGAACATCAATAGCAGCAACCAGAAGCGCCAGCGCCGCATGACCACACTACCACTACGCAGCAACATGAACGACAACAGGTAGATCGCACAAACCAGGCCCACCCAGCCAATCAGTTCGAAGAGCCTGCCAGCGAGCATGCCTGCCGTTTGACGGTCGCCACTCAACGCGACGAACAGCGTCGGAGCCACAACATAGCCCATCGCCCACAGGCCGCCAACCCAGAGGGTCAGCGCTACATCGTACAGAGCATCCGCAAGGCGTCGCATGGTCGCCTATTCGTAGCGGACTTCGATGATTTCGTACTCGCGAACACCACCGGGAGCCTGCACCTCAGCGATGTCGCCTGCAAACTTGCCGATCAGTGCACGGGCGATCGGCGAGTTGATCGAAATCTTGCCCTCCTTGATGTCGGCCTCGTCCTCGCCAACAATCTGATAGCTGACGCCAAGGCCAGTTTCCTGATCCTCGAGATCGAGCGTTGCCCCGAAAACGCAACGCCCGTCGGCGTCGAGTAGCTTCGGGTCGATGATCTGTGCATTGGCGAGTTTGCTCTCGATTTCCTTGATGCGACCTTCGACGAATCCCTGCCGTTCCTTGGCGGCATCGTACTCGGCATTCTCCGAGAGATCACCGTGCGAACGCGCCTCTGCAATCGCTGCGATGGCGCGTGGTCGTTCGACGGTTTTCAGATTATGCAGTTCTGCGCGAAGTTTCTCGGCACCATTGACGGTCACAGGTATTTTGCTCATCTCATTCACTGCCAAACCGCCGACTCCCACCCGATCGGTGGATTCGACGGTTCCATGGGTTAACTAATTCAGTTGTGCGTGCAAATCCTGGATCGGATAGACGACCAGTTCGCCACGATTCCTGATCCCATCCGCGGCCGCTTCGGCACCCCAGATCGTCGTGTAGATCGTCACCCGTGCCGCCAGGCCAGAGGTACGGATCGAGCGAGAATCGCTAATGGCCTTGCGCTTTTCGTCCACGGTATTGATGATCAGGACAATCTCGTGGTTCTTGATCATGTCGACCACATGTGGACGCCCTTCGGTCACCTTGTTCACTGCTGTGACGGCAATTCCCGCAGCTGCAATTGCTGCTGCCGTACCGCGCGTGGCAATCAGCGTGAACCCCGCCGCCTGCAGTTCGCGAGCAATATTCACCGCCTTCGGCTTGTCCGACTCCTTGACGCTGATGAACACCTGTCCCGAATTCGGGAGGCGAACGTTGGCCGCCAACTGGCTCTTGACAAAGGCTTCGGAAAAGCTGAGTCCAACTCCCATCACCTCACCAGTCGACTTCATTTCGGGGCCAAGAATGGTATCGACGCCGCGGAACTTGGCGAAGGGAAAAACGGCTTCCTTGACCGAGAAATAATTCGGGACGATTTCCTGGGAGAGTCCCTGGCTGGCAAGCGACTGCCCGACCATGCAACGGGCAGCGATCTTCGCGAGCTGTAGCCCAGTGGCCTTGGAAACAAAAGGGACCGTACGCGATGCTCGGGGGTTGACTTCAAGGACAAAAACCCTCCCCTTCTGGATCGCGAACTGGACGTTCATCAGACCGCAGACCTTCAGTCCCAGGGCCATCAGCCGCGTCTGCCGGCGCAGCTCGTCCTGCAACTCGGCGGACAACGAATACGGTGGCAGCGAACACGCCGAATCACCGGAATGCACGCCGGCCTGTTCAATATGCTCCATCACCCCTCCGATGAGGACCTCCTGGCCATCGCAAAGGGCATCGACGTCCACCTCGCAGGCATCGTTCAGGAAACGGTCGAGCAATACCGGTGAATCATTGGAAACCTTGACCGCTTCACGCATGTACCGTTCAAGGTCGCGCTCCTCATGGACGATTTCCATCGCCCGGCCACCAAGCACATACGACGGACGAACCACCAAGGGATAGCCAATCTCGGCTGCCAGGCGCAACGCCTCGGGCTCGGTGCGGGCAGTACGGTTGGCCGGTTGTCTAAGGCCAAGATCCTGAAGCAGCTTCTGAAACCGCTCGCGATCCTCGGCGGCGTCGATCATGTCCGGGCTGGTACCGATGATCGGTACACCGTTGGCCTCAAGATCACGCGCCAGCTTGAGCGGAGTCTGTCCGCCATACTGGACGATAACCCCTAGCGGTTTTTCCACGGCAACGATTTCCAGGACGTCCTCAAGCGTCAGTGGCTCGAAATAGAGGCGGTCGGAAGTATCATAGTCCGTGGATACCGTTTCCGGATTGCAGTTGACCATGATCGTCTCGTAACCGTCGGCACGCAGCGCGAGCGCCGCATGCACGCAGCAATAGTCGAACTCGATCCCCTGCCCGATGCGATTCGGACCGCCCCCAAGAACCATGATTTTTTTCCGGTCGCTGGGTTTCGCCTCACACTCATCCTCATAGGTCGAGTAAAGGTAAGCGGTATCGGTGGCAAACTCGGCTGCACATGTATCGACACGCTTGAAGACCGGACGAATTTGCAGGGCATGGCGGAGCTCACGAACAGCCGTCTGCGTCGTCCGCATCAGGGTCGCCAACCTTTTGTCGGAAAAGCCGGCACGTTTGAGACACCACAATTCGTCGCGTGACAGAGAGGCGAGTGGCCTGCCGCGGATACGTTCGGCCTTCCTGTAAAGATCCTCGATCTGCGCCAGAAACCACGGATCAATTGCTGTCAGCCGATGAATCTCGTTCAGGTTCAGACCAATTCGGAAGGCGTCGGCAACGTACCAGAGACGCTCCGGGCGCGCCTCGCTGAGCGCCATCTCGATTTCCTCGCGGTCGACGCTGTGTTCATCGAAGCCATCGACGCCGATCTCGAGGCCGCGCAAGGCCTTTTGCAACGATTCCTGAAAAGTTCGCCCGATGGCCATGACCTCACCCACCGACTTCATCTGCGTGGTCAGCCGCGAGTCGGCATCGGGGAATTTCTCGAAGGCGAAACGAGGCACCTTGGTGACCACATAGTCGATCGACGGCTCGAAAGAGGCCGGGGTCTTGCCACCAGTAATGTCATTGGCCAGTTCATCGAGCGTATGACCTACCGCCAACTTTGCCGCCACCTTGGCAATCGGGAAACCGGTGGCCTTTGACGCCAGGGCCGAAGAACGCGAAACACGCGGGTTCATTTCGATGACGATCATCCTCCCGGTCTGAGGACAGATCGCAAACTGGACATTCGAGCCGCCGGTATCGACACCGACCTCGCGCAACACCGCGATCGAGGCGTTGCGCATGATCTGGTATTCTTTGTCGGTCAGCGTCTGCGCCGGTGCCACGGTAATCGAGTCGCCGGTGTGCACTCCCATCGGGTCGAGGTTCTCGATCGCACAGACGATTATGCAGTTGTCTTTGCGATCGCGCACCACTTCCATCTCGAACTCTTTCCAGCCGATCAGTGACTCTTCGATCAGCAACTCGCTGGTCGGGCTGGCTTCAAGTCCGCGTTTGCAGATTTCGACGAATTCTTCCTGGTTGTAGGCAATGCCGCCACCCGAACCCCCCATGGTGAACGATGGCCGGATGATTGCCGGATAGCCGATCATCGCCTGTACCTGCAGCGCTTCCTCCAACGAGTGCGCCATCGCCGAACGAGCCGATCCGAGACCGATGCGGGTCATCGCCGCCTTGAACTTCTCGCGGTCCTCGGCCTTGTCGATGGCTTCCCTGGTGGCCCCAATCATCTCGACGCCAAAACGCTCGAGAACACCATGCCTGGCCAGATCAAGGGCACAATTCAGCGCTGTTTGTCCACCCATGGTCGGCAGCAGCGCATCAGGTCGCTCCTTGGTGATGATCTTTTCGACGACTCTCCAGTTAATCGGCTCGATATACGTGACATCCGCCATTTCCGGGTCGGTCATGATCGTGGCTGGATTGGAGTTCACCAGGATCACCCGGTAGCCTTCCTCGCGCAGTGCCTTGCAGGCTTGCGCCCCTGAGTAATCAAATTCGCAGGCCTGTCCGATGACGATCGGACCGGCGCCGATGATCAGAATGCTCTTGAGGTCAGTGCGTTTGGGCATGTTTCGCCTTTTCGTCTTGCATCATCTTGACAAAGCGGTCGAACAGATAAGCGATGTCGTGCGGCCCAGGACTGGCCTCCGGGTGACCCTGAAAGGAAAAAGCCGGCAGGTCGCTACGCGCCAAACCCTGCAGTGATCCGTCGAACAGCGACATGTGCGTTGCCAGCAGGTTTGCCGGCAGGGTATCGGCGTCCACCGCAAAGCCGTGGTTCTGACTGGTAATCAGGACCTGCCCAGTCTGGAGGTCCTTGACCGGGTGGTTGGCGCCGTGATGGCCAAACTTCATTTTCATCGTCCTGGCGCCCGAGGCAAGCGCCAGCAACTGGTGACCCAGGCAGATCCCGAACATCGGTACGCCTCTGGCAAGGATTTCGCGGATCGCCGTGATTGCGTAATCACAAGGCTCTGGGTCGCCAGGTCCGTTCGAAAGGAACACGCCGTTCGGCTTCAGCTTGAGGACTTCTGCCGCAGTGGTCTGCGCTGGCACCACTGTCACCCGGCAGCCACGCGCGGCCAACAAACGCAGAATGTTGTGTTTGACGCCAAAATCGTAGGCAACGACGTGCCACAGCGGCGCCGGCGCAGCGACATAGCCGCCCAAGCGCCATGGCCCACCGGCCCAATCGTAGGACGACTGAACGCTGACCACCCTGGCAAGGTCCATCCCGGCGAGACCGGGGAAGGCCACTGCTTCGGCACGCGCGCGCCGGTCATCGACCTCGACAGCCATGATGCAGCCCGCCTGCGCGCCCTTTTCCCGCAGCAAGCGTGTCAGCTTGCGCGTGTCGATCCCGGCAATCGCAACGATGCCATGTTTCTGCAGATACTCTGGCAGCGTCTCCTGCAGGCGCCAATTCGCTGCCCGAACCGGCAGGTCACGAATCACCAGCCCTGCGGCATGGTTGCCGGGCGATTCGAAATCCTCGGCATTACAACCAACGTTGCCGATATGCGGATAGGTCAGGGTGACGATCTGGCGACAGTACGAGGGATCGGTCAGGATTTCCTGATAGCCAGTCATCGCCGTATTGAATACGACTTCGCCGCTGGTACAGCCTCCGGCGCCGATCGCCAGGCCGCGGAAAATCGTGCCGTCGGCCAGTGCGAGAATCGCGGGCGGAAGAGAGGGTAACAAGGACACGAAAGACTCCTGTGGTGGCTGCGGTGGAGTGTGCTGCCAGCCCAAGCTGTAGATACGCAAAAGCGGGACGGGCACACAGCCCTCCCGCTCGGTTCTTTGCAAGCCGCAGGATTGTACCGGAAAGAGCCCCCCTGTTGGGCAATTCGAAGCTGGCCGCCCAGGGTAAATTTGTTCACTTCGAGAGATGAGGGTTACAGGAGACGAAAGACCCCTTTGGTGACTGAGGTGGAGTGTGCCGCCAGAGCACGCAATAACGGAACGAGCACAGCCTTGGTTCTTTGCAAGCCGCAGGGTTATACTGGAAAAAATCCATTTTGTTAGGTAATTCAAAGCCGGTCGCGGCAAAGCCCAGCCGTCCTCGACGCCACACTGCAAGAGCCTGCCGCCAGCGCAGCCAGTGCTTGTCAGAAGTGCGGCACAGTGCTTTAATCCTCGCATGACCATTGATCAGAAGGAATCCGGAAATGCCAGATACTCGCTTCAAGCCTTTGCCCTGGACCCGGCTCAAGAGAGGCGTCCCCTGTTACCTCCCGAGAATGGCAAAAACGGCCGCTCCGGTTGATGCCAATTCTCCGGCGCTGCGAGTCATGACCGATTTTCAGCAAATGACGCCGATCACGATTGCGCGCGATGCCTCGCTTGACGATGCCAACAGAATCATGGCGCTGTGCCATGTGCATTATCTGCTGGTGGCCGACGGGCAGCGGCAGTTGCAGGGGATCGTCACCGAAGCCGGGACCAAGGGCCACCGGCCGCTGGCCGTGGCCCATACGCTGGGCGTCCGTCCCGGCGAACTGGTAGTCGGGGATGTGATGATCAAACAACACGATGATGTCGAAGTGATGCATCTCAGAGATGTGCACACGGCCAGAGTTGGCAACGTCGTGGCGACCCTGAAGGAATTGGGAACACCTTATTGTCTGGTCGTAGACCACGATGAAGAAGACAATCACATCCTCTGTGGCATCTTTTCCCTGTCCAAGATCGAACGTGAGATGGGACTTGCGCAGTCAACAGAAATCGCACAGACCTTCTCGCAGGTCGTGAGTTCGCTCGGCCATTGAACAGAGCCCCGCCTGCTCTCGACCCGCTGCCGAGAGGTTTATCAGAAAGCAACCAGTTCATGGGCAGCCGTAACGACACACCTGAAATCTCATTCGACGACCCAGGGCGGCATGGTATGGCACAGCGTGTCACCTGGATCAGTGTGGTAGTGAATATTTTCCTGACCGGCGCGCAGGTTGTCGCCGGCATCATGGCACATTCCCAAGGTTTGATTGCCGACGGCCTGCATTCGCTATCCGATCTGGTCTGTGATTTCCTGGTGCTCTTCGCCGCTCACCACAGCAAGGATCCTGCCGACGAACGCCATCCCTATGGCCATGCCCGCATTGAAACGGCGGCATCGTTTGCACTTGGCGCGATTCTGGCAGTCACTGGCGCCGGCATCATCTGGGGCGCCGGGGTGAAACTGCAAAACCTCGACAACCTGCCGCCAGTCCAGCAACTGGCGTTATGGACGGCAATCCTTGCACTGGTGGCGAAGGAGGGTCTGTTCCGCTACATGCTGCATGTCGGTGAGCGCCTGCGCTCGCCGATGCTGATCGCCAACGCTTGGCATGCCCGCTCCGACGCCGCTTCGTCACTGGTGGTGGCCTTGGGAATCGTCGGCAATCTGATAGGCTACAATTTTGCCGACTCGGTGGCCGCAGTGATCGTCGGCTTCATGATCGTCCGGATGGGCGTGGTGTTCGCCTGGGATGCCGTCCTGGAACTGATCGACACCGGCCTGTCGGTCGAGGAAGTTGACAGCATCCGTCAAGTGATCATTGACACTCCCGGGGTCAGGAATCTCCACGAACTGCGAACCCGTCGCATGGCGCATCGCTCACTAGTCGATGCACATGTCTGTGTCGATGCACGCATCAGTGTTTCGGAAGGGCACCGTATAGCCGAAATGACCCGCAAGCGCATCCTCGACAGCCACCCTTCAGTTTCAGATGTTCTCGTTCATGTCGACGTCGAGGACGATCTGGATCATGACAGCCAACTCCAGAGTATGCCCGACCGCAGCGAACTGATGACGGAGCTGGCCCCCCTCCTCAGCGATCTTCCGGAACCCCGGCGAGTCATCCTGCACTATCTCAATGGCCGTATTGAAGCCGAGTTACTCCTGCCTCGCCAGTCCCTTGGCGACCTTACCGCGGTCAACAAGGCTGAGCGCGAAATCGCCAGGCAGCTGGCGGAGTACCCGCTGATCAGTTCTCTTTCGATCAACTACGGTCGGCAGATTTTTCCCGTTAAAGGTCACTGAATACCGTTATTCTGCAAGCGTCGGTTTTCCGTGTCTCCGCCGATCGTGCATGCGCTATCTGCCCTGGGCCTGAACTTGCGAGAGCTTCTGTTCGATCCTGGCCAGCGGCACGGCTCCGGGAATCCGCTCTCCGTCCGCGAAGAAAACCGTCGGCGTACCGTTGATCGCCAACTTGCGGCCGGTCTCGATGGTTTTCCTGACCGCGGTGGTATCGCAATCCCCTTTGCCTGTGGGAGCCTTGCCGTCGACCATCCAGTCATTCCAGGCCTTGGCCTTGTCAGCGGCACACCAGATTTGGTTGGATTTCTCCAGTGAATCCGGCGATAGGATCGGATAAAGGAAGGTGTAAATCGTCACGTTGTCGAGCTTGACGATGTCCTTGGCCAATTTCTTGCAGTAGCCGCAATTCGGGTCCTCGAAGGTGGCGAAAACACGTTTGCCATCACCACGCACCTGCTTCACCGCCAGCGTCAACGGCAAGTCAGAAAACTTGATTGCGGTCAGCTTCTGCATCCGCTCGTCGGTCACGTTTTTCATCGTCTGGGCATCGATCAGAGCCCCCAGGAGCAGCACTGAAACCTTCTCGTCGGTGTAGACGATCTGGCCATCGACGTAGACTTCGTAGAGACCCAGGTATGGGGTCTTGGTCACGCTGCTAACCGCACGTTCCAGTTTACCTTCTACCGCTTTCTTGACGCTGGCTTCGTCCGCTGGGGCAGACTGTTTAGTTACCTCTTTTTTAGGGCTCGCTGTCGTTGCTTTTTTAACGCCGGCTTCGCCCGCGAGAGCAGACAGACTGAGAACTGAGGCGAGTGCAAACGGTACGAATCGTGTATACATCGGTAATTTCTCCGGATAAGAGGGAGGCATCAGAAAGCGCCAATGGCGTAGCGCACAAGTAGATTTTTTAGGACTGGCAAAGCATTGGTCAGGTTCATTCCGAAATTGCGCAACGGCTTGAGTCCGGGAAAGGTTTGCCGGAAGAGCTGGTGCAGGGCATGCGTAACGGTTTGCATGACCAGTGTTTCCTCGCGCCTCTGTCGTTGATAGCGAGCCAGCAGGCGCTCGCTACCGATATCCTGCCAGTCCGGCGTGGCTACCAGCAGACCGGCTAGCGCCTTCGCATCCTGGTAGCCGAGGTTGATACCGTGCCCGGAAAGCGGGTGAATGCCATGTGCCGCGTCACCAAGCAGCGCCAGCCGCGGGGCAACGATCTGTGGCACCTTCATCAGGCGTAATGGAAAGGCTGACGCAGGAGTCAGCAACTGGAAAGCGCCCAGTTCGTCATTGCCGGCGGCGGCAACCCGACTGCATAGTTCCTCGGCTGGTAGTGCCAGCATAGCCCGCGCGTTTTCATCAGGCGTAGACCAGACGATGGAGAGACGATGGCCCGCCATCGGTAGCCAGGCCAGCACCCCGTCTTGGCGGAACCATTGGCGTGCAATGCCATGATGCGGACGCTGACACTCGAAATTGGCGACCAGTCCCATCTCGCCGTAGGGCGTATTGATCGCCCGCAAGCCCAGAACTTCACGGACCCAGGAATCTCGTCCATCCGCGCCGACGAGCAGCCTGGCAGACAGCAACCGACCGTCGCCAAGGGTCAGCTGAGCGGCCCCAGAACCCATTTCCAGGACTTTCGGTAAGGCCGGGCAAAGCAGGGTAAGATTGCCCTGACGTTTGATACTTTCCCAAAGTTCACAAGCCATCCGCGATGATTCGAGAATCCAGCCGAGTTCTGGTACGCCAGCCTCGTAAGCCGAGAAATCGAGTTCTGCATTCCTATCGCCAAAGATTTTCATTGCTGAAATTGGCGCCATGCGCTCTGCTGGAAGGTGCTTCCAGACACCGATTGCCCGCAGGAAGTCCGCATTGGCCGGGGAAATCGCGTAGACACGCGTATCCCAGCCCGCTGCAGGCAGCGGCGGGTGCTGCTCAACCAGGGCAACCCTGAGGCGCGTGTCACGCAGTGCACAGGCCAAAGAAAGACCGGCGAGGCCGCCACCAACGATAAGGACGTCGAAATCCGTGACTTGCATGCGGTAAAACCCAGGTAATTGAAAAATGGTTCTGTGCACGATCGGGAATTTACAAGCGTGGCCAAGGATGCTAGAAGTTCACATCATGAACTCATCCACCACCTCTACTGGTCACGGCTATTTTCCAGCGATCGTTTGTGTCGAGTGTGATTCACCCATAGATGCCCTGATTGCTTTATGCATACCACGCCACGAGGCGATGGATCTGGTTGCCGCTTCCTGGAAGGAAAGCGATTCGCCTTGTCTGGTTGCCACCCTTGACGGTGGTCGCCCGGTCGTCGTGTTGCGCACGCCGGAAGGTCGCTGGGCAGCCTGCCATGCGTTCTTGAATGATCTCTACGCCACGCATCAGGAGGCCGATAGGCGCCTGGCCAGACTGCTCAAGCGCCACCGCAATGGTTACGTGGCTTGCCTTCGGTTGATGAACTCGCCCGCAGATCACTGGCCGGGCCTGGCTCACCTTGACTTGCCGTCGTAACTAATCAGCCTGACGAAGTACCGCCAGGAGCTAAGGCAAGGGCAGCCACTGCGATTACGGCTTTTATCGAGAGTGTACTCCTTGAAGGTGGGGAAGTCCGGTGATTAAGCCATTGCTACAAGTCGTCGTCCAGGAGCGCCTGCTGCTGGCGGTTAATGAAATCTCCCATGCTGTCGATGCCGCGAAGCTGAAGAATACTATTGCGTACCGCAGCCTCGAGAAGAACCGCAATGTTTCTCCCGGCAGCAACCGGAATGACCACTTTACGTACGGGCACGCCAAGAATTTCCTGGTTTTGCGCGTCCAGAGGCAGACGCGGACCATCCGAACCACTGATCTGCTTTTGCAAATGGGCGATCAGCTTCAGTTTCATCTTCCGGCGTGAAGCAGTTTCCCCGAAGATGGTGCGAATGTTGAGGAGGCCGAGTCCACGTACTTCAAGATAGTCCCGCAGCATGCTCGGACAGCGTCCTTCAATCGTGGTCGGTGCGATACAGGCCAGCTCGACGACATCATCGGCAACCAGACCATGGCCGCGCGAGATCAGTTCCAGAGCAAGTTCGCTCTTGCCGACTCCAGAATCGCCGGTAATCAGAACACCCATGCCGAAAACATCCATCAGCACGCCGTGCACTGATGTCGAACCAGCCAGCCGACGGGAAAGATAGAGGCGCAACAGTTCGATTACTGCCGAGCAGGGTTTCGGACTAACAAACAGGGGCGTCTGCGTAGCCTCGCAGGCATCATGAATCGCCGGCAGAATTTCAAGGTCGTCAGCAATGATCAGCGCCGGAGGCCTGGCAGCCATCAGTTCCTTCACCTGCGAACGCAGACGCTCCGGAGTCACGCGGTAGCCCCAGGCTTGTTCGGCACGACCGATCACTTGTAGTCGCTCCGGATGAATCAGATTGAGGTGGCCAACAACGTCAGCGCCAAAATAGCCCTGTTCCTTGAGTTCGATCGATCGGTCAACGCCGACGGCAATGACCCAGGAAAGCTTTAGTTTGTCGCGGTGATCCTCATAAAGCTGGGCTACACTGGATTGACGCCGGGCGTTCATACTCAATCGGCAAAGAGCTGAAGAATGCCACTTGGGTTGGCAGCCCTGGAAAGGGCTTCGCGACAATTGCGATCGGAAAAGTGCTGTGCCAGTTCAGAGAGGATTTGCAGGTGTTGCTCGGTCGCAACTTCCGGGACAAGCAGGACGAACAGCAGCGAGACCGGCTTGCCGTCGGGAGAATCAAATGGTACCGGCGCAGCAAGTCGCAGGAAGGCGCCCGTGGCATCTTTCAATCCCTTGATCCTGCCATGTGGAATCGCTACTCCCTGACCGAGACCAGTCGAGCCGAGCTTCTCACGTGCAAACAGACTGTCGAACACCGTGCTGCGGGCGATGCCGAGATAATTCTCGAAAAGAAGCCCTACGTGTTCAAAGACGCGTTTCTTGCTGCTCGCGTCGAGATCAAGAATGATGTTTTCAAGGGGTAGTAGTTGGGTGATCTGGCTCATACGACAAAAACCCGAAAAAGCGGACTTGGATTAAATTAATCAAGAGAGGAGGCGCACGGACCAGCGGGTTTACCGCCTGGTCCATGCGCAGACTACCCTCACATCACTCGGCAACGATATGGTCTGTAATCTTGTTTCCGCGATGGTGGTCCTGTAACTTCTGCTTGTACTTCTGAACCTGACGCTCCAGCTTATCAACCAGACCATCCACTGCCGCATAAAGGTCTTCGTCTACGGACTCCACATAGACATCCTTGCCAGCGAGATGGACTGTCACTTCGGCCTTCTGGTTCAGTTTGTCCACCGACAGAATCACGTTTACGTCTATCAGGTTATCAAAATGACGAATGATTCGTTCGAGCTTGCCGGTGACATAATCGCGTAGGGCCGGGGTGATCTCGAGACGGTGTCCACTGACTTGCAGATTCATGATGTGACTCCTTCTTCTAAATGGACTTGCGTAAATTGACCGGCGGGATACTGAGCGCTTCACGGTATTTTGCAATTGTTCGCCGTGCCACGACAATGCCCTGCTGACCAAGAACCTCGGATATCTGGCTATCCGAGAGAGGCTTGTTAGGCTCTTCAGCGCTGATCATTTGCTTGATCAATGCGCGAATGGCCGTTGCCGAACAGGCCCCGCCAGCTTCCGTGCTGACGTGGCTGCCAAAAAAATATTTCAGTTCAAAAATCCCGCGCGGGGTCGCCATGTACTTCTGAGTCGTCACCCGAGATATGGTTGATTCATGCAGCCCCAGGGCTTCGGCAATCTCGCGCAGGACCAGTGGCCGCATCGCGACCTCTCCGTGATCGAGAAACTGGCGCTGACGTTCCACAATAGCCTGCGCCACACGCAGTATCGTGTCAAACCGTTGCTGTACGTTCCTGATCAGCCAGCGAGCTTCCTGGAGTTGCCCGGCGAGGCCCGATCCACGCTGTCTGGATAGAATCTGTGCGTAGAGACTGTTGATCCGCAGTCGCGGGAAGGCGTCGGCATTGACATTGACCGACCACTGTCCGCGGACTTTTCGAACTACCACATCAGGGGTGATGTAACGGGTTTCAGGACAGGCGTATGCGGCTCCAGGCCGTGGATTCAGGCTGCAGATCAGTAAATGTGCAGCGCGCAGGGCATCGTCCTCACAACCCACCAGCTTTTTGAGCTTTGGGAAATCATGGCTGGCCAGCAGTTCCAGATGTTCGCGCACGATCTCCTGTGCCAGAGTACAGGTGTCATCAACCGGCAGCGCCTCGAGTTGCAGCAGCAGGCACTCCTGCGCGCTGCGCGCGCCGACGCCGGTCGGATCAAAGCACTGCAGATGATTGAGCGCGATCCGCAACTCTTCCGGTGCAATCTCCAGTTCGACGGGCATGACTTCAACCAGTTCATCGAGCGACTGGGTCAGGTAACCGTCATCGTCCAGTGCTTCCACCAGGCAGCGAACCAGAACGCTGTCACGATCGGAGATCTTCATCAGACCAAGCTGCCACAACAAGTGCTCGCGCAGCGAGACCGTGCTTGCCTGGATGTCCTGATAATCGCCTTCGCCGTCTTCGTCATCGAAGGAACCGGAGGCACCAAAGGAAGCAGGATGATCGTCCAGCCAGCCTTCGTCTTCAGCAGATGGGCGCTCAGCTGGCGTGTCGCCCCCCTCTGTTCCCGGAAAAACGCCCTCTCCACTTTCGCCATGCGCCGCAGCAAGCGTAGGGTACTCCTCTGCCCGTTCGAGCAGCGGGTTATCAAGCAGGTACTTTTCCAGTTCGTGTTCGAGTTCGATCGTCGACAACTGCAGCAATCGGATCGATTGCTGCAGTTGCGGGGTCAACGCAAGATGCTGCGAAAGCCTGAGCTGGAGGGATGGTTTCATATACGGAACCGGGTAAGCCACCGCATTGGCAAGGAAGTTGCCCGTCTGGTTCTCGAATTATGGCTGAAGGGTCGTCGGGTTCAGAGGCGAAAATTCTCACCCAAGTACACCTTTCGAACATTTTCATTATAAATGATTTCTTCCGGCCGGCCAGCGGCGAGGACACTCCCTTCGTTGATGATGTACGCGTGGTCACAGATGCCCAGTGTTTCGCGAACGTTGTGGTCAGTAATCAGCACCCCGATCCCCCGTTCCTTGAGAAAGCGGATGATCTTCTGGATGTCGAGCACAGCGATCGGGTCGACACCGGCGAAGGGTTCGTCGAGCAGAATGAAACGTGGACCACTGGCCAAGGCACGTGCGATTTCAACTCGCCTCCGTTCCCCTCCGGACAGGGAAGTCGCAGGGCTGGCGTGCAAGTGGCTGATGTGCAACTCTTCAAGCAGATCATCCGTACGGCCTGCAATTTCATCTGCCGACAACTTTTGTAATTCGAGCACAGCTCTGATGTTCTCGCTGACCGTCAGCTTGCGAAAAACGGAAGCTTCCTGCGGAAGGTAAGAAACCCCCAGGCGGGCGCGCTTGTGTATCGGCAAGTGAGTCAGCTCTTCGCCGTCGAGATGAACGTCGCCGCCATCACAGGCGACAAGGCCAACCACCATGTAGAAACATGTCGTCTTGCCCGCACCGTTCGGACCGAGCAACCCGACCACCTCTCCGCTGACCACGTGGAAGGAAACATCATAGACCACCGTACGGGACTTGTAGCGCTTGTGAAGGTGATGGGTTGACAGTGTGCTTTGCTGGTCTGACATGGCTCAATCGTCTTCAAGAGTGGCGCTGCTGCTCAGCAAACGCCGAATGGTCTCACCCGAAAATCCCCGCCCGGCCAGGAAGCGAATTTTCCGAGCTTGCTCGGCAACATCACCAACATCAGCCAAGCTGCCAAAGCGCCGCTGCCAGACCCGGCGCGCGCGCGTCAATTCGTCTTCTCCAGCGGCCAGTGTCGCGCTTACCAGTTCGGCAGCCACTCCTTTGGAACGGAGTTCGTACGCCAGACGCGCGTCACCCAGGCGCGGCGCTCGCGAATTGCGCCGCGCTTCCGCGTAACGTTGATCGGAAAGCAGATACCTGCTCGTCAGATCATCGAGCAGGGCTTCCAGCTGCTCCGACGATTCAGCAAAGGGCGAAATCTTGTGTGATAGTTCCTGACGTGTGTATTCACGGCGGGCGAGCAAGCGCAGAGCACGTTCGCGCAAAGCGTCCTGCATCGTCGGTCACTTATGAAGCGATGATCGCGGCAGAGGATGGGGCTTTCACCGCGGCACGGATTCTGGCCTCGATTTCCTCCGCGATTTGCGGCTTGCTCCGGAGATATTCGCGGGCATTGTCCTTGCCCTGGCCAATTTTCTCGCCATTGTAGGCGTACCAGGATCCCGACTTGTCGACCAGTTTGTGCAGCACACCGAGTTCGATGATCTCGCCTTCACGCGATGTTCCTTCTCCGTAAAGGATATCGAATGTGGCTTCGCGGAAAGGTGGAGCGACCTTGTTCTTGACGACCTTGACCCGAGTTTCGTTGCCAATGACTTCATCACCCTTCTTGATGCTGCCAATGCGGCGGATGTCGAGGCGCACCGAAGCGTAGAACTTGAGGGCGTTGCCGCCGGTGGTGGTTTCTGGACTGCCGAACATGACGCCGATTTTCATTCGAATCTGGTTGATGAAAATGACCAGGGTATTGGTACGGTTGATATTGGCCGTCAGCTTGCGCAGCGCCTGGCTCATCAGACGAGCCTGCAAACCGGGCAGCGAGTCGCCCATTTCGCCGTCGATCTCCGCCTTTGGTACGAGGGCTGCAACCGAATCGATCACCACCACATCGACACTGGCCGAACGCACCAGCATGTCAGCGATTTCCAAAGCCTGTTCGCCGGTGTCCGGCTGGGAGATGAGCAGTTCATCAAGATTCACACCAAGTTTCTGGGCATAGCCAGGGTCGAGCGCATGCTCGGCATCGATGAAGGCGGCCGTCCCTCCGAGTTTCTGCATTTCAGCAATCACTTGCAGGGCCAGGGTCGTTTTGCCCGAGGATTCCGGGCCATAAATCTCGACCACGCGGCCACGCGGCAAACCACCAATACCAAGTGCAATATCGAGTCCCAGCGAACCGGTGGAAACGACCGAGATGTCGGTCACGACGCTCCCATCACCCATCTTCATGATCGAGCCTTTGCCAAACTGCTTTTCGATCTGTGCCAACGCAGCAGCCAGCGCCTTCGACTTGTTGTCATTCATTGTTGCCTGTCCTTTTTCTTGAATGAGAGGAATTATCCCACGTTCGACCGCGCAGATCATGTCCACATCCGCGCCACCACAAATAATGTAATCATATACATTCATGTGAAAATGGACAGTATACGCAACCATTTCGCCTGCGGGCATCAGTTCTGGCGTGCGAGGCGGTTCTCTAGAAGGTCGATCAGAAACAGCAATTCACGCGCGGTACCCAGAGGAAAGCCTCTGCGCTCGCCATCGCGGTTGTCGCGCAAGAGTCTGTGCAGATAGGCCAGGCAATCGGGAGAACCCCAGGTACGTGTCACCATGACCTTGATATGTGGCAATTGCCCTACCCTGGGGAGGCGCACCAGCAGTTGTTCAATCGACCCCGACTGTTCATCGCTGGCAGCAAAGACCGGTTCAACGAGTTCTCCGGCGCTTTCCCAATCCGCTGCAGCGACATTGAAATGGCGTTTGAGCTGCAAACCGAGTGCTTCGAAGGCCTCACGCTGCTCGTTCTGCCGGTAAACCTCGAGCAGTTTCAACCAGGGAGTCACTGCGAGCGTCGGTTTTTGTTCGAGGAACTCTTCCAATACCTGTGCTGCGCCCGTGACACGTCCGAAGGAGATCATGATCTCTGCAAGTTGCAGTACTGCAGTCACTTCATCATCGTCGCGTGTCACCAACCCGCTCGTAACACCGCCCGGAATCAGCAGGGCATCCCCCCTCGACTCGTCCTCGGCAACGGTTACCGGACGCTCTGCGATCTGAATGGGCTGGCGATTTCTGTCGACAGCTTCGCTGAAGTTTTCCGGCGGAAACGTCGATTCGGCAATTTCCGACAGGCCGGATGCATTGCCGGAACGGCGGCGAAACAGCCAGGTCAAGCCGGCAATTAGCCCAAGCAGCAGCCCTGCCTCAAGCCACCAATCCGTATTTTCAGTCACTGGCGCGACTGGCGGCGCTGCCATCCGGGTTGGTGTGGTGGCCGGCTGCACGGGCGAGCTGGCCGGTATTGCTGCTGCGACGAGCGTCTGCTGCCTGCCCTGACCTAGGTTCTTCCTCTGCAGATCGTTGAGCGTCGCATCCAGCCTCCGCACCTGTTCCGCAACGGCCAGCTGCTGCTCAGCCTGCGTATGCAGAGCCGACAAGAGCTGGTACTCGATACGCAACATCGAGCGCTGACTCTCGGTCATCTTGTTCATTAATTGAACCGATGGTCTGGTACTCAAACGCAAAGGCAGGTCGCCGGCGATCCCGGACGGATGGCGGTCGGTGCCGCCGGAAAGGAGGAGGCGATCGATTGCGCCAGAACCAGGGGATGCTTTCCGGGGCAGAGGTCTTTCCGGTCGAAAGCTGTATGGCGTATCGCCTGCAGCGCCTGCTCCGGGAGTCGCGACCGGACGCACGGCTGGCAACACTTGCCGGGTGTCACCGAACTGCAAGCCTGTTACCGGCCGCGAACGGGAAACCTGCTCCGGCTCGGGGACCGCTGCCGCACGAATGGCGGGCAGGTCCACCGCAGGTTTCCTGGCCAGAGGAGGATCGATCAGCAGCAGGTATTTGCGTACCACTTCGGCGCCACAACCGGCATGCACATTGACCTGAAGTACCGGTTCGTTGATGACTTGGTCGGAAACAATATACAAACGCAGCCCAGCGCCACGCTGCTCAATGGAAACGCGACCGCGCGTCAGCAGCGCTACCCCCACATTCTCGTCGGTCTGGCCCCGCTGTCCAAGGTGGAAACATTCTGCCAGCGGTTGATTTGCGGCAGATACATCAAGAAGGGGTACCTCGGCTTCGAAGTGCGACCCCAGGCCTGACAGCACGGTCATCTTGCCGAGAACCACTGCCTCGGCCATCCCGACGGAACACAGCAGGATCGGCAATAGCCAGAGTAATCGCCATAACCGAAAAAAAGGTGAGTTCATGATGACTGAGCACATTGGGCTTGTAAGGGGAAGGCTCATTCGAGTGAATCATCTTATTATATGGCGGAGTTGATTGGCCGAAATGACGGGTGGAATTACTGGTCCAGGCGAACCGGCAGACCGCTGTCGCGGCCGTCAGGCCAGACGGCTCCCGGCCTGTTCGAGGAGCACGGTCAGGGCATGCGCAACCGACTGCGCCCGCACCGACTCGCGGCTGCCCTGAAAATGACGAGTGCATGATTCGACATATCCATCCGGTCCGACCCAGGCAAAGCAGACGGTACCGACTGGACGACCCGGCCCCCCCCCGCCCGGACCTGCAACGCCCGTGATGGCCAGCGCCCAGTCGGCACGACTTCGCTGCAGGGTGCCCAGGGCCATCGCCATGGCAGTTGCTTCGCTGACTGCGCCGTGTGCAGCGAGAGTGTCTGCGGTGACACCGAGAAGCTCGATCTTGGCGTCATTGGAATAGGTAATGAAACCTCGTTCGAACCAAGCAGAACTCCCGGCAACCGCGGTCAGACACTGCCCCAGCCAGCCGCCAGTACAGGATTCGGCCGTCGCCAGGCGCTCGCCATTCGCCAGCAGAAACTGACCGACTGCGGCGGCCAATGCTTCCAGGGAGGCTTGATCGTGCTGGCTCACGTCAATACGAAGCGCAGGATGGCCAGAACCAGCAATGTATGTCCCGCGGCCATCAGGTCGTCACACATGACGCCGAAACCATTCTTGACCTTCTCGTCGAAGTAGCGTGCCGGTGGTAGCTTGACGATATCAAAAAACCGGAACAGGCAAAAGGCGCTTGCCTGCCATAGCCAGTGCGCCGGACAGAACAGGAGCACCAGCCAGAAGGGAACGATTTCGTCCCAGACGATACTGCCGTGATCGATGACCCCGAGATCGACGCCGGTCTTGTGGACCGCCAGGATGCCGCCGAGGAAACAGAGCAGGAGGAACCCGAGCAGTTCGAAGTCGCTCATCGACGAACGTAACCAGGGGAATGTAAGCCAAGCGAAAAGGGTGCCTACCGTTCCCGGCGCCCGTGGCGACAGGCCGCTGCCAAAACCACAGGCAACCAAATGCGCGGGATGCACCAGCAGGAATTGAAGTGAAGGCGGACTAGCCAAAGTGATCGTATCCCTTTTCATTGATCGGTACCACCCGTCCCTGGTCGTCGAGCAGCGTCAGCTGACCGGGGGCAGCGCCGACGACCAGGCCACAACGCCAGAGCGGCAAGGCCAGATGGTCGGCGAGTGCGGTGATCTCGGCACGCTTTTCGGGTGCAGCGGAGAATACCAGTTCGTAATCATCGCCGCCGGCAAGCTGGCATTGGCGGGCCAGCACGGGGTCTGCTGTCGTCGGCAACGGCGGTAGTTGCGCCACAAAAAGTTCGGCGGCGACCGCCGACCCTTGGAGGATGTGGCCAAGGTCAGCGAGCAGCCCATCGGAGACATCGATGGCGGCATGCGCCAGGCCACGCCGGCGTAGCTCAAGTCCCAGTTCGACGCGCGCCAGCGGCCGCTGCAGGGCAGCCAGACAGGGTTTGAGCAGTGGCTCGGCAAGCACGGTTCGCCCCTGCAGGTGTGCCAGACCCAGGGCCGCGAGACCGGGTTGCCCGGACACCCAGAGGTCATCGTCGAGCAATGCCTGGTCACGACGTAAGGCCATGCCGATGGGAACCTCCCCGATGGCCGTAAGGCAGAAAGCGAGCGGGCCACGTGTCGTATCACCACCAATGATATCGACGCCGTAGTAACTGGCGCAGGCAAAGAGCCCGTCGGTAAAGGCGGCGATCCATGGCTCGCTCACTTCCGGCAGACTACCGGCAAGCAAGGCCCAGCGTGGCCTGGCCCCCATTGCGGCGAGATCGGAGAGATTGACTGCCAAAGTTTTCCAGCCAAGCTGGCAGGGATCCGTATCCGGCAGAAAATGTGTGCCGGCGATCAGCATGTCAGTGGTGATCGCCAACTGCATTCCCAGCGCGGGAGCAATCAGCGCACAGTCGTCACCAGGACCGAGGATTGCCTGCGGCGTCGGACGCACGAAATGATTGCGGATCAGTTCAAATTCACTGGTCATTGCCGCTTCCGAGCCTGACATTCAGTACCGCAACGCGCCACTTAACGGCCCTTGACACGCCCCCCCCGCTTGGCTTCTACCTCGGCCGGACGCAAGCCGGTAGCGAGTCTGTCGAGAACGCCGTTCACGTACTTGTGCCCGTCGGTTCCACCGTAACCCTTGGCCAACTCGATCGACTCGTTGATAATCACCCGATACGGCGTTTGCGGGTAATTGCTCAACTCGAAAGCCCCCGCCAGCAGAACGCAGGCTTCGATCGGTGAGAGGTCGTTGAAGGGACGATCGAGATAAGCTTGCAGTTTTGCCTCAAGAATCTGACGCTGCGCGAGTACGCCACGCAGCAGTCCGACGAAGAATTCCCGGTCGGCCTTGTCGAAATCATCGATATCACGCAGATGCGCCTCAATTGCAGCTTCGTCGTTACCGCTTACCCGCCACTGATAGAGTCCCTGCAGGACGAATTCGCGAGCCCGGCGGCGCGGCGACCTGAGCACAGCCGCTTTGCCGGCTGACGTTGCTGGCGACTGCTCGGCCATCATGAGGGCTCCCTGAGTGTGCGCAGCAGATTGGCCATCTCGACGGCTGCCTGTGCGCAGTCAACCCCCTTCTGCTGCATGCGGGCGAGCGCCTGATCGTCGTCTTCACACGTCAGAATTCCGTTGGCGATCGGGATGCCGCTCTTCAGCTGCACTTCCATCAGTGCCCGGCAGGAATCATTGGAGACGATCTCGAAATGGTAGGTTTCTCCACGAATCACCGCACCCAGCGCGATCAGGGCCTGGAAACGACCGCTGTCTGCCATGCCCTGCAAGGCCAGAGGAAGTTCCAGAGCGCCCGGAACGGTAGCGATGCGGACGCGGCTCTCAGCGACCCCAAGGCGCTTCAGTTCGCTGGTACAGGCACTGAGCAGGCCTTCGCCGATGTCCTGGTTAAAGCGGCTCATGACCACGCCAATCGCAAGTCCGTCGCCCTTGAGCGAAGCATCGTACTCGTAAATGCCTTCGTAACGTGCCATGGAAGGAGTGTCTGCAAGTTTTTTCGGGGTGCCCATTAGAGTCTTTCAAGGTCGGATGGCGTGGCGATGTAGCCTGTCACTTCGAGGTCAAAGCCGGTCATGCTTGGCATCCGGCGCGGGCTCGATAGAAGTTTCATCTTGCCGACACCGAGATCGCGCAGGATCTGCGCGCCAATACCGTAGATACGGGGGTCCCAGCGTGTCGCCGTAGGTATGCCGGAGATCGGTTCACGGAGTAGCGCGAGCAGATCCTGGCCGCTTTCGGGACGGTGCAGCAGCACGATCACGCCAGCTTCCACCCGCGCCAGCGCGGCCTGCGCAACGTGCAGTGAAAAAGTATGCCGACCGCCACTTGGATCGAGGAAATCCACCACTGACAACGGTTCGTGGACGCGCACCAGAGTCTCCTTGTCGGGACGGATTTCGCCCTTGGTCAGAGCCAGGTGCACTTCGTTCGAGGTGCAGTCGGTATAGGCGTGCAGGGTGAACTCGCCGTGCACAGACTGTACCTGTTTGGAAAGGGTGCGCTCGATCAGCGTCTCATGTCGGCTCCGGTAATGAATCAGATCGGCGATAGTCCCGATCTTCAGAGCATGCGCACGGGCAAACTCGACGAGGTCGTCGAGGCGAGCCATGCTGCCATCTTCCTTAAGGATTTCGCAGATCACCGCCGCCGGTTCGAGCCCGGCCAACAGCGCCAGATCGCAGCCGGCTTCGGTGTGGCCGGCGCGCACCAGGACCCCCCCGGGGCGAGCCATGATCGGAAAGACATGGCCTGGCTGCACGATCTCGTCGGGTCGCGCGTTGCGGGACACCGCGGTGGCGATGGTCAGTGCGCGGTCGTGTGCCGAAATACCGGTAGTCACGCCTTCGGCCGCTTCGATCGAAACCGTGAATGCCGTACTGAAAGGGCTCCTGTTGTCGCGCGCCATCGGCGCCAAGCCCAATTGCCGGCAGCGCGCCTCGGTCAGCGTCAGGCAGATCAGGCCACGACCATAGCGGGCCATGAAGTTGATCGCCTCGGGTGTGACATGCTCGGCAGCCAGCACGAGGTCGCCCTCGTTTTCCCGATCCTCCTCGTCCACCAGAACCACCATACGCCCGGCGCGCATGTCGACGATGATCTCATCGATCGGTGAAATGTCCGCAGAAGTGCTTTGTGGTGCCATTGATACCTCCGCTGCCCGCACTCATACCTCGAGCCGGAAAACAGTGTGTGGTCCAGGATTGGTTGCCCATCCTGAGGTGTTCACTGGGGTCGATTCGTGCCGATCCGATGGCTTCCGATGGGCGGATATTGTTTGCAAAGGAGGATTCTCTCAGTTTCCGGGCCTCACCGCCATGCGCAAATGTGGTTGTATTATTCATCCGTGCCTGCCGATTCATCGCCGATCGAGCTTTCAACTGCCTAGTTATTCGTTTTATCATGTTGATATGGATGGAGTTGCCGCATCGGCCAGTGCATGGAACAGCGGCCGAATGTGCATCGGCAGGTGCCGATGTTTGTGGATGCCCATGATGAAGGGACCAGTTCAATGACCATGATTCAGACCTTGCTGTTGATCGCCGTTGCTGTGTTGGTGGGTATTCTTCTGATCCGTTTTTTCGTCGCTCGCCGTTCAGAATCTGAGCGAGCCGAGCGGGAGGCGCGTGCGCAAGCCGCTCGCGAAGCCGAACGTCAAGCCGCCGACAATGCCGCGCGCCAGGCCGCTGCAGCCGCCGCACGTCGACTGGCCGAGCGCCAGGCCACAGAAAAAGCCGAGCGCGAAGCCGCCGAGGCCGCTGCCCGGCGCGAAGCCGAACGTCAGGCCGCCGAGGCCGCCGCCCGGCGCGAAGCCGAACGCCAGGCCGCCGAGGCCGCCGCCCGGCGCGAAGCCGAACGTCAGGCCGCCGAGGCCGCTGCCCGGCGCGAAGCCGAACGCCAGGCCGCCGAGGCCACTGCCCGGCGCGAAGCCGAAAGTCAGGCCGCCGAGGCCTCCGCCCGGCGCGAAGCCGAACGTCAGGCCGCCGAGGCCGCTGCCCGGCGCGAAGCCGAACGTCAGGCCGCCGAGGCCTCCGCCCGGCGCGAAGCCGAACGTCAGGCCGCTCAGCGCGAAGCCGACCGCTTGGCCATAGAAAAAGCCCTTCACGAGGAAGAGAACGAACGCCAAGCCATTGAGACTGCGATCGAGCACGAAACCCAACGTCAGGCTGCCGAGGAAGCCCAGCGCCGGAGCTTGGCGGCTTCGGCCGCCGCACTTGTGCCGAAGATCAAGGCTGAGGAACAAACCGTGGTGATGATTGCCGACGACTCGAAGGTGGTTCGGGTCAAGACCAGCCGCCTTCTGACCGCACACCGATATCAGGTCCTGATGGCCGAGGACGGTCTGGACGCGGCGCGACAAATCGAGGTATCGACACCCGACGTGCTGGTAACCGATGAGGACATGCCGGGAATGAATGGATTGCAATTGGCGCGCCAGTTGCGTGCAAATCCTCGCACCGCCCGTCTCCCGATCATTCTGGTGACCTCCGACAACGAACAGCTCCGTGCCAATGCGGCTGCCGCAGGAGTCGATGTGGTGCTCGGCAAGCCATACCCCGAAGAACAGCTCATCAGCCACATTCAACAACTCCTGCGGAACCAGGCTAACGCTTGAAGACGGACGGACAACAGCAACGTGATCGAAGTCCGCGACCTGGAACTGCCAGGAGAACGAGGACGTCATCGAAGTGATGCATCACCCATTATTCCCGAACGGCGCCGCAGGCGCCGTTGCGGAATTCCTGGTCGTTTGCCTGTGTGCCGAATGGTGCGGTGTTTGTCGGGAATATCGCAGCGTTTTCCAGGAAACTGCCGGGCAGTTTCCTGCGGCAAGTTTTCACTGGCTGGATATCGAGGTGCACGCAGATGACCTAGGTAACCTGGAGGTGGAAAACTTCCCGACACTGCTCATCAAGCGTCAGGAATGGGTCCTCTTCTACGCCAGCATGCCCCCTTCTCCTGGTCACCTGCAACGCATCCTGAGGACCTTCCTGCTACAAAGCGTAGAGGAGAGTCGAGCATA
Source organism: Candidatus Accumulibacter cognatus (assembly GCA_013414765.1). Classification (GTDB taxonomy): domain Bacteria; phylum Pseudomonadota; class Gammaproteobacteria; order Burkholderiales; family Rhodocyclaceae; genus Accumulibacter; species Accumulibacter cognatus. The sequence continues at coordinate 1,153,501 of CP058708.1, forward strand.
CGCCTATGCCAGAGAGGAACGGCGCTGCTGGCAAGATAATGAGGACCTGCAGCGGCTTGACCCCGACCAGCTGGCGAGAATCTGCGGATAGGCCGCCTGCCTGGCATTGCTACCCGAATCCACGCATCCTTGAAACATTGAAAACATGTCAACCATTACCTTGGTCCTTGCCATTCTCCTGCAAACCGTTCGCCGCCCGAGTGATTTCTATACTATGGGCAGGAGCGAGATTTGCGCGACCCCTCCCGAAGTGACGGGTGTCGGACCCGTTTCAATGCCGCTGTGACGAGGCGATGGATCAAGGCCAGCTGGGCAAGCAGCCGTTGACGCCTCTGCGCATTGACGCTGAGCTGATCGCGAAGCTGAATCTCGCAGACTTTGAAAACGCAGTGCCGATGCTCCGTGAACTAAGTATCGTCAATGACGCAGACGAGGCGCTCGAAAGTCTGGAACTTCGTATCGAATCGACGCCGGCATTCCTACAAACGAAGGTTTGGCAGATCGAAGCGCTCGGAGCATGCCAACGCTACCGTATCAGTGATGTCGATGTGCGGCTCGACGCGGCGCTGCTGAGCCGCCTGACCGAAGCCGAAACGGCAGCTGCCTCCATTGTCCTGTATCGCCGTGGCGATACCGCCTGTGAACTGGCGCGACTTGAACGCTGCGTACAGCTCCTGCCCCGCAACCAGTGGGGCGGGCTGTCACAACTTCCAGAAATGGTTGCCGCTTTCGTGCAACCCAATGACCCGGCTGTCGAACGGCTGCTCAAACAGTCCACCGAGGTGCTGCGCAGAAACGATCGGAACCCGGCGCTGAATGGCTACCAGGGCGGTCCCCGGCGAGCCTGGGAAATCAGCTCGGGCATCTGGAGTGCCGTCGCCGCCATGGGGCTCGACTACGCGCTGCCCCCGGCGAGCTTCGAATACAGTGGCCAGAAAGTGCGTGGGCCGACCCAGCTTGCCGAGTTGGGGCTCGCGAACTGCCTCGACCTGGCGCTGCTGTTCTCCTCGGCGCTCGAGCAGGCCGGTTTGAATCCACTACTGGTGTTCACCAAGGGGCACGCCTTCGTCGGCGTCTGGCTCAAGCCCGAAGAGTTTTCGAGCAGTGTCGTCGACGATGTCTCGGCCCTGCGCAAACGTGTCAAGCTCAAGGAATTGCTGCTTTTCGAATCTACCCTGGTGACGCAGCGTCCGGCGCCGGCGTTTTCTTATGCCGTCCAGTGCGGCGAGCAGAACATCGTTGAGGAGGGTGTCTTTGAACTCGCGGTCGATATCCGGCGCGCCCGCCTACAGCGGATCAAGCCACTGGCGAGTGTCGACTTGCCCAGCACCGCTACCGTCGGCGAGCCACCAGCGATACTGGAACCGGCATTCGCTGCAGCTCCCGAACTGCCGGACGAAGATATTTCTGGCCAAACGGACCCGGCGACGCTCAAGCCCGCCGATCGCCTCGCGCGCTGGCAGCGCAAACTGCTCGATCTGTCGCTGCGCAACAAACTGCTGAATTTCCGCAGCAGCAAGCAGGCGCTGACGCTCGAGGCTCCCGACGCCGCTGCGCTTGAAGATCGGCTATCGGAGATGCTGCCCTTGAAGCTGCTACCCCGGCCCGAGTTGATGGACGGCGCCGATCCTCGCAATCTGGCCATCCACGAAGCGCGCGAGCGTGAAGACCTACGCCGCCAGCATGCCCTTGACGCCCTGCAACGCCGAGAGATCTTTGTCGCGATCACGGACGATGAACTCGACAGCCGTCTGGTCGATCTCTATCGCACGGCTCGCAGCACGCTCCAGGAGGGCGGCGCGAACACCCTCTTCCTCGCGCTCGGTTTCCTTTGCTGGAGCCGCGACGAAAAAGGCGAACAGCGGGGCGAACAGCGAATCGGGCAACGCTACCGCGCACCGCTGTTGCTGGTGCCGGTGACCTTGAACCGCCGCAGTGTCCGTTCGGGCTTCACCCTGACCCTGCATGACGACGAGCCGCGCTTCAATCCGACGCTGATCGAGATGCTGCGCCAGGATTTCAAACTCAGTCTCGGGGTTGCCGACGGCGAACTGCCCAGGGATCAAGGTGGCCTCGACGTCGCTGCGATCTGGCGATCGGTGTCGCAGGCGATCAAGGACATCAAGGGCTGGGAAGTCAGCGAAGAAGTCGTGCTGTCGATGTTCTCATTCGCCAAGCATCTGATGTGGAAAGATCTCAGCGAGCGCGCCGAGCAATTACGCAACAATCCCGTAGTCCGTCATCTGATCGACACGCCGCGCGAGAACTATCCCGCGCAACTGGCTTTTCCCGATCGCACCCGGCTGGACCGCGAGTTCGCGCCGGAGCAGATCTTCTGCCCGCTGGCCGCGGATTCATCGCAGCTTTCGGCGATCATCGCCGCCGTGCGCGGCAAGGACTTCGTCCTCATCGGACCGCCGGGAACCGGCAAGAGCCAGACCATTGCCAACCTCATCGCGCAGTGCCTGGCCGAGGGCAAGCGGGTACTCTTCGTCTCCGAAAAGATGGCGGCCCTCGATATGGTCTACCGGCGCATGCGCGAAGTCGGTCTCGGTGAATTTTGCCTCGAACTGCATTCCAGCAAAGCCAGAAAGCTCGACGTCCTGGCGCAGTTACAGGCAGCCTGGACGGCACGGGGCTGCATCGATGCCGACGCTTGGCGCGTCGAAGCGCAGCGCCTGCAAGATCTGCGCGACCAGCTCAACGTCTATGTCGAGCGCCTGCATCTGCAACACCCGAACGGCATGACGATTTACCGGGCCATCGGGCGCGTCCTCCAGGGTGAGGGCGGCGAGGTGGACAGCAAGGTGCCGCTGCTGACCTTCTCGTGGCACAGCGCCGATGCGCACGATGCGGCCGCGATGAGCGCGATGCGCGAGCTCACTGACCGGCTGCAGGTCAATGCACAGGCAGTCGGCCAGACAGACCTCAGAAACGGCCCCCTGGCGGTGGTCGGACACGCCGACTGGTCACCAAGCTGGCAACAGGCCTTCATCGAGACAGTGCGCGATGTCCAACGTGCACTGCATGTTCTGCAGAACGCCACGGAGCACTTCTGTCATGTCAGCGAACTGCCGTGCACGCCACTTGACCGTCGTCGGCGTAGTGCCCTCGGCATCCTCGCAAGAATCCTGCCGCAGGCTGCAGGCCACGACTGGCGATTCGTCCTGCGTACCGACACTGCAAGCATTGTCGAACGTTTGCAGGCTGCTCGGGACTTGCTCGCCAGACACCGTGAAATCAGCGGCAAAATTTCGCCCCCCTGGCCGGAGGCCGTGGTCAGTGCCTGTTGGCGAGGACTGGCCTTGCTGCAGCAGCGCCGCGAGATCTTCACGCAGATTGGTGAGCCCTGGTCGACAGCGGTCGTCGAGGATCTACAGCAGGGCCTGCGACTCCTCACCGAGATTCGCCGTCTGAGCGGACAGTTGTCGGTCGTGTACAACCCGCAGGTCGAGCAGTTAAACGTGGCCCAACTCCAGCGTGACTGGGTAAAGGCCGAACAGGCCATGTGGCCGATGTCCTGGCTGGCCAAACGCCGGATTCACGCGACCCTGCAGACCGTCCTGGCCGATACCGGCGAGCCGGAGATTGCCGGCGACCTGTTGGCGCTCGCCAGGATCCGATCGCTGCGCGCGCAGGTACAGATGCTGGCGATCAGCGACGCGACCGACGGCGTCTGGGCCGGCCTCGGAACGCGGCCAGAATATGCCGAGTGCGCACTCGACTTCCAGCAAGTGCTGCGAGCCCTGCACATCGATCAGCCCTGCAGCAGGGCTGATCGCTTCCCAGCGATTGCCGACGGTCACTGTGGCAGCCGCCTGGCTCGGCAGTTGCAACAGCTCTACCGCTTTCAGGCACTCGATGCCGAGCTGCAGACGCTGGACTCTCTCGGTTCGCCCACCGAGCGCCTATGGGCAGGTTTTGGCACCCGTCCGGAACTCCTCACCGCAGCGCTCCACTTTCAGAGTGCGCTGCAGGCGATTCGTGAGTCCGGCAAACTCGTCGGCGAGCACGCCAGCGTGGCGCGTGGCCACTGCGGAACCACTTTGGCGGCAGACCATCGCTGGCTGGAGCAACGCGCCTGCGTCGAAGAACAGCTCGACCGCCACGAAGACCTTCGCGGAATCGGCGCCGACCTCTGGAATGGTTTGCAAACCCGTATCGAACAGCTCGACCAGGCGCTGAAGTTTCAGGTATCGGTCGCAGCGGCAATCGCCAAACTCACCGACTCACCCGACGAGGTCACCGCCGTCAAAGTGTCGCTGCAACGTCTCCTTGGCGACAACGGCGCATGTCTCGATCCCGCTGGCCCGGTCGCTGGCGCTGCCGACGCATACCTTGACGCCTGTGGTGCGCTGCCACCGGCGATCAGTCGTCTCTGTGCGACCGGTGGCTTTGCGGAGGGTGTCAGTGACGCATTCGCAGACATCCCGCTCGAACAACTTGATCAGCGCTGCACTGCGATTCTCCGATCGGCAAACCGACTGCATGCCTGGTGTGCCTGGCGCAATGTCGGTAAACAGGCGCAGGATCTCGGTCTGGCGCCGCTGGTCACGGCGATCGAGAAAGGAGAAATCGCACCGGGTACGCTGCGCCATGCTTTTGAGATCAACTACAGCCGCTGGTGGTTGAACGCCGTGGTTGATGAGGAACCGGTCATCCGCGGTTTCGTCGCCGCCGAACACGAGCAGCGCATCAACGATTTCCGTACGCTCGACGAGCGCTTTACCGAGCTCACGCGAGCACGCGTTCGCGCCGGGCTGTGCGCCGCATTGCCGACGCAGGACGGGGGAACCCGCAGCTCCGAATGGGGAATCCTGCGCCACGAGATCCACAAGAAGAAGCGGCATCTGCCGCTGCGCGAGCTGATCCGGCGCATCCCGACGGCGCTGACGCAACTGACGCCGTGCCTGCTGATGAGCCCGCTGTCGATTGCCCAGTACCTGACTACCGACGCCAGCACCTTTGATCTCGTGGTCTTCGACGAAGCCTCGCAGATCCCGGTCTGGGATGCCATCGGTGCGATCGCGCGTGGCCGCCAGGTGGTCATGGTCGGCGACCCCCGGCAGTTGCCGCCGACCAACTTCTTCGACCGCGCCGAATCGGAATTCGACGAAGAAGATGTCGAAGCCGACCTCGAAAGTATTCTCGATGAATGCATCGGTGCCAACCTGCCGACAATGAACCTGGCCTGGCATTACCGCAGCCGCCACGAGAGCCTGATCGCCTTCTCGAACCACCGCTACTACGGTGGCTCACTGGTCACCTTCCCTTCGCCGGTCACGACCGACCACGCGGTGAGTTTTCATCACGTCGATCAGGGTGTCTACGAGAAAGGCGGCGCGCGCATCAACAAGCCCGAAGCAAAAGCACTGGTTGCCGATCTGGTCGAACGTCTGCAGTCCCCCGGTTTCCGGGAATCACGGCTGACCATCGGGGTCGTTACTTTTAATGCGGAGCAACAGGCGTTGATCGAGGATCTGCTCGACGAAGAACGGCGCCGCGACCCGTCTATCGAACCTCACTTCGCCGACGCGGAACTGGAACCGGTCTTCGTCAAGAACCTCGAAAGCGTCCAGGGCGACGAACGCGACATCGTCTACTTCTCGATCACCTATGGCCCCGACCACACGGGCGTCGTGTCGATGAACTTCGGCCCGATGAACCGCACTGGCGGCGAGCGGCGGCTCAACGTTGCCATTACCCGCGCCCGTCATGAACTGAGAATCTTTTCGAGCCTCAGGGCCGAACAGATGAACCTTGCCCGCACGCAGGCCATCGGTGTTCGCGATCTCAAGCACTTTCTCGATTTCGCCGAACGCGGCGTGCCAGCGCTGGCCACCGCCACGACTGGCAGCCTTGGCAGTTTCGAAAGCCCGTTTGAGGAAGCCGTCGCCGCCGCGCTCACCCGCCAGGGTTGGGAATTGCACACCCAGGTCGGCGCCTCGGCCTTCCGCGTCGATCTGGCGGTTGTCCATCCCGATGCCCAGGGCGTCTACCTGAGCGGCATCGAATGCGACGGCGCCACCTATCACCGTGCAGCGACCGCGCGCGACCGCGACAAGCTGCGTGAACAGGTGTTGCGTGGCCTCGGATGGGAAATTCTGCGCGTCTGGTCGACCGACTGGTGGATCGATGCCGCCGGCACGCTCGAAAAAATAGACACCGACTTGCGCAGGCTACTTGCAAAGAGCCGCAGCCGACGCGCCACGAAGGCCGTAGCCACCAGCCCTGCTGCGTCGGCGGCCGTGGTTGGCGAAAACGCCGCTGCCGACGTGCGGCCGGAATCCGTAACCAACGATCAGAATCGTTGTTCCGCGGCATGAAGAATCACAAACAAGCATCGTGGCACAATATTTGCTGTAGAGAAGCAAATTACCTTGAAAGGCACACGATGGAAATTTCTTCTTCTGGAGCCGCGACAAAATCGATATCGACAGCCACCGCGACACCCAACAAACCAGGCAATGCGGCAAATTTTGCCGATTCTCTCGCTGACGCGGTCAAATCGACCGGCAACCTGGCAGCCGCCTTCGTTTCCGGACGTCTTGGGGTCGACCTGAATTCGGACGGTATCCCGTTGCGAATGGTGTACCTCGATCAGGAAGGAAACCGATTGACGACCTCGGCCTTCTGCGCAGAGAGTATCCTGCGCAACACGCAGCAGCTTGGAATCAGCCTGAACGATCTCAAGGGGCTTGGCACGCAACTCGATGCCGCTGGCGTCGGCTACAAGCCCTATGAGCTTTACAGAGGAACCGGTTCGGACCATGGGATCGATTTCGACGACCTGATTGCCGGTGGATTGGGAACCGCCTACGACTGGACCCAGGACGCCAACGTGGCGGCCAAGGGTCCTGGCGCCATCAGGAGACTCGAAGAGGCGGCCGCCCTGGCACAGTCCCTTCAGCTCGTGGCACACGCCGAAGTGACACAAAACAAGGGGATCGACCCGACCCGCTTCGCAACACAAGCGGCCACAGGAGAATCGCCTCGCCACTACGTGATGTTCAATGGCAGTGTCGCCGCCTGGTATGGCAGCAGCGAACAGGCCGAACAGGCCAGTCGTCTCTATGGCGGTAGCGTCACCGACCTTGCTCCCCGGGCCAGTTCGACTGCCGTCGGCATCGATGCCCGCAACTCCAGTTCCGGCGCCAGTCCTGTCAACAGCGACGGGGCCACGCAAGCGGCGACATCATCAAGCGCCAGCGCAACATCCTGGAATGACCGACTGCAGGCCTTGATCGATGCCATCCATGAGAGCATTGTGCCCACCAACGCCAATCCGCTAGGACAAGTGCTTGCTCGCTGGCCAGTGGATTGGTCTACCGGAGACCGCCAAAACTAAGAGGATGTCCCGGCATTCTCCCCGTCTGGAAGAAGTGTTCCTGCCGAAGCCCAGGCCACCGATCTGCATGTTGAGTGAGCCGGCGAGCGATGCCCCAGCTGAGAAATGGGCAGAATATCGGCGGCAGCTTGATGAAGCGCAAGCTCGTGGGAATATTCTCATCCTGCTGGTGCCGATAAGGCCTGCAGAAAGTCCGGGCACGGAGGAGAGCGCGACCTACTGCGGCGCGCAACTGGACGCGCTGCTGCTCTGGTCAAGACGTCGGTGCCTCCCCCCAAACTCGGCAACAAGCGCCTCCTGGACGACGTGATGAAAAACTTGCCTGGCACCACGTGATCAGTCCGACACCTTGCCAGGAGCGAACGCCGGGAAGAAGCTGAATTTCTCCTGCGGCGGGGTCGTGCCGAGGACCAAGTGTGATCGTTCCATGCGCTGCAAAGCACATGACACCGACGCCAGAGTTGTGTGCTGCAGCGCTCGCTGGCAAGATCCTCCGCAGAACTGGCCATTGCTCACCGGTAGACCTGCAAGGTTCCCGCGCCAATCAAGAAATCCCGTGTCAGACACGCTGCGCTGATGGACAATAGTCCACTGCGGAAAGCGAACGACAACGACCCCATTCCGATCGACGATGAAACTCGAACAACTGCAGACCAATGCGGCGATCCGCGGCATCGTTCCCGACGCACTGGTGACTGTGGTCAGCATCCAGTGGTTCGGCTCCGAGGCGCTGGAGCTGACCTACAAGACGGCCACCGGCCGGGTGGCCAACGAGCTCCTTTACCGCCACGACGAGGCACGACTGGAAGTCGTCGAGCAGGGCCGGCCCTGGAGCTTCGACGGCGACGGCGCGCTCTTCCGGCTGGTTTCCGAGGCTCAGCGCATCCGCCTCGCGCATCTTTTCGACCCGGTACTGGCGGTGCATACCTCGATCGTCGAGCCGCTGCCGCACCAGATCACCGCCGTCTACGAAACCATGCTGCCTCGCCAGCCGCTGCGCTTCCTCCTGGCGGACGACCCCGGCGCCGGCAAGACGATCATGGCCGGCCTGCTGATCAAGGAACTGGTCGCCCGTGGCGACCTGCAGCGCTGCCTGATCGTCTGCCCCGGCAGCCTGGCCGAACAGTGGCAGGACGAACTCTATCGCCGGTTTCATCTGCCCTTCGAGATCCTCACCAACGACAAGCTCGAAGCCGCGCGCACCGGCAACTGCTTCCTCGAAACCAAGCTGTGCATTGCCCGCCTCGACAAGCTCTCGCGCAATGAAGACGTGCAGCGGAAACTGCAGGTGCCCGATTGCCGCTGGGATCTGGTGGTCTGCGACGAAGCGCACAAGATGTCGGCGACCGTATTCGGTGGCGAGACCAGGTACACCAAGCGCTATCGCCTTGGCCAACTGCTCTCGACGCTCACACGCCACTTCCTGCTGATGTCGGCGACCCCGCACAACGGCAAGGAAGCCGACTTCCAGTTGTTCATGGCGCTGCTCGACGGCGACCGTTTCGAGGGACGCTACCGCGATGGCGTGCACACCGCCGACGTGTCGGACCTCATGCGCCGGATGGTGAAGGAAAGCCTGCTCAAGTTCGACGGCACACCGCTGTTCCCCGAGCGAATCGCCTACACCGTGCCCTACAGACTCTCGGACGCCGAGGCGGCGCTTTACCGGGCCGTCACCGACTACGTGCGCGAGGAATTCAACCGTGCCGAGGCGCTGGAAAACGACAAGCGCGCCGGTACCGTCGGTTTCGCCCTGACCATCCTGCAGCGACGCCTGGCCTCCTCACCCGAGGCCATCTATCAATCGCTGCGCCGCCGGCGCGAACGGCTGGAAAGCCGACTGCGGGAACTGGAAGTCCTGCAGCGCGGCGGCCAAACCACGACCATCCTCCCGGCATCCCTGCCTGCCCTCGACAGAGACGACGTCGATGACCTTGAAGAAGCGCCCGACAACGAAGTCGCTGCCGCCGAGGAAGAGATCCTCGACCAGGCCACTGCCGCGCGCTCGATCGCCGAATTGCGCCTCGAGATCGAAACCCTGAAAGGGCTCGAAAGCCAGGCGCTGGCCGTCCGCCGCAGCGGCACCGACACCAAGTGGTGCCAACTGGCGAGCCTGCTCTCCGAGATCTTCACGCCGGCCGGCATCGGCCACCACGTCGCCGAACCGCCGGCTCCCTACGGCGCCGGCCCGATCCCACCGCCCATCCCTTCTCCACACCAGAAGCTGGTCATCTTCACCGAGCATCGCGACACACTAAACTATCTCCAACAACGCATCAGCACGCTGCTTGGCCGCCAGGAGGCAGTCGTCGTCATCCACGGTGGCATTGGCCGCGAAGAGCGCCTCAAGGTGCAGGAATCGTTCAAGCACGACCCCGAGGTCCAGGTGCTGCTGGCGACCGATGCCGCCGGCGAGGGCATCAACCTGCAGCGCGCGCATCTGATGGTCAATTACGACCTGCCCTGGAACCCCAACCGGATCGAACAACGCTTCGGCCGTATCCACCGGATCGGCCAGACCGAGGTTTGCCACCTGTGGAATCTGGTGGCGGACGACACGCGCGAAGGCGACGTCTATCGCCGCCTGCTGGAAAAGCTCGAACAGGCGCGCCAGGCCCTTGGTGGGCAGGTGTTCGACGTGCTGGGCAAACTCGCCTTCGAGTCCAACGGCAAGATCATGTCGCTGCGCGAACTGCTGATCGAGGCCATCCGCCACGGTGAGAAGCCCGAGGTCAAAGCCTTCCTCACGACGGTGCTCGATGTCGCGACGGATCGCGAACACCTGCAGAGCCTGCTCGAAGAACGCGCGCTCGCCCACGACGCCATGGATGCCAGCCGGGTGCAGCGCATCCGCGAAGACATGGAGCGCGCCGACGGCCGGCGGCTGCAACCCCATTACGTCGAGTCGTTCTTCCACGCAGCCTTCAAGCGACTCGGCGGCACTGCCAGGCAGCGCGAACCGCGGCGCTACGAAATCACCCACGTTCCCGCTCCGGTGCGCAACCGCGATCGCCTGATCGGCATTGGCGAACCCGTTCTGCCGCGCTATGAGCGGATCGCCTTCGAAAAATCGCTCGTCGCACCTCAGGGCCAGCCGCTGGCAGCATTTGTCTGCCCCGGCCATCCCTTGCTCGACGCCGTGATCGACCTGACGCTGGAGCGTCATCGTGATCTGCTGAAACGCGGCAGCGTGCTGGTTGACGAACGCGATCTCGGAATGCGGCCGCGGGTGCTGTTCTACCTCGAACATGCCATCCAGGACGCCGGCCTCACCCGCGCCGGCGAGCGTCGGGTCGTGTCAAAACGCATGCTCTATGTCGAAGTCAACGCCGACACGACGACGCGGCATGTGCACTACGCGCCCTATCTCGACTATCGCCCAATCGCTACGGGCGAACCCGGTGTCGAAACGATCCTCGACCGCCCCGAGTGCCAGTGGATCACGCGCGAGCTTGAGAAGCAGGTCCAGGCCCATGCCATCACCCAGGTCGTACCGGAACACCTGGCCGAGGTCCGCGGGCGCAAGCTCGAACTGATCGGCAAGACCGAGGCTGCGGTCAAGAACCGCCTCACCAAGGAAATCACCTGGTGGGACCACCGCGCCGAAGAACTCAAGCTCCAGGAGCAGGCAGGGAGACCCAATGCCAAACTCAACTCCGGCGAGGCACGCAAGCGCGCAGACCTTCTTCAAGGGCGGCTCGAAAAACGTCTGGACGACTTGAAGCTGGAAGCGCAAATCTCACCGCTGCCGCCGGTGGTACTGGGCGGCATGCTGGTGGTGCCGATCGGTCTGATCAAGGCCATGACCGGCCAAACAGCGAGCACGCCCACGGCACCCGCCGATACGCAGATCAGCGCGGCCCGCGCGCGCGTGATCGTCATGGACATCGAGCGCCAGCTCGGCTTCGACCCCACTGACCGCGAAATCGAGAAGCTCGGCTACGACATCGAAAGCCGCGTTCCCGGCACCGGCAAGCTGCGCTTCCTCGAAGTGAAGGGCCGCGTTGCCGGTGCGCCGACGATCACCGTCACGCGCAACGAAATTCTCTACTCCCTCAACAAGCCCGAGGACTTCATTCTTGCCATCGTCGAGTTCATCGACGCCGAAACGCACAAGGTGCATTACCTGCGCCAACCCTTCATTCGTGAACCGGATTTTGGCGTCACCAGCGTGAACTATGACTTTGCCGAACTGCTGGTGCGGGCGGAGGCGCCACGGTAACAAGCTGGTAACGATCCTTGAAACCTGGATTTTGGTTGCGAAATTGCGGAAAAGAAGCAAGAATTGAGCGTAGATTTTTCTTTTGATGAATCGGCAGACATGTTGATTGAGTTTAGTGTCACAAATTTCCGCTCGATCCGGACCCAGCAAAAGCTAAGCATGGTGGCGAGCCCGGACGTCGCGCATCTTCAGCGCAACGTTAGCCCGGGGCAGACCAAAGAGCTGCGCCTGCTGCGATCGGCGGTCATCTATGGCGCCAATGCGGTAGGCAAGAGCAACGTTCTTCGAGCCGTGGAAACCTTCCGGCAAATGGTGCAGAACTCCGCTACGGGTTTCCAGGAAGGCCAAGCCATCCCCGTGACTCCGTTTCTCTTTGCACAGGCGTCATGTGCTGAGCCTTCGGAATTCGAGATCATCTTCACCACCGATGAGGGTGTCCGCTATCACTACGGCTGGGCGGCAAGTTCGGGGCGCGTATTCAAGGAATGGCTGGTGGCTTATCCGCATGGCCGCGCGCAGAGGTGGTTTGAACGGGAATACGACGCGGAAAGCAAGACACAAAGGTGGTGGTTCGGTCCCAACTTCAGTGCCGAACGGGCGGAGCGCAAGGTCTGGCAGGAGTTCACCCGGGACAACGCTTTGTTTCTATCGACGGCCATTCAACTGAACAATGTTCAACTCCGGCCGATTTTCAACTGGATTACCCAGAAACTGATCGTGTTGGTTCCCGGCGTCGACATGAACCCATTTCTGAGTCTGAACCTCCTGCGGGACGCGGGTGAGCACGAACAGATCATGCGTTTTATGCGCGCGGCGGATATCGGCATTGATCGTTTGGAACTGCTGGAAGAAGACCATCCCTCGCCCCCTGCGGGCAAGCTCCCTCCGGGCGCCGTACGGGTTCACCTGGAGCTTGGTCTGCCATTGGGTTCTCTTCCGCAAGCGCAGAAGCACTTGCGCATCCTGGCGTGGCACAAGCGGGTGGATTCCAGCGAAGAAGTGGCGCTCGACATCGGCGACGAATCCGACGGCACGCAAAAACTGTTTGAATTCTCGGGCGGCTGGCTGCGGGCACTTGAATGGGGAGCAACGCTACTCGTCGACGAGTTGGACCGCAGCCTGCATCCTCACATGACGCGCTTCCTCGTGGGGCTCTTCCATAGCCGCAAGAACGAAAAGAACGCGCAACTGGTTTTCACGACGCATGACACGACTTTGCTGGACACTGAACTTCTACGGCGCGACCAGATTTGGTTCGTGGAGAAAGACAAGCAGGGTTCCTCATCCCTCTATTCGCTGCTGGAATACTCGCCCAGGAAGGATGAAGCCCTGGAACGTGGCTATCTCAAAGGCCGCTACGGAGCGATTCCGTTCATCGGCAGCTACGGGGATTGACACATGGTGCGCCGTATGTCGATTTCGAAGCTGCGGGACTGTGCATCTTTCCGTCGTACGGCAGGACAGAAGCCACCTCGCTCCATCACCCTCATCGTGTGCGAGGGCGAAACCGAACAGGAGTATTTCGAGGCCGCGCGTATCAAGTACGGGCTGACGACGGCGGAAATCGTTCTTGCCGAGAATACGAAAGGCGCGGCGCCGATCAGCGTGGTTGCCTGTGCCGAGGCGAAGTGTGCGGAGCGCGGCGGCTATGATCGGATTTTTTGCGTCTTCGACCGTAACGGCCACGAAAGCTTTGACCGGGCGCGGACACGGATCGCAACGCTGGCCGGGCGCAAGAACAAGCCGCTCCCCGTTCTGGAAGCGATTTCGATCCCCTGCTTCGAATTCTGGGTGCTCCTGCACCACGAAAGAACGGACGCTCCGTTCAACCGTTGCGCGGACGTCATCGAACGGCTTCGCGAGCGCATGCCCGGCTACGAAAAAGCGAATGCCGCAATCGCCCGGCAACTCATGTCGAGGCTGCAAGACGCCCTCGAAAACGCCGCCTGGGTCGAGAATCGGGCAGAGCACACCGGGCACAACCCGTACACCTCGGTTCACCACGTGCTCCGGCATTTCGCGCAAGTGGCCGAACAGCAGGACATCACGTGATCCACAAGAAGAAACTCATCGAAGTCGCGCTGCCGCTGAAGCGATCAACGTCGCCAGCGCGCGTGAGAAGTCCATCCGCCACGGCCACCCGAGCACGCTGCACCTGTGGTGGGCGCGGCGACCGCTGGCGGCGGCGCGGGCGGTGATCTTCGCGCAGATGTTTGATGACCCGCCACGCTGACGAAGAACTCTCAACGCTGTCGAGACAAACTCAGCAACGATCATCCGGTTATCACAACCATCATCTTCACTTTCAGGAAGGGTTCTAAAATGACCCAATTCATAAGGCGGCTTGAAATCAGAGGCTTCCGAGCCCTGTCCGCATTCGATACTGACGCCTTGGGCAAGGTCAATCTCATCACAGGAAAGAATAATGCCGGAAAGTCCTCGCTATTGGAGGCCATCCGGATTCTGGTCACTGGCGGTGCGGTCAAGACGCTAGTTGACATCCTTGATTACCGAGAAGAACTCGGATCGAGCAACGATGCTGAGCGGGCTTGGTTGCCGACGGATTTGGCACCGTTCTGCAATCTGTTTTCTGGCTTTCCCGATCTGGCGTCGAGCCAGCACGGTTTTTCCATTTCGGCAGAAGGTGCGCTGCCTGAGTCGCTTTCGCGAATTTCCGCACAATTCTCCTGGTTTGTCCGGCGAACCGACCCGGATCGGCAAGTGTTCTCGTACGAGCGTGTGGCCCCTGATCTGTTCGGCGATGTTGATGCATTTCCGGCGCTGGCGTTGGACATTGCGGGCCGTCCGCGAATCGTGCCGCTGGATCGACTTCTGCGGCGATTTCTTAGGCGACCAGAAGCTGACGCGACACCATTTGCCTGTGTTTACCTTGACCCATTCAGTTCCCGCTCGACCAGCCAGATGGCCGCACTGTGGGACGCCATCGCCCTGACCGATGTGGAGTCCGAAGTCGTCAAGGCATTGCAGATCATCTCGACAGACATACAGGCCGTATCGGTGGTCGGCAGCGACGAGCGTGGCTCACGTGCGCGCACAGCCATCGCCCGCAGCACAGCCCATTCATCGCCTGTTCCCCTACGTTCTTTTGGCGATGGCGTCAATCGCCTGTTCGGCATCATTCTGTCTCTCTGCAACGCCCGAAATGGTGTGCTACTTGTCGACGAGATCGAAAATGGTCTGCACTATTCCGTGCAGACCGAAATCTGGCGCACCATTTTCCGTCTAGCCAGTACGTTGAACGTGCAGGTGTTTGCCACCTCGCACAGCTGGGATTGCGTTCGAGCCTTCCAGCAGGCGGCGAGCGAAAGCCCACAGGATGGTGCTCTGGTCCGATTGACGCGGCGTGAAAACAGGGTCATTGCTACCCAGTTTACGGAACAAGAACTGACGCTCGTCACGCGTGACCAGATCGAGGTGCGCTAATGACTGGCAAACGCGTACTGATGGTCGAGGGGCCGGATGATGAACATGTCGTCAAGAATCTTTGTGGTGCAAGAAATCTCGGCAAGATCGACCATGTCCATCCTTACGGCGGGAAAGACCCGCTGATCGAAGGCATAGCCGCCCGCCTCAAGGAAAGCGACCTCGTTGCGCTCGGTATCCTGCTCGATGCCGACACCGACCTTCAAGCCCGCTGGCAAGCCGTGGCTCACCGTCTGCAACAAGCGGGCTATGGCCATCTTCCGGCTGCCCCGACACGCGATGGCTTGGTCATCGAAGCACCGGAAAACACCTTGCTCCCTCGCGTCGGCATCTGGCTGATGCCCGACAATCAGATACCCGGCATCCTCGAAGACTTTCTGAGTTTTCTTGTGCCAGCGGGCGACCCACTGTTTGCCCACGTCGAACAATCAGTCGATAGGATTCCAGACGGCCAGCGCCGATTCGACGACTTGAAGAAACCCAAAGCGAAGATTCACACGTGGCTGGCTTGGCAGGATGAGCCCGGCAAACCCTTGGGTCAGGCCATCAGCGCACGGTATCTCGACCCCGATCTTCCCGCTGCCGACGTCTTTGCGGATTGGCTTGACAGGACATTCTTTGCCCCATGACAACCAAAATGAAACTCATCGAAGTCGCGCTGCCGCTGGAGGCGATCAACATCGCCAGCGCGCGCGAGAAATCCATTCGCCACGGACACCCTTCGACGCTGCATCTGTGGTGGGCGCGGCGGCCGCTGGCGGCGGCGCGGGCGGTGATCTTCGCGCAGATGGTCGATGACCCGTCGGCGCATCCGGACATCTTCCCCACCGAGAAGAAACAGGAGAAGGAACGGCAGCGGCTGTTCCGCATCATCGAGGAACTGATCAAGTGGGAGAACACGACCAACGAGACCGTGCTGCAGCAGGCGCGCGACGAAATTTGGCAGAGCTGGCGCTACACCTGCGCCGAGAATGCCGACCATCCACGGGCGAAGGAACTCTTCGACCGCTACAAGCTGCCGGCTTTTCATGACCCCTTCGCCGGCGGCGGAGCGCTGCCGCTCGAAGCGCAGCGGCTGGGGCTGGAGAGCTACGCCAGCGACCTGAACCCGGTGGCGGTGCTGATCAACAAGGCGATGATCGAGATACCGCCGAAGTTTGCCGGCAAGCCGCCGGTCAATCCGGAATCGCGCCGCAAGCTGGACGCATCGGGATCGTGGCGGGGAGCGACCGGCCTGGCCGAGGACGTGCGCCATTACGGCCAGTGGATGCGCGACGAGGCCGAGACGCGCATCGGCCATCTCTACCCGAAGATCGAAGTCACCGCCGACATGGCGAAAGATCGACCCGACCTGAGCCATTATACGGGCAGGAAACTCACGGTGATCGCCTGGCTGTGGGCGCGCACGGTCAAGAGCCCCAACCCGGCCTTCGCCCATGTCGATGTGCCGCTGGCCTCGACCTTCATGCTCTCGACCAAGGCTGGGAAGGAAGCCTATATCGAGCCGGTGATCGAGGACGGCGGCTATCACTTCACGGTGAAGGTGGGCAAGCCGAAGGATGCGGCAGCGGCGAAGAACGGCACCAAGCTGGCGCGGGGCGCGAACTTCAGGTGCCTGATGTCGGGCGCGCCGATGGCCGGCGACTACATCAAGAGCGAAGGCAAAGCCGGGCGTATGGGGGCGCGGCTGATGGCCATTGTGGCCGAGGGTGAGCGTGGCCGAGTGTATCTCGCGCCGACGCCGGAGATGGAAGCCATTGCCCTGACCGCGCAACCCAAATGGAAGCCGGAAACGCCATTGCCAGCGGACATGCGCTCGCACTGGACGCCACCCTACGGCCTGACGACCTACGGGGACCTATTCACCCCCCGCCAACTCGTCGCGCTGACGACCTTTTCCGATCTGGTGCAGGAAGCGCGCGAGCGGGTGAAACGCGATGCCATCGCTGCTGGCCTGCCCGACGACGGGAAAGCCCTGGATAAAGTCGGCACTGGAGCCACGGCGTATGCGGATGCGGTGGGGGTGTACCTGGGCTTTGGAGTCAGTAAGTCAGCCGATTATTGGTCGAGTATTTGCACTTGGAGATCTGACCCAAAAAACTTGGGCGTTGGGCATGTGTTCTCGCGCCAAGCTGTCCCCATGGCATGGGACTATGCGGAAGGGAATCCATTTTCGGCATCTTCTGGAAATTACCTTGTGTCCCTTGACTGGATAGTACGAGTCATCAACTACCTACCTAGCGTTGCGAGAGGGTTTGTCCAGCAAGCGGATGCCCAAAATCAGTCTATTGGCGATAGTAAAGTTGTCTCTACAGACCCTCCGTACTACGACAACATCGGCTACGCTGACCTGTCGGACTTTTTCTACGTCTGGCTGCGTCGCGCGCTAAAGCCCGTTTTCCCCGAGCTTTTTGCCATACTGGCCGTACCCAAAGCCGAGGAACTGGTGGCCACGCCCTACCGCCACGGCAGTAAGGCAAAGGCCGAGACCTTCTTCCTGTACGGGATGACGCAGGCGATGCATCGCCTTGCGGAACAGACGCATCCGGCCTTTCCCGTAACCATCTACTATGCCTTCAAGCAGGCGGAGAGTAACGGCGCGGACGGCACAACCAATACCGGCTGGGACACCTTCCTGGCTGCCGTCATCGAGGCCGGTTTCGCCATCAGCGGCACTTGGCCAATGCGCACCGAACTGAGCAACCGTATGATCGGCTCGGGGACCAACGCCCTCGCTTCCAGCATCGTCCTCGTCTGCCGCCAGCGACCCGCCAACGCACCCACCGCCACCCGCCGCGATTTCGTGACCTCCCTCAAGGCCGAACTCCCTCAGGCGCTGGCACGCCTGCAAGCCGGCAACATCGCCCCTGTGGATTTGGCGCAGGCGGCGATCGGCCCCGGCATGGCCGTCTATACGCGCTACGCGAAGGTGCTCGACGCCGAAGGCAAGTCGCTGCCGGTGCGCGCCGCACTGGCGTTGATTAACCAGACCCTCGACGAAGCGCTGGCCGAGCAGGAAAGCGACTTCGATGCCGACAGCCGCTGGGCGCTCACCTGGTTCGACCAGATAGGCTTCAACGAAGGCGATTTCGGGGTTGCTAATGTACTGGCACAGGCCAAGAACACAGGCATGGCTGGGCTTGTCGGGGCCGGCATGGTCGTCGCGGGTAAAGGCAAGGTGCGCCTCCTCAAACCGGACGAGCTGCCGGCCAACTGGGACCCGCTGACCGACAAGCGGCTCACGCACTGGGAGATCGTGCACCAGCTCATTCGCGCACTGGCATCCGGCGGTGAGAGCGCCGCCGCCGGGCTGGTCGCCAAGCTCGGCAGCAAGGCCGAAACCGCCCGCGAACTCTGTTACCGCCTCTACACCCTGTGCGAACGCAAGAAGCGCGCCGTCGAGGCCATGGCCTACAACGGTCTCGTGCAGAGCTGGCCGGAAATCACCCGGTTGGCGCGCGAAGCGAAGAGCACGATGCCGCAAGGCACCCCCGACATGTTCGATCAGGAATAAGCAGCCATGGCGATTACCAACCACGAGCGCGTCGGCAAAGCGCTGGAGCTTCTGAAAAGCGGCCTGCTGCCGTTCATCGAGCGGGAACTGAAAGCGAAGTATGGCAACGGCTGGGCTTTCGAAGTGAAGGACATCCTCTCCGATACCCGCCTTGCCGCCGGCAAGGGCGAATCCCTCCAGGACGTCGCCGCCTCGCTGGTGGTCATGGACCGCAAATGGGCCGAGGTGTTTCGTCAGATTCTCGGCAAGAGCGAACGCAGCCTGGTCAATGAACTGCTGGGCGTGCGCAACGCCTGGGCGCATCAGGAACCCTTCTCGAGCGACGACGCCTACCGTGCCCTCGATTCCGCCGGTCGCCTGCTGTCCGCCGTTTCGGCCGCGCAAGCGGACGACGTGGACAAGATGAAGATGGAGCTGCTGCGCGTCCGCTTCGACGAGCAGGCGCGCAGTGAAAAGCGGAAATCGGCCAGCACGGCCGTCGAAAGCGGCGTCGCCGGCAACCTCAAGCCCTGGCGCGAAGTGGTGATGCCGCATTCAGACGTGGCCAGCGGCCGTTACCAGCAGGCCGAATTCGCCGCCGATCTGTGGCAGGTGCATCTGGGCGAGGGGACCGACGAATACCGGGACCCGGTGGAGTTCTTCCGCCGCACCTACCTGACCGAAAGCCTGAAAGGAATGCTGGTCGGCGCAGTGCAGCGCCTCACCACCGGCGGCGGTGACCCGGTCGTGCAGCTGCAGACCAACTTCGGTGGCGGCAAGACCCACTCGATGCTGGCGCTCTACCACCTGTTCTCGGGCATCGCGCCGACCGAACTGGCCGGCATCGACGAGGTGATGTCCGCCGCGGGCGCCAGCAGGATTCCGCCCGTCCGGCGCGTGGTGCTGGTGGGCAACAAGATTTCGCCGGGCAACCCGTCGACCAAGCCCGATGGCACGGTCGTGCGCACGCTGTGGGGCGAACTGGCCTGGCAGCTTGGCGGCAAGACGGCGTTCGCGCGGCTGGCCGCCGACGATGAACAGGCAACCAGCCCCGGTGACGTGCTGCGCGAGCTGTTCAACGACTACGGCCCGTGCGTGATCCTGGTCGACGAGTGGGTGGCCTATGCGCGGCAGCTCCACGACCAGAGCGACCTGCCGGCCGGGGGCTTCGAGACGCAATTCACTTTCGCGCAGCTACTGACCGAATCGGCCAAACTGGCGAAGAACTGCCTGCTGGTGATCAGCTTGCCGGCGTCGGATACCTCCAGTTCGCCACACACGCAGGCCAACGACGTGGAAGTCGGCGGCACGCGCGGCCGCGAGGCGCTCGACCGGCTGCGCAACGTCGTCGGGCGTGTCGAAGCCTCCTGGCGCCCGGCCAGCGCCGAAGAGGGTTTCGAGATCGTTCGCCGGCGGCTGTTCCAGCCGCTTGCCGACCCAACGCAATTCAAGGACCGGGACGTGGTGGCGCGCGCCTTCGCCGATTTCTATCGCACGCAGCAGGCGGAGTTTCCGCCCGAGTGCCGCGAAAACGACTACGAGAAACGCATCCGGGCGGCGTACCCGATACACCCGGAAGTCTTCGACCGGCTGTATACCGACTGGTCGACGCTGGTCAAATTCCAGCGCACGCGTGGCGTGCTGCGGCTGATGGCAGCGGTGATCCACAGTCTGTGGGAGAAGGGCGACCGCAACCCGCTGATCCTGCCCGGCAACGTGGCGATCGACGACGCGCGCGTGCAGTCCGAGCTGACGCGTTACCTCTCCGACAACTGGGTGCCGGTGATCGAGAAGGATGTCGACGGGCCGAACTCGCTGCCGTTGAAGCTCGACCGGGACTTGCCCAATCTGGGCCGTGTCTCGGCGTGCCGGCGGATGGCGCGCGCGATCTACATGGGCTCGGCGCCGACCACCGCTGCCGCGCACAAGGGGATCGAGGATCGGCGTGTGAAGCTCGGCTGCGCGATGCCGGGCGAATCGCCGGCGGTGTTCGGCGACGCCCTGCGCCGCCTGGCCGGCGCGGGAACCTACCTCTACCAGGACGGACCGCATTACTGGTATTCGACGCAGCCAACGGTCACCAAACTGGCCGAAGACCGCGCCGAGCAGTTCAAACGCAATCCGGACAAGGTCGCGCAGGAGATCGAACAACGCCTGCGCAAGGATCTGGAGCGCAAGGGCGACTTCGCGCGCATTCACCCGATGCCGGCAACCGGCGCCGACATTCCCGATGATCTGGATGCGCGGCTGGTCGTGCTGGGCGTCAATCACCCGTACAGCAAGGAAGGCAACAGCGCCGGCGAAGTGGCCGCGCGGGCCATTCTTGAATCTCGCGGCAATGCGCCCCGCCTGTACCGGAATACGCTGGTCTTCCTGGCGGCGGACAAGACCCGCTTGCAGGACCTGGACGAAGCGGCACGCAAATACCTGGCGTGGGAGTCGATCCTCGCCGAGAAGGGGCAGCTCAATCTGACTCCCTATCAGGTCACCCAGGCCGAGACGCAAAGAGCCGCCGCCGATGGCACGGTCACCGCCAGGCTGCCGGAGACCTATCAATGGCTGCTGGTGCCGGTGCAGGCGACACCGCAAGCGCCGATCACCTGGGAAGCACAGCGGCTATCCGGGACGGACGCGCTGGCCGTGCGCGTCAGCAGGAAACTGCGCAGTGACGAGTTGTATCTGACCACCTTTGCCTCAACACGCTTGCGCATGGAACTGGAGCGCGTGCCGCTCTGGCGCGGCGATCACGTGGCGGTGAGACAACTGATCGAGGATTTCGCGCGCTACCTCTACCTGCCCCGGCTCAAGGATTCGAGCGTTCTGCTGCACGCGATCAGTGACGGCGTGAATCTGCTGACGTGGACACAGGACGGCTTTGCCTTCGCCGACAGTTTCGACGAGGCGGCGGGTCGCTACCAGGGCTTGCGCGCGGGGCAGATGCTGACCCTGATCGATGCTCACGCGCCGGGCCTGCTGATAAAGCCCGAGGTGGCCGTCCGGCAGCTCGATGCCGAGCGCGCGGACCTGGGTTCGAGGCGTGCCCCGGCAGCGCCGACCTGGGGCGGTCCCGGAACGATTTCTGGCCCACAGGCCGGGGAACCGGGAAGCGAAGTTCAGCCTGTCGCCGCCAGACCGAAGCGTTTCCACGGCACGGCCGTCCTCGATGCCACTCGCGTTGGCCGCGACGCCAGCCGTATCGCGGATGAAGTGATTTCGCATCTGGTTGGTCTCGTTGGAACCCGAGTGACGGTAACCATCGAGGTGGAGGCGGAGATACCGGGTGGGGCGCCGGATCATGTCGTGCGCACCGTCACCGAGAACAGCCGGACGCTGAAATTTGCCAGCCAAGGGTTTGAGAATGAATAAAGCCATTCAGGAAACAAGGCCCCGCGGCGAAAGACGGTTTTATAAGCAACATTGCATTCCCGAATTGCATTACAGCGCAACTGTCGACACCCTAACGACCAGGTTTTCCTTGCCTGACGTTGATCCGGATTGCTGGATTTTGCTTACCATGTGCTCACTGATACGACTGAAAACAAAAAGGCCACCTTTGAAAGTGGCCTAGCTGCTGGATCTTCTGGTGCCGCTGCCCGGAATCGAACTGGGGACCTACGCATTACGAATGCGCTGCTCTACCGACTGAGCTACAGCGGCACGGGTATTGATCGTACCCCATGCAGGCCCGAGATTATAACAGCGGACTCCTTCCTTGAAAACACCCATGAGCTTTCTCGCCGGTGCCCTCGGCCTCAGGCGTCGAAACGACGTACCCAGAACAGTTCATGGCGACGTACGGCCTTGCGGAAGAATTCGTTTTCGCCGGTGGGTGGCCAGGAACGACCAGTGAGCACTTGCTGGATGCGCCTGCGCAGGCGCTTCTTGAGCGACAGGCGGCCCTGCAGATCGTGCTGCATGGCCAGCGCCATGGCCTTGTCGAGCTGTACCGCTTCGCTCAGCGTCGGGCTCCAGAGCGCATCCGCGGGCAACTGCACGAGTGCCGGCGGCAAGGCGATGCCACAGCCGGCCGGCCCCATTGGCCAGCGGTCGTTGTCGTGCAGGTGATTGGCGTAGAGCAGGGCGATTTCGGGTTGCCAATTCGCCAGTTTTGCCGCCAGATCAATTGCCAGGGTGGTGGCGTAGTGATCGGGATGCGGGTCGAGCTGCGGGTGCGGCGTGATGACGATTTCAGGACGGAAGTGTTCGAGCAGAGCCACCAGGTCGCCGAGCAGGTTCTTCCCCGAAGGCTGGCCATCGGTGTCGGCTGGCAGTGGCAATGGATTGTGGCGGCGCGCGCTGCGGATGTCGGACTCGCCCGACGCGCGGGAAGCAAAGGTCTCTGCGGGATCGTCGAGCATCGCCGACAGCTGCAGGCAGTAGTAACCGAGCTGCACGCAGCGCTGCTGCGAAACGTCGCCCCAGAGCGGCACGGCGATGCTGTCCCAACTGCGCAAGCGGCCTTTCAGCCTTGCCGCCTGCGCGGCATCGAGGTCATAACGCTGGTACGCCTCTGCTTCGACCTCGCCCTGCGTCAGCGTCACGATGAGCACCTCGGACGCCCGGCTGTAAAGGCCAAACGCTGCCAGCTCGGCGTCGTCAGGGTGCGGCGCGAGCACCATGACGCGGCGCTGTGCGTAGTCCGGGTTGTCCAGCGTATACAGCGTGGCGGTTGCCGGCAGACGGCAGTGCCGCCCCTGGATCAGCAACTCGCTACGGGCAAGCACGGCCGCCTGCCCCGAGACATTCAGATAGCGCCGGCCCATTACGCTGCGCTCGAAATCCTGTCGGTCATCACCAAGCAGGACCTGCGGATCGAACCAGCGTCCGAGTCCGCTGCTGCGCAGTTCGACTTCAAGGATCAAGGTCTCGCCAGCCGCCAGTGGCTCGCTCAACTGCACGCGGCCATCGCGTAGCGACACCTGCTGCCGGGGGGTATCGGGCGGGAATCGGTACTGGTAGTCATCGTGCGGCGAATAGAAGAGATGGTCGGCCAACCAGGCCTCGTGCACGATCCAGCCGAGCAGCAGCAGGCCGGGCAGCAGCCACCAGGCGACAAAAACACCGAGCACGACGAGCAACAATCCGGCCAAGAGCAGCAGATAGCGTTTCTGACGACGGTAGCGCGAGAGTAATTGGGGTTTGCGTGAAAGCATGACTGGCCTCGGGGATGAATCCGCTGGCATCGCGGAGGACACGTTGTCTAGATTTGATAGGCTGGCACACGATGGCACCAGCGATCCTTGTATTCACGATCGGCACGACCGAAGGAATAGCGCAAGGGTTTGCCGAGCGCGCGCGCATCCTGCCAGGCGGCTTGCGTGTTGACGAAGCTGAGGACGCTGCCGGGGCTGAACTCGCGGCATTGCGGGTCTACTCCGCCATTGATATATTCGAGTGAAATCCACTGCGGGGCCTCGACGCGGTAGAGAATCTGGATGGCGATCGGCTGCCCGTTGCACAACAGTACCGCACCGGTCATGAATTCTCGCAACAGCGCAAAGACTTGGCTCAAGTGCGCCGCGCCGCGGGCGGCAAAGCCCCAGCGGCGCTGGAACAAATCGGCGTAGATGGCAGCCTGCTCGGACGGCGAGAAATCGAGCATCGAACGAACGCTGCCTCCCGCTTCTTCGAGCAGGCGCCATTCGCGGCGCTGGTTGTAGCGGAACTTCTTGCCGTAGTCTTCGGGGGCGCGCGCCAGCGCCAGGCCCTGCGGCTGCGGCCGCAGCGTACTGATGCGCGCGGCGTTGAGTTCGGAGACGTAGGGCACTCGGACACGCACCGGCACGGAGGCCTCGGCAGCGATCGGCAGAATGATCTCGGCATTACCGAGGTCGAACAGGCCGCGCTGGCCGCGCTTTTTGAGCACCACCTTGGACAGCGCCAGATAACGTCCCCAGCAGGGAATCGCCGCGAGCAGCCGATCGCCGGCAAACCAGCCGAGGTAACGCACCGGTATCGCCGCCAGCCCCGCCAGCCGCTCGACGACGAGCGGGTGCGTAGCGACGCTGCCGCCGTACTGTTGCCAGGCTTGCGCGTAGCTCGCTGCATCGATCGGCGTCCAGCCACGCTCGCGCCAGGCGCGCAACAGCGTCAACATGCGTCTCTGCCTGCGGCAACGCGCGGTGCATGCACGGCGACCAGGCGGGTAACGTGCCAGAACTCCGCGCTGCACGCCTCCTGCTCCTGCCCCATCTTCCGATCGATCCCCAACGACTCTTCAAAACAAGAATGTACCGCTTTTTGTCATGCTCTGGCTGCCCGCAAGCATGAACGCCAAGGCTTACCGTCGAACCCGGAGGTTATTGAGGAATGGCATCAAGGTCTGTCGCTGAAGGGGTCTGTGTGCGATCTCAGGGCTGGACGCATTCCCTGACGAGGCGATCCCCGGCGCGGCCGCAGGGTGTGGGGGTACCCGCCTGCGGGTGCGGGGTGCCGTCTTCGTCGATCTGTGCGGCCACGGTATCCCAACTGACCAGTCCATGCCTGTCGAGAGACAGGCGCAGCAGCCAGCCGGTCCGGGCGGCGGGGAGATCAAAACCATCAAAGACGAAGTTGCCGAGACTATAGACGATCAGCTTGCCCTGGTAGTACTCGATGTCTTGCGTCACGTGCGGATGCCCGCCGACCACCAGGCTGGCACCGGCGTCGATCATCAATCGGGCCAGTTGCCGCTGCCGTTCGCTCGCTTGCCTTTCTCGTTCCCAGCCCCAGTGCATGAAGGGAATCACCAGGTCGGCGCCGGCCGCGCGCGCAGCACGAATGTCTGCAACGACCTGGCTATCCTCGCTCCAGGCGATTCCCGGCCATTCGGCTCCGGCTTCGAAGGCACGCGGCTTGAATTCGTTGTAGGCCAGTACGGCAATGCGCAGGCCGCGTTGTTCGATCCACAGCGGACGATGCGCCTCGGTCAGATGGCGACCGCCACCGACGGCGGCGATGCCGTTGCCAGCGAGATGACCGAGGGTTTCGAGAAACGCCGCCTGACCGTAATCGCCGGAATGATTGTTGGCCACAGCAAGCGCATCGAATCGCCCACGCAGAACTGGCAGCACGCGCGGGTCGGCGCGGAAGCTGAAAATCTTGTTGTCCCGCGCTTGTCCGCTCGTGGCGATCGGGCATTCGAGGTTGCCGATACGGTAGTCTGCGTCCTGCAGCAGCGCCGCGAAGGGTGCCAGAGGATCGCCGCCGCGGCGGATCAGGCGGCCCGCACCATCGTCGAGCATGATGTCGCCGACGAAAATCAGACGGACGGGTTCGGCGCGTACACTCCCGGCAAGCATGGCCCCAAGTATGCCGAGCAAAGTGATCAGCAGGAGCAGCCTGCTCTGCCCACTCATCGTGTCGGCTCGCTGGGAGACCAGTCGCACCAGTATTGCAGCTCGCCGTCACGAATCGGCTCATAGACATGGTGGAGGCCCGTAAAGCCGTAGCCGGCACGCTTGCCTGCGACCGGCGGGTAAGGGTATGTTGCCTGCTGGATTGGCACCGGTCCGCTGTCCCGATCGGCAAAGACATAGAGCTTGATCGCCGCCAGATCTGCGGGTTCCTTCTGAAAAACAATGCGGAAGAGGAAGTACGATCCGATCGGCTGCACCGGGACGGTATAGGGCGAATTGACCGGCCGCGCTTCCAGGTCGCGTGTTTCACCGCCGTAGGTGACGTGACAGAGCAGCTTCTCGGCATGCACGGGTGCGGCAAGCAGCAGGGTGACGACGAAGAGGGGTTGGCAGTGCTTCAGCATCCTGTGCCAGCCTATGACTGCCGCTCGATCCAGGCCGCGATTCGCTCGGCCGCGGCTTCCCAGTGGGCGTCGAGCATCAGCGTATGTCCGGCACGCGGAACCACCGCCACCTCGGCCTGCCAGCGCACGGCTGTCAAGCCCAGCCCGGCCGGCGGGAACAGCGCGTCCGCTTCGCCGCCGATGACCAGTACCGGCAACGCTGGCCGGCGCCAGCCAAGGTGCATCGCCAACAGCGTCAGATCAAGGATGGCGCGTCGTGATTCGGACTGGAAGAATGGCGCAAAGCGGATCAGGTTCTCGTTGGTCGTCTCCGGTGAATAATAGACATCGCGCATCATCTGCAGCGTCTCCGGCGAGTACTTGCCGCGGATGGCACGCGCTTGCTGGTCGAAGAAAGTGGGCTCGGACAAGGCAATCTTCATCGTCGCGCCGAGGATGCCGGTCGGTGGCACCGGTGCCATCAGGACTGCGCCCTGTGCCTGCTGACGTTCGAGAAGGCGTTCAATGACCACGGTGCCCATCGAGTGCCCGATCAGGATCGCCGGCACATCAAATTTCCGGGTCACCTGGGCGAGGTCTTCGGCATAGTCGTTGATGCCGAAAGTGTGGAGATGCTCGCGGCCCTCGCTGGCGCCGTGGCCGGAGAGGTCGAGCGCGTGGCAATCGAAGCCGCGGCCGCTGAACCAGGGCAGAAAGTACGCGTCCCAGCAATTGGCGGTGGCATACCCGCCGTGGACAAAAATGAGAGGGGGAGAATGCCTGGCACCTACCGCCGGCCGATGCAGGGTATGGATGCGGCGAGTTTTCATGAGCGAGTGGGAATTGGCGGTGAGACCTGTGGGTTGACGTTTTTGAAGGTTGATGACTGTCGGGCTAAGCGCTCAGGGTGCTGGCGAGGAATTCGCGAAGTATCGCAGGGTCGTGCCGGTACAGGCAATCTCCCTTTTTTCAATGAACTTTCGCGACCAGCCCTGTATTCTGATCGACACTGGCTTGGTGGCGCTCCTGCACCATCTCGATCGCCTACAAACTGGCGCACAATGGCACCTGCTGACCGTCTTTGGAACCATCGCATGCAATTCCAGCCACGCATCCTCGTCTGTCTGGCCTCTGAGGAAATCATGCAGAACACCCTGCCCGCCCTGCGCCTGCGGCCAGCGATGGTGATCATTGCGACCAGCGACTCGGAACCGGCACGCCAGGGTGCACTACAATTCAGCCGCGTCCTGCACGATGCCGGCTGGCCGGCCCATGCGGTACGCATCACCGAGCACACGCCCGACCACGATCTCGGGAACATCAGCCGCTACGCTCAGGAGCTCGCTGCTGAACTGCAGGGCCAGCATCCCGGCCTGCCGATCGACCTGAATGCCAGCGGCGGCACCAAGGTGATGTCCTTCGGTTTTGTCGGCGCGCTCGCTGGTCTCGGCGATGCCTGGTATTGCGATACCCGCCACGGCCTACTCGAGCATCTGGGAGGTGGCGCGCCGCTGCTGCTGCCGGCCGATCTGCTCAAGCTCGGCGATGTCCTGCAGGTACAGGGTTATCGCGTAGTGACCGACCCGACCTGGAACCCGACCTTCGTTTGCGCCGCTGCCGCACGCGCCGACCTGACCGAACATCTGGTCCTTGAAGCACCACGGCTCAACGGCTTTTTCGGCTACGTCAACCGGCTGACGCGCGAAGCCTTGCCACAGACGCGTACGGACGGCAGCATCGTGCGTACTTTCCGTGCCGAGATCCTCGCCCAGCGCCCGCTGTTCACGAATAACCACGAACTGGCGCGCGCATTTGAACAGGCCGGCATCTGGGAATGGGACGGCGATTGCCGCTTCGTCTTTGCCGGTGAAGCGAGCGCCAGGTACGCCGGTGGTGGCTGGCTCGAGGAATGGGCCTGGCTGACGCTGGCCGGTCTGCAGGCCGATGGCCTAATTCCCGACGGTCATTGGGGCACCAATCTGCGCGTCGATGCCGGGCACGGCCTGCAGGAGGCGGCCAGCAACGAACTCGATGCAGCACTGGTGTGGCGCAACCAGTTGCTGGTTCTCGAGTGCAAGACCGGCGTGCAGATCAGCACCGAAGGCGGCAGTCAGTCGATCCTCAACCGCCTGGACAGCCTGCGCCGCCATGTCGGTGGTGCGATGGGCGAAACCTGGCTGCTCACCGCGCGGCGCCTGCAGCAGGGCAACGGCGCGGCGGCGCGCGAACGCGCACGTGCCTACCGCATCCGCCTGATCGAGCCTGAACATCTCATCGATCTGCGGCTGGAAATCTGTGCCTGGATGGATATCGCGACCGCCACGTCCGCAGCCACGGAACCACCTTGAGCATGGAGGTGCGCCCGCCCGGCGGGCGACGACCAGCCAGGCAGCCCGATCAGTTGGCGGGCAGGTGCAAGCGGTCGAGTCGCAGGCGCTGGCGTTCATCGAAGAGGCGTCGGGCGCCCAGACTCACCGCCACCATGGTGCCGAAACCGGTGCCGCCGGCGATCAGGAACATCACCAGAATCTGGTACTTGACGGCTTCCACCGGCGGTGTTCCGGCCAGGATCTGGCCGGTCATCATCCCCGGCAGGCTGACGATGCCGGCGGCAGACATGGCGTTGATGATCGGGATCATGCCGACCCGCATCGCTTCGCGGCGGCTGTCGGAAATCGCCCGCTGCCAGTCCTGACCGAGTGCCAGCCTGGCTTCGATGACCGCTCGTCCTTGCGCGGCGTCCTGGGTCAGACGATCGAGTCCCAGCGAGATGCCGTTCATGGTGTTGCCGAGCACCATGCCAAGCAGCGGTATCGCGTATTGCGGCGCGTACCAGGGGTCGGTGCCGATGACCAGGAGCAGCGCCAGCAGTGTCACCGTGAATGACGAGACGAACATCGACAGGGTGCCGACACCGAAACCCCAGCCGCCGACAAAGCGGCGCTTTTGCCTGACCATCACCTCGCGCCCGGCGACCACCAGCATCACCGCTGCCAGCAAGGCCACCCAGAGTGGCTGCGCACTCTCGAACAACACCTTGAGCACCAGGCCAATCAGAAACAACTGCACCGTGCTGCGCGCGGCCGAGACCAGCAGCGGGCGTTCGACGCCGATCCGCAGGCGCCGCGACAGACCGGCGAGAACTAGGATCAGGAGCGCGGCGATCGCAAGATCGAACGGCGAAAGCGCAAGCACGTTCATCGCCGCCCGCTCTCCTGCAGCTTGCCGCCGTCGAGGTGATAGCGGCGTTGCGCAACGCGCCCGATCTGGCCGGCGTCATGGCTGACCCAGAGCAGCGCCGCCTGTCGCTGCCGGCGATAGTCGTCGAGCAAGGCCTCGACGCGACGGGTACTGTCCTGGTCGAGGTTGCCGGTCGGTTCGTCGAGCAGCAGGACGGACGGGGCCTGCATCAGCGTTCGCAACAAGGCAAAGCGCTGCCTTTCGCCGGTCGAACAGCGGGCGACTTCCCAATCCATTGCGGCTACGGGCAGGCCGAGCCGTTCAATCCACGCCGCATCGATACCGTGCTCGAAGTGATCACGGATCCTTTCCGACCACCACTGGCTCTCGGCAACCAGCAAGGCCACCGCGCGCCGCCACGCGGGCGCTGGCAGGCTCGTGCAACTGGCGTCATCAAGTCGCACCTCGCCACGATGCGGGTCGAGGTCGGCGATGGCGCGCAACAACAACGTCTTGCCACTGCCCGAAGATCCTTCAATGCAGACACACTCGCCAGCACCGATCGCGAGTTCAATCGGACCGACATGGCGGGTCACGAGCTGTTGAATGCGCAGGCAGGGCATCGACGATCCGAAGTCTGAACCAGCGACCAGCACAGCGACTTGGTCGCAGGGGCGTTTGCGGCGCCCCTCACGAGTCGCCGCCGACTTACAGGATCGGCGTATGTGCGGCAGTCGGCATTGCCGAGCCGCTCGGTTCGTATACCACATGCGGACGGCCAACGAGCAGTGGATCGATCGGGCCGATGGCCTCGATGTCCTTGCCGGTGTAATTCAGCTTGTGGAGGACGTAACGCATGGCGTTCAGACGCGCCCGCTTCTTGCAGTCGGACTTGATCACCGTCCACGGCGTCTCCGCCGTGTCGGTATGGAAGAACATCGCTTCCTTGGCTTTGGTGTAGTCATCCCACTTGTTGAGTGAGGCCAGGTCGATCGGCGACAGCTTCCACTGCTTGAGTGGGTGCACCTCGCGCTCCTTGAAGCGGCGGCGCTGTTCCTTGCGGCTGACCGAGAACCAGAACTTGACCAGGTGAATGCCACTGCGCACCAATGTACGTTCGACTTCCGGCGTCTGACGCATGAATTCCTGGTATTCCTCTTCGCTGCAGAAGCCCATCACGCGCTCGACACCGGCGCGGTTGTACCACGAACGATCACAGAAGACGATCTCGCCTGCGGTCGGCAGGTGACGGACATAGCGCTGGAAGTACCACTGACCCCGCTCCTGTTCATTCGGCTTCTCGAGCGCGACCACGCGCCCGCCCCGCGGATTGAGGTGCTCGGTAAAGCGCTTGATGGCACCACCCTTGCCTGCCGCATCGCGCCCCTCAAAAATGATCACGACGCGCTGCCCGGTTTCCTTCACCCAGTTTTGCAGCTTGAGCAGCTCAACCTGCAAACGGTACTTCTGCTTCTCATACGCCTTGCGCGACATCAGGTTGCGGTAGGGATAGGAATTGGTGTCGCGCCAACTGGTTGCCAGTTCGTCGTCGGGACTGGTCGCAGGCTTGGCCGCCGGCTCTTCCTCCTTGCCGAGCAGCGCCTTGCGCAGGGCCTGCGCATCATCCGGCGAAGATCCGGTCATGATCGCTTCCAGCGTCTTGGCCAAGGAAGCCGTATCGCCGACGTTCGCCGAAGAGATGATGTCACGCAGGGCGACTTTCTTCTGTTCGATCGCCGAACTGGCGGCTTCGGCTACGTCATAGGCTTCCATGCCACCTGGGGTACGCGCCGGTGCAATGTCACCGGCAGAGGCCTTGCGCGGCTGTGCCGAACGCGTGGTCGTGGCAGGAGCACGTGTCCTGGTAGCCCGTCCTGCCGGTTTGGCAGCAGGAACCGCCGGATTGTCAGGGGTACCGGCCTTATCTTCAGCGCCTGCTGCGGGCGGCGGGGTTATCTTGTCCATCTATCTCTTTCTCCAATGGGGGGGTGTCTGTTGCGAAAAGTCGACGCCGGATCGTGGTTTGGCGGTGCCTGTGATGATACCGCCGAGATGTCATACACTTCAATCGCTTGAATGCCCTTGAGCAAATCTTTTCCGGGTTTTTCTGCGGTTGCCGTGCTCACCCTGAAAAAGTCCGGCCCGGCACCTGCCGAGCGCGCCACGGGCGGCAAACGGCGCCCCAAAAAGCCGGACTTTGATGAGTGATTTCAGCGATTTTCGGACGATTCCATCTCTGATTGTGATTATTCTTTGTGCAAGCACTTTCTCAATATGCAATTTGTTAGCATAGGCCGAATGCGCCGAGAAATTTGCATGCAAACAAACGTCACCATCGGTCGCGTCTCTAGAGGAGAAGACTGGAATGAAATCGCTAATTTCTGACCTGCACACGCATTTTCCCGCTGATCGGGTCATTGCCGACGAACTGCGCCGGCTGGCCTGGGGCACCGATGCCAGTTTTTACCGGCTGGTACCGCGCGTC
The DNA here is from genome assembly GCA_013414765.1 of Candidatus Accumulibacter cognatus. Lineage (GTDB taxonomy): Bacteria > Pseudomonadota > Gammaproteobacteria > Burkholderiales > Rhodocyclaceae > Accumulibacter > Accumulibacter cognatus. The sequence continues at coordinate 1,185,393 of CP058708.1, forward strand.
GTAGTGGTCGTTGAAAACGAGGCCGACCTGCTGCACGTGCTGGCGGTCACCCGACAGCACCGCATTCACCTGACCTTCCGCGCTGCCGGTACCAGCCTCTCCGGGCAGGCAGTGACCGACGGAGTCCTGGTTCTCATCGGAGAAGGCTTTGCCAGTTTCGAGGTGGCTGCCGATGCACTGAGCGTTCGCCTGGGACCGGGAATCGTGGGCAGCGAAGTGAATCGTCGACTCGCCCATCTGGGGCGCAAGATCGGCCCTGATCCGGCATCGATCGCGACCTGCAAGATCGGCGGCATCGCCGCCAACAACGCTTCCGGGATGTGCTGTGGCACCGCCCAGAACAGTTACCGAACCCTCGCCGGCATGCGTGTCATCCTGGTCGATGGCTGTGTGCTGGATACCGAGGAAGCAGCCAGTGTTGCCGCTTTCCGTCAGAGCCACGCCAGGCTTCTCGATGAACTTGAATGCCTCGCAGAGCAGACCCTTGCCGACACCGCCCTGGCCGGCCGTATCCGGCACAAGTTCAAGATCAAGAACACCACCGGCTACAGCCTCAACGCGCTGGTCGATTACCGCGATCCGCTCGAAATCCTGACGCATCTGATGATCGGCTCTGAAGGCACGCTGGGCTTCATTTCCCGAATCACCTATCGCACGGTGGTGGAAGATCCGTGCAAGGCCAGCGCGCTGATCTTCTTTCCGGATATCGAGACTGCCTGCCAGGCCGTGGTTCGCCTCAAGCCACAACCGGTTTCGGCGGTGGAACTGCTCGACCGCGCCGCCCTGCGTTCCGTGGAAAACAAGCCCGGCCTGCCAGCGATCATCCGTGCGCTCGGCGATTCCGTCGCCGCCCTGCTGGTCGAGGTTCGTTCGCAGGATACCCGCGGGCTGCAGGCACATATCGATGCCGCCCTCGCGGCAATGACCGGCGTTGCGACCGTCGAAGCGCCGTACTTTTCGACCGACCCGGAAACCTGCGAAATGTACTGGAAAGTACGCAAGGGCACCTTCCCCTCGGTCGGCGCGATGCGCCGCGCCGGCACGACGGTGATCATCGAGGATGTGGCTTTCCCGATCGCCTCCCTGGCTGCGGCCACGCTCGACCTGCAGGCTCTGCTCAAGCAACACGGCTACCACGAGGCGATCATCTTCGGGCACGCTCTGGAGGGCAATCTGCACTTCGTGTTCACCCAGGACTTCGGAGATCCGGCGGAAGTGCAGCGCTACGCCGGCTTCATGGACGAGGTCTGCAAGCTGGTGGTCGAGAAGTATGACGGCTCGCTGAAGGCCGAACACGGCACCGGGCGCAACATGGCACCTTTCGTCGAAATGGAGTGGGGCAAGCAGGCCACCGACCTGATGCGCCGCATCAAGATGCTGTTCGACCCGGAGAACCGCCTCAATCCCGGAGTCATTCTGAATGACGATCCGGCGGCGCACCTGCAACACCTCAAGCCCATGCCTCCCGCCGAGGACATCGTCGATCGCTGCATCGAATGCGGCTTCTGTGAACCTCTGTGCCCCTCGCACCAACTGACCCTGTCGCCGCGCCAGCGCATCGTCAGCTGGCGCGAACTGTCGCGGCGCAGCGCTGCTGGCGAGCCTGCCGGCGCACTCGGCAAGGATTATCCCTACTTTGGGCTCGATACCTGCGCGGGTTGCGGATTATGCTCCACCGCCTGTCCGGTGGCGATCAATACCGGCGACCTGACCCGTCGCCTGCGCGGCCGCGCCCAGAGTGATCTCGCGCGCAGCGTCGGCCGCTGGACTGGCGAGCACTTCGGAGCCGTCGCTTCGACTGCCCGCCTGGGATTGCAGCTCGGCCACCTGGCCAGTGCGGTCGTTGGCGACAAGGCACTTGGCATACTCTCCGGTGGCGCCTGGAAAACGGCCATGCCGCGCGCCGGCAGGGCGGTCAGGGCGCATCAGGGTAACGGCGATCCGGTGGTCTACTTTCCGGCCTGCGGCGGACGGATTTTTGGGCCGAATGCCGCAGGCGAAGCGCAACTCGGCGAGGTGATCCAGCAAGTGCTGGTCCGCGCCGGTTATGCCCCCCGCCTGCCACCGGAATTTGACCGTCTCTGTTGTGGCCAGATGCTGGCCAGCAAGGGCCTGGCTGAAGAAGCCAACGCCAGTGCCGCGCGCCTCGAGGCGGTACTCGACGCCGCCAGCGAGCACGGCCGCTACCCGATCATCATGGATGCCAGTACCTGCAGCGTGCGCATGCAGGAATATCTGGCTGGCCGCCTGCCACTCCTCGACTTCCACGAATTTGCCCACGATGCGCTCCTGCCCAGGCTCAGGCTGGTCAGGCAGGCCGGCCCGATTGCCCTGCACATCAACTGCAGCGTACGCAAGAGTGGTTCGGACGCCAAGCTGCAGAAAGTCGTCCATGCCTGTGTCGAACGGGTGATTGCGCCGGCAGGGGTATCTTGCTGCGGCTTCTCGGGCGATCGCGGTTTCGTGGTGCCGGAGTTGAACCAGCATGCCCTGCGCAAGATTCACGACGAACTGCCAGCGAGCTGCATGCGCGGCGTCTCCAGCAACCGAACCTGTGAAATCGGTCTGACGGCAGAAAGCGGGCGGACCTATCGTTCTGTTGCTTACCTGCTGGAGGAGTGCAACCGAACACCTACCATGGAAGATTGATTCAGGACAACCCCTTGTCATCACCGCCACCAGTCAGACCTTCGCTGGCCTTCCGGGGGCATTTTTCACCTCTCGGATGACCGGATTTGGGGGACATCTCAGGGCCAGACTTCCTTCGCCCTTTTACGCAGGCACCGAACGTTCCTGGGCGGACCGAGGCAGCATCAGGGTAATGCCGACCCCGTGACCAGGTGAACTGGCCACCTCGACCGTCCCGCCGAGAATGCCGGTTACCAGATTATAGACGATGTACAAGCCCAGCCCGCTGCCACCCTGCCCCAGGCGGGTGGTAAAAAACGGTTCGAAGATACGGTTGAGCGTTTCTGTGGCAATACCCACGCCATTGTCAAGATAGCGAATGACCAATTGCTGCTCGCCAAGGGCCTGCGCCTGCAACTCGATGCGCCCCTCGTCGATACCCTCAAAACCATGCACCAGCGAGTTGGTGACCAGATTGGTAATGACCTGTTCAAGCGGCCCGGGGTAACTGTCCATGACCAACCCGGCCGGGATGTCCACGTCGATCCGGTGCCGCGTGTGCTTGAAGGTCAGCCGCAAGGTGACCAGCATTTCTTCGACTAGCTGACCCAGGTCGAAAGAACGACGACGGGCACTGCTCTGGTCCACCGCCACCTGCTTGAAGTGCCCGATCAGGTCAGCGGCACGAGCACTGTTGCGCTCCAGGAGAACGACAGCTTCGCGACCCTGGCCGAGAAACTCGTCCATCTGCGAGCGACGCAACGTGCCGGTAGCGAAAGCGTCGGCAATGTCGCGCAGTTGCCCGGCGAACAGACTGGCGACGAGGCGCGTGTTGCCAAGGGGGGTACTCAGTTCGTGCGCGACGCCAGCGACCAGATGGCCGAGTGCTGCCAGCTTCTCCGACTGGACGAGTTGCGTCATCGCCCGCCGCAACTCGGTAGTACGCTCGGCGACCAATTCCTCGAGATGGTCGCGATGCCGCTGCAACTCCTCCTCGGCACGCTTACGCTCGGTGACATCGAATATCAGTGACAACAATACCCTTTCATCGCCAAGACGCAAGGTCTCCGCTGCATAGAGTGCCTCTCGAACATCACCCGTCCTGGTCCGGAAACGCATGGGCGTTTCCGGGAAAAAACCATCCCTGCAAAGTTGCGCGATCATCCGTTCGCGCGCCTCAGGATCGACCCAGACCCCGAGTTCCTTGGCAGTATTCCCAATCAATTCTTCGCGGCCATAGTCCAGCATGCGCTCGAATTTGACATTGACGTCGATGAAGCGGCTGCTTTCGATTTCCGAAATGCCCATCGGCGCCGGACTCAGATGGAAGGCCTTGGCGAAGCGTTCCTCGCTTTCCCGCAATGCAGCCTCGGCGCGTCTACGCTCGGTGATGTCCAGTCCGACACTGAAGATTTCCTGCACCTGGCCTTGCGCATCGCAGATCGCCTTGTTGGTCCAGGCAATCCACACCCGCTTGCCGTTGCGGCACATGTTCTCGTTGCTGTGATGAGTGAACTGCCCGGGGTCAAGAACGAGGTCCTGGACGATCGCCCGAAGATCTGTCCCGTCATCGGCAAACGGCGGGACGATTGTCCCAACCACATGCTGTCCCAGAAGTTCTTCCTCCGAGTAACCAAAGAACTCCAGGCCAAACTCGTTGATGAAGATGATCATCCCCTGCGAATTCAGGCGCACGATGATGATATTGGCATTCTCGACGAGTTCCCGGTATTTGTGCTCGCTCTCCAGCAGTGCCCGATCCGCCTGCTTGCTCGCGGTAATGTCCCGGATTGTGCCGATCATCTTGATCGCCACACCGTGCTCATCAAATTCGAGTTCCCCGAGTCCATGCACCCAGCGCTCCTGACCGTCGCTATAACGAAGGATACGGTACTGCCGGTCAAAGCGATTTCCTCTGGCGAGGACGTGGTCGCCAAGATGCTCGAGCATGTCCTTCCTGTCTTCCGGATGGACAAGGTCGGTCCAGCCAGCGACGGTCTTCGGAAAGGAACCATCAATGCCGAAGATCTGGTCGAGCGTCTCAGAACTGATCCAGGTACCTGCACGTACGTCGAAATAATAGGAACCCAGGCCACCGACTTCCTGCGATCGTCTGAGAACAAACGCACTCTCGCAGAGTGCCTTGTCAGCCTGGTCACGCTCTACCCGCACGCGCAGCACCCCGATGCCAAAGGCCAGATCGCCGGCCAGTTCACTCAACAGGACGATTTCATCGCGATCGAAAGCATGCGCTGTTGCCGAGAAGATATTCAAGACGCCGAGTGTTCCGGATTGGGCCAGAAGCGGCAACGCGAACAGCGCGGCATAGTCGCGTTCGCCAACGGCCACACACCCGGGCGTGAAGCGTGGATCACTGTCAATGTCCTTGATCACGCAGGGTTGACCACTGCGCATGACCATGCCATGAGATCTGCCTGCACACTCACTGTCCGCCGAACCGATGTTCCACTCGTCGAGAATACCCTCTTTGTGGCTGGACTGCGCGACCACCGGACGAGGCGTACGGGCCTTGTCACCCTCGGAGTAAACCACATGGGCCCTATGGTAGCCACCAACTTCAACGATGATCCGGCAGACCGTGTTGACCAATTCGCTTTCGTCGGAGCTGCGGATCAGTACCTGATTGCAGTCGCTGATCATCCGCAATTGCCGGTTGCTCCGGCGCAGTGCTTCTTCGATCTGCTCCCGACGGGCGATATCGTCGATCAGGTGTGCCTGTGCGAGCTGGAGGCTCTCAACCATCTTGTTGAACGACCTGGACAAACGCGCTGACTCATCGGCGCCAAGCTCCGGCGCCCGCAGATCGAGCCGCTGCAGACTGACAATGCTGTCCGCCGTTTCGCTCAGGCGCGCCAGCGGCTCGACGATGCGAGCCGACAACCGCTTGCTGACCAGGAAAACCAGTAGCACGACAGCTCCGCCAACCAGAAAATAGCCGGCAATCAGGTAATGCGTGGCGACAGAAACCGTCTCGGAATTGGTGTAGAGCTGCAGTTCGGGACGAAGTGGAAGAAAACTCTCGGGGAGATCCAGACGCCTGAAGAGCATGGGCGGGTCTGAGCCCCTGTGACATCCCTCGGGAATCGGTATCTCGCGTTCCCCCATCCGCAGCATCAGGCAGCCCCCTTGTCCCATGAGCATGCCGGAACCGGTGAGGAGCGATTCATACTTGAGTACGGCGACCACGGCGCCTTCGATGCTTCCTGTCGGCGGAAACACGACGGGAGCGACAAACAAAAGATTTTCCTGATGCGCCAGCTCAACCTGGACATGCCCCCCTGCCAGCGCGGCCCTCAGGGCGAGAGAACCCTGGTGGTCGAAGCGCCAGTCAGGATCATTGGCGGCGATCGGCTTGCCCTCGAAATCGACGAGCCACAGCTCGCCCTCCCAAGCGCCCGGAAAGGCCTGATCGCGCAGGAAAGGAATCAGGTATTGGTCGCGGCCCAGGGAATCGACCAGACCGTTGCTGATGAAGGCATTGGCGGCCATCGCCCTGAGCATTCGATCGAGCGAGCGAATCTCGAATTCAAGCTGCCGAGCAACGACTTCTGTCTGGGAGTCAAAGGCAATCCGGGCGTTTTCGGTGATCAGGCGCTGGGAAACCAGGAAGGACAGTGCCGCAAGAAAGGTCGCAGTGGCGGACGCCAGCGCCCCCATCAACAGTGCCAGGCGCACAGCGAGGCTTGCCTTTGCGCGTTCGCGCAGCCTCGACAGGAAGTTCACGGCTGCCGTATTCGCCGGCTAACGACGCCCGTGCGCAACCGGGACGATGGCCCCATCGGGTGCATAACGGGTCATGATTACGTCGGATTCGCTCAGTGCATCGTGGCGCCCTGCATCAAAGGGGCGTCGATAACGCTTGATCAGTCCATCGTAGTCGCGCACCTCTTCGAGCGCCTGTCTCACCGCCAGCCGATCGGTCGACCCGGCATGGTTGATCGCACGAGCCAGAATGTGGGTCAGGTCGTAGGCATGGGCGAGCCCGGTCGGTGAAGCAATGGCACGCGCATCGGGAAAGCCGAAAAGAAGATTTGCAGCATCCAGCACCTGGCGCGTGCGCGGCCGCTCATCGCCGATGAAACTGTAGGTCTGAACCATGACGAAATCCACCTCGGGCAACACCGAGCCCGCGGCTTCTGACATCTGCCCACCCGACACCCCCCAATGGGACAAGACGGGAAGCCGATCGGCCTTCGGCAGGCTCGCCACTTCCTTCAGCAGGATCGTTGCTTCGCGGTCGTTCGCCACCAGCAGGATGGCCTTGGCTCCCAAGCGCTTGAGATCGAGGTACTTGTCCAGGAGGCTCTGATCCTGCCAGTTGAACCAGCGGACGCCAACCAGTTTGAGCTGTGGTCGAGCCTTCGCCGCATACTGTTCCGCCGCAGCCAGATTGCTTCGCCCCCAGGTCGTGTTGAGGGCCATCATTCCGAAAGTTTTGATCCCCTTGCTGCTGCCGTACCGGAGCAAGGCGGGCATGGCATGGCTGTCACGAAGGGACAGCCGAAAAACATAGTTGGGCGAAAAGCCGTTGTCGGTGATGAGGTCGGCCGCGGCCCATGGGTCCAGAAGAATCAGCGGCAAGGCGTGCACGGTCTCCAGCGCCTCGATCACGGTCGGGCTGAATCGACCACAGAACACGGCGACCAGGTCCGTAGCCTGGGCGAATTCCCTGAGATTGCGGATACTGCGCGCAGGGATCGTCCCGTTATCCTTCTTGACCAGTTCGAGTGGTCGCCCTCCGAGAACACCACCACTGCGGTTGATTTCGTCGATGGCGATCAGGATGCCTTGCTCGATTGCCTGCGCCGAGGTACTTCCTGGCCAGGAAAACTCCGCGTCAAGACCGATCAGGACGGGCCCTTTTGTCGCCGCAACGCCCACAGGAAACGACGTCAGGATCAGCGTCCACAGCAACGAGACCAGCGCCCAACGCACCAAGATCGCCTTGACCACCATGCCTCCCTGAAACAGATGGGAAATCCTGCCCTGCCGACAGCAGTATAAGCAGCCCGACAAACCGTGGTCAAGCCGGAAACCGGCGTAGCCACTTCGGCGAAAGAATTCCTCTGCCACAGACTTGAGGAAAGCTTGGGGTAATATTCGCCGTTTCCTGCCTTGCGAAGCGATTACATGCAATCCCTGTGGATGCTTCTGGCCAGCCTCTTCTTCGCCTGCATGGGGGTATGCGCCAAATTGGTGGCAGCCACCCACTCGGTGGTAGAGATCGTCTTCTACCGCAGCATCCTCTCGCTGGTCCTGGTGTATGCGCTGGTTCGTCTGCGCGGCGTGCCGCTGGCCACGCCGCACTGGCACTGGCAGATCAGCCGCGGCCTCGTCGGTTTCGCGGCGCTGGTCGCTTACTTCTGGGCAATCACCCGGCTACCGCTGGCGACCGCAGTCACGCTCAACTACACATCGGCGATCTTTCTCGCGATCTACCTGGTATTCACCGGCCATCGCCTGAACGCCGGCATCATCGGCGCCCTCGCACTCGGGCTGACCGGGATCGGCCTACTGCTCAAACCCAGCCTGCACGCCGACCAACTGCTCAGCGGCCTGATTGGCCTGGGTTCAGGGATGCTCGCCGGCATGGCCTACTTCAGTGTTCGTGAACTCGGCGCGCGCGGTGAACCCGAGAGCCGCACGGTATTCTATTTCGCGCTGGTTTCATCGGCGTGCGGCAGTTTATGGCTGCCGTTTTCCCCTCTTCATCCGGTCGACCTGCGCAGCGGCGTGCTGCTGTTTGGTGTGGCGGCTTTCGCCACCGCCGCCCAGTTGGCGATGACCCGCGCCTACACCAGAGCGAAGCCGCTACTGGCAGCCGCTCTGGCTTACAGTACGGTCGTTTTTTCCAGTCTGTTCGGCATCCTCCTCTGGAATGAGGCTCACGATGCGTGGTCCTGGCTGGCGATCGGCCTGATCGTGTTGTCCGGTCTCGCCGCCACACATTTCTCGCCAGCCAGGTCGGCACGCCGGCCCGCACCCTGAAGCCGGACGCCGATCATCTCGCCGCCTGCACCGTCGCCTTGCGATCGATCTTCCCCCAACCCACGAGTACGCCGCGCAACGAGGTCATGGTACTCTTGATGGCCACGTAATACATCAGCTGACGGTAGAAGAAGCGCTGCCAGAACAGCCAGACGAGCAGCCACCAGCTCTCCTTGCGTTCCATCGAGAAAGCCAGTACGGCCGCCAGATAATCCACCGTCACGAACAGCGCGTAGTAGAACAGCACCTGCCACAAGGCGTCAGGGGAATACTCGTCCGGGTGCTGCACGTGATTGAAGGCGGCCACCGCGAGCGAGCCGATCAACTGCAGATCCATGATCGGCGAGATCAGCGGGAAAAGGACCTGAAAAATGATCACATTCGGCAGTGCGACAAAACCCAGCGCGCCGTAGCGCCGACGGAACAACACGTCGCGGTGTTTCCAGGCCGCCTGCATGGTGCCGTACATCCAGCGGTAGCGCTGGCGGATGAAGCCGCGTACCGTATCGGGCGCTTCGGTCAGCGCCAGCGCCTCGTCCTCATAGGCGATGACATAACCGAGTTTGCGAATTGCCAGCGTCAGATCGGCGTCTTCCGCCAGGGTCACATCGGTAAAGCCACCCACCCGTTCGACCAGTTCGCGCCGCCAGGCCCCTACCGCGCCGGGCACCACGGTGATGCAGTTGAGGGCATCGAAGGCGCGCCGGTCAAGATTCTGGCTGGTAATGTACTCCAGCGCCTGCCAGCGAGTCAGCAGATTGATCCGGTTGCCGACCTTGGTGTTACCGGCGACTGCGCCAACCGCCGGATCGACGAAATGGCGGACCAGTTTGGCAATCGTGTCGCGGGTGAACACGGTGTCGGCATCGAGGGCCACGATGATTTCCGCCTCGGTCTGCGCCATGCCCAGGGTTAGCGCCGCCGGCTTGCCGCCATTGGCTTTGGTCAACACCCGTACGCGCGGATCTTCGGCGAAAGCCGTGCGCGCCACTTGATAAGTGGCGTCAGTGGAGCCGTCATCGACGACGATGATCTCGAATTGCCGGGAATGATCGCAAGCCAGCAATGAGGAGATCGTCTGCACGATCACCTTTTCCTCGTTGTACGCGGGGATCACCACCGCGACTGTTGGCGAATAGGCCGGATCGAAAGCCTGCCGGCGCTGTTGCCAGCGCTGGTACAGGGCAAGCATGCCGACGAAAAGCAAACGCGCGATACCCAGCACGATCCCCAGCAGGAACAGCCAGTGGAGGGTCGCGGCCGACCAGTTGAGCACGCCAAAAGCAGCGCCATCCAGCCAGGTCCGCCACGCGCTGTCGGGCGGCACCAGCGGCATCACCTCATCACGGCTACGCCCAAGCAATTCGGAGACGCTGACGAAGCGAAATCCCCGCTGCTGCAATTCCTCGACAATTCTGGGGATGGCCTGGATCGTCTGGCTGCGGTCGCCACCGGAATCGTGTAGCAGGATCATGTTGCCTTCGCCACGCTCGGCCTCTTCGACGGTGCGCCGCACGATCTCATCCACCCCTGGCCGCTTCCAGTCATCCGGGTCGATCTGCATGCCCACCACGAGATAACCCAGGGCCGCAGCGAGTTCGATCGGACGAACCTGCTCGATGGTTTCCGGCTCGGCGTCGACCGCATAAGGGGGACGAAACAACAGCGAATGCCGGCCCACCGTGCTGGCCAGCAAATGCTTGGTCGCCGACAGTTCAAGTTGAAACTGGGTAGCAGAGATCGCCGAGATATTGGGATGGGTGAAGGTGTGATTACCGATTTCATGGCCTTCATCGACTTCCCGGCGCAGCAAATCCGGATGCATCTGACCATTGACGCCAATGATGAAGAAGGTCCCCGGCACCCCTGCCTGCCGCAAGGCATCGAGGATTTGCGGCGTGTACAGGGGATCGGGGCCATCATCGAAGGTCAGCGCGACCTTGCGTTCGGCACCACCATGACGGGTGATGACGTAGGGCGAAGGATAGACCGTGAACTGCTCGGCGCTGATCAGCCCACGCTTCGAGTCGAAAACAATGGTTCGACTGCCCGCCTGTGGTTGGGCAGTAATCTCGAGAATCTCTCCCTTGCCCTCGTAGTCCACGCCGTAGGGAAAGCGAATGTCCCCCAGTTGGGTGGCATGCGCCGCATCCAGTGCGCCCTGCTTGCCGAACACCTGCCACAGCGCCGGGTCTTCGCTGCCCAAACGCCACAGGGCAACGCCGCGCGGCTGTACCGAACGGATCACGACCATCTGATTGAACGCCGTGACTGCATCGAGCATCCACACCTGGTGAATGCGGTCATTGTCGTCAGCGTACTCGAAGGTCGGGTTGAGCGAGACTGGATCGAGCCGGATCCTGCCTTCGGATTCCTTGGCAACCAGAATTGCCTCCTCGAAGGTTCGTTCCTCGGCCGGACGACCTTTCTGCCAGTCGTAAGCGTAATTGCCGATGGCCACGATCATTTTGTCGAGGGGAATGTCACGCTGTCGCTGGCGCAGTACCGAGGCAAACCAGGGCAGGCTGGAAATCGGACCCGGGGCACTGTCATTCCAGTGTTCGTCGTAGGCCATGAGAATCAGGTGGTCGGCGTTACGCGCCAGGCTGCGATAATCGAAAGTGGCGTCGTTGGCCGGCACGTTCACCGATACCAGCAGTTTTTTTGGGTGCATCGCTGCGTACAGTTCCGCCATGAAGCGCTGAAAATCGGGCTGTGCCTTGGGCGGAACGTTCTCGAAATCGATGCTGATTCCGTCAAAGCGATGACGCTCGACATAGGCTGTCAGCTCCGTTACGGTACGCGCCCGCGCCGCCGGGTTGGACAGCATCCGCGCCAGCTTGGCCCCTTCCCATTGATGACCGTTCCAGTTATTGACCAGCGGCACGATCGACGCTTCGGGACGATGTGTACGGATGTACGCAGCCACTTGGGCGGTGCGCATCGGATCGTTTTCGCGCAGAGAACCGTCTGCGGCGGCAAGGTGCAGCCATTCGGCGATCACCATGTCCAGGTGATCAAGGTTCTGCCTGAGCGAACTCATGCTGGCGTCGTCCCAGTTGACGAAAAAACCGATCGCCAGCGTTTGCCGGTTGGGCATCAGACCCGGCTTGTGGGGTTGCTCCAGCCATTGTTGCAGGTTGGCCTCGCGTACCCGCGCCAGCTTGATCTGTTCACTACGCAGGACTCGCTCACGGCGTGTCAAGGGGCGCTCGGGAGAAAGCACAGGAATGGCCGGCAAGGCGTGCGCGCCTTGCGGCAAAAAGCTGATGCCGGGCAGATGCAGTGCCGGCAGCACCGGGCTGGCAAGAATGCTCAGCACCAGCGCCCCCAACAACAGCGACAGCGTCAGTCCGAGCAGCGTCACGCCCGCCCGCAGGCGCGGCCAGCGCTTGCGGGCGGGATCGAAGAAGACCGGTTTGCCGGACGATTCAGTACCCATGGCAGTTGTCGGTGGATCAGCGGGCAATGTCTTCGGGATATCTGGACGATCGTCTTTCGGCAAGTCGGGTCTTCTGCGCATCGTTCTGGCGTTGGCGACAACGACGCTTCACATCAAGGCACGGGGACCGGCGCGGCTGGCTGGGCGGACGGTCCCCGACTGCGGATCACCGTCAGGGACCAGGGCGGCAACTGTACCGCCAGCGGTGCATGCGAGTGTAGTACGCGATGCTCTGGAGGCCGACTGCGTCGCGGGCGACCGTGTTCGCCGTTCGCCCGCCATTGGTACTGGGCGGTAGAAAACCGGAACAGCTCGGCCGGACCTTGCAGCCACTCGACCGCCTCCGGATCCGGCCCGGTGAAGCGCAGTGTGACCGACCATGGCCGCTGCGGATCCTTGTTGACCAGCAGCAGCGCCCAGAGGCCGTCGGGGCGTTGCAGCGCGTAAGCGCTCAGCGGCGGCGCCACGGCGGTTTCGCCATCGACACGGGCACGATAAATCCGATGCGCCTGATCCGGGTCCCCGGCCCATTGCCGCGCCAGCAGCCTGGCGCCGTGATAGGTGGCGGTACGCGCCCGGATGTTTCGCTTCTGGTCGGAGAGGAACAGGGTATTGTTGCCCCAGGTTTCGCAATTGACCTGGGGTTCCCTGTCCAGAGGGCTCGGTTCATAACCATACAGATAAGCCGTGCTGCCCCCCTCGGTCAGGAAGGTGGCGACCGTGTCAGCGTTGAACAGGGCACCGGCCAGGTCGACCTCCGCCTGCGTGGCGAAGGCCGAGTAGCCGTACTCGGTGATCAACAGCGGCGTCGCGCGCGGCAGACCCTGCCGATAGAGGTTGGCCATGGCCTCGGCGAGCTGGGCCGGCGCCTGCTGCAACTGTGGCGCCGCCGGCGCACAAACATCGTCGAAGGGGTACCATTCGAACGACAGGAAACCCAGATCGGACGCTCGCCCGCGCGCCTGCAGGTAGCTCAGAAACCGCGCCAGCCACGGTCGATCGGGAGCAACCGGGGTTCCTGCCCAGGCCATCATCGGCTCATTCCACAAGGACTGGAAAGACGGTCCGCCGAGGATCACGCCCGCGTCGACTGCGCGCAACGCGTCCGCCGCCTGCAGGTACAAGGCACCATAGTCTTCCGGAGCAATATACTGGCCATCCGGCTCCTCGCCAAGCTCGATGCCACGCAGCGGATAGCCGCGCCGCTTCAGATAGCGCAGCAGTGCGGCGGCGTTGTCGGGAGTATCGTACAGCACCCCGACCGGCACCAGCATCGGTAAGCCGTGCGTGAGCCCGCTGGCGAATACCCGGTCGATCCCGGCCTGTTCCACCCCCGGATCCAGATCGACTGCGCGGTGCCAAGGGTCAGTGGAGGAAACGAAAAAGCGGCTTTGGCCGTCGCGGCTGGCGGCGTGGCGAACGGCATCGTGCAACTCGCCGCTCGCTTTTTGTATTCCGATGGCCACCTCCCGCACCGCGAAACCGAGGGCATCGCGTGGATCGCTGGCTCCCTCTGGTGCGCTGGCCGAGGATTCTTCGAGCAATACCCGCAGGTAACGTGCCGGTAACGCCCCCTGAGTCAGGCGCAGAATGCCGTCACCGCCGCGACCCTGCGTCACCAGACCGTCGGGAAAGGTTTGCCATCGGCCTTCGGGATACCCGTCCGGCAGATCCGTGTCTTCACCATCCCAGTATTGCACGGCGTAGCGCACGGCATACGGAATCCCCCAGAAGATGCGGATCGCGTTCACCGGGATTTTCTCTCCCAGATCGGCGATCAACCATTGTGGGTGCCGGTCCTCGCCGGTGTAACGACGGTCCAGATAGGGATTGCTCTTCCAGAAAGTCGCCAGGTCGCCATCGGCCAGCCGCGAATAGCCATCGTCATTGGCCTGGTCGATGCTGTTGCCGCGGCGCGGCAGCCGATAACCAAAGGACACCAGAATCGGATCACCAGGACGGTCGTCCGACGTCCAGTAACCTTCTGCGTTCTTGCTGTCACTCCAGCGGCCGCGCGGATTCCAGTGCCAGGCCTGGATGCCGAGCTCGGTGCGCAGGCGGTAAGTCAGTGGACGCAGACCGACCGAACGCATGGCGCGCAAGATTGCCGGACGATAAATGGCGCTCGCATCGCCACGCGCGTGCCCGTCCACCCCGGCGCCGAGCGCGGCGGACGGCGTGAAGATATTGCTGGGCCCCGCTCCGAGATCGATGGTCACGCTGGCCGACTCAGCCGCCAAGACAGGTGGAGGAACGACGAAGAGGCCGGCAAGGGCGAGTACGGCGAACAGCGGGGAGGACAAGCCAGGCATGGTTTGCAACCCGGACCAGTGATCGAGAAAATCCGCAGCAAATTCGGACTGGCGGATCGGGAAACTCAAGATATTGCTGAACAAGCTATGAAAAGCTCCAAATATGACGATATTCAGGGGCGGCTCGGTTTAACGAACCACTATATGTTGTGTTATCCGGTTAATCAGCTACTACCTGTTCTACCTGAGTAGTTACCTGAAATCAACGTTCGTTTCTAACAAGGCCGAACGCCTTTTCCTTCTCGCGGATCAGCTCCGTCCCTGCTCCCATCAGCTTTGCTCGCTCAATCCAACGTTTCACCCCGACCGTATCCTTGGCGGTGTGGCTCTTGTCAGCCAAAGCAAGGTAGTGGTCGACGATCCGGTTGGCGATGCCCTTCACTTCCTCGCCGCGATACTGGCCTCTTGGGTCTATCTGTCGTATCGCGTCGAGGCATGCCTTGGCGGAGCTCTCTGGAGGATCGGTGTATTGCGCTTTCTCGACGAATTGAGTCGCCCGCCTAAGCTGATCGTCGATTTCCGCCTTATCCTTGTCGGAAAGTGTCACCGTTGACGAGTCGACGATCTTGGTTTCGACCACGGTCACCCGCTCCGTCTTTGTCCCACGCGTAAACCAGAATCCCGCCACCGCCAGCACGGCGACAATGGCGAAAGCGATGAACGGGGTAGCCCAACGTTTGGTCTCGCTGTCGCGCCGCACGCCATGGACGCGGCAGAACGAAGTGACATACTCGGCGGCCACGCGCGGATCAAGTCCCTTCTTCTTTCCAGTGGCCACCGCCAGCACCTTGTCGAGGGCATCGCGCTCCTCCTTGCCATCCAGACGCTTGTCGTTATCGGTGAACTGATGCAGCAGTCGATCCAACTCCTCCAGAAGCATACGCTCGCAAACCGCGCCGGCCTTTTCCAACTCGACGCGTATCACCAACTCGGCCTCGGCCACCGCGATACCTCGCGCGGCAGCCTCCTCTTTAATGCGCTTCTCCTCGTCACGATCGAGGTAAAAGTCGTCGTCAATAGCGGCGTGAACACGGTTCTCCAGCCACAGCTGATCAGCGGGGTTCATAAGTGTTTCTCCTGTCGTGGTGCGTCGATGGATGATAATCAGGGAATAGTCCAGCGTAGCAGGCCGACCTTCACGCGCACTCCATTCGCACGGCAGAAATTGACCACGAGCGCATCGGCTACCTTTAACTCGAGACCCTTCGAATAACCGAATCTTGGTTTGCATACCATCTGGATGGCATCACTGCGCTCCTTCGGGTCGAGTTTCTTGTCTTGGTCGGTGAACCGCCGCAGCAGGTCCGTGAGTTCATCGCATAGCTTCTGCTCGTTGGCGCACCCCAGTCCTTCCAACGCCACGTCCGTCAGGAGTGCAGCCTTTGCGGGTTCCAGGCCGAAGTCCGATATCCCCTGCTGGATGAGTTCGCCGCGCAGCACCGAATCGCAGTAACCGCCGAACACGCGCGCGGCGATCCGATTGCGCAGGGCCGCGACCGGATCAGCAACGGGCTGGAGCGGCGTCGGCGAACCCGACACGGTTTGGGCCGCCGTGCCGCCGCTATTGCCGGACGAGGTCTTGGATAGATTGATGGACATCAGGGGCGCATCCTCTTTCAAATTCGCCAGTCATTTCGGTACGATTTCGGCTCCAACCCTTACGACGATAATCGCGGGGATCGCGGCCAGGGCATCGTCCAGCATGACACCCAGGCCGTTCTTCAGTCGTGCATCCACGATGCAAATCGGCCATGGCTTCCAGATGTCGAACAAGCGGAAAGCGAAGCACGCTGCGATCCACGCCACGACCGTGGTTGGCACGAAGAACAGGATTGCGGCCATCGCCACGATCTCGTCCCAAACAATGCCGCGATAGTCGGCCACTCCAATGGCGCGCCCGGTCACCTCGCACCAATGGCAGCCGAGTGCGAACAGAATTCCGAGGACAACCAAACCGGCGATCGTTGGAAACAGCGCGTGCAGCAGCACAAAAAGCGGATATCCGATCAGGGTGCCTACCGTTCCCGGAGCGAACGGCGACAGTCCAGCGCCGAAGCCGAAGGCGATAAAGTGGGCGGGGCGAGATGTGACGAAACGCCAGTCAGGAGAGACCACCTACGCGCCCTCCACCATCTGCACCACTACAAGGCGGCCGCCATCGTCTCGCGACAGCAGCAATTTCTGGCCGTCCTTGAGTTCGACCTTGCCGCCCACGGGCACGGCGATCTTATTGTCGATAGTGACATCGGCGAGGTCGGGCAGCGCCTCATTGACCAGCCACCAGGCGCCGGCGTGCAGGACGAAATAGCCGACGCGCTTGCGATGCTCGGGCGCCAGACGCTCGTTGGGGAAGATGTTGCGATTGACGTGCCAGGGAAACAGCGACTGGTTCGTATAGACCATCAGCCGGTGGTTGTCCGGCCGGAAGCAGCCCTCCTTGCGCGCCGAGTAGAGTTTGAGGATCGGTAGCTTGCCCTGATATGGTGTGCCGCAGAACGGGCATTTGGGTGCGCGGGTATTGTCGAAAACGTACCACTTCTGCGCGCAGTCGGGATTGCGGCAGGGCTGGACCAGGTCGACCGTTTTTACCAGTGCCACTTCCCATTCGTCAGCTGTGGGACGCTTGGTGACCTCATGCAGGCCATCGATGAACGCGTGCTTGAACAATTCCGATAAGTAGGGTCCAGTCACGGAAAAGGGAACCCTTGCCGTGTCATTCCACGGCAGTTCGCTGGGCTTGGCGTCCGACGCACGGATTCGATTGCTGGCATCCGCAGGGTGCTCGACAAACAAGGCTTGAGAACCCAAGCATAGCTTCTCGTCCTTTTCCGGATCGAGATCGCAGACCCTGGCGCCACGCAGGGGGTGCCTGTAAAGCAGGAACATGTAGATCAGCACGGCCAGGGCGTGACGGTCGGTGGCGATGCACGGCAGCTTGCGGTTCTTGTCTTCCTTGGGCAGATGGCTGGTGGCGACGACTTCGGGGGCGATGAAGTCCGGCGTACCGATGACGTCTGGTGGACACTTGCCGGGAACCACTAGGCTGTCAATGTCGATGATGCAGGCGCCGCCGCGCACCGGGTCGACGAGCACGTTGTTGTACGACAGATTCGAGTGAGCGAGTCCTGCCGCGTGCAGGCGCCTGACAGCCTGCGAGATCAGGAGGCCGATGCGCAGATAGTTGAGCCAGTCGCCGCGTTCGCGCGGGTCGAGGTATCGGTTCTGGTTATTGGCGCTGGTGAACCACTTGCCTTCCTTTAGCATTCCCTTGATGTTCAGGAAGTCGTTGTTTTTCGAGCCGTACTCAAAGAAGAACTGCTTCTGATAGGAAGGCAGCGTGAAGCCGAACCTGCCATTGATCTCGACTGCCGCTGTCGGCCAGCGATACAGGTTGCGCCAGTAGTCGCCTTCCGCTTGTCTGAAGACGCTATCCCGGTACTTGCCGGTGATCATTATGAGCCGGTCCTTGGCCTGGAAGTCCGTGTCACGGAATAACGCCACGACGTAGGAGCGATCCGGACTGAGGTAAACGTGTTGCATTCCGTCCGAGGCCTTGACTTCGTCAATGAACTCGATGGGCTGCCCGTCGAGCGTCGTGGTTTTGATGAGGTTGGCCATGGGACTTATGGCATCGACGACAGCGACAACGTGCCGGCAATCCAGACGTCGAACAAGCGGAAAGCGAAGAACGCCGCGATCCACGCTGCGACAGTTGCCGGGACGAAGAACAGGGTCGCGGCCATCTCCACGATCTCGTCCCAAACAATGCCGCGATGGTCGGCCACTCCGATGGCGCGCCCGGTCACCTCGCACCGATGGCAACCGAGCGCGAACAGGATTCCGAGGACAACCACACCGGCGATCGTTGGAAATAGCGCGTGCAGCAGCACAAAAAGCGGATATCCGATCAGGGTGCCTACCGTTCCCGGGGCGAAGGGCGACAGCCCGGCCCCGAAGCCGAGGGCGACAAAGTGGGCAGGTCGCGAAGCGACGAAACGCCAGTCAGGTGGCACCACCTACGCGCCCTCCACCATCTGTACCAGCACCAGTCGGCCGCCGCCTTCCCGCGACAGCAGCAATTTCTGGCCGTCCTTGAGTTCGACCTTCCCGCCCACGGGCACGGCGATCTTGTTGTCGGTAGTGACATCGGCGAGGTCGGACAGCGCCTCATTGACCAGCCACCAGGCGCCGGCGTGCAGGACGAAATAGCCGACGCGCTTGCGATGCTCGGGCGCCAGACGCTCGTTGGGGAAGATGTTGCGATTGACGTGCCAGGGAAACAGCGACTGGTTCGTATAGACCATCAGCCGGTGGTTGTCCGGCCGGAAGCTGCCTTCCTTGCGCGCCGAGTAGAGATTGAGGATCGGTAGCTTGCCCTGATATGGTGTGCCGCAGAACGGGCATTTGGGTGCGCGGGTATTGTCGAAAACGTACCACTTCTGCGCGCAGTCGGGATTGCGGCAGGGCTGGACCAGGTCGACCGTTTTTACCAGTGCCACTTCCCATTCGTCAGCTGTGGGACGCTTCGTGACCTCATGCAGGCCATCGATGAACGCGTGCTTGAACAATTCCGATAAGTAGGGTCCTGTCACGGAAAAGGGAACCCTTGCCGTGTCCTTCCACGGGAGCTCGCTGGGCTTGGCGTCCGATGGACGGATTCGAT
Source organism: Candidatus Accumulibacter cognatus (assembly GCA_013414765.1). Taxonomy (GTDB): domain Bacteria; phylum Pseudomonadota; class Gammaproteobacteria; order Burkholderiales; family Rhodocyclaceae; genus Accumulibacter; species Accumulibacter cognatus. The sequence continues at coordinate 1,204,447 of CP058708.1, forward strand.
TGCTGGCATCCGCAGGGTGCTCGACAAACAAGGCTTGAGAGCCCATGCATAGCTTCTCGTCCTTTTCCGGATCGAGATCGCGGACCTTGGCGCCACGCAAGGGGTGCCTGTAAAGGAGGTACATGTAGATCAGCACGGACAAAGCGTGACGGTCGGTGGCGATGCACGGCAGCTTGCGGCTCTTGTCTTCCTTGGGCAGATGGCTAGTGGCGACGACCTCGGGGGCGATGAAGTCCGGCGTACCGATGACGTCCGGTGGATACTTGCCGGGAACCACCAGGCCGTCGATGTCGATGATGCAAGCGCCACCGCGCACCGGGTCGACGAGTACGTTCTTGTACGACAGGTCGGAATGAGCGAGTCCCGCCGCATGGAGGCGTCTGACAGCACGCGAGATTAGGATGCCAATGCGTAGATAATTGAGCCAGTCGCCGCGTTCGCGCGGGTCGAGGTATCGGTTCTGGTTATTGGCGCTGGCGAACCACTTGCCTTCCTTGTCCTTGCCCTTGATGTCCAGGAAGTCGTTGTTTTTCGAGCCGTGCTCAAAGAAGAACTGCTTTTGATAGAAAGGCGCCGTGACGCCGAGCTTGCCATTGATCTCGACTGCCGCTGTCGGCCAGCAGTACAGATTGCGCCAGTAGTCGCCGCCCGCCTGACTGAAGACGCTGTCCCGATACTTGCCGGTGATCATTATGAGCCGGTCCTTGGCGTGGAAGTCCGGTTTGTCACGGAATAGCGCCACAACGTAGGAGCGATCCGGACTAAAGTAAACGTCCTTCATTCCGCCCGAGGCCTTGATTTCGTCAATGAACTCGATGGGCTGCCCGTCGAGCGTCTTGGTCTTGATGAGGTTACCCATGGGAGTTATGGCATCGAAGACAGGGACAATACGACGGCTATCGCGACAATGCAGCCGCGCGTGATGGTGATACCCACTTCGACGGCGTTACGCGCCGACCACTTGGGGCCGGCCGCCAGGCAGAAGACAATGAATAGGACGAGTGGCATGATGGCTGCGGCGGCAATCGCCGCGCACACGCTTTCTATGCCGGGACCGAGGGCGGCGGGGGCGGGGATCACTGCCGACAAAGTGTACGCCCCCGCCATCACGACGGCTTGGCGCGGATGCGCACGGGTGTCCATGACTAAGCCGTGTCCCTCACCACAGAACCGCGAGCGTGCGATCGTCATGATTGCCAGCGATCTTGAAATCCATCCATTCCAGAAGGCGTAGGTCAGGCTCGCTGCTATTCAAGCAGGCCTCAAGTTGGTCGGACCAGAATGCCTCCCAGCGCGACGGGTCAGCGAGGTTGTTGTCGGTTTCGAACCACGGGTCGCTTATGCCGTCGGTCATTAGCACGAGGCCGCGGAAATCCTCAACTACCTCGACGCGGAGGCGCTTGTCCATCTCGGCGTGGCTGTACATGGTGCTGTCGAGGAAGCGGGTCTGGCCGGCAAAGTCGCCCGAATCAACCTCGCCTAGTAGGGTGACTGCCGGTCCATCGCGCAGAAGGCCGATGGCACCGTCGCCGACCCAGTAGGCGACGATCAGATTGCCGACTTTCAACGGGCGGTGGATGGCGACCAGCATGGTAGTGGCGTAGTTTTTGACGGGTACGCCGGTGGCCTTGTGCTCTTGGTCAATCGCGAGCACCGCTTCGTAGATCGCGCGGCTGAGAAGGTTGAACGCCGCTTGCCGAGTGCTCTCGGGATTCGTGCCCCACTTGTCGGCCACGGAAACCAGAATCGTGCCCTGCTCCGCGACGAGAGCTTTGCTCAGATAGCTGCCGGCTCGCTCGGTCGCCAGCTGGGAGCCCCGGCGCGAGCGCTTGGCGCTGCCAGCGCCGTCCGCAACGGCGAGAATGTTCCAGCCTTCCACGACGTCGACGAAGAAGTCATCGTCGCGAAAGCTACCGACATGGGCGTGGGAGCGGCCACGTTTGCTGGCGGCAGCGATGCGGCGATCTCCCGCGCCCGCAAGTAACCGTCGGTCCGTGTGCGGTTTCGGGTCCGGCTCGGAGGGATCCGGATCCTTTTCCTGCCAGATGGACCACGGGTCCGGGTTGATCACAAGATGGCATTCCCCAACGACCGGCGACGAGACGGCGTCTGCGCCGGTTGTTCGATAGAACACGCCCAAGACATGGTCGCCAGCCGCCGTCGGATTCCCCTTGAGTCTTTTCGTGGAAAGGTCATAGACAACTCCGAGCCCTTGGGGCACCTTCACGCCGACGATCACGACGTCGGGGTCCGACGCACGCAAGGACGCGTCGTAGTCTTCGCCTACCCGTGCATTGCGTTGGGTGCGGAAACTCACGCGTGGCGGTGGCGTCTTTGTGTTCTGCCTGCTGGTCGGCATGCTGCCAGGATGGGGTGCGGGATCATTTGGCCGCGTCGCGGCGGGCGTATGAGGTGGCGTCCGAGGCGGACCCGGCTGGGCAAGCGGAGGGTCGGCGAGTCGATCCGAAGTCTTCACTAGCTCCGAGGCCGGAGCGGCAGCGGGCGGGACGCTGACCCTGGAGTCTGTGGAAGGGCTCTGCGACTCCGGATCCGCACCGATCGATTGGACCGCCAAGTCGCGAAAGGATACCCGCTTGGGGTAGGCATCCCAGCTTCGCGTCACCTCGCGTACGAACTGCTCGGCCGCGCGGATGACCTCATCCTGCTGCACGAACTCAGCCTGCACTTCATGCGTCACGACAACCTTTTGGTCCTTATGGGAGATGAAATGCTTCAGGACAGACCTGACCAAGTCTTCCATCTGGTTGCGATGGGTGTCCGACATCCCTACCCCCTGCCGCGTCGGACATCAAATCCCTCGTCCTCTTGCGTCGAGGCGTAGAAATTCACGGTCTTTTCGCACCACGGACACACCGCCTCGCCTGGGCCGCTTACGCACATCAGGTTGCCGCAGCCGCATTGGGCAAAAGCGGAAGGGTTGCCGCAGTAGGGGCAGCCGGGTATGCCGAACAGATCGGAAGTATTGACCGTCAGGTTGCTACGCGCGGGAGCCGACCACTCGAAATACGATTCGTCGATGGGATGGCAGCCGGTGAGGTCGTAACGGTTGGCCTGCAGCGCGAAGTCACGCGTCTCGACCTGCTGCGAGACGCGATCGAACTTCATGAGATACGGCTTGCGCGCGCGCTGGCAACGGCCGACGATGACCACGCAGTCGCGATCGCCGATGATCGACTGCGCCGCCGGGGTCTTCGCCAGCGACAGAATGGATTCGTCCAGGACGGCAATGGGGACGGCGCCGGATTCGCTGTCACCGACGCTGCGGCTTTGGCTGGTCACCGACGCAGTTACCCATTTGACGAACTTGGCGAAATCGTCCTCGCGGGAGTCCTCGAACAGCAGAACGGTTTCGGTCAGTCGCCGCAGTACGGCAAGATCGGCGTAACGCCCGAGGCCGACTGCGATCAGGTGGGCCTTGCGCGCGTAGGTGCGCTGCCAGCGTTCGATCGCCGCGTCCGCGACGTCGGTAGGTTTGCCGTCGGTAAAAAGGTAGACGATGGGTTTCCAGTCGCCCTTGCGGTCCGCCGTCGTCCTGACCACAGTGCGATCGATTTCCGCCATGAGGGCGTTTAGCCCGGCACCGAGGGATGTGCCGCTCCCGATGGGTAGTTTGGGCGGATAGAACGACACAAGGTCCATCAGTGGCGCAATGGTGCGGGCAATGCCAGCGAAGGCAACCACGGAAATATGAACGGTTTCCAGCGCGTGGGGATCCTGCCTGAGGGAGCGCACGATCATCCCCAGCCCGTCCTCCATCTTTTGCAAGTTATCTCCCGCCATGGACTCTGACACATCGAGCAGGAAAAATACGGGAAGGCGTCGCGACATGGCGGATTCCTTAAAGAACGACTTGCACTTCGGCGGGAGGCGGCGGCAGGACGGTCGGACTGGTCGCGCCGGCGCTGCTGCTGCCAAAGGAAATGCTCGCGGAAACCCAGCGGAAAAATGCCACGAAAGCCGCGCTGTCGGTGGTGTCGAGGCTGACGACCGTGTCGGTGAGTTCACGCAGGAATTCTTGCTTCGCCTTTGGCCCGGCCGCGCAAGCGACGATGTTGCCGAAATTGAGTCGCTTGACGGCGAGGACCGCATTCCGATAAGCCTGGATGTCCGCAGGTTTGCCATCCGTCATCACGAATAGCAGCGGGCGCCAGTCGCCCTTGCGCTCGGCGGTAGTGCGAATCACCTCGCTTTCGAAGCACTGGATCACCAGCTCGAGGGCGGAACCGAGCATGGTTGCGCCGGACTCGGGAGTGGTGATTTCCGGAACGCTGATGTCTTCAAGCGGCGTCAGCGACACCAGCTCCCGCGCTTCGATGTCGAAGGTGATGAGACACAGGTGCACGCTTTCGAGGGCGTAGGGATCCTGTTTCAATGCGCTGACCATGGCCTTGACGCCGACATTGACGGCCTGAATTGGCTCGCCCTTCATCGAACCGGATGTGTCGAGCAGGACATAGACTGGCAGGCGCCGCGAACTCATGTCGATGGTCTATCGGTCAGATGTAGTGGTCGCGCAGGATGTGCACGAAGCTGTCAGTCTCGAACGGGCGGCCGATGGCGTTGAACTTCCATCCGCCTTCTTCGCGAACCAGTTCCGCGAAGATCATCGAGCGGCAGTTCGCGAATCCCTCGCCGCCCGACAGATCGAAGCGCGCCATTTCCTTGCCGCCGCGATCGACGGCGCGAATGAAGGCGTTCTTGACCTTGCCGAAGTTCTGTTTCTGCTCGATCCCCTTGTAGATCTGCACGACGAAGGCGATCTTCTGGTACTTGTCTGGCAAGCCGTTCAGATTGGCGATGATCTGCTCGTCGTCCCCGTCGCCGACGCCCGTTCGGTTGTCGCCGGTGAGAAGCACTTGGCCAGTGTGGTGCTGCATGCTGTTGTAGAAGACGATGTCGCCGTTCACCAGCGTCGGTTGGCCGTTCTCGGTTTTACCCAGGTCGTTGACCTTCCCGCTACTGCCGCAAAGGAAGGCAACGACGTCGAGGTCATAGTCGGGTTCCTTCTTTGCGAACATGGAACCGAGCAGCCCACCCGACTTCGCCTGTGCGATGTCCCATCCGAGGCCGATGGTGACTTTCGACAGGTCGTTCTGGTCCTTTCGCAAGCTGACGCCTTGTCCCTTCTTCAAGCTCACTGCCATGACGCCCCTCCCAATAGAATGACTACATGACGACGTTAACCTCCGGCGGTGGAGGCGGCAAGTCGCCCAGTCCCGTGACTTCCTTCTGGCCAGAGTCGGCTTTTTGGCTTCCGGAGGACACCGAGGCCGAGACCCACTTGAAAAACGCCTTGATCGTCGCCGAATCGGCCGTGTCGAGCTGCACGACGACCTCGGTGATTTGCTTGAGCACGGTCAGATCGGCACTGGGGCCGGCAGCGCAGGCGACGACCATTCCGGTCTTGGCCTTGCGCAGACTGGCGAGGCCGCGCTGCCAATCATCGGTCGGTGAACCATCGGTCATGAGAAACACCAGCGGCTTCCAGTCACCCTTCTTTTCGGCAGTGGTCTTCTCCACCTCAGTGTCGATGCGCTGTCCGAGTAGTGCGAGCGCACCGCCGAGGGCCGTGGTGCCGCTGGCCATGAGGCTAGGCATCTGGAACGACGCCAGTTCGGTCAATGGGACGATCTGCTTCGCGGCGCTGTCGAAAGTCAGGACGGACAGATAGGCGGTTTCCAGGGCGTAGGGATCCTGGCGCAGGGTTGAAACCAGAACCTGAAGGCCGTTCTTTACGGCTTCGATGGGCTCGCCAGACATCGAGCCGGAGGTGTCGAGAACGAAATAGACAGGCAAGCGGCGCATGCGGAGCTCCTCCTGGTCAGACGATGTTGACGCCGTACTGGCGGCACAGGGCTTCGAGTCCGCCGGCATAGCCTTGGCCGACAGCCTTGAACTTCCACTCGCCGCCATGACGATAGATTTCCGCGAAGACCAAAGCCGTTTCCGTGCTGAAATCCTCTGAAAGGTCGAAACGGACGATCTCCTGGTCGGTATCGTGGTTGACGATGCGCACGTAAGCATTGCTGACCTGGCCGAAGTTCTGTTTGCGAGCCAAGGCGTCGTAAATGGTGACGGTGACGATCAGCCGCTGCACTCCTGGCGGAACCTGATCGAGGACAACCTTGATGGACTCGTCGTCCCCGTCACCGGCACCGGTCCGATTGTCACCGGTGTGCGTCACTGATCCGCAAGGAGAGCGCAAGTCCCCCGATCCGTCCAAGTCCTTTGATCCGTAAAAGACAAAGTCCTCGTCGCGTGCAACCTTCCCGGTGGCGGTCACCAAGAAAACACTGGCGTCGAGGTCGAAATCCTCACCCGTGGTGGAGCGAGCATCCCAACCCAGTCCGACGAGAAGTCGGTTGAGGTTGGGCGATGTGCGTGACAGGGAGACGTTGCCCCCTTTTGCCAAGCTGACTGCCATACGATATTTCTCCTTCCGATGAGGCCTATGCAGTTTCCGGTTCCACTGCTCGACGGCGTTTGTAGCGAATCGACGAGATCAGGGCTAATGCGATGAAGCTTACGCCGACGAGGCCGGTGATAACCTCCGAGACATGATAAACGATACCGGCGAGCATGATCGCGGCGAGCGCTCCAATCGCGTAGTGGGCGCCGTGCTCGAGAAAGACGTATTCGTCCAGCGTTCCCTTGCGGACCAGGTGCACCGTCAGCGAGCGGACAAACATGGCGCCGATAGCGAGCCCAAGCATGATGATCACCACGTCGCGTGTGATGGCGAAGGCACCGATAACACCATCGAAGGAAAACGACGCATCCAGAACCTCGAGGTAAAGGAAACCGGTCACGCCGTTCCGCTTGGCGGTGGCTACAGCCGCGCCGCCCTCTTCCTCGCTTTCGAAAAGGCTGTCGAGACTGCTGACAGCCACGAAAAGCACCGCGCCTCCCACTCCCGCCACCAACATCGTCAGGCGGGCCGTAGCATCGATCTGCAGGAACTGTTGCATTGCCAACAGCACCATGAGGGCGACGACGATGGCGATCGAATCCAGTTTGCCCAGCCTCGCTAGCCGCTCTTCGGCGGCACCCAGCCAGTGCAGTTCCTTGCCCTCATCGAAGAGAAAGGAGAGGAAGACCAGTAAAAGAAACATGCCGCCGAAAGCAGCGATCCCGACATGACTCGCCTGAAGGTAGCGGGCATACTCGTCGGGGCGGTGGAGCGCCATCCCGGTTACATCCGTCATGCTCAGCCCGGCGGCTACCGCAACGATGGCGATCGGAAAGAACAAACGCATTCCAAACACGGCAATCAGAACGCCAATCGTAAGGAAGACTTGCTGCCATTTCTCGTCCATATCCTTCAGCACCGAGGCGTTGACCACGGCATTGTCGAAGGAGAGGGAAACTTCCATGACGCCCAGAACGGCGGCCAGGACGATTGCCGTGGCAACTCCGTAACCCGACTGGGCACCCCAGTATCCAGCAGCCGCCAGGCAGACAAAGGTGACAACGAATGAAAGGTGAAAATCTTTCACGGCGGCTACTCCTCCCCAGGGTAGGCGATGATCTTCTATGTCATCCGATGGTGATACTACCAATAGGCGCCAAGAGACGCAAGTCAAAAAGACAGTCATGTAGGGAACAAGTAATCAGTCCGGGTTTGTAGCAAATTGAAGTGATGCGGCTGACAGAAAAGTACCGAGGGCGGCACGAGGGGTGGAGCGCGAAGCATTTTTACGCGTGGTATCGAAAAGACGGTGGCGCACGCAGCTACACCTGGGTGAAGAGTCGGCTGCAGGAAGCGGCCCTGGTTCCCAAGGCCCAGGGCCCGTGGGGCGCACCGGAAGCGCCGGGAGCGTTCGCCGTGGCCGGGATTGATGATTCATCAGGACGGGCGCACGCACGAAGGGGTCGCTGGCCAGCCATGGGATCTGATCGTGACGATGGACGACGCGACCCAGGAGCCCTACTCGATGTTCTTCGTGGAGGAAGAAGGCACGATGAGCAGCCTGCGGGGCGTCAGGGAAGTCATTGAATCACGGGGACTCTTCTCGACCTTCTATTCGGACCGGGGCAGCCACTACTGGCCTACGCCGGAAGCCGGGGGCAAGGTGGACAAGCAAAACCTGACGCCATTCGGGCAGGCCATGAAGCGCCTCGGAATCGAGATGATCGCCGCCTACTCGCCAGAAGCCCGCGGGCGCTTGGAGCGCAGGTTTCGCACCCATCAGGACCGCCTGCCGCGGGAACTGGCGCTGGCCGGGATCACCGACCTGGCGGACGCCAACCGCTACCTGACCGAAGTCTATCGGCCGGCCTTCAATGCCGAGTTCATGCAGCCGGCCATGGAGGAAGGGAGTGCCTTCGTCGGCTGGATCGGCGGCGCGCTCGACGACATTCTCTGCGAGCGGTTCGAGCGCACCGTCGGCAACGACCACTGCGTCAGCTTCGAGGGAATGAAGTTGCAGATTCCCGCCGATCGTCATCGCTGCCACTACGTCAAGGCCAAGGGGGCGGTGCTGCGCCGTACGGACCACACGCTGGCGATCTTGCACGGCCCACGCAAGTTGGCCGACTATGACGAAACCGGCAAAGTCATGCCTCCGAATTTGAAGGTGGCTGCGTAGGTCCGCCGCGGCCGCACGGGGCGGGGAAATCGGTTCCGGGCTACGCCCTCCACCACTTTCCCCGCCCCGGTCAAAGCGGACAATTCATGTGCTACAAAACCGGACAGTTTTATTTGTTGCCAACAGTCAAAAAAAAGAGCCAGCAATCGGAGGCTTGCCTGATGCCTGGGTGGATCGATGCGCGGATTTTCGATACCGGCAACGCCGGCAGACCAGCCCTTCGGGAGCCGTTGGGGGTGACGGCCGAGGGGCACATCAACCGCGCGACTCCCGTGAACAAGCACGGGAGTCGCGCAGGTGGACAAGGCTATGCGCCGAGTTGACGGGAGGCCACCGGCAAGCGAAGCGGGGAATGCCGAGCGCGCAACGGCTGGTCGGAAAGGCCGCGCCGCAACTGCTGCCACTGGGCTCGCAGGAAGGTCGCCAGGGGCCGCGCAGCTTTTTCGAAGCGCACCTGCCCACTGCCAATGGCTTCCAGAAGGGCAAGGCCACGGCCACGGACAAGGTGACTGTCACCTGGCACCAGCAGAATGTCGCCGGCTTCGCCCGCGACCGTCAGCCAGACCACGCCGGCCGTGCAGTGGATGCGCACACCCCGGGCAGAGAGCAGCCGGATCGGCGCGTTGTGGCTAAGGCAAAGCTCGGTGTTGTAGAGGTCGATGTCCATGGCAGTCTCTCCTTGTGTTGACGAATCGCAGTGTAGAACGTTCGGCTTTCATGGTACAGTTACAAGAAAGAGAAATTGTAACCAGCACAATTTGCTATTTTTCGAATTGTACTGGTCATTGTCCGGGACAACTGTACTGGTGAGCCAATGCAAAACGAGCTATTGCGTTACGAACGACTGGCGGAGGATCTGGGAGGCATCATCGTCGCCGGCAACTTGCGGCCGGGCGAACGCCTGCCATCGGTGCGGCGTCTGTCGCGCGAGCGGCGGCTTTCGGTTTCAACGGTACTGCAGGCGCTGCACCATCTGGAGGATCGCGGTCTTGTCGAAGCCAGGCCGCAATCCGGGTACTTCGTGCGCCATGCGGCATCGCCGCGCGCCCAGCCGAATGCCCGCTCGACCCCTGAAGCGCCGGTGCCGGTCGACGTCAGTCAGCGTCTGATACGCGTCCTGCAAACCGGCATGCAGCCGGGCGTCGTGCCACTCGGAGCTGCCCTACCGGCGTGCACGCTGTTACCACTGGCCGCGCTGCAACGACTCTATGGCGGCGTCTTGAGGCGCCATCCGCGGCTGCTCGAGGGCGGCAGCCACATCAATATGGACGAACCGGCGCTGATTCGCCAATTGGTGCTCTGTTCGGTGGGCTGGGCCGGACCACTGGCGGCCAACGAATTCGTGATCACCAATTCCTGCACCGAGGCTTTGGGACTCTGCCTGCGCGCGGTGACCCGGCCTGGCGACACGGTGGCAGTCGAATCGCCGACTTATCACCTGATGCTGCAACTACTTGAAGTTCTGGGACTCAAGGCGCTGGAAATTCCCACCGATCCGCGCACCGGCCTGTCGATCGAGGCGCTTGACCTGGCCACCCGCGAAAGCGGGGTGGCTGCCTGCCTGCTGGTGCCCAACGCCAGTAACCCGCTCGGCAGCATCATGCCCGACGAGCACAAGCGCCGACTGGCCAAGCTGATGGCCGAACGCGGCGTGGCGGTGATTGAAGACGACATCTACGGCGATCTGCATTTCAGCGGCGAGCGTCCCTGGCCGATCAAGGCTTTCGACAAGGCCGGCAATGTGATGCTCTGTTCTTCTTTTTCGAAATGTCTGTCGCCGGCCCTGCGTATCGGTTTCGTGGCCGCCGGCCGCTACCGGGCGCAAGTCGCCCTGCACAAGACAATCACCAGCGGTGGCACCAATCCGGTCACCCAGCAGGTCCTCGCGGAGTACCTCGAATCGGGCGCCTACGCGCGCCACATGCGCGGACTGCGACGCACCTACGAGCGCCAGGTGGACGCCATGCGCGCGTCGGTGGCCCGGCACTTCCCGACCGCCACGCGCATCACCCGGCCACAGGGCGGTTTCGTGTTATGGGTCGAACTGCCCGAGGGGGTGGACACCACCGCGCTCTACGATCGCGCCATCGCCGCCGGCGTCGCTTATGTCCCGGGAGAACTCTTTTCGGCCAGCGGCATGTACCGAAACTGTTTGCGGCTCAACTGCGGCAACCCGCACACGCCCGAAGTCGAGGACGCCGTACGACGCCTTGGTGGCTTGATCGCTGGCTGAGAGCTTGTGAAAAAATCGTAGCGAACAGTGCGCAATGCAAGGCGCGCGGAAGCAAACAACGAGACATCCCAAGTGGATGGACGGGAGGAGTGAGCGACTGAGCAACGCAACAGATCGGTCGCGCAGTAGATGTATTCACAAGCTCCGACCTTTCGGCAGCAATGTCTGGCTCTTCAAACCCTGTGGTTTCGCTTGTTCCCCCCGCCTTCCTTCAGTGGCTTCTCGCCAGAAACGAGACGATCAATCCGGACACCCGGACACCGACACCCGGACACCTATTCCCCGATCCGGATGTCAATCACGCTCAAATCCTCGTCGGCAGGCGGGATCTTGGGGATTGGACTGCTTTCGAAGTACAACTGAATCTCGCGTTCTCGACGCGTCTTCAGCGCAGCAGATTCCTTGCCGTTGACCTTGATCCAGCGCCGTAACTGGAACGGCACGCGCTCATGCTCGCCAGCATTGACCGCTTTCAGCAGCGTCGATTTCTGCAGATTGCCGACGCCCACGTTGTAGGTGAAATCACAAAGCGCCGCATACTGCCCGTCGCTGAGCGCCGTGGTCACCATGCCCATCACCGCCAGCTGTGCCCGCCGCAGGTCCTGGACCAGCAGCGAATCACCTCGTGGCTCGCTGATGCCTCGCCGGAACTCGGGTGGTTCCTGACCATCGCAAGGTGCTTTCTTGACCAGGTGACCGTAGGCAATGCTGCAATAGCTTGCGGCATCGTTGTACAAGCGCGGCATGAAGCCCTCCGACACCTTGGTCAGGCGGATACCTTTTTCATGAATCGGGCGCGGCTTGATGCCCTTGGGCAGACTTACTCCGTCTTTGGATTCGAGCAGTATCCCCGGCGTCAGACGGTCTTCGAATCCGGCGCTTCGGCCCGGCATGCTCGCTGCGTCACAGGCATCACTCGCCGCAGCGCAGACCCCCCCGTACGCCATGCCGCCGAGCAGCGGCGCGGCACGCGGCAGCACCGCGAAGCTCTTCCCCGCCAATTGCCTGAGCTGGTTGCGGCTGACGATGGAAAGCCGGGCGAATGGGTCCTGCATCGCACCCTCTCCGTCGCGCTCGCCGTCCCCGTTCTGGTAGAAGTCCAGCGCTTCCCTGCTCAGAAAAGCTGCCACCAGCGTTGTGCCGTCGGGTGGCATGGCTTTCAGCTCGAACGTCATCTGCGCGTTCGGAATCGTCAGTGACCCGGCGGAAACGCGATTGTCAGGGTGATGCCGGTTTGGAAACAGCACGGTCGGCACATCGTCGGGACCAACGCTGAGCACGTTGAGGTAGCCTGCGCGCGGAATATCGATGCGGACCACCATCGCTTCGCCTTCGCGATGGAAAGTCTTGTCGAGTTGCACCGACAGGCCACCGGCCAGCATGGCGGCATCCTCGGCGATGCGCCAGAAGGTCTGGCTGGCCGCAGACGTCGCGACTCTGGCTACAGCGCCCTGCGACGGCGGAACGTCCTGTCCGAACGCCCCGCCGATGCCCATCGCCAGTGGCCACACGATCGGCCAGAGCATCATCCGGTCAGTGATGCCGCGTCTGATCATGAAAAGACTACTTGCCGATTGATTCGCCCGGCGTGATGATGCCGAGGAAGCTGTCTGCCTTCAGCGCTGCACCGCCGATCAGGCCTCCGTCGATGTCCTTCTGGGCCAGCAGGCCGGCCGCATTCTCGGGCTTCATCGATCCACCGTACTGGATCGAGATCGACTCGGCCACGTTCTCTCCATACCGTTGCGCCAGCAGGCCGCGGACAAAGGCGTGTGCCTGCTGTGCTTCGTCGTCGCTGGCGGTGACGCCTGTACCGATCGCCCAGACCGGTTCGTAGGCGATCACCGTGCGCAGGGCATCGTCGGCGGAAAGACCCGCGTAAGCACCATTGACCTGGGTAGTCAGAACGCTTTCGAGCTGGCCGCCCTGCCGCTCGGCAAGCGTCTCGCCAATGCAAATGATCGGCGTCATGTCGAGCGACTGGACCTTCTTGACTTTCTTGTTGACGGTTTCATCCGTTTCGCCGAAGTAGCTGCGCTGCTCGGAGTGACCGATGATCACGAAATCGACACCGATTTCCTTGAGCATGTCGGCGCTGACCTTACCGGTGAAGGCACCCTGGTTTTCCCAGTGCACGTCCTGCGCCGCCAGCTTGACATTGCTTCCCTTGACCACCTCGGCCACCTTGGCGAGAGCCAAGTAGGTCGGGGCAATGGCGACGACTACATTCTTGATGTCCTTGGCTGCAGCGACGACGTCGGCGGCGAGCTTCACTGACTCGGCGACGGTCTTGTTCATTTTCCAGTTGCCGGCGATAACAATCTTGCGCATGGTATTCCTCGATGTGACGATGTGATATTACAGAATGGCTTGACAGGCAGCGGCCCCGAGCGGGGCCGCCGACCGCCTTACTTTTCGGAAAGAGCGGCGACGCCCGGCAGGACCTTGCCTTCCAGGTATTCGAGCGAAGCGCCTCCGCCGGTCGAGCTGTGCGTGACTTTCTTGTCGGCGCCGTATTTCTTAGCGGCGGTGGCGGTGTCACCGCCGCCAATGACGGTGATCGCACCCGCAGCCGTGGCCTGGACGACCGCGTCAGCCATGGCCCGGGTGCCGGCTTCGAACTTCTCGAATTCGAAAACGCCGGCCGGGCCATTCCAGATGATGGTCTTGGCCTTCAGGATCGCGTCGGTGAAAATCTTCGTCGATTGAGGACCGCAGTCGAGCCCCAACCAGCCGTCGGGAACGCCATCGACATCGTTGGCGGTGCCGGTGTTGGCGCTGGCGTCAAACTTGTCGGCAATCACGAAGTCGACCGGCAGCAGGATCTCCTTGCCTTTTTCCTTGGCTTTCTTCATCAGGTCCGGGACCAGCTTGGCGCCCTCCTCGTCGTACAGCGAGTTACCGATCGGCATACCCGAGAGGACTTTCTTGAAGGTGAAGGCCATGCCGCCACCGATGATGATCTGGTCGGCCTTGTCGAGCAGATTGTTGATCAACTGGATCTTGTCGGCGACCTTGGCGCCGCCGAGGATCGCCAGCAACGGCCGCTGAGGCGTTTCGAGAACGGCCGAGAAGGCAGCCAGTTCCTTGTTCATCAGGTAGCCGGCAGCACGATCGGGCAGTTGCACGCCGGTCATCGACGAGTGGTCGCGGTGCGCCGTGCCAAAGGCATCGTTGATGTAGACGTCGGCGAGCCGGGTCAGCGAAGCGCGGAAGGCCTTGACGTCTTCCGGATTGGCCTTGACCTTGGCAACCGAGCCGTCGGCGCTGGTGACCGTGCCCTTGCCCTCTTCCTCAAGGTGGAAGCGCAGGTTTTCGAGCAGGATGACTTCGCCGGGCTTGATCGCGGTGCAGGCGGCTTCGACTTCCGGCCCGACACAATCGGCCAGAAACTGTACCGGGCGTCCGATCAGACCCGCGAGCGCGGTCGCCACCGGTGCAAGACTGTATGCCGGCACGACCTTTCCGTCGGGACGACCGAGGTGGGACATGAGAATGACGGCGGCACCGTGGTCCAGCGCATATTTTATCGTCGGCAAAGCTGCCTCGATCCGCTTGGTGTTGGTGATGGCGCCGGTGGTCTTGTCCTGGGGGACGTTGAAATCGACGCGAATCAGCGCGCGCTTGCCTTCGAGGGCAAGATCTTCGATGAACAGTTTGGACATGATTTCCTCGATAGTGAGAGGGTGTTGAAAAAGGCCGAAATCAGAATGGGATGAAAGCGATGCAGGGACAAAAGCGTCAGGGTGTCGGTCGGTGGAAAGATTTGCGAACAGAACACCTTTTCGCCGCTGCGTTGGGCACATGATGCCCCCCTGCGGTCAAGCGTTTCAGACGCGTAGACGAAGTATCCTTGGCGCCGATAGCAGAGTCAATCGTCTGTTGTCAAGAGGATTGTGCATCACGTTGTGCATCATTTGGCCGTAGCCGGCAAAGGGTTTCTTGCCAGCTGTCGCGCAGCCAGATCGCAGGCTTCAGTAATAGATCCGGAAAACGCGCTGGATCTGCTCAAACTCGTACAGATACGCTTTCGCCATTTCGCGATTGGTGGCCACGACCGTCAGGTCATGGGAAAACACCGACGTGTTGTACCAATTGAAACTGCCTTCGATAACCGTCGCTTCGTCGATGATGCAGTACTTGGAGTGGATCGGCGAATAGGGCACCGGGTGATCATCCTGTCCATACACCAGGCCGACCGCAATCCCCGCCGTCCGCAGTCCCTGCGCGGCCGGCAGGAGCGGGCGATTCAGCTCATCGTGCATCGAACGCTCGACACCCACCTTACCCTGCCGTGCGAGATGCCCGTTGAGCAGGATATGGACATGCACACCGCGGTGTTTGGCGTTGATCAGCGCATCAATGACGCTGTCGCCGTGCTCGCCCAGGAGGTTGCCGATCAGGAACAGCGTCAGCTTGATCGAATGCCTGGCGCGGTGAATCTCGGCCAGGATGGCATGATGCGGGAGGTAATGCTTGCCGTTGAGCAGCGCGTGTCGGCCGTAGGTGTAAAGCAGGTTGAAATGGCTGAGCGGGTCGATGCCATATCGTTGATTGACGCCGCCACGCTCGCTCTGGAAGATGTTGTCGAGCAGACGACAGACCCCTTTCGAATGAAAGGTCATTCCCGATTCCCAATTCGCCCACCAGCGATCGAAGGTGATGTTGAACGAACCCAGGATGCAATCCTCATCGTTGAAGATGACGAACTTGGTATGCATGTCGGGATCGACCTCGATCAGATGATGTTGTGGCGTGCAGAAAACGCCCAGCAGTTCGATGCCGGCACGCTTCAGGCGCGAGTAGTTCGGACTGTTGGTGAGCGTCATCTTCCGCCAGTCGACGATGCACTGTACACAGACGCCGTTTTCACTAGCGTGTACGAGGTGGCGAGTGAAGTCGTAGTCGTCGATGCAGTCGACGCTGACCTTGATGGTGCAGAAGCGATTGGGGTGAGCGTGCTTGCTGCGAATGACCTTGTCGATGTGATCGTGAATGAAGCGTTTGGGATGGTATGGGTGATATTGCTGGCCCTTGGTGAACTTGGGAATCAGGCGTAATGATTCAAAATGGTGGTTGTACCAGTCCACATCGCACTGCAACTGCCAGGCGTTCACCTCATGCGTGCGATAGGGGTTGTTGGTCGCCCATTCCGGGGTGATCCTGCGATATTGCGGCGACTCCTCGCGCAATTGCTGCCAGTCCATGAAAATGTATTCGAGCTGCGAGGCGATCGAGTGTTCGTCGAGGTGCACCACAAAGGCCAACTTGATACAGTTGGCCGGCCCGAAGCTACTGGACGAGGGATGGATGTAGAAATCCCGGGTGCGCCGTTTGTGATGGTTCCACTGGATATCGTAGGGATCGGTATCGACAATATAGGTTTCGCAAATATTATTATTTCGATAGACCCTCAGGATGACTTTCACATTTACCTGGGTGCCGAAGTACACATCGAAGCTGATTTTTCCCCAACGCAAATAAAATTTCTCGTTAAAGTCGTTCACCCGAACGAAAGGCCCTCCCAGGTTGCCATGGATGGGTAGTGCGTATTGCTCTGCTGTTCTCATGATATCGAGACCAAACGGTCTATGCTATTTAATGTGTGCTCGCCAGAATCCGTGATGGGCAAATGAATTTGCCGCACCCGCAGCTCATAGAGGCTCGAATGTTACCAGGTAGCCGAAATGATCGGAGACTCGCCCATAATCCTCATCAGTGAACACGATCTGGCCGGAGATTGCGTGCAAGCGACTCCCTCTGCGAAGAAACACATAATCGATTCGATGATCGTCTTCCAGCGCACGTTCCCAAGCTGATTCCCTGGCCTCAAAAATCTTGCGGAAAATCTGCGGCGAGTTGGCCGACAGAAACTGATCTGCATACTCGTTTGAATTGACGACGAATTGATAGCCCCTAGAACCGGCCTTGATGTTGAAATCCCCGCAAAGCATCGTGGCCGTGAGTTCGCTGCTGTGTTCATCGCTGGCCCACTGCCGCAGATTGTCGAACTGCTCCGCAAATCCGTCCTCCCACCAGCTCAGGTGCGAGGAGAAGACATTCAGCAAACCGAAATACGGCACCCTGACCTGGGCCATGACGACCTTTCTGGAGTGAATGCTGTAGGGGTCGGAACTCGCCGAGACATATTTCGCAGCATGTTTCTCGACCGGATATCGGCTGAGAATGGCCACCCCCTCGCGGTAATGCCCAAAGCCCAGATGCGACCAGTCCGTCACCAGGTGATAGGGGGAGACGAGACGTTCGTTGATGATCCTCGCCGTATTCGTTTCCCAGTCGCCCTCGCCGTCATTCCAGAGTTCCGCCACTTCCTGCAGACAGACGATGTCAACATCGAGGGAACCAATCGCCTTGGCGATTTGCGAAAGCTTGTCATCCTGGTTCTCTTCCTGCCGGCAATGCAGGTTCAGGATCAGCACCTTGAGCGGCAGGCGCTGGACTGTATAGTTCTTGCCGAAATTGTCGTCCCAGAGGACGCGCTGGCGGGTTTCGCAGGAAAGCCGGTATTGCACCCGCCACGCGTCGTCCACCTTCAGCACGGCATTCCAAATCTGGCAGCCGTATTGATTGGGATTTCTCGCATTGCTGAGATACTCCCGGTCCCAGTACTTGCTCAGGTGTCGGCAGTGCGCCTTGTGCGTGCGCTGCCAATCGTCGGCAGTCCAATGCACCGTAACGCCCTTGGCTTGCAGACTCTTTTCGGTTGCCACGACAATCGGCAGAAAGCATTGGCCATCGGCCAGACTATGCTCGTAGCCGACATTCAGAAGCGGGCGCCGATCCGCCACCAGGATTCCTGAATCGGCCTGAATGGCATGGTTCCTGCCGTGATTGTTATCCCAGTATTCCTTACCCAGAACGCGATAGCGCAAGGCGAACTCGACATTTCCGGGTAGCGGTGCGGCGGTGACCAGGGGGAATGTAGCACGGGCGAACCAGTACTCCTTGTCCTGATCAATGCGGCTGTGATACGTCGCCGCCAGGGTATGCCAGACCCCGTCTTCACCGGCCCAGACGACATCGACATGCTTGTCGAAAGCGAGATTCTCCACCCACATCAGAAACGACAACTCCTGCTCTGCCGTTTTTCTGCCGATTACGTTTTTTGCAAATAGAAGATTGATTTTATTCATCATTCACCAAATGAGCGCGCCGCTACCGGAGGTCCATCGGCACTCTAAGCAAAAGAAGGCGTCCATCAGCGCCGAAATAGCGGGAGGCCGCCGCAAGCATCGACGCCGACCCGGTGACGCGAGTGTCTGGCGATTCGAACGCACGACGCAAAGTATCTCCCGAGCGCTGCTGCCTCGTCAAATCGGCAGCGCCGGCGTCTGCGCGGCCGCCTTGGCTACCAGCAGGTCTTCCATGACCAGGTACTGCAGGTCGCAACCGAAGAACATGTTCAGCGCGTCGGTCGGCGAACAGATCATCGCTTCGCCACGACGATTGAGCGAGGTATTGAGAACGACGCCGTTACCGGTCAGTCTTTCCAATTCGACCATCAGGTCGTAGTAGCGCGGGTTGAATTCGCGCCGCAGTACCTGCGCACGCGAACTGCCGTCTTCGTGCACGACTTCGGGGACGCGTTCCTTCCAGCCTTTCGCCACTTCGAAGGTGAAAGTCATGAATGGCGCCGGATGGGCACTACCGAGCATCTGCGGGCCGACACGGTCGAGCATGCTCGGGCAGAACGGGCGCCAGCGCTCACGGAACTTGATCTGCGCGTTGATCCGGTCGGCAACACCGGGGGCACTCGGGCAACCGAGGATCGAACGGCCGCCCAGGGCGCGCGGGCCGAATTCCATTCGACCCTGGAACCACGCCACCGGCTGGCCTTCGGCAAGCAGCCGGGCGATGCACTGAGGCACATCGTCGAGCCGCTGCCATGACGGGCGCGCCGGATGTCGGGCACAGGCGGCAATGACGTCTTCGTTGCTGTACGCCGGGCCAAGGTAGACATGTTCCATTTTTTCGACCGGGACACCGCGCGCCACCGACACGTAGGCGGCTGCGCCGACGGCCGTTCCGGCATCGCCGGAAGCCGGCTGGACGAAGAGTTCGCGCACCTCCGGGAGGGCGATGATCTTCTGGTTGAGCTTGACGTTGAGCGCGCCACCACCCGAAAAAGCGAGCCGGCCGGTCTCGCGTAGAATGTCGCCTAGGTAATGTTCGATCATCTGCAGCGACAGATCCTCGAAGAGTTTCTGCATGCTTGCCGCGTAGTGGATGTAAGGATCGTCGGCGATGTCTCCCGCACGCCGGGGACCAAGCCAGTCGACCAGCTTTGGAGAAAAATAGTAGCCCTTGCCGTTCTCCTTGTAGCGGCGGACACCGATCACGTTGGCGTAGTCGGTGTTGATTTTCAGTTCGCCGTTCTCGAACTTTGCCAGACGCGAGAAATCGTAGCGGTCCGGATCGCCGTAAGGCGCCATTCCCATCACCTTGTACTCGCCGTCGAGCATTTCAAAGCCCAGATACTCGGTCAGGGCGCCATACAGCCCCCCCAGCGAATCGGGGTCGTAGAATTCCTTGATCTTGTGAATTTTGCCGTTCTCGCCGTAGCCGAAAAAGGTGGTGGCATATTCACCCTTGCCGTCGATGCCGAGAACCGCGGTTTTCTCCCTGAATCCAGAGCAATGGTAGGCACTCGCCGCATGCGCCAGATGATGCTCGACCGGCACGACCTCGACCTTCTTGAGATCGAAACCGAGTTGCAGCAGGCACCACTCGATACGTCGGCGGTAACGGAAAAATCGTCGGTTGCCGGTCAGAATGGCGTCTAGCGCCCGCTCGGGAGCGTACCAGTAGCGTTTTGCATAGTGCCAGCGCGCCGGTTCGGCGAGGCTGATCGGGGCAAACGGAATGGCCACCGCATCGACCTCGGCAGGCGTGATGCCGGCAAACTCCAGACAGAATTTCGCGGCCTCGTAAGGCATGCGGTTCTTGGCGTGCTTGTCGCGAACGAAGCGTTCCTCCTCTGCCGCCGCGACGAGTTTTCCGTCAATATAGAGCGCCGCCGAAGGATCGTGGGTCAGCGCGCCAGATAGTCCGAGTAGAGTCAGTGCCAAGGTCGAAGTCTCAGAAGATCAGGGGTGCGGCCCGCACAGCAGTGCTTGCCGGCCGACGAAAGCGGTGAGTATACCTGCGCCGGCGTCCATTCGCCCGACGCAGAAAGCAGGCCGGGCGGGCGCGGAAGGGAAGGTGATCAATAAGGGCGCGGATCGCCCGGAGGACGAGTCTTGAAACGGCGATGTACCCAATAGTACTGCTCGGGCATGCTTCGTACGGCAGCCTCGATCCAGGTGTTCATGCGGCGGGTATCGGCCTCGACATCGGCGGAAGGGAAATCCTGCCATGGCTCGCCGACTGTCACCGCATAGCCCTCACCACCGGGCAGCAGACGGGTCACGCAGGGAATGACGACAGCACCTGCGAGCCGTGCCAGCCGCGACAAACCGGGAACGGTTGCCGTCTGCACGCCAAAGAAGGGGACAAAGATCGAATCCCGCTTACCGAAATCCATGTCCGGCAGGTAGTACAGTGGCCGCCCGGCCTTCATTGCCCGCACGCTGGCACGGACGCTTTCCTGGCGTGAGAGAAGCAACTGGTCACCAAAACGTTGGCGGCCACGCAGCAGCAGGCGGTCGAAAACGGGGTTGGACTGGACGGCGTAAATGCTCGCGGAGTTGAAGCGCATGGCGATCGCCACGCCGCCAGCGTCTAGCCCGACGAAGTGCGGCGCCAGCAGCAGTACCGGACGTCCAGCATCGAGCAATGCCCGCATCCGTTCCTCGCCCTCTAACCGGATCATGCGCGACAGTCGCTGTCGGCTCGCCCACCAGAGCAGCGTACGTTCCAGCACGCTGCGCGTCAGGACCTTGAAATGCGCCTTTGCCAATTGCCGGCGCTGGTGTGCATCGAGGTGTGGAAAGCACAGGCCAAGATTCACCAGCACAATGTGTCGGCGCCGTCTAGCCAGGGAGAAAATCAGGCTGCCCAGCGCATTGCCCAGACGCGCCAGTACCGGCAGCGGCAGGAAGTGCAGGAACCACACGGCAGCGACCAGCAGACGGCTCAACATCGTCTCGGGCCCGCGCGGCCGGCGCAGTCGGAAATAGCGAGAAAAAAGACTTGATCGAGGATGTTCATGCCGTGATGGATCAGGCAACAGTGGAGAATCAGCCGCACAGGACGCGTCGGTGCGGTATTGTACGTTCATCGACACGATGGTCAGGAGCTTTTCAGGGGCCATGCCGGCAGGTGTCTCGAATGGAGGTCTGCCCTGATTCTGATCAGACAGCAAGTCCCAGGTCGTTCGGCGTATCCATCACGATTGGCGTTGGCATCGCGACGTTCGGTATCATTCTGCTTGTGTTCGCCGTTGCCGGTGCGGTTCCCTATTTGCTTCTGTTCCGGTCGCTGCCGGTATCTACTGATCAAGCCGGTGCGTCATGACCCAACCTTGTCAAAGGAAAGCCGGAATGCCCCGCTTTGCCGCCAACCTGAGCTTCATGTACCAGGACTTGCCGTTTCTTGAACGCTTTGCCGCCGCTGCCGTGGATGGCTTCGAAGGCGTCGAATACCTGTTTCCCTATGACTACCCGGCGGAAGAGATCGCCACCCGACTGCAGGCGCATGGCCTACAACAGGCCTTGTTCAACCTGCCACCGGGCGACTGGTCGGCCGGCGAACGCGGCATTGCCTGCCTGCCCGGCCGCCATGTCGAATTCGCCGCGGGCGTCGAGCAGGCGTTGCACTATGCGCGGGTGCTCGGCAACGAACGCCTTCACGTGATGGCCGGCATCCCCAAGTCGGGAATGAGCAGGGCAGCCTGCCGCGATACCTACCTCCGCAATTTGCGCCTCGCCTGCGCGCTGGCCGCCGCCGAAGGCCGGACGATACTGATCGAGCCGATCAATACGCGTGATATGCCCGGCTATTTCCTGAATCGGCAGGACGAGGCACACGCCATTGTCGCTGCGGTCGGCGCCGACAATCTCAAGGTGCAGATGGACTTCTATCATCTGCAGATCGTCGAGGGCGACATCGCCATGAAGTATCGCCAGTACCGGGCGGGTATCGGCCACCTGCAGATCGCGGGCGTCCCCGAGCGCAACGAACCCGACAGTGGCGAAGTCAATTACCCCTATCTGTTCGAAATGCTCGACGCCAGTGGCTACGACGGCTGGGTCGGCTGCGAGTACCACCCGCGCGCCGACACCTCCGCCGGCCTGGGCTGGCTGCGCGCCTGGCGCAAACGGCCTTGATCCGCAAGACGCTGCCGCAGGTGAACCCAGTGCTGCCGGGAAAAGCCACCCGCCGGCATGGCTGCGGACGATGGCCTTGGGTGATCGCCGAGGCGTCGGGCAGTAGCCGAAACTGACGACGAAAGCCGAGAGGGCGCCTGATTTGCGATAGAATCACCTCCTCATCGTCGACCGGCGCAGTTGGGGCGCTGGCATCTGACGCCCCGATCGACGGATTTCTTATTCCTTCCGGGCATCCGAGAATAACACTCCAGGAAAACCAAGATGACGGCAACAATCCTCGACGGCAACGCGCTGGCGAAAAAACTGCGCGCCGATTTCAAGACGCGTGCCGAAGCGCTCCTGGCCAGCCACGGCACCCGCCCTGGCCTGGCGGTGATTCTGGTCGGAGAGGACGCCGCTTCCCAGGTCTATGTGCGCAACAAGGTGAATGCCTGTGCACAGGCCGGTTTCCACTCGGAAAAGATCCTATATGCGCCCGACGTCGAGCCGCAACGGGTCTTCTCCAGGATCGCCGAACTCAATGCCGACCCGAAGATACACGGCATCCTCGTGCAGTTGCCATTGCCGAAGCACTTCGACAGCGACGCGGTGCTCAAGGCGATCTGCCCCGGCAAGGATGTCGATGGTTTTCACGCCGAGAACGTCGGCGCGCTGATGCAGGGTCACCCTCGCTTCATCCCCTGTACGCCCTATGGCGTAATGAAGTTCCTTGCCGAGGCAGGCATTGATCTCAAGGGCAAGGAAGCGGTAATCCTCGGACGCTCGAACATCGTCGGCAAACCGATGGCAATGTTGCTGATGCAGGCCAGCGCAACGGTCACCATCTGTCATTCGCAGACCCGCGACCTGGCCTTTCACACGCGCCGCGCCGACATCCTTGTCGCCGCGCTCGGCAAGCCGCGTTTCGTCACCGCAGGGATGGTCAAACCGGGCGCGGTGGTCATCGACGTCGGAATCAACCGCCTGCCTGACGGCAAACTTTGCGGCGACGTCGATTTTGCAGCGGTCAGCGAAGTCGCCTCGGCAATCACGCCGGTGCCTGGCGGCGTCGGGCCGATGACCATCACCATGCTGCTCGCCAACACCCTTGAAGCCGCCGAAAGGGAAGCACGCTGATGGCGCAACGCGAACCGCTGGTCGGCGTGGTCATGGGCTCCGATTCCGACTGGCCGACCATGCAGGCGGCGGCGGTGATGCTCAAGGAGTTTGGCGTGCCCTTCGAGGCGCGCGTCGTTTCGGCGCATCGCACCCCGGATCTGCTGTTCGAATACGCGGCCGCGGCCGGCCAGCGTGGACTGAAAGCCATTATCGCCGGCGCCGGCGGCGCCGCCCATTTGCCGGGAATGCTGGCGGCCAAGACCACCGTGCCGGTACTCGGCGTGCCGGTGCAATCGAAAGCCCTGTCCGGTCAGGATTCGCTGCTCTCGATCGTACAGATGCCGAAGGGGATTCCGGTGGCCACTTTCGCCATTGGCGAAGCCGGCGCTGCCAATGCCGCCCTGTTCGCCGTCGCCATGCTGGCCACCGGCGATCCGGCACTCGCCGGGCGCCTCGGCGACTTTCGTCGTGCACAGGCCGAGAAGGTGATGGCCATGAAGCTGCCGGAGGTGTGAGCGACATTCCTGACCAGTCACCCCAACGACTTTCCCGGTACGGCACGATGATTCTTCCCCCGGCAATTCTCGGAATGCTTGGCGGCGGCCAACTCGGCCGCTTCTTCGTTGCGGCAGCGCACGAGATGGGCTACCCCGTCTGGGTTCTCGACCCCGATCCACACAGCCCCGCAGCTCTGATCGCCGATCGTCATCTGCTGGCGGCGTACGAGGATTTTGCAGCACTGGACGAACTGGCGCAGGGCTGCGCGGCCATCAGCACCGAGTTCGAGAACGTCCCGGCCGGCACCCTTGACTATCTCGACAAGTTCGTGGTCGTGCGCCCCTCGGCCGCCGCAGTCAGCGTCTGCCAGAACCGCATCACCGAAAAGACCTTCCTGCGTGACCAGGCCCTGCCACACGCCGCCTTCGCCGCGGTGCACAGTGAACAGGATCTGCGCGAGGCCGCTGCCGGCCTTTTCCCCGGAATCCTGAAAGTCGCCCGCTTCGGTTACGATGGCAAGGGACAGGCCCTGGTCGCCAACCCTGAGCAGGCGATCGCCGCTTTCCAGCAGTTCAAGGGCGAGACCTGCGTGCTCGAACAGCGGCTCGCCCTCGATTACGAGGTTTCAGTGGTCCTGGCGCGCGACGAAAGCGGCATCGTGACAAGCTTTCCGGCCGCCGAGAACTGTCACCGCAAGGGCATTCTCGATGTCTCGCTGGTACCGGCGCGTGCATCGACCGAACTGCGTGCCGAGGCCGCCGCACTGGCTGCCAGGATTGCCGAGGGCTTGGGTTATATCGGCACCCTGGCCGTCGAGTTCTTCGTCGTACGCGGCGAACTATTGATCAATGAAATGGCCCCACGCCCGCACAACAGCGGTCATTACACCCTCGACGCCTGCCTCACCAGTCAGTACGAGCAGCAAGTGCGTGCCCTGTGCAGCCTGCCGCTCGGCGAAACGCAGGCGCATTCGGCTGCGGTGATGGTCAATCTGCTCGGTGATCTCTGGTATGAAACCACACCAGCCGGCCATCACTACCGCGAGCCCGACTGGTCGAAACTGTACGCTTTTCCAACCCTCAAGCTGCATCTCTACGGCAAGCATCACGCCCGTCCCGGTCGCAAGATGGGACACTTCACCGTTCTCGATGGTGACCCGGAACGTGCCCGGCGAGTCGCGATGGCCGCGCGCGCCGCGATCGGGATCGTCGATGCGCCCTGAAAAAAACGACCTCGATCATGCCGTAGCGCTGCTGCAAGCCGGCGAACTAGTTGCCTTTCCAACCGAGACGGTCTATGGCCTCGGCGCCGATGCCGCCAACCCGGTCGCCGTCGCCCGGATCTTTGCGGCCAAGCGGCGACCGGCTGATCACCCGCTGATCGTACACCTGCCGGCTGACGGCTATCTCGACCGCTGGGCACGGGACATTCCCAGCGCCGCCTGGGAACTCGCGGAAGCCTTCTGGCCCGGCCCGCTGACCCTGATCCTCAAGCGCGCGGCGGCGGTACCGAAGGTTGTCACCGGCGGTCAGGACAGCGTCGGCCTGCGGGTGCCGGCGCACCCCCTGGCACTGGACCTGCTGCGCACCTATGCCCGCGCCGGCGGCGGGCTGTCCGGCATGTGTGGCATCGCCGCACCGTCGGCCAACCGCTTCGGCCGCATCAGCCCGACCGCGGCCGCACATGTACGCGAGGAACTCGGCAATGCCGTACCCCTGATCCTCGACGGCGGCCGCTGCCCGGTCGGCATCGAGTCGACGATTCTCGATCTAACACCCGCTGAGTCGCTGCCGCCGCGTCTGCTGCGCCTGGGGCGGGTCACTCCCGAACAGATCGCAACGGTCATCGGCGTCATGCCACAGATCGTCACTCGTCCGCCGGACGGCGACATACCGCGGGTTTCCGGTTCGCTGGCCGCGCACTACGCGCCAACGACGCCACTGCGCCTGGTACCACCCGCGCGCCTTTTCGAGGTCATCGACCTTTTGCAGAGCACGGGTCGGCGCTGTGCCGTACTCTTTCACAGTCGCTTGCCCGCTACGCCGACAGCACACACTTGCCGCCGCTTGCCGGCCAATCCACGCGCTTACGCCAGTGCGCTCTACGCTGCCCTGCGTGAACTGGATCAGGCCGACGCCGAGCTGATCATCGTCGAGGAAATTCCGGCAACCCCGACCTGGGCAGCAGTTGCCGACCGTCTACAACGGGCGGCAGCCGGTGGCGGCGCCTCAGGAGCCTGATCCGTTATACAGCGGGATCGGCAAATTTAAGATAGAACTGGGCCAAAAAATCTCCGGGACCAGACGACCAGACTGTCATCGCGCTTTTTCCCTACAAGGCGCTAGAATTGCGGATTTTCAACGCTTGGCGGTGACTTGATGGAGCAAACCCCGCGACCGTCACCCTCAGCTCCTGCCAGAGCCAACGAAACCCCTGCGCCGCCACCCGCACGTTTGTTGCGGCTGTCGCGGTATCTGGCGCTGGCTTACCTCGTGTTGATCATCTACGCGAGCCTGTATCCCTTCGCCAACTGGCGCGACCTCGGCGTCTCACCGCTGGAGTTCATTGACGCGGCCTGGCCGCGTTACTGGACAGTTTTCGACCTGATGGTCAACGTCCTTGCCTACGTGCCGCTGGGCTTTCTGCTGGCGCTGGCGCTGGAGCCGCGCCGGCTGCCCGGCGGGCGCTGGACCGCAACCCTCGTCGCACTACTGCTTGGCAGCCTGTTGAGTCTGGCCATGGAATTCCTGCAGAATTGGTTGCCTTCACGCGTGTCTTCGAACCTTGACCTGGCATGCAACACCGCCGGTACTGCCATCGGCGCGGTGATCGCGTTCTCCAGTGGCCGGCAAATCTTCCGGCGCATCGGCGAGATCCAGCAGACCCTTCTGGCGCCGCTGGAGCACCTCGAACTCGGTCTGGTGC
Source organism: Candidatus Accumulibacter cognatus (assembly GCA_013414765.1). GTDB lineage: Bacteria > Pseudomonadota > Gammaproteobacteria > Burkholderiales > Rhodocyclaceae > Accumulibacter > Accumulibacter cognatus. The sequence continues at coordinate 1,231,101 of CP058708.1, forward strand.
TGCTCGGCACCTGGCTGTTGACGCAGCTCTCTCCGGAAACACTGTTGTTCACCACCGGCGACCTGCGCAGCGTGCTCGAACTGACGCCTGCGGTTCCCTACGCGGCGCACTCGTTCTTCGTTCTCGAAGCCAGTGTCATTGCGCTTAACACCATCGTCATCGGCCTTTTGGCACGCACACTGCTGGCCGACCAGGCCGCGCCGCATCTCGCGCTGCTGCTCTTCTTCGTGCTCGCCCTGGCCATCAGGACGTTTGCCGCGGCGGTCCTGGTTGCTCCGCAGGAGGCTTTTGCCTGGCTGACACCGGGTGCCGAGCTCGGGCTGCTGATCGGTGGCGTGCTGCTCTCGCTGCTGCTGCTGCTGCCGGCGCCCATCCGTATCGCGTTGGCTGGTGTAGCGCTGATGGCCGGTAGCGCGCTGGTCAATCTGACGCCGGCCAACCCCTACTCGGAAGCGGCCTTGGCAGCCTGGCGACAAGGACACTTCCTCAACTTCAACGGCCTCACGCGCTGGGTCGCCAGTTTCTGGCCCTTCATCGCCCTGCCCTATCTGACCTTGGTCGGCCGCCACTTGTAGACCGGTTGGCCGCTCAAACCTCGCCCGGTTGGCGGCGAGCACGCAACTGGCGTTCCCAGGCAGCGAGTTGGGGCGCTCGTTGCTCAATGTCGGCCGCCAGGTGCATTTCGAGTCGTTCAAGCAGCGCAAGATCCTCGGGACCAACAGCCTGCGGGCAGATGCACTGCAGATGCAGCACCAGATCGCCGACTGCAGCACCTTGTCGGTGTGGGAAACCCAGGCCCGTCAGACGTTGCTCAAGCGAACGCTGCGGCGGCAGTTCGAAGCGGGTCGTGCCACGCAGGGTCGGCACCTCGACATGGCCACCGCCGAGCAGGCGGAAAATGCTCACTGGCAGTTGACAATGCAGATCATGGCCATCGAGGACGAACAGCGGATGTGCGGCCAGGCTGATTTCAAGGTAGAGGTCGCCAGCGATGGCGTTGCCGGGAGTCAGTGGCGCCTGTCGGGCCAGGCGCAGTCGCTCGCCGTCGCGCAGCCCCGGCGGCACGCGCACGGCCAGAGTACGCCATTCCTGGCGCCAGCCACTGCCCATGCAATCGTTGCACTCCGTTTCGCGCAGATAACCGCGCCCGGCGCATCCTTCGCACACACTCGTGCCGCCACCTTTACGAGCGACCCGACCGCAGCCGTTGCAGCGCGGACAAGGCAGCGAGTGCTTGTGCTGCAAGCGACCGCTGCCACGGCAGCTCGCACAGCGAAAGTGATGCAGCAGTTCGATGTTTTTCAGGCAACCCGCCGCCGCTTCTTCGAGCGTCAGTGTCAGGGATTGCGTCAGATCCTCGGCAACCGGAGCGGCGGCAGGCGGGCGGCCCTCCCTGGCCGCTGCCGCCTGCGTCAACCGCCATTCGGCCAGGCGTTGCGGGTCGAGCAGCAGTTCGTAGGCAGCCTGGATGCGCAAGAACTCTTTGCCGGCTGCCGACGAGTGGTTACGATCCGGGTGCCACTGCATGACCAGCCGACGATACGCGCGCTTGACTTCGTCAAGCGATGCATGGCGGTGTACGCCAAGAATGACGTACGGGTCCTCGCGGATATTCATGAATGGTCAGAATGGGCATCGGTGAGGCGACCGCGGCAGGGGTTCCCGACCATCGACACCAAGGCTACCGGCATTTTATGCGATATCGCTGCCCGCAGTCGGCAGATTTGCAGACTGATGTGTGCTACCGGCAACGGCGAGAGCAGAATCGGGGTTAGAATCAGGCGCCGCAGCCAGCAATCCACCCGAAGGAGCCTGCCTTATGAGCTATTTCAAGCATCATGTTTTTTTCTGCTGCAACCAGCGCGGCGAGGGCGAGACCTGCTGCAACAATGCCGGCGCCACCACCGCCCAGACCTACGCCAAGGACCGCATCGGCGAACTGCGCCTCAAGGGCGCCGGCAAGATCCGCATCAACAAGGCCGGCTGCATGGACCGTTGCGACCAGGGACCGGTACTGGTCGTCTACCCTGAAGGGGTGTGGTACAGCTACGTCGACTGCGAAGACATCGAGGAGATCATCCAGGAGCATCTGGTACACGGGCGGGTCGTCGACCGTCTGCGCATCTAAACCGAAACAGCGCGACATCAGTGAAGGAAAAACGATGAGACCGCAGGCAGAACAACTGCTGATCGATGGACCGGTCGGCAAGATCGACATCACCGTCGAGAATCCCGGCGCGCCGCGCGGTATCGCGCTGATCGCCCATCCGCACCCGCTGTTCGGCGGCGGCAATACCAACAAGGTGGTGCAGACGCTGGCGCGCACCTTCGTCCACTTCGACTACGTGGCGCTGCGTCCCAATTTCCGTGGCATCGGCCTGAGCGAGGGAAAACACGACGAGGGTAACGGCGAAAGCCAGGACCTGCTGGCCGTGCTCGAGGAAGCCATGTGTCGCTATGGCAATCTGCCGGTCGCGCTCGCCGGTTTCTCCTTCGGCGCCTATGTGGTGACCCGCGTCGCCGAAGCACTGCTCGCAGCCGGCCACCCTGCACAGCGGCTGGTGCTCGTCGGCACCGCCTCGGGTTTTGTCGAAGGCGCTCGCACTTACCACACCAAGGCCGTGCCGAGAGATACCATCGTCATTCACGGTTCCGAAGACACCACTGTGCCGCTGGTCAACGTCATTGCCTGGGCCAAGCCGCTGGACCTGCCGGTCATCGTCGTTCCCGGCGCCGACCATTTCTTTCACCGTCGCCTGCACCTGATCCGCGAAATCGTCAGCCACGCATGGCGGCACTGAGCGGTACGGATACCCGTCAGACGCCGTCAGTCGATCCGCCGAACGACCCCACACACCGGACACCCCTGCATCGAAAACGGCTTCTCCAGCCGGCACTGCGCGAGCAGCACGTCGTCCCGGAAAAGTTCGCGCGTTTCCCCGTCCGCGGCGATCCGTCCTTCGTGAAGAACAACGGTGCGCTCGCAGAGATCCATCACTAGGTCGAGATCGTGGCTGGCAATGATCCGGGTGTGGCGAAAGTCCTTGACCAGCGCCATCAGTTGCCGGCGTGCGAACGGATCGAGGCCACTGGTCGGTTCATCCAGGACGAGAATGTCTGGCGACATGGCCAGCACCGTGGCGATGGCGACGCGCTTTTTCTCGCCACCGGAAAGCAGGTACGGTGGCTTGTCGCGCAAGTGCCAGGCGCCGACCAGAACGAGGGCATCACGGCTGCGCTCTTCGGCCTCGGCCGGCGGCAAGCCGAGATTGAGCGGCCCGAAGGCGACGTCGTCCAGGACTGTCGGCATGAACAACTGATCGTCGGGATCCTGGAAGACCATGCCGACGGTGCGCCGGATCTGTGGCAGGGTGGCCTTGACCAGTGGGAATTCGCCCACTCGCACCTCACCCGAGCTGGAAACCAGGCAACCGTTCAGGTGCAGCAGCAGCGTCGACTTGCCAGCGCCATTGGCACCGATGACGCCAACGCACTCGCCGTGCGTGATGCGGAGCGAAACATCGGTTAGCGCGGCGGTACCATCCGGATAGACATGGCCAAGGCGCTTCAGCTCGATGAGATGATGACTCACGGCAGCACCCGCCCGACCAGCACACCAAGAAGCTGCGACGCATCGTACGCACGCAACAGACCGAAGAGGAGCAGCCAGCCAGCGACAAAGGCGACTTCGCCGCTACCGAAATTCCCCACCTTCCGGCTGTGGAAATCACCGCGGTAGGCCCTGGCGAGCATCGCCATGTGGATGCGATCTGCCCGCTGCCAGGTTCGCAGCAGGAGAAATCCGATCAGCGAGGCGACGGTCGGCAAGTGCGGTGAGCGGCCACACGAGCGCAGTTCCAGCGCGCGAACGCTGCGCCTGGCGTCCTCGATCAGGACAAAGAGGTAGCGGTAGAGGAACTGCATCTGCATCGCCAGGACCCTCGGCATGCCGAGGCGCTCAAGCGCTTCACAAACCGCAGGAAATCCGGTCACACCGATGAGAATCAGCGCGGCACTGAGAGTGAGCACGGCACGCACGACGATCGACGCGCAGGAAATCCAGCCGGCGCTGATCGGGATCGCCCCCAGCTTGAAAAGCACCTGCTGGTCGAAAAGCGGGTTGAAGAGGCCAATCGCCAGCGCGAACGGGATGGCCACGGCAACGTTCCCGGCGACATACGCCGTCGGCAGCTTGCCGAGTGCGGCCAGAACGATCGGAAAAATGAAAAATGGCAGTAGGGCCGCTACCGTATATCGGTCGAAAGACGCCACGACAACGATGAAAGCCAGCGTCGCCACCACCTTGGCGCGGGCATCGAGACGGTGGATGGCGGTATCCGCGCGGGCAAACTGGTCGAGGCGACGAAAGTTTGCGGCCATGCCCTCGATCGATGCCATGCGGCGCGCTCAGAGGGGAAGCAAGGCGACTGACACCCGGCAGCACGCCGTCAAGGCAAGCCACCGGCACGCGGCATGCGGTGAGCGCATTTCTTGAGCAGGAAGCCGATCAGAAATGCCAGCAGCAGAGCCAGCAGACCGCCGACGATCCCCGAAACGCTGCTGCCGAGCCGGCTTTCCGGAAGGGCTTCGCCATGCGCGTCGTTTGTATCGCTGCCTCCGTTCTCCTGCGCTTCAGCATCGTCCTTCCGGAAGGCATAATCCGGCAGGATCGCGATCCTTTCCTGGAGCGCGGCCAGTGCGGCGTGGATTCCCTGCTCGGGTCCCTTGAGCCCGGCCTCGCCGCTTACCTGGGCAATCGCCCATTCGAGTCCGTCCGGGTCTTTCGACGCAAACCAGGAAAACAGTCCACCGGTCAGCACGGCCCCGGCGAGGAAAGCCAGCAGCAGCGTGCGCAGCGATGGCTGGCCAGGCGTGACCGTCGACCGGGCTGCACCGATCAATTCTGGCCGCGCACGATGGACGAACGAGACGATCGCGGCCGTCAGCACGCCTTCGACCATTCCGATAGCCAGATGAATGGGCTGCATGAACAGCACGAAAGTGGCAAAAGGCAGCGACGAAATCCCCGAGCTGACCGTCTCGACGACGACCCCGAACGCTCCCAGTTGCAGCCCGACGGTCGCCGCGACGATGGCCGCCACGCTCAGGCGCAGCTGGCCTGGCCGCTCACCGGCGATTTTCCGATAGATCAGGGGGTAGGCAATGAATGCCGGCAAAAATCCCAGATTGAAGAGGTTGCAGCCGAGAGCCAGCAGACCGCCGTCGGCAAAGAACAGTGCCTGCACCACCAGTACCGAGGCAATGGTCAGAAAAGCTGCATGCGGCCCGAGCAGAATCGCCAGCAGCAGCCCGCCGCCGAGATGGCCACTCGAACCGGTGCCGGGGATGCTGAAGTTGATCATCTGGGCAGCAAAAAGGAAGGCGCCGAGAACGCCCATCAACGGCACCTTGCGCTCATCGAGTTCGTCCGTGACCTTTTTCGAGCAATAGGCAATGGTGCCCGCCGATACTGCCCACATCGTTCCGCCAACAGCCGGCGACAACAGTGCATCCGCCATGTGCATGATTTTCTCCCGCCCAATGATCGCGCCAACACGGGCGGATTCTGTCACAAAGCGAAGCACCGCTGTGGTCTGCGGAGCTGCACGGCGCTGCAGGGCGAGGCTCAGCTCGCCGGCATGCGCTCGAAGAGGGCGATCGATTCGACGTGCGAAGTTTGCGGAAACATATTGACCACGCCGGCACCGCGCAGCCGGTAATGTTTCTGGGCAACCAGAATGCCCGCATCGCGTGCCAGCGTGGCGGGACTGCAGGAAATGTAGACGATCCGCCGCGGGCCATCCGCGTCGAACGATTTGATCAGTTCGAGAGCGCCTTCGCGCGGCGGGTCGATCAGCATTTTGTCAAAGCAGCCGAGCGCCGCCAGGCTCTCCGGAGTGGTCTCGAAGAGGTTGGCGACGCGATACTCGGTGAGACCGTCCAGGTCATTCGCCGCTGCGTTCTCGGTGGCGCGGCGAACCAGTTCGGCGCTACCCTCGACCCCCAGCACGCGCGCGCCGGAGCGGGCAATCGGCAGCGTGAAGTTGCCCAGCCCGCAGAACATGTCCGCAATCCGCTCACCCGCTTGCGGATCAAGCAGGGCCAGGGCGCGCCGCACCAGCACGCGATTGATCGCGTGATTGACCTGGGTGAACTCGGTCGGCAAGAAAGCGTGCTCGACCGCAAAATCGGGGAGCCGGTAAGAAAGTTGCGGTCCGTCGAGCGGATAGAAGCGATAAGCCGTCGCCGGCCCCTGCGGCTGCAGGTAGAAGACCACCGCGTGGCGGTCGGCGAAGTCGCGCAGCAGGGCCTCGTCCGCCGGATCGAGGGCTTCGAGAATGCGCAGCACCAGCGCCGTCATCCGCTCACCAATGGCCACCTCGATCTGCGGCAGGCGATCCCGGATCGACAGCGCGCCGATCAGTTCGCGCAGCGGCAAGAGCATCGCCGAAAGGTGTGACGGCAAAATCTCGCATTGTTTCATGTCGGCGACGTAACTGCTTCTCTTCTCGTGGAAGCCGACGAGAACTCCCCCCTTCTTCGGCACCAGACGAACGGAAAGGCGGGCTCGATAGCGGTAGCCCCAAGGCTGGCCGTAGATCGGCGCGTAGAGCTGGTCTGCCTTGATGCGGCCGAGGTGCCAGAGATTGTCCTCGAGCAGGCGCTGCTTGGCCGCGACTTGCGCCTGTGGATCGAGATGTTGCATGCTGCAACCGCCGCAGACGCCAAAATGCGGGCAGCGTGGCGTTTCCCGCTGCGGTGACGAGACCAGTATCTGCAGCGTGCGTGCCAGCTCATAGCTGGGTTTCCGTCGATAACTGGCATACTCGACGCACTCACCCGGCAAGGCGCCCTCGACGAAAACCGTTTTGCCGTCAAGACGGGTCACTCCCCGCGCTTCGTGGTCCAGCGACTCGATGATTCCGGTAGGCATGCGACGCTTCCGCAGAGAAAACGCGCGATTCTATCCTGAATATCCGCCCGGAGCACTGGCTGAGGCGATTTCCAACAGAGGTGGCCCCGGAAATTCGGACATCAGGATAAGGCGATTTCTCGGAATCGAGATACCGCAAAGACGAGGCGGAACCCCACACCGGCATTCAGCACAGGTAGCACTTGCCGCGCTGAAGAGCGACAAGACGCTAGCGGAGTGGGCACAACAGTATGACCTTCACCCGAATCAGATCACCGACTGGAAGCGACCACTGACGGAGCGTGCGGTTCAGGTATTTGGAGACGCCAGTAGTCCGGCGAGCAGCGATCCGGACCTGACGAAGCTGCACGCCAAGATCGGCCAGCTGACGCTGGAGAACGATTTTTTAGAACATGCGCTCACCCAGGCGGGCTTGCTGAGCGCAAGACGATGATTGACCGCACCCACAAGCTTCCCGTATTGCACCAGTGCTCCCTGCTGGGGCTGGCGCGTTCGACCGCCTACTACACGCCCCGCGAGGTCTCGGCGGAGGACCTGGCGCTGATGCGCCGGATCGACGAGTGACCCCTCGAGCACCCGTTCGCCGGCGCCCGCCTGTTGCGCGATCTGCTGCGCCCCGAGGGGTTCCAGGCCGGCCGCAGGCACATCGGCACCCTGATGGCGCGCATGGGGATCGAGGCCCTCTATCGAAAGCCCCACACCTCCCGTCGGCAGCGGGGGGATGAAATTTATTCGTACCTCCTGCGCGATCTCGCGATCGAGCGGCCCAATCAGGTATGGGCGGCGGACATCACGTACATTCCGATGCGCCGGGGCTTCCTCTACCTGTTCGCCGTGATCGACGGGTACTCGCGGCGGGTGCTCGCCTGGCGGCTCTCCAACACCCTGACGACCGACTTCTGTCGGGAAGCGGTGCGCGAAGCCATTCACCGGCACGGTTGCCCGGAGATCTTCAACACCGATCAGGGTGGCCAGTTCACCAGCGACGAGTTCACCGGTCTGCTCAAGGCGCACGATATTCGGATCAGCAGGGACGGCAAGGGGTCCTGGCGGGAAAACAAGCGAAGCGCAGTTTCGCGAGCCGATAGGCGAGAGGGCGAAGCCCGTCACAACGTCTTTGTCGAGCGACTGTGGAAGACGGTCAAGTACGAGGAGGTGTATCTCAAGGCCTATGACAGCGTTGCCGATGCGAAAGCCAACTTGGCCACGTATCTGCGCTTCTACAACGAGCGACGCCCCCATCGCTCCCTGGATGGTCAGACGCCGGACGCCATCTACTTCGCGGCACTCGCGGCCACCACGCGACCGGCGGCGTAGGACATGAGGAAGGGGCTCCGTGGATTTGTGGACGATGCGCTGTCGCGCACCGGGCCGCTTGCCGTGGAAAAGTCTGGCGACTTTCCCACCGCGCGTCCCTTCGCCCACAAGCTCCACCGAGCTCTATTCGGTTCGGATAAACTCACAGAAGGTCAAAACCAAGCGCAACTCCGGTCACCTGACCACCACCGGCAGGGCTCCACTTATCAAAGCAGATTTTCTGTCCAAACAAACGGGGCCACCTCTGTCGCCATGGTGACAGCGAAAGTCGGCCAGGGTGTGAGAGTTGACCTACACACCACCCCGGATCCACCGGTATGCATCCTGCGCCTGCGTCAGCCGGGTGATGGTTCGGGCACTGCCGATACCTTCCAGCGTCGCGTAAAGCCACAGGGCATACAGTATTTCCGGGGCGATCGCAGCCAAGAACGCCCGGCTGGCGTGGGCGGTGTTGAAATACGGCGAGGATTTCCGGACGAGACCCGGCGCGGCCGAGGTCAGCCGACCCCACAAAAAGCGTCAGCAGAAGGAAGGAACCCCCATGCCGGTCGTCGCCGGCAACGAATCACCGATGCAATGCACGCGTTGATGTGAAGCGGGTTGGACCCGCGCCGGGAGTGCCTGATCAACTCCAGGGGAAGCAGCACTTCCCGACTAACGATTGAGGCCCCGGCGCACGTCTTTCATCCGGGTCCGGGCCAACGGCCCAACATGACCGGTTGTAGTTTCGCAGTCCGCCATCTTCCCGATCAACAAACGCAGTCAATGACGAATCAAACCAGGAAACAGTGATGAACTAAAAAAACCCTCCTTGGCCCTTGCTTTTTGGGGAAGCCCTTGTAGCCCTTGTAGAAGCCGAGGCAACGGACTCGGCTTGATGCGGCCGGTCGCCAAGAGCGACGGGTTGGGCATCATCTCTGGTCTACGTTGGGAATCTCTCGAATTCAGGAAGCTCATGAACATGCTTCATCCAGTCGAGCCGCTCGGCCGTCTGTATTTGCACTGTCGGCGGTAGCGCCTCAGGATGGTCGAGAGTCGAGGACTGCACGTCGACAATTCCTGGAAGCGCGGCTGCATTCCGGTAGAACAACCCGCTTCCACAGTCAGCGCAGAAGCTGCGCATAGCGGTACCTGACGAGTTGATAGTCTTCGGCTGCCCTTTCTTCAGCGTCAAGGCGGTTTCAGGAAACATCGCCCATGCCACCATCGGCGCGCCTGCACTTCGTCGGCAGTCGCTGCAATGGCATAACGCAACGACCTGTGGCTCCCCCGAGAGTTCATAGCGAATCCCGCCACATAAACACTGTCCAGAGTAAGTCATCGCAGAATCTCCACGGTCTTCGACCAATTATTCACCAGACGCAAGCCAGATCCTTGACACTGATGAATCCCTTGCAGCCTAAAGGGGAGCCTCAAGACGCCCAACGCCCCGCATCACTTGCCGGCTAAAGCGGGCCAAGCCCGCTTTAGCCGGTCAGGTGCATGCGGATGTTAGCTGGCTCACGGAAGACCATGTTCCGTGCGCTTGCTGGGGGTTTCAGTTCCCTACCGGCAGCGGAATGCTGACGCCTTCCTTCTGCAACTGCTCACGGACCCACTGGAACTTCTGGTAGTTCGATATCGTGATCGGGCCCGTGTAAGTCATGCTCTGCAGCTTGCGCGGCGGGTATTGCACGTACGTCTTCATCAGATTCTGGATCGCCTCGCTGATCGTGACCATCGTCCAGGTCCGCTCGGTAAAGTTGTTCATGAAGATGTCATAGCGCTCCTGTGGGTCGGCCCACAGGTCAAATACCTGCGGCGCAGTCGCGACGTACTTCTCTGGGCCCTTCCAGCCGAGGTTGCTGTCGACCGCCAGGCCGCCAGTCGGTTGCCCGTTGTCGCCGCGCAGGTTGAACACCGCTTTGTAATTACCGACACGCGCGGCGCCCGGGCTCAGTTCATCCTCAGTGAAGTAAAACCAGGACTTGCGGGCTGACTTACCGGTTCCGAACAGGACCGACGTCATGTCGTAGCTGTCGAAGATGATCGGCTTGCCTTCCCGATCGTTCTTCGGCAACTGGACGCCGCCCAGGCTGGCGAAGGTTGCCATCAGGTCGAGACCGCCCACGATGTCGTGATTGCGGGTGCCCGGCTTGATCTTGCCGGGCATGACCGCTATCGCGGGCACGCGGTTGCCGCCTTCTCGCACCGTGCCCTTGGTGCCGCGGAACGGTGTGTAGCCGGCGTCCGGATAGACGTCCTGCCAGGCACCGTTGTCGGTCGTGTAGAACACCAGCGTGTTCTTGTCGAGGCCGAGCGCCCGCAGCTTATCCATGATTCGGCCGATGCGCGTGTCGAGCTCGACGACTGAGTCGGCGTACTTGCTCTTCGACAGCGATTTGTACTGGAACTCGGGCGCCGGCAGGTTCGGCTGATGCACCTTCATGAAGTTGACATTGATGAAGAACGGCTTGCCGGGATTCTTGGCTGCCGTGTCAAGGAACTCGAGCGCTGCCTTTTCGACGTATCCGTCGAAAAATGGAATACCGACCACGCCGTCGGGGTAAGTCACGCCATGCAGCGTGACGGGCTTGCCCGGCTCGTCGACGTACTGGCCGTTGATCTTGAAGTCCTCCTTCAGCTTCTCGCCGGCCTTGCCGGACAGCGCGCCAATTGTCACTTTGTTGAACATCGCCCGCAGCTCCGGATCCATGTCCGGAAACCAGGTCGGGTCGCCGTAGGTGTAGGCGTTCAGGTGATACAGCCCGACGTACTTCATTTCGTCATAACCCTGCGCGTTCGGTAGCGCGTAGTCGGCTTCACCGAGGTGCCACTTGCCGGTGAAGTAGGTCTGGTAGCCGCCCTTCTTGAGCACGGACGCCAAGGTCCACTCCGCAGCGGGCAGGCCGCCGCCCTGTCCCTGGAAAGCGACCGTCGTCATGCCGCTTCGGTTCGGAATGCGTCCAGTCTGCATCGCCGCGCGGCCGGGCGTGCAGCTCGGCTGAGCGTAGAAGGAAAAGAACGTCATGCCCTCGGCGGCCATACGGTCGATGTTGGGCGTGGGCATGCCGCGTCCCTCACCGCCGCCGTAAGGTCCGAGATCGCCGTAACCGGTGTCGTCGGAGACAATAAATAGGATGTTGGGCCTCGACTGTGCGTTGCCAAGACTCGGGGCCATCGCTATCAACGTGAAGAGAATTCCCGCAATCAATGCCGTGATTCTTTGCATTTCGACCTCCTGTATTACGTTTGGAATACCGTTTTACGTTTGGAATACCGTTTAAAAGCTTATCGCATCGGACGTCTGGTCATCTCTCGAAGACGAAGACCCGTTTCCAGTCTTTCTCCATGCTGATGACGACCCACCCCCTCTCTCCCGCTTCTTGCATCAACGTAGAGGGGAAAGTGCCGAACTTGGTGTCCGGCAGGCCGTTGGCAGGGCCATATGCATACTCCCTCCCAGCGTCATCATGGAGGACGAGCATCATCAGCCGCGCGCCGCCACCGGCACCGGCACCGGTCCACTCCAGCATCTCGCGGTCCCCGGCGGAGTTTCCGAACGCCGCGATCGGTCGCCTGCCGATGAACTTGTTTATACCGACGGGCTTGCCGGTCTTGTCGTCGATGAAATCGATCTGTGGAAGCCGGATCAATACCGGCGTGCCGTCCTTCATTTGATACTGGGTCTTGATGCTGGATCCGATCACTTGCTCGGGCGGAATGCCGTAAACCGAATCGGTCATCGGCCGCATGAACTCCACCCCACCGCCGGAGACGATGTAGGTCTTGAAGCCGTTGGCGCGCAGATACTTCAGGAGCTCGAGCATCGGCTGGTAGACAAGCTCAGTGTAGGGCCGTTTGAAACGCGGGTGACGGGCCTTGCCAAGCCACTCCTTCACGATCGCCTCGAACTCCGCGGTACTCATCCCGGTATGCGTGGCCATGACCAGCTCGACCAAGCCCTTCTCGCCCAACGCCGCCAGGGTATCGAAGTCATTGTCGAGCACCGCCTTGAAGGGCTGGGTGGTGTTCCACTCCGGGTGCTGGGATGCCAGCGCCTTCACCCTGTCCAGTGCGAAGGCGAGCTGGGTATACATCGGCTGCTCCGTCCACAGCGTTCCATCATTGTCGAAGGTGGCGATGCGCTCGGCGGGCGGCACAAAGTCCGGGGAGGCTCTCGTGGTCACCTTCGAGACAAACTCGATGACGGATTGCTTGGCCTTGCCATCGTTCCAGGATGGAAGCGGATCTGAGGTCTGGGCCATGACCAAGGCATTGAAGCCCAAGGCGAGGGTGAAGGTGAGTGCAGCGAGCAATACACGTTTCATCGTCATCTGTTCCCTTCGGTGGATGATGCGGAGCCAGCTACAGGCTGCCGGAGCGTGAAACGCCCAGTGAACCCGCAAGCGCCGCTTGCGGGCGGCCCAGTCCAGTTGACCAAGAGATTAACACACATTAGAGCAGGTATTAATTACTATGCCCCAAGGAAGAACAGCAATTCTCATTTTGGCAATGGTGGCTTTCTGTTCTCCTACCGAGCACCTGCAATAGATCCAGATTCAGGGAGTGGACTCCGCTCATGGCCGGCAGAAAGGCACTTTCCGGCGAACTCGCTCCATTGCTTGAGTCAAAATGGGCGTTGGTGTAGTATATTGGCATGAACCCCGAAGTTCCGGGTCTGGCGGCAAGAAGAGGTGCGAGATGGCCATGCGGGTGAACCCGGACACGGGCGAGGTGGGCGTAAAGCAGCGGTATCGGGTGACGAATTGGTCGGAGTACGACCGAGCGCTGGTCAATCGCGGCAATCTGACGATCTGGTTCGACGATGAAAGCCTTCGGGACAGCTGGACGCCTCCGCCGCCGGTGGGGCGCGGCACCCCTGGGCGGTACTCGGAGATCGCCCTCCAGACGTGCCTGACGATCAAGGGACTGTTCCAGTTGCCTTACCGGGCGACGGAAGGCTTGGTGAGGTCGCTGATGCGCCTGTGCCACCTGGATTTGCCGGTACCCGACCACAGCTATATGTCGCGACGGGCAGCAGAGCTTTCGGTACAGATTCCGCGCCGGCCGCGCCCGGGACCGACGCATGTGGTGATTGATTCGACCGGGCTGAAGATTGTCGGTGAAGGCGAATGGGCGGAAGCGGGGTTTCGTGAAGCACCTCTTCACGCCGCTGCAGCCGGTCGGCTGTGCAAAGCCGACCGTGGGACGGTGCGCCAGCACGGGGTGGGCAAGCGGCGCACCTGGCGCAAGATCCATTTGGCCGTAGACGAAACTGCCAAGGACCTCATCTGCATTGAAGTGACCACGGCCGAGTGGAGCGACAGCGAGATCCTGCCCGGTCTGCTCGACTAGATCGAAGGCGAGATCGCCCAGGTATCGGCCGATGGCGCCTACGACAGCCACGGCTGCCACGCGGCCATCGCCGAGCGGAGCGCTCGTGCCACCCTTCCCCCCTCGGGAATGCGCCGTCGCTTGGGGAGACGATCATCCCCGTGATGCGATCCTCCAGGAGATCGAAGCCAAGGGAAGCCGTGGCTGGAAGAACGAGAGCGGCTACCACCGGCGCAGCATCGCCGAGAACAGGATGTACCGGCTGAAGCCACTGGGCGACCGACCGTACTCCCGGACCTTCAAGCGGCAAGTCACCGAAGCTCATGTCCCGGCCGCGATCCTCAACACCTTTACCTATCTCGGGATGCCGGCATCTGTCCGGGTAGGGCAAATTGCGCCTGCTGCATGAGAAAGGACGGGAAAAGAGGGAGAGCTTGCCGAAAACCAGGAATATAGCCATATGGGATGCGACTCTGGGGATTATGCCAATATACTACAGCGGCGCCGTCAAAATGAGAATTGCTGGAGGAAGAATCGCGCGGCCACGAAGACGCTTTCCACAAACCAGCCAACGATGCTTTCAAAATTTGCGAAGAGCGGGTTCATTTGATTTCCGAAGCGAAGCACGCCGACGAACAATAGCGCAAGAAGAAGGTAACTCGTCGCGTTGGCGAGAGCTAAGGCACGTAGCGTCTTGGGTCGGTCTTCGATTTCAACAAAGAGAAGTAAGGCGCGCCACTCCATGAGAACCGAGAGCAAATAGGCCAGCACCGCCAAGACAAGCAGTGCAAGCGGAATCATCCAGCCAAGATCCTCTTAGTAAGGAATTAGCCATGGAGCTTGCACCATTACTGCATGGATTTTCTGTCCGACCATAGTCAGGCCACGCGTACCGCCTGCAAATACACCCTGAACAGTGGCCAATACCGCCCACATGAGCGGTATTCCGACCAAGGTGGACAGCACATTGCCCAGGGCAACACCAGCCACTGACTTCTTCGGAGAAAGGCCGAGCAACCTTGTGACTGTCCACGCTTCAATCGCGATAACGGGAACGAGTGATTACCAAGGCGGCGGCAGGAAGACCATAAGCATCAGGAGGCCAATATTCGCAGCCACCGGCAAAGGATCCAGCAGTGCTACGAGCAGGCACGCTACGTAAGTGAATCGGCGCATGGCTCTAATCGGGACAGGAGAAAGCCTCGCGGCCTCCCCCCGGACGAACGGGTCACGTATCCGGCGGTTCGATGAAGCCAATTCCTACCGCAGCGCAAGGCCCGGTAGGCCCCTTTGTTCGAAGAAGCACAACGGGAGCGCGATCGACAGGGCCGGTGTCTGCGACACCCGCCACGGAGCGTGCGCGGACTTGCTGGTGTCTCAGGCTTCGCGGACCGAGACACCGTGTTTGCGCAGCTCCCGGTAGCCCGCTCGACCCCATGGTTTCCAGAGTTCACAGCGTAACTTGTATCGTACCCCTTGTCGAGGTCGCGCAGAGGGCTCGGCACATCTGCGATTACGAAGTACGCTTTCCAAACCGACAGGGGCTCTCGAAGCTCTGCGACGACGAAGGCGAAGGGGCTGCCTCTGGTACGGCGGGTGAGTTCCCGCACGCACTCCTTGAGCTGGTCGAGAGCCTGGTCGGCCACCTTGAGCTGGGCACCGTTGCGGCTGACCGTGAAGCACGGGAACTTGCGGTTCATGGGCCGATCGACCGCGCTGTTGCCACCCCGACGGTGCGTCCGACCCCGCGACAGTGGATGCACGGTGAGCCGCAGAGAGTCAATGACGAAGCGTGTCACGCTGGCCATCGCCCGCTCGCCCCGTATCCATCACGCCTCCCATCCGGTTTTTGTTCATCGCCCCGCAGCTTTGGATTGGGCTTCCAAGCGCCCGCAGAGCTCGCGTCGTTCCAGCGGCCAGGAGCAAGGCAGTTTGCTCTTTGAAACCCCGCTTCCACCCTCCGGACCTCGCCGCGCGGCGACGCCCCTGCCCTTCTCCTTGCCTTCGGCTCCCCGTAGTGGGGTTAGACGCACCGCAGGTGCGGCTAAACCTGGCCTAAGGACTTGCACCGATGAAGTAACGCGCCATGCCCGGCGCACACGTCTGAGGCTCAGGTCACGGTCCGTCAAGCGAATTGTTATGCGCATGCGCTCGTCTTTACGCAATGCCATTTTCTACAAGAAAGCGTTGAACTAGCCCGAGAACATCGCCTTCCCTCTCGCGGTGCGGGACGTGACCACACGGGCTAAGAATTTCCATTCGCGCCAGCCCGTGTACTCCCTGCGTGATTCTTCGCGGGAACTCACAAGAACCGAACTCATCAGAATCGCCGTGCAGGGCCAAAACAGGGCTACGCACCTTACCTAGATAAGGATCAAGGGACCACCCTCGAAACGCAGGGGCCAGCCAAACCTCGGACCACGCGGCTAGCACCCAGCTTGCTCGCTCACCGTGCCACTTGGTCAGTTTTGAGAATTGATCCTCGCTCTCGAAGGCATTCTTGGCATCACGAATTCCGGAAAGAGTCCTCTCCTCAACAAACGCCTGAGCGGATTCGGTAATCACGGCCGCACAGTGACTTCCAGAAATGGCAGCGGCAACCAAAGCCATGCCACCGCCAACGCTATGCCCAAAGAGGACGTAGTGGCTCAGGCCCAAGGCAGCAACAATGGCCGGTAGATAGACCTGCGCTTCCTCATCAATAAAGCCCGCCTCTGCCGGGCTGGTACGGAGGGTCGACCTACCGAACCCGAGTCGGTCATACGCGATAACGTTGCGGCTTGTCGCGGTCGCCAACGCTTCGGGGAAGCTTCTCCACTGCTCTACGGAACCCAGAGAGTCATGCAGAAGGATGATCGGCACGCCCGATGATCTATCGGCCGTCCACTGCCGGACGAATACCTGACCACCTGGGACATCTACAAACAGATCTTTTGATTCAACTGCCATCTCAACTCTCTTCAGCGCATAACGTTCTAGCTCGGGGCGCGGCCTGTCAGGGCCGTCGACCCTGCAGCAAATTGTGAGAGTGCGCCGGCACTTCCTCGATGAGGTCCGGCGACTCATTCCGGACATTGTTTACCTTGGTGCTCACCCGGTGCGCAACGAAATCCGACCGGGAGCGCGCGATCATGGCCACGACTTCCGTGGCCGAGGACTCCGGGGACAGCCAGGCCTCGAACTGCATGGGGTCCAACACGACCGGCATGCGGTGATGGATTTCGGAGATTTGCTCGCCGGCAGCCTCCTTGGTCAGAAGGGCGCAAGACAACATTGCTGAGCCATTAGGCGCCTGCCACAGAGACCAGAGGCCCGCGATGGCAACGACCTCGTTACCCGGGCTGTGGAAGTAGTAAGGCTGGTGCCCCTTCCTTCCCGAGCGGGTGGTTACGGGCTCGTTCTCATTCCATTCATACCAGCCCTTCGCGGGCATGAGGCAGCGCAACGCCTTCATGCTCTGACGCCAGGTGGGCTTGGAGGCCGCCTCCTCACTCCGGGCATTGAATGTCATGGTGGGCGGCGCATCCTTCTTCCACCAGGTCGGGATCAGACCCCACCGGGCAATGTCGCCTAACACCTCGCCGTGGGGCATATACACGATGGGCACCGGCATCGAGGGACCGACGTTGTAGCGATTGATCCATGCTTTCCAATGATGGCGGCCAGGATGGAAGTAGCTCTCCATGGCTCGATCGTCTGGAGTGACGTATCTACCGCACATGATTGCGCACTCTAACGGTTGACATGAGAGGTGGCCGACAGCAGGTGAAACCTGGTGTCGGACTTCCCCTCGATGGAAGGGTTGGGCGTCACGGCCAGAGAGCCTCTTCCGCGGCAGCGCGCGCATGAATGGCCGTGGTATCGAACAGAGGAACCCCCGAGTCTTGCTGATTAACGAGAAGGGATATTTCCGTGCACCCCAGAATGATGGCTTGTGCGCCCTGAAATACAAGGCTCTCCATGACCCTTCGATACTCGCTCCGCGAGATGGCCGTGACGACGCCAAGACACAGTTCCTCATAGATGATGCGGTGGATGGTTTCGCGGTCTTCCGGCCCCGGGACGATGACTCGAAGGCCATGCCGTTCGCTCAATCGGTCGCGGTAGAACGCCTGTTCCATTGTGAACCGGGTGCCAAGCAGGCCAACGGCTGAGTGGCCAGCCCGCTTAATTTCGGCGGCCGTCGGATCTGCGATGTGGAACAGTGGGACTTTAACGGCCGCCTCAATGATGGGAGCCACCTTGTGCATCGTATTTGTGCACAGGACCAAGAAGTCCGCGCCCGCCGCTTCAAGCGAGCGAGCGGCGGCCTCCAAGATAAGACCGGCAGCTTCCCAATCGCCTGCATGCTGCAGACGTTCTATCTCGTGGAAGTCGACGCTGTACAGGACGACCTTCGCTGAGTGCAGACCTCCAAGGCGTTCTCTAACTGTCTCGTTGATCTGACGGTAGTACGGAACCGTCGATTCCCAACTCATTCCACCGATCAGACCAATGGTTTTCACGAACGCTCCGAAGTATCGATTAGTGACGCCCAATCGGGACAGGAGAAAGCCTCGCGGCTTCCCCCTCCCACCCCCCGGACGGACAAGTCACGTATCCGGTGGTTCGATGAAGCCAATGCCTACCGCAGCGCAAGGCTCGGCAGGCCCCTTTGTTTGAAGAAGCGCAAGGGTAGCGCGATCGATAGGGCCGGTGTCTGCGCCACCCGCCACGGACCGTGCGCGGACTTGCTGATGTTCCAGGCAGAGGTGGCCCCGTTTGTTTGGACAGAAAACGTTCTTTGATAAGTGGAACCTTGCCAGTTGCGGTCGACTGACCGGTGATGCGGTTGGTTTTGACCTTCCAAGATATTATACGAAACGAATAGAGCTCGGTGGAGCTTGTGGGCGAAGGGACGCGCGGTGGGAAAGTCGCCAGACTTTTCCACGGCAAGCGGCCCGGTGCGCGACAGCGCATCGTCCACAAATCCACGGAGCCCCTTCCTCATGTCTTACGCCGCTCCTGGGGTTGCCGACGCGAGCGCCACGAAGTAGGCAACGTCCGGCGTCTTGCCCTCCAGGGAACGATGCGGTCGTCGCTCGTTGTAGAAACGCAGATACGTGGCCAGGTTGGCTGTCGCATCGGCGACGTTGTCATAGGCCTTGAGATACCCCTCTTCGTACTTGACGCTTTTCCACAGGCGCTCGACGAAGACGTTGTCCCGCCAGGACCCCTTGCCGTCCATACTGATCCGGATGTCGTGCGCCTTGAGCAAACCGGTGAATTCGCCGCTGGTGAATTGGCCACCCTGATCAGTGTTGAAGATCTCCGGGCAGCCGTGGCGGTGGATGGCTTCCCGCACCGCGTCCAGACAGAAGTCGGTCGTCAAGGTGTTGGAAAGCCGCCAGGCAAGGACCCGCCGCGAGAACCCGTCGATCACGGCGAACAGGTAGAGAAAGCCTCGGCGCATCGGGATGTAGGTGATGTCCGCCGCCCACGCTTGATTGGGCCGCTCGATCGCGAGGCCGCGCAGGAGGTAGGGATGGATTTCATCCCCCCGCTGCCGACGAGACGTGTGGGGCTTCCGATAGAGGGCTTCGATCCCCATGCGCGCCATCAGGGTGCCGATGTGCTTGCGCCCGGCCTCGAAGCCCTCGGGGCGGAGTAGATCGCGCAACATGCGGGCGCCGGCGAACGGGTGATCAAGATGTAACTCGTCTATCCGGCGCATCAGCGCCAAGTCCTCCGCTGAGACCTCGCGGGGCGTGTAGTAGGCGGTCGAACGCGCCAGCCCCAGCAGGGGACACTGATGCGATACGGGGAGCTTGTGGTTGCGGTCAATCATCGTCTTGCGCTCAGCAGGCCCGCCTGGGTGAGCGCATGTTCTAAAAAATCGTTTTCCAGCGTCAACTGGCCGATCTTGGTGTGCAGCTTCGTCAGGTCAGGATCGCTGTTCGTCGGGCTGCCGGTGTCCCCAAAAACCTGCACCGCACGCTCCGTCAGTTGCCGCTTCCAGTCCGTGATCTGATTCGGGTGAAGGTCATACTGCTGCGCCAGCTCCGCTAGCGTCTTGTCGCTCTTCAGCGCCGCCAGGGCCACTTGTGCCTTGAATGCCGGTGTGTGGTTCCGTCTCGTCCTTCTTGTCATGCTCTTGCTCCTGTTGGGGCTGCTTCCGCAGCCGTTCGTGGGGGCAAGGCTACCACTTATCCTCCTGTCCGAATTTCCGGGGCCACCTCTTTCACCGGCCTGCGCGGCTTTTCGCGCAGGTCCGGTGGAATGATGAGTTGGGCATCTGTAGATATGGGCTACGATTCGCCACTTGGGTTCTCCGCCTTTCGCGCTGCGTTCCAGAAGGTGTTGAAAACGATCTTCACGCCGAGCCACCAAGCATAGATAGCGTAGGTCGATTGACATTCCTCATCGGTGAGCAGTCCGTGCGCCACCTCATTTCTGAGGTTTGGACCAAATGCGTTGCAGAAGAGGGCCTTGAGTTCAAACGACAAGTCTTCTCCGAATATCTGCGCGACCTCTGGCGCTTCCATCAAGGTGCTTAGGCCGTTCTCGTTCTCGATGCCATCCTTATCGAGGGTGGTAGTTTTGACGCCAGCCACCTTCAGGTGCCAACGAACCATGTGCTCGATTTGAGGCACCAAGATGTGTAGTGCAACGACGAAGTCATTGTCGTAGCCTGCGAAGAGGGCCCGGCCCATTAGGCCCTTTCTGTCCGTCGGGACGATGGGGGAGCGATTGGCGATAGCAATGAAGTCCTCCGCACGTAGCCTGTGTTCAAGACGCAGCACTTCGAGCGCAGGCCATATGTCACCCTGTACAACCAAGCCCAACTCCATGCCATAGTGTTTAACCATCTCGGCCCACAGAGTGGCCTTGTATTCCTCGGAATTAGCGTCCCCAAACCCCATTCCAGGGCGCTTTGCGATCACTCGCCCATCACGAGACATATGAGTTGCTGCAAAGAGCGCCTGTAACGGGTGCTCACGGAGCATCTTCTCTGAGAAATCGCGTATCTTCTCCGCTCTCGCCCCACGATAAATGTTGGCGAAAGCAGCGAGTGCATCGAGCGTCGGTTTTCCCTTTACAGCGTTAATGGCTTTTTCGACAATCTCAGAAATGTCGATAGGCGGCGACGTGATGCTGCCCATCTCGTCAAGAGACTTGGCACCAGCTTCACTCAGGTGCTTATGCAACTCCGCGATTCGTTCATCGACCCGGTGAGTGTTGCGCTCACTGCGAGGGATTTTGCGATAAGTTTGGATTGCATTCTCGTAGAAACTTGCTGCAACCATGTTGCTGGCTTGTTCAGACGATAACCTAGCCACGGCCTCCTTAACCCAACCCTCAGCCAGGCATGCAGTCATCTCCGCTGCTTTGGCTATGTTGCCAGTCCGTTGGAACCATCTTGATGCTGCATCGAAAAAGTCTCTGGCTCGATGCAAGTCACCACCGACGTCGAAGGCGCGAGCCATCGTTTCAAGCTTGATAGCAATTGCCTGACGATGATCGTGTCCAAGCCTGTGGCTTGCAAGCGTGTCTGAAAGCCAGAGAGCAAGATACCCGTCTTCATTTGTCGAATTGTCGAATGCGGCGACTAGTGCAGTTTCGATTTCCTTCAGTCGATCACCAGCGCCCCTCTTAAGCATTAGGGTGAGGCTGATCGCTCTCTGCCAACACTCCCGGCTACCTCGTATCCAGGTTTCCGCATCGAGAGGTAGTTGGCGGTACGCATCAATTGCGAGTAAGGCGTACTTGGGTTCTCTCGGTTCAATCAATAACCAAACCAGATCGGCAAGTCGTGCTTGGAGCCATGGGTCATCAACCTCGTCGGCAAATGTAGCGAAGAGTCCTACGTCAGCTCGTTGAAAGTCAATTGGTAAGGATGATCGTCTTCCGTCCATGACCATGAACGGTTTGAATGGCTCGTTGGGACTGCTGGGATTCAGCATCATTGAACAAGCATCCGCTAGTAGCCAAAGACCCTTGCCTTCTGAAAGAAGGCCATTTTCAACAGCTATGCGGGCGGCGCACGATAGAGATTGCCACATGCTTGGATAGCCTTCACGGTCGCCGGCAGTAATTGCTTCCCTCCAGCCAGAATTACGCAGGCTTTCAATAGTAGATATCGTTTGTTCTGGGTACCGTTCCATGCAGAAAAGCCTATGTCGTGGGTCAAGAGGCCCAACGTTGGAGGTGAGCACCTTGACGCCGTAAGGCGGCGAGTGTGCTCCAGCGACGCATTGAACGGGAAAGGGGGCGGGGGAAGCCGAAAGGTCTCCATGCCCACCGCCGGACGACCCACCAAGAGGGATCTGCTTGACTCCGAAGTGTGCGCTGGGCGTGCGTATGAACGCTCGCGTTATACATCCGCTCAGTACACACTTCGCTTATTAGCAGATTTTCCACGCTTTATACAGCCCACGCCGATGTGCTAGCTATACCCTTGCCCGTTGCGTCCATCAACGCAGCCGCCTTTCTCGAGCAACTTTCAATTCGACCCCACAATCGAGGTCGACTCCTAACTTCTGATCTTACCAGATGCCCATTCTTGCATCAATATTGAAATCTATCTGATCAGTAGCCATAATGCGTGGCTGGCTTACCCGAGGCTTCGCATCCATGAGCGACACCACTCTCTTATCCGCAGGGCAGCCTTTCGACAACCAGGCTGCCCTCCACCCGCCACGCCTTTTGGAGCAAGTGCGGGAGGCCATTCTGCTGCGGCATTACAGCATCCGCACGGAGCAGGCTTACACGGATTGGATCAAACGCTTCATCCTGTTCCATGGCAAGCGCCATCCCCGCGAGATGGGGGCTGCGGAAGTGGAGCGGTTTTTGACCCATCTGGCGGTGGAGGGCCGGGTGGCCGCTTCCACGCAAAACCAGGCCTTGAGTGCCTTGCTGTTTTTATACCGGGAGGTTTTGAAGGTGGATTTGCCCTGGCTGGGCGAGATGACGCGGGCGAAGCGGCCTGGGCGCCTGCCGGTGGTGCTGACGGTCGAGGAGGTCAGGCGCGTGTTGGCGCGGATCGACGGGCAGCAGGGTTTGATGGCGGACTTGCTGTACGGGGCCGGGTTGCGCTTGCTGGAGTGTGTGCGGCTGCGGGTGAAGGACCTGGACTTCGAGATGCGGCAGATCACGGTGCGCGACGGCAAGGGGGAAAAGGATCGGATGACGATGCTGCCGCAATCCGTGCTTGAGCCTTTGCGGGCACACCTGGAGAAGGTGAAGGTGCTGCATGCACAGGACCTTGAAGAGGGGTTTGGCGAAGTCTATCTGCCCTATGCGCTGGACCGGAAATATCCCGATGCGTCGCGGGAATGGGGTTGGCAGTATGTCTTTCCGGCGGCGGGGCGCTCGGTCGATCCGCGTAGCGGCCAGGAGCGCAGGCACCATGTGGACGAGCAGACGCTGCAGCGGGCGATGAAGAAGGCGGTGCGGGCGGCGGGGCTGACGAAGCCGGCCTCCTGCCACACGCTGCGGCATAGTTTCGCCACGCATTTATTGCAGTCGGGCTATGATATTCGTACGGTGCAGGAGTTGCTGGGCCATCAGGATGTGGCGACGACGATGATTTACACGCATGTGCTGAACCGGGGCGGGAGTGGGGTGATCAGTCCTTTGGATCGGTCTTGAGGCGGGCGCCTGGGAATGCAAGGCCGGCTTGTCCGCCGGGCCGTCCGACCCGCGCAAGTCGATCAGCCCGTCACCGCTGCCGGCAGTTCCCGCCGCTGATTCACTGTCTTTCCCCCCGCGCCGCGAGATCAATCCCGACCAGCAGCATCACAAACCCGACCCCCTGCCACAGCGCGAACGCTTCCCCGAAAAAGACCCACGCCAGTACCGCGCTTCCCACTGGCTCCCCGAGCGCCGCCTCGCTTGGGCTTCTGCGCGAACGCCCTGAGAGGTTGTGAAGAAATCGTTGCGAGCAGGCCGAGATGCAAGGCACGAGGGAGCGAACGACGAGACATATCAAGTGGATAGGCGAGGAGTGAGCGACTGAGCAACGCAGCAGATCGGTCGCGCAGTAGATTTATTCACAACCTCTGAGCAGGGACGCAGAGTATCGACCGTGGCGGCAAGCTCGTCAAACATCCGG
This sequence comes from Candidatus Accumulibacter cognatus, assembly GCA_013414765.1. GTDB lineage: Bacteria > Pseudomonadota > Gammaproteobacteria > Burkholderiales > Rhodocyclaceae > Accumulibacter > Accumulibacter cognatus. The sequence continues at coordinate 1,254,761 of CP058708.1, forward strand.
GGCCACCGACCCTCCCGGTCGCTCCGGTGCGCTCTGCGCGGTGAACAAGGCCGGACGGCAAGGGCTGCCGGGAGCAAATTGCTGCAGGCGCTGGCGGCTGGCCTGCAGCATCGCAGGCTCGATCTCACCCCTGGCCAGCGCCCGGGCGGCCCCGGTGATGGCACGAAAATACTGGTCGGGGTCGTAGGAGACAAGAAGCAGATCGACGCCGGCCGCCAGCGACTGTGCCGCAACGCGGCCGATTCCCTGGCGGTACACGGCGCCCATGTTGAGATCGTCGGTGATCAGCACACCGCGATAGTTCCATTGCTGACGCAGGATCGTCTGCACCACGCTGCGTGAATGGGAAACGGCCTGTTCGGGGTCCACCGCCGGCAAAACGACATGGCCGAGCATGATCGCCGCGCAGGCGCCAGCACTGACACTGCGGAAGGGCTGCCAGTCGCCACGCAGTTCATCGATGCCCGCCGTCAGCGTCGCGCGCCGCCAGTGCGTGTCGGCCCGCACGCGGGCGAGTCCGGGAAAGTGCTTGAGGGTGGCGCCGACACCGGCGGTGGCAAGACCCTCCACATAGGCCCGGGCGACCTCGCTGACCACGGCCGGATCGTCGTCGATGGCACGGTCACCGATGCGGGTCAGGAAGTCGGCGGCGGAGTCCGGCTGCGCCGGCCGCAGGTCAACCACCGGCGCCAGGTTGAGATTGACACCCAGCGCTGCCAGCGCTCGCCCCTGCCGCTCGCCGTAGCGTCGTGCCCGCATCGCAAGCGTTGCCGGTGACGCTTCGCCGACCAGGCTGGACAGTGCGGGCAGCCGTTCCAACCATGGCGAGAGGTGGGCAACCGGCCCACCCTCCTGGTCGGCGGCCACGATCAGCGGCGGCAGGCCGGCGGCACGGCGGAGCTCCTGAAGCCTGGCGATCCCGGCGGCGAGAGTGGCGACATTGCCCGTCCGCAGGTTGCGCCGCGTCAGGTAGAGGCCGCCGATCAGGCCGCCGGCTGCCAGTGCTTCGACCTCTTCCAGGGCACGAAAGCCGACGATGAAGTGCCTGCCCACGGCCTGCATTTCGCGGCCACCCGCCAGCACCCGCTGGCGGTCGGACTGGAATTCCAGCTCCCGGCCGACGGTGAGGCTGGCCAGCGCCAGCATCCCGCATCCCAGTGCTCGCCGGCAACTGGCCGGACACCGACCGGGCGGCCGGCAAAACAGGGCGGCGCTGCCGCCGAGGACGGCGACCGCCAGCAGAAGCGCCGTTTCACAGGCGCGCAAGCCATACAGCAGCGGATGCTTGAGGTTCCAGGCAACGCACAGCAAGGCGAGCAGCGTCGCCCAGGCCAGGGCGGTACGCCAGCATCGAAACAGGGACCGGAGCATGGCGAGGGCTCATTCTGCCGGCCGGGCTGCGAGCGCCGGGCCGATCCGGTACCAGTCGATGCGCCGCGTGGCCAGCATGATCGCGCCAAGTGCCAGGAAGAGCAGGACGCTGCCCATCAGCAGCGAATTGTCCTCGGAGAGCAGGACGCCGTAGAGCACGCCGTAGAGACCGGCCAGCGCCGCCGCGAAGGTATAGCCCTGGCGGCGATCAGCGAGCGCGCCCGCCAGATAGGTCCCGATCAGGGCAATGCAGGCCGATGCGGCGATGGCGTAGGCGGCAACGAAGGGAAGATGCTCGGAGAGCGCGATCAGCAACAGGAAGAAGACCGCGAGCGCCAGCCCGACCAGCAGATACTGCAAGGGGTGCATCGGCGAGCGACGCAGAACCTCGCAGAGGAAGAATCCGGCGAAGGTCAGTGCAATGAACAGGATGCCGTATTTGACGGCGCGCTCGGATTGCAGGTAGACATTGACCGGATCGATGAAGAGGATGTCGAGCACTTCGGGATTCGGCCCGCCCTTGGCGGCCATCAGGGTGTTGGGAAAGCTTCGCGCCAGATGCGATACCTCCCAGCGGGCGGTGAACCCGGCGTCGCCGATGCTGCGCTCGCGCGGCAGAAAGCGGCCTGCAAAGCTCGGGTGCGGCCAGTTCGACTGGATGGCGATGGTGTTCGCTTCCGCGGTCGGGGCGATGGCCAGTCGCTGGGTGCCGGTCAGTTGCAGGGGAAAATCGAACTCGAACGAGGTCGGCGCGTCGAGGGCGACCTTCCCGAGCGGGATGGCCAGGCGTTCGCCCGCCAGCGCGTCACCGTTTTGCGCCGAGCCCTTGGGGGTCGAAAAGCGACGACTCTTGCCGCCCAGGTTCACCAGCGGATCGTTGTCTACGCCGCGCGGGTCGGAAACGCCGAGCAGCAGCGTCGCCTCGGCGCTGACGATGTTGCGCTGGCCATCGAGACCGAGGTGTACGGGCAGCACGAAGCGCCCCGCGACCGCCAGGTCGAGGTGATAGAGCCGGGCCTGGTAGATGCCCCGCTGGCGGGTTTCGACGCGGGCCTCGCCGGTCAGCTTCAGTGTCTCGGCCGGCAGATACAGGCTACGATCGACGAAGCGCGGCGTGCTCCTGGTCCGGCCGGTGGCGGGGTCCTCCTTGATTTCGGGCTCGATCCGTTCCCGGTAATCAATCGCGAGGACCGGCCCGGTCAGCGTTTGCGGGCCGGCGGCGCTATTGGCGATGCTGTGCTGAACCTCTTCCTGACGCGAGCTGCGCTGGCGGATCTGATCCTCGATGAGGGCCAGAGGCACCAGCAGCAGGAGCGACATGAAGCCGATGGCGACGAGTTTGAGAAGCAGTTTCTTGTCCATGAAGTTCTCCCTGGTGGATGGTGCAGGGAGTCTCGATCACTTCGGTGAACGGATGAAGAAGCGGTGGTGAAGTCCTGTGAATCGAGGGTGAAGTCAGGCCGAGAATACCACCCCGATCAGTGCCGAAGCGGCCAGCCCAGGATGTATCATCAATTTGTCCGTCTCTTGCGCTAATCGTCTGCATAGGCGCTCCCAGACCCCAGGCCTGCTCCAGTGAGGGAGCCGGGTGTGCACCACGCGGAAGTCCCCGAAACGCTCTGGCAGGTCGCGCCAGGGGATACCTGTTCGATAACCGGTACAGCACCGCCTCCACAAGCCAGGCGAAACGCCATGTCCATGTATTTGACGAAGCGCGTCTTGCCACAGCCGGTTGGGCCTTTCAACACCATCGGCATGCCTAGCCGGCAGTATCACCTTCCTGGACCTCGGTTTCGCGACGCTGCTCACGCGCGAGTCGGCGGGGCTGATCGCCGACTTCGCGAGATCGCGTGTAGCGGCGGCTAGCAGTTACCTCTGGCAAAGCGGCGAGCGAACTCCGGCAATTGCGCCGCCAGCATCGGCCGTGCCAGCCAGTATCCCTGCGCCTCGTCACAGCCGAATTCCTTCAGCAATTCGAAAACCGCCTCCGTTTCGACGCCCTCGGCGATGGTCGAAAGCCCGAGGCTGGCCGCCATCTGGATGATGGCGCGCACGATCGCCGCATCTTCCATGTCGCCCGGCAGGTCGCGCACGAAGGTCTGGTCGATCTTGAGCTTGTCCACCTCGAAGCGTTTGAGGTAGGCAAGGCTCGAATACCCCGTGCCGAAATCGTCGATCGACAGCTTGACGCCGATCTGCTTGAGCTGCCTGATGGTATGGAGAATGGCCTCGCTGTCGCTGATCAGCATCGATTCGGTGAGTTCGAGTTCCAGACGCTCCGCCGGAAGCGCCGATTCCTCCAACGCGGCAATGACCGATTGCTCAAGGTTGCCGCGCTTGAAATGAACGGCGGAGAGATTGACGGCGACGACGATATCCGCAAGCATCGGATCCTTGGCCCAGGCGGCTGCCTGACAGCAAGCCTCGCGCAGTACCCATTCGCTGATCGGCACGATCAGGCCACTCTCCTCCGCGAGGGGGATGAACTTGGTCGGCGGCAGCATGCCGTGCCCGGGGTGATTCCAGCGGATCAGCGCTTCGACGCCGATCAGCCGGCCTCTGCGGATATCCACCAGCGGCTGGTAGTGCAACACCAATTCATTGCGTGCGGGGGCATGACGCAAATCGTTGCGCAACGTCAGTTGCTCGACGACCTCGATGTTCATCCGCGCGTCGAAGAAGCGATAGGTATTCCTTCCCGACTCCTTGGCCCGATACATCGCGTTTTCAGCCTTCTTCAGCAGCGTTTCAAAATCCCGACCGTCCTCGGGGTAGATGGCGACTCCCATCGATGCGGTGACGTTCAGCTCATAGTCGCCGATAGTTATCGGGTTCTGCAGGCTCTCGGCGAGCTTGACCAGCACCGGGGCAGAGGCATCGGCATCCGCCAGGTCGCCAAGCACAGCGATGAATTCGTCGCCGCTGCGACGGCAGAGCGTGTCGGTTTCGCGGATTCGCTCGTACAGACGCTGCGCCAGTTCGCGGATCATGCCGTCGCCGATCCGATGGCCCAGTGAGTCGTTGATGCTCTTGAAGTCATCGAGGTCGATGAAGATGAGCGCGACCTTGCTGTGCTCGCGTTCAGCATAGGCAACGGCGTGGCGGAAGCGTTCCTCGGCCAGTTGCGGGTTGGGCAGGCCGGTCAGGCTGTCGTGTAGCGCGATGAAATCGATTTGTTCCTCGGCCGCCCGGCGTTCGCGCCAGGCAAGATCCTTCTCCGCAATCTGCGCCGCCAGCACTTCGTTGAGGCTGTTGACCTCGTCAAAGGCCTGGGCACGCGCGCGGAGTGCACGGACAATGAGGATGGCACCGAGGATCGAGAGCACGGCGAAGGCAGCGGCCAACGCTGCCAGCTTGCCGAACTCCCGCCACCATTCGGCAAGAAAGTCATCGGTACTGAGCCCGACCAGCGTGATCAACGGATAATCGCCGACCGCCTGATACGAGAAGACACGCCGCACATTGTCCGCGCCGGCAAAGGCCTCGTAGGTATACTGAAATAGGTAACAAACGACTTTAACTGTCTGGTGTAATGGGCTGTAGAATTCGAGCATTGCTTTCTGTAGGGACAGGCTGCGATGCTGAGACTGACCTTTACCCCGGCGGAGGCGGACGCCTTAGAGCACGAGCGATTTCACCATCCGCATCCCCACGTGCGACGCAAGATGGAAGCGCTGTGGCTGAAAAGCCAGGGGCTTGCGCATCAAGATATCGCGCGGCTCGCGGGCGTGAGCGGCAAGACGCTTCGCACCTACCTCCAGCAGTATGTGGAGGGCGGCGTCGCCGGGCTGAAGGAACTGCATTTTCGTCGGCCGCAGAGCGAACTGGTGGCGCATCAGGAGACGATCGGGGCTTATTTTCTCACCCATCCGCCGGCTTCGATCCATGAGGCCGTGGATGCGATCAGAAAGCTCACGGGTTTGAGCCGCTCGCCGACTCAGGTGCGGCTTTTCCTGCGAGAGAAGTGCGGGATGAGACGCCTGAAGACCGGCACCCTGCCGGCCAAGGCGGATCCCGAGGTCCAGGAAGCCTTTAAAAAAAAGAACTTGAACCGCGTTTGGCAGAAGCCCAAGCGGGCCAACGTGCCGTGTTCTTCGTAGACGCGGCACACTTTGTCTTGGGCGCCTTCCTGTCGGTGGTGTGGTGCCTTGCTCGGGTCTGGATCAAGGCGCCCTCGGGCCGGCAGCGCTTCAACGTACTGGGTGCGCTCGACGCCGTCACCAAAGAGGTCGTCACCGTCGTCAATTCCACCTACATCAATTCGCTCAGCGTCTGTGCTTTGCTGGAGAAACTGGTTACCCTACGGCCCACGCTGCCCATGACGGTCGTCCTGGACAACGCCCGCTATCAGCGTTGTGCGTTGGTGAAAACCTGTGCCGAGAAACTGAAGATCGAGTTGCTCTTTTTACCCACCTACTCCCCAAATTTGAACCTCATCGAGCGTTTGTGGAAGTTCGTCAAAAAGCAGTGCCTCTACGCCAAGTACTACCCCGACTTCCATTCCTTCACGACGGCCATCGAACGCTGCTTGCAAGATACCCACACCATCCACGCCAAGGCGCTACAGTCCCTATTGACCCTGAACTTCCAAACCTTCCAGAAGATTCAATCGTGACCGCGCACGGTATACCTTCCCGCGGATTGGCCGTAATGGTTGCCCGGAATTGCGACGAAACCTTCGTCTGTCCCATGTAGCCCGCTGGCGCGGCGGGCGGCAGCCGGCCCAACATGTCGAAGTCGCGGCTGGCATTGCCACGGAAAACGACGGTGCCGTTCGGCCCGACATCCAACCTGGAGAATTTGCGCTCGAACCATTCCGTTGCGACCGGTGCCAGCACGACGCCGGCAAAGCTGCCGTCCGCGGCACTGAGGCGGCGCGCGAAAATCAGCACCCACTGGTTGCTGATCTTGCCGATCAGCGGCCGGGAGATCGCGAGTTCGTGCGAGGGGTTGTCGCGGAGGGTCACGAAGTAGTCGCGATCGGTGATCGAAATTCCCCCTGGCAGGGCCTTGTCCGAGCTGAAGACCACCTTCCCCTCCTGATCGGCGATCCTCAATCCGCCGGAAACCGGCAGGCGCTCTAGCTGGCGCCGCAAGAAATCCGTCAATGTGGCCGGATCGATGCGCCCGACGGCGCTCTGGCGCGTATATTCGTCGGCCACGACGCGCAAACCAAAGTCGATGCGCCGAATTTCATCTTCGATCGTCTGCGCGACGAGACGGTTGGTGTTGCGCGATGTAATTGCCGCGCGATCGTGGTACTGGGCGTAGCTCGCATGCAGCGAAACGCCAACGAGAGAGCAGACAAACAGGTTGGCGAGGATGACAATGACCGTGACCGCCCTAGCCGGCCGAAAATGCATAGCGAATCTCCCTGTTTTCCTTTCTGGCGTGGCTCAGTGTCATGAGAGAACACTATTTTTTAGCCCATTATGACCCAATCGGGTTAGAGTGGGAAATCCTTACTGCGGCTACCGAGCAATGGGGCTTGCGATAGGACGGCTACAGAGCGGCGCTGGTGCTGCCGTCGGCAATATTGAAGATCAGTACGCGATTCCGACCATCCAGTTTTCCGGAAAGAGTACCAGTACCCGCCCAGGCGTGTAAGGATAGGAAATCCAACGGTACCGACGAGAGTCTATGAGCCTCCATCAAGGCGTATCGATCTCGCATTTGGCCCTGCGGACCCCTGAGAAGTGATCCGAATCCCACCAGCACGAGTCGTCCCACGACGGGCGATGGCAGCTCGTCTTGCTTTGGCTTCGAGCGTTGCGCGTTGGCACTTTCAGCACCTACCAGGCAATGCGCTGACTACCTTCTCCGCAGCGTCATCCTGGCCCTTGAGAAGGAAGGGTTCGTACAGCCCTTCGTCAAGTCGCCCGCGGCCGAACGATAAACCGGGGCCGATATTTCCAGTGCCGGCAGGTGAACATCCGAACGGTAAGCCTCACAATAAAAGCAAGCTCCGGGCCTGGCTCGGGAGGTTGTGAAGGCCGCTACCGAGGAGAAAGCGGCTACGGGTGACAATCGGAGTGCTACGTTCGGCCCGCGCAGGCAACGCGGCTATGCCGGCCAGCGCACGGTTTGCATCGACATGAAGCCGTCTTCGATGGTGGCCTTCTCCAGCGAGTCGACCTCCGCCTGAATCACCAGATAGTGCATCGGTTCGACGCTGGTGTTGCGCCAGCAGCGTTCGCCGTCGGGCTTGATGCAGACGACGCTGCCCGGGTGCAGCGCGATGATCTCGCCGTCGATCTGCATTTCGCCACGGCCGCTGAGGATGACGTAGGTTTCCTCGTGGCGGCGGTGGCGGTGCAGGAAGGGGACGGCGCCGCCCGGCGGCAGGCCGACGACATCGCCGGCGCGCAGCGGCAAGCGCTCGCTGCCGAAGCGCAGCGTACCGCGGCCGCTCAGCACCACCACCAGCTCCTCATTGACCAGATGGCTGTGGAACGGCCACGCCGCCTTGCCCGGCGGGATCACGTTGAAGCGGCAGCCCAGCTTGCGGGCGCCGATCAGCGGGCCGAGCTGGGCGAACTGCGCTGCGTAGCGCGTGCCGGCGGCGTGCGGCGTGAGCGTCAGTTCATCGAGGTTGCGGATCGGTTTCATGAGGCCTCCGGTTGGGCAATGCGGCAGGCGAAGGGGCGGAGGATGCGGGGAACCCGCGCGCTTCGCCGCGCCACCGTATTCGACTATAGAATAACCGCCCGGCCGGGCAATGAACAATTCACATGGAATGCATGAAAGAGACTCATGCACCTGCGCAGGGCAGCGGCAACAATCGACAGGCCCAAGCAACCCGCAGCGGGCGCCGTCGCGCATTGGCGTGCGATGTCCGCCCGCTGCCCACCCCGGAGAACGCCCCATGTCCGACCGCCTTGCCCGAGCCGCCGCCTTCGCCATCCTCGCCGCCGCCGCCCACGGCAATACCCCGCGCTGCCTGCCGCACGGCCGCCGCGTGACGCGAGAGAGGGCCTGACATGAATACCGGCCGGAACACCCCCACCTACGGAATCCCGCTCTCGCTGCTGGTGATCCTGTCGCTGTCGCTCGGGCCGGCCATCGCCAACGGCTTCGCCCGCTTTGCCTATGCGCTGCTGCTGCCGTCGATGCGCGACGCCTTCGGCTGGAGCTATTCCACCGCCGGCTCGCTCAACACCGCCAATGGCATCGGCTACATCCTCGGCGCGCTGGCCGTGTTCTTCGTCGTCGGCCGCCTCGGCAACCGGCGGCTGTACATCGCCGGCATCGTGCTCACATCGCTGTCGCTGGTCGCCACCGGCTTCTGTAACAGCCTGCCCGCGCTGATGTTCTGGCGCTTCGTGGCCGGCGTGGTTGGTGCGGCTGTGTTCATCTGCGGCAGTGCGCTGGTCAGCGCGCAGGGCGCCCTGCATTCGCGCGTGCAACCCTTCGCCATTCCCGGCTACTTCGGCGGCGCCGGCATCGGCATGCTGCTCTCGGGCATCGGCATCCCGGTCGTTCTCGAATGGCAGGGGCAGGGCGCCTGGCGCGAAGCGTGGGTCGCCATGGGCGCGCTGGCGCTGGTCTTCAGCCTGTTCTCTGTGGCCGCCGCGCTGAACAGCCACGACCCCTCCGGCGCCAGCGTGGCCGGGCGCTGGAACTGGCGCGACTTCAGCCTCGGCGTGCTCGCCTACTTCGTTTATGGCGGCGGCTACATCACCTACATGACCTTCATCATCGCCTGGATGCGCAGCCATCAGGCCGGCGTGTTGCAGATCGCCGGCTTCTGGGGCCTGCTCGGGCTGGCCGTGATGGCCTCGCCCTACGTCTGGAAAACCCGGCTCGCCCGCAACCGGGGCGGCAATTCGCTCGGGCTGGTCTGCGCCGTCCTCGCCGTGGCCGCCTTCCTGCCCTATGTCGACGCCAGCAGCCCGACCATGACCGTCTCGGCGCTGCTGTTCGGCGTTTCCATGTTCATCGGCCCCGCCGCCATCACCGTCATGGTCCGCAACGGCTCGCCGCAAGGCGCTTGGGGCGCGGGCATCGCCGCCTTCACCACCGCCTTCGGCATCGGGCAGGCCGCCGGGCCGGTGTTTTCCGGGTGGCTGGGCGACCTCACCGGCTCGCTGTCGCTGCCCATCGCCAGTTCCGCCGCCATTCTCGCCGCCGCGTCGGCCATCGCCTACCTGCAGAAGGATGTCCGCTGGGCGGAACCGGCCCGCGCCAACGCCGCATCCGGCCAGCCTACAATGGCCACACACCCCTCGGAGGAAGCAGCATGAACCCACCCGTCGACGTCCTCGGCCTCGAGCACATCTACCTCACCGTCAGTTCGCTGGCCGTATCCGAAGTCTTTTACGACACCCTGCTGGTCGAGGTGCTCGGTTTTCGCAAGAGTAAATTCGCCCTCGGCGACGAACCGCACATCAACTACTTCAACCGCCATTTCGGCCTCGTCCTGCGCCCCGCCCGCAACGCCACCCCGCACGACAACTACGCGCCCGGCCTGCACCACCTCTGCCTGCGCGTGGCCACCGAAGACGACGTCCGCCGCGCCCGCGCAGCCCTGAACGAACGCGGCATCGACGCTTCGCCGGTGCAGTGCTACGCGCAATACGCCGAGGACTACTACGCTACCTTCCTCAACGACCCGGACGGGATACGACTGGAACTGTCGAATTTCCGCAAGGAGCGGCGGGAGCGGTTTGAGGGGTGGGAGAAGGCGTTGGTGTAGTATATTGGCATAATCCCTAGAGTCGCCTCCCATATGGCTATATTCCTGGTTTTCGGCAAGCACTCCCTCTTTTCCCGTCCTTTCTCATGCGGCAGGCGCAATTTGCCCTACCCGGACAGATTGCGGCATGCCCAGGTAGGTAAAGGTGTTGAGGATCGCGGCCCGGACATGAGCTTCAGTGACTTGCCGCTCGAAGGTCCGGGAGTACAGGCTGCTACCCAATTGCTTCAGCCGGTACATCCTGTTCTCGGCGATGCTGCGCCGGTGGTAGCCGCTCTCGTTCTTCCAGCCGCGGCTTCCCTTGGCTTCGATCTCCTGGAGGATCGCATCGCGGGGATGATGGTCTCCCCAAGCGACGGCCCCTTCCCGAGGGGGAAGGGTGGCACGAGCGCCCCGCTCGGCGATGGCCGCGTGGCAGCCGTGGCTGTCGTAGGCGCCATCGGCTGAGACTTGGGCGATCTCGCCTTCGACCTGGTCGAGCAGACCGGGCAGGATCTCGCTGTCGCCCCACTCGGCCGTGGTCACTTCAATGCCGATGATGTCCTTGGCAGTTTCGTCTACGGCCAAATGGATCTTGCGCCAGGTGCGCCGCTTGCCCACCCCGTGCTGGCGCACCTTCCATTCGCCTTCACCGAATATCTTCAGCCCGGTCGAATCGACCACCCCATGCGTCGGCCCCTGGCGCGGCCGCCGCGGAATCTGCACCGAAATTTCCGCCGCCCGTCGCGACAGGTAGCTGTGGTCGGGCACCGGCAGATCCAGGTGGCACAGGCCCATCAGCGACCTCACCAAGCCTTCCGTCGCCCGATACGGCAACTGAAACAGTCCCTTGATCGTCAGGCAGGTCTGGATCGCCACGTCCGAGTACCGCCCCGGGGTGCCACGCCCTACCGGCGGCGGCGGCGTCCACTTGTCCCGAAGGCTTTCATCGTCGAACCAGATCGTCAGATTGCCGCGGTTGACCAGCGCTCGGTCGTACTCCGACCAGTTCGTCACCCGATACCGCTGCTTCAGCCCCACCTCGCCCGTCTCCGGGTTCACCCGCATCGCCATCTCGCACCTCTTCTTGCCGCCAGACCCCGAACTCCGGGGGGGGCTCATGTCAATATACTACACCAACGCCGTGGGAGAAGCTTGGGGGGTGAGTTGCTGGCGCGCGTGAGCCGTTGCGTTATTAGACTGGTTTCGCTGGGATAGTCTGCCTATCGGCCATTTTGGCCGTTCGACTCGTCCAATGAGAGTGGCTGCTTTAGGTGACGAAGCAGACTCATCAGTGACTACAAAAGCAGGGGCGATTCAGTGGCTGCTTGCACGTTCAGCCTTGATTAGCTTGCCGAAAGACTCAGCAGGCCGGTTAGCCCGGCCACCTTAGACAGAATGCTTAAGCTCTACCGCGAATATGAACGGCGCGTAGAATTGCACACTGAAAATATTCCTTAAAATATTCCTTAGCCAGTGTTTTCAGAAAGGTAAGAACGGTGCATCCCTTCTTTGAAATCACATCATCAGATATACAACAACTTGATGACGAGCAAGCACGCGAGTTGGTGGCCCGACTATGCAAGGCTGAACTGCGTTCCAAGGGGATTGGCACTTCTCCGGTAACGTGGGGTGGCGACCAACGAGCCAAAGATGGCGGAGTTGATGTTCGCGTTGATATCACCCCAGCAATAGGGATAGCAGGTTACATCCCCAAAGATGCAACCGCCTACCAAGTCAAAGCGGAGAACTTTAGCCCTAAAAAAATCTCCGGCGAAATGGCCCCTAGTGAAGTCTTGCGTCCTGCGATAGTCGAATTAACGGAGGCGCCAGGTGCATATGTCATAGTTTCCACAAAGGACAGTTGCTCAGACACTTTCTTAAAGAAGCGAAAAGAAGCCATGTCGGGGTGCGTAAAGAAATTCGGCTTGGTTGACAGCGTTCACCTGGACTTCTATGACAGTCGGAAGATTGCTGATTGGGCTGGCAATTTCCCTGGCGTCCTCGTTTGGTTGCGAAGTGTTCTTGGCAAGCCTATTCAGGGTTGGAAGCCGTATGGCCCGTGGGCCTATCAGGAGAAGTCAGTCGAAGACGAATACTTGCTCGATGACAAAGTAAAGGTATTCATTCCCAACAATGATGAAGCCATTTCTGTAATCGATGCAATCAACCGGTTACGGGGTGAGCTTGAAAGAATCGAGGCGTCGGTCCGAATAGTCGGACTTTCAGGGGTCGGCAAGACACGACTTATTCAAGCACTGTTCGATCATCGTATCGAAACAACGTGCGCGGCTTTAAACCAAGAAAACGTCCTATATGCCGACCTATCGGACAATCCCTCTCCTCAACCAATCGCAATGCTTGAGGCGCTGATCCAAGACGAGGCTGAGTGTATTGTTGTTGTTGACAACTGTGGTCAAGATGTCCATCGCAAGCTAACGGAGGTCATTCAGCGGCCTGAAAGCAAAATTAGACTGATTACCGTTGAATACGATATCAGAGACGACTTGCCGGACGGCACAACCTGCTACCGACTAGAGGGTGCTTCTGGAGAAGTCATAGCAAAACTACTTAAGCGCCATTATCAGACGCTGTCCGACCTAGATATCGACAAAATTGTCGAGTTTTCTGATGGAAACGCCAGAGTTGCATTCGCCCTAGCAGCAACTTCCGAAGCTAAAGGCGAGTTAGCGCAGCTTCGGGATGATGAACTCTTCAAGCGACTATTTATTCAGAAACACACTGAAAGTAACGAGCTACAACGATGTGCCGAGGCTGCAAGCCTTCTATATTCATTCGATGTCGATGACACAAGTGAAGATTCCGAGCTAGCCATCCTTTCCGACGTTGCCGAAGTCACAATTGGTAAACGTTCACCCCCCTGCTCAGTGAACGTTAATTTTCCTGAAATTTACGCCGCAGCGAAAATTTCTATGTCATGATGTCGGTACCCAACGACGACCCGCCCCGATGTACCTGCGTAAGCACGACCTTCTCCAGATGGACGACGACTGGCTGAAAAGGCTGCCGGCGGAGCTATTGCTGGAAGTGTCGAAGCGTCTGCTGCACGACGTCAAGGAGTTGCAGGATCGGCTGCACCGGAACCCGGAGAACAGCTCGCGTCCGCCGACCAGTCAGGCGCCCTGGGCGAAACCCGAAGGCCCTGAGGAGAGCACTGTTCCGGTCATCGAGACTTTGCCCGGCGAGACCGAGACAGAAGTCACCGAGGTCGAGGAAGACACGGCCAAAGCCGCCGTGAAGCCTTCGACAGCGGCGAAAGCTTCCCGCAAGAAAGCGGGCAAGCAGCCCGGCAGCCCGGGCTACGGCCGGACGCAAAAGCTCGCGGTCACTGGCACCTGCGATCACCGCCCTGAGAACTGTACCGCTTGTGCGCAGGCGCTTTCAGCGGACGCTCCTTCGAAGCGTTACACCGCCTGGGACGAGATCGACATTGCACCACCGGTCGAGGGCCAGATTGGGCTGATGTTCCTTATCATCCGCCACTATCTGCTCGAAACGAACTGCGACCACTGCGACCATGTCAGCCGTGCGCAGCCCTGGCGGTCCGCAGGAGAGCATGAGTGGGAGCAGGTTGAGTTGGGCGAATGGCGCCTGGTTGGTCCGCAGTTGGCCGGACTCATCGTGTTCCTTGCGCTGCGCCTGCGTCTGTCCCGGCCGCGGATTCGGGAGGCGCTGATGGAAATGTTTGGCCTGCTGCTCAGTGTCGGCGTGATCGACGAGACCCTCCGGGAAGCCGGGCGCGCCAGTTTTCCGCTGGAGGACGTGCTGGTGGCCGACCTCCTGCAGGAACCGCAACTGAATGTGGATGAGACCTCCTGGCCGGAGAACCGCCTGCTGCTCTGGCTGTGGGCCTTGGTAACCCCCTGGACGGTCCTCTTCGTGATTGGCCCGCGGCACGCGGAAATGCTGGAGAATGTCCTGCAGGATGGCTATTACGGCATCCTGATCAGCGATGGTTACCGTGTCTACCGGGCCTGGCTGAATCGCCTGCGCTGCTGGCCGCATCTGATACGGAAGCTGCGGGGCCTGGCCGAATCCAGCGATGGCCGGGTATCTGGCGTCGGGCAGGAGATGGAAGGCCTCATGCACACGCTGAAGGATGCCATCTACGCGGCGCGGATCGATCTTCCGCCGGAAGGGCTACCCTTCCTCTACGCGACCCATGTCGATCGGCTGAAGAGCCTGTGCACCGCTCACTGGAGTGATGCCCACCCGGCGCTGCGCAGCGTCGCGCGTGAATTCCTCTACGACTGGGAGGTGATCATGCGTCCGCTCGGCGAGCCGCATTTGCCGCTCTCCAACAACGCCGCCGAACAGGCCCTGCGCCACTGGGTCATTGCCCGCCACATCAGCCACGGCACGCGCTCCGAAGCGGGTACGCGTGCTTTCGCTCTCCTCGCCAGCGTCATCGAAACTTGCCGTCTTCGCGGCGCCTCCTCATGGCGCTATCTCGGCACTGTCATCCGGGCGGCTCGCAAGGGCCTGGAACTTCCCCCGCTTCCCGCTATCCCGGCAGCAGCGTAAAAAAACGGAGGGGGATGTGAACGTTTACCCTGAATGTGCTTCCTAAGATGGTGCGGGCTTCAGAGCCTAAAGCTGTTTTAGTTTTCCCAAGATCAATAGCAATCTTAATGAATAATTCATACCACGCCCGAATCTCTTCCAGGGTCCGTGGATACCATCCATAACTGCGTTTTAATCCCCCAAAGTCGAAGCTATAGTGAGAGGAGAAATGGTGGGATTCGAGGCCTGCACGCAAAAGAAGCAAGGCAAGCTTCGATTCCCGTTGGTTTTTCGAAAAAGCTAGCGTTCTAACAAATGCGGCTCGCTGTGCCGGAGGGGCAAGGGTTCCAGAAAGATGGATGTAAAACAGAGATTGAAGGATATTCCTTGTTGAGTCTGACTTGTAACCGTCGGGCTCTTCTAATGCTAGTTTCAATAGTGCCGTCGCAGCCTCGTTAAACAATTCGGGGTCGTAAGCTAACGAGCGCAGGAGACGAGCAGTACATACTCTACTGGGGGTCGTTACTGCGATGAAACTGGGGATTTCGACAGCTCGAAGTATTGCATTCAATGCCGCACGCTGATTTACCGGCGAAACGTTTTCAAGCATTTCCCACTTGAGTTTGCTTAGGCTGGATACTTCGCCGAGAAGACCTTCAGGCTTAAGCCAGATATCAACTATCTTCTGAGCGTGCTTCGATTCGTGCAAATATCCCAATCTCCTTGAGAAAGAGCGTGCAACTCGTTCTGACGCATTGGTAACGAACCGTTGAACCAGTAAATTTGGGTGGCTAGACTGAACGGCATTGCGTGCAAGTCGGTTTGATATTGCATGTGGAAGTACTGCTCTCCAGTTTCCGCGCTCCTGTATTAGTCCTCGTTTTTGAAGTTCAGAAACGTTTCTATAGAACGTCGCAATTGTGGTAATCGTTCACACCCCCTTAAGAAAAGCCGCCATCGTGATGATTTGTATGGCATAGTTACGGAACTTGCAGACGACCTGACAGACGCGACACGATGCCCCTGAGCAAACATGACCTGTTCCAGATGAACGACGAGTGGCTGAAGAAGCTGCCGGCGGAGCTTTTGCTGGAAGTGTCGAAGCGGCTGTTGCACGACGTGAAGGAGTTGCAGGATCGGCTGAATCAGAACCCGGACAACAGCTCGCGTCCGCCGACCAGCCAAGCGCCCTGGGCGAAGACAGGTGGCTCGGAGGAACAGAATGACGCGGTGGACGAGCGCGGCAATGCCGACGTCGCTGCGGAGACGGCCGGAAGCTCTACGGAAGAGACGGAACAGGCTCTGCCGGTCGATGGCCAGCGGTCATCGACCAAGAAGGGGTCTGGGAGGCGGCCCGGCAAGGAGCCGGGCAGTCCAGGCCACGGCCGCAGTCAGAAACTGGCGATCACCGCCCGGTGCGAGCACCGCCCCGAGTTCTGCGCCGCTTGTGCGGCAGTATTGTCGGCGGACGCGGTGTCGCAGGCTTACACGGCTTGGGACGAAGTCGACATTGCCCCGCAGGTTGAGGGCCTGATCGGGTTGGCCTTCAGTGTCACCCGTCACACCCTGCTGGAAGTGAGCTGCTCCTGCGGTCATGTCAGCCGTGCACAACCTTGGCGGGCGCCGGCCGACGGGCAATGGGAGAAGGTTGAGCTGGGGGAATGGCGTCTCGTGGGTCCCCGCCTGGCCGGGGTGATTGTCCTGCTGGCGCTGCGCATGCGCCTGTCACGGGCGAGCATTCGCGAACTGCTGATGGAACTGTTCGAGTTGACGCTGAGTACCGGCGTCATCGACGAAACGATCCGGGAAGCGGGCCGCGCCAGTCTGCCGCTGGAGGATGCGTTGGTGGCCGACATCGTGCAGGCAGCGCAACTGCATGTCGATGAAACGTCGTGGCCGGAGTCCGGCGTGCTGCTGTGGCTGTGGGCGCTGGTCACCCCCCACACGACGCTGTTCCTGATCGGCCCGCGCAGCCGGGAAATGCTGGAGAACGCCCTGCAGGACGGCTTTCCCGGCCTGCTCATTAGCGATGGCTACGGCGTCTATCGCGCTTGGGCAAACCGCTTGCGCTGCTGGCCGCACCTGATGCGCAAACTGAGGGGCCTGACCGAATCGAGCGATGCTCGAGTCGCCGGGGTGGGGCAAGAGATGGAAGGCCTCATGAAAACGCTGATGGCCGCCATCTACGCGGCGCGGATTGATCCGCCGCCGGAAGGACTCCCGGCCCGCTACGCGAACGCAATTGAGCGACTACGGCACCTCTGCGAAGCGCATCGGATGGATGACCACTCGGTGCTGCGTAGCGTCGTGCGCGAATTCCTGTACGACTGGAACGTGATCCTGCGTCCCGTTGCCGAGCCCCACCTGCCGCTTTCCAACAACGCCGCGGAACAGGCGCTGCGGCACTGGGTGATTTCGCGCTACATCAGCCACGGCACACGCTCTGAAGAGGGATCACGCGCCTTCGCTTTCCTCGCCAGCCTCATCGAAACCTGCCGCCGTCGCAAAGCATCCGCCTGGCAGTACCTCGGCACCGTCATCGCCGCCGCTCGCAAAGGCCTGCAGCTCCCCACGATCCCCGCCATCCCGGCAATCGTGTAGGGGAGTGAATGATTACGTCCACTCTATTACGTCCACTCTATATTGTTATAACCATGTGGCTTACTAGAACGCTCGGCGCTGTAATATTTAGCTGCATTTCCGTGATGGCTAACGCCTGTACATGCTGGCATCCAGAACCGAAAGAGTATCTGTCTGCTGCAGGTCTAATTTTCCGTGGCACGGTTACCTCGGTAGGCGATAGTGGAACCGCTGGCCCAATTGGCGTGGGAGCTGGCAGCGTGACTATCCGTGGACGCCAAACCGGAATGCGGGCGCGTTTTGCAATTCAGACCGTATACAAAGGAAAGGACATCCAGGAGGTTGAAATTGGCTTCACCGCCAGTGATGGTGCCAATTGTGGATGGAGATTCAAACCAGGAGAGGAAGTAACCGTCTTCGCAAGCGGAAGCGTAGAGCAAGGCTATTTTACTGGGATGTGCCTAATGATTCCGTACGCTGCTTACACCAGCGGCAGTGATCTGAAATACAAGAATGCGATTGAAGTGTATCGCCAAAAGAAAATCTTGCTTACCGAAGCAGCACAGAAAAGCCCCGAGAGTATTTCAGCATGGCTGGATTTAGCAACTTTTTTTGTAGGCTATTCCGATTACCCTGAAGCCAGCGAAGCCTATTCGAAGGCGATTGCGTTAGCGCCACTGGATACCGTTAGCATAATGGGGCGCGCAGAAACCTATTACAGGCGGGCGTTATATGAAGATGCACTGACAGACTACCGTCTCGCCCTGAATCTGAATCCTACTCTGACTCAGGCAAAACGTGGAAAAACCTTCTCTTTGGTTTCTCTCGGACGTCAGCATGAACTCGAATCGGATGACCGCGATTTCTCTGGTTATCAGAGCGACTATTCACATAACTTATCCTTCACCGGCACTGATCTGAGGGGAGCCTCGTTTCGCAACGCAAAGCTCAGCAACATTGACTTCTCGAAGGCTCGTTTGGACGGGGCGGATTTCTCCGGCGCATCACTGCACAAATGCAATTTCTCGGGCGCCACACTGGCGCGTGCCAGATTTCACCAGATCAAAGGTGGGTACGGGAATAATTTCACCGAAGCAGACTTCTCTGGCGCCAACCTCTCCAAATCAGATCTGATAGGAAGCAACTTTACGAAAGCAGTGCTGGACAACGCTGATCTGACGGACAGCAATCTCGAAGATGCTATCCTCGACGACGCATCGCTCGTAAACACCAAACTTAAAGGGAGCCGTTTGTTAGGCGTTAGCGTGCGCAACCGTGTGTTCGTTTCCCAGAATCTGACCGGCGTCGATTTGCGAAATGCTGACCTGCGTAACACGATTTTCCGCATGACAGCGCTCGATGAGGCGAAAATTGGATTCGTATGGAGCACCTTAGCAGATCTTAGAGATGCCGACCTCGCAGGGGCGAAACTTGACAAGGTGCAATGGAGCCCATTTTTGGCTAATTGCCGAACCAAACTGCCTCGCAACACCAATCTAAGCACCTTGCCTGCGCTAATGCTATGGTCCGATTGCCCGGGCACCCCTCCAAATACAGCATTGAACGGCGGGTTTGAATTTCAACGTGGACCGCGCATCAGCAAAATAGAGGCACGAAATAGCCCATTGCAGAACCGGGATCTTTCGGGTTTTGGGTTCTGGAATGTCAACTTTGATGGCAGCGATTTCTCGCGGGCGATATTACGGGCAATTGATATTCAGGGCGGCAGCTACAACAACGTAAATTTCAGCGCCGCCACGATGGTCAAGGCACACATTAGTCGAGTCAGCTTTGCCAATGCCTCATTTCAGAACGCTGATCTTTCGGAAGCGCGCCTATCGGCAGTAGATCTGTCTGGTGCTAATCTCGAAGGGGCTACACTAAACGGACTCTGCTTCGACTTCCGTACAAAATGGCCAGATGGCTTTGACCAAAGTTCGTCTGGAGCCAAATACTGTCCTTAGTTTGATAAATCCCCTGAGCTTTTCCGCCTTAGTTTTCTCAATATTATGCGACCGGCTTTTCCGTATCACAGCGCGGCCGTATCATTCCTATATCTCAACTGACGGCAACGGGTCGATTCCTGCCATTCGCTTTGGCCAAATCTGACGTTCGAGTTTCGTAAATGGTTGAGTTTCCGGTCGTGCATGCACAGCAGACGTGATCGGTTGAAGAGCGAGTGTCGCCTTTGGCCGAATAGTTGCCCTCAGTACCGCCCCAACTGCCCAGCCAAGAGGCGTTGGTGTAGTATATTGACATGAGCCCCCCCGGAGTTCGGGGTCTGGCGGCAAGAAGAGGTGCGAGATGGCGATGCGGGTGAACCCGGAGACGGGCGAGGTGGGGCTGAAGCAGCGGTATCGGGTGACGAACTGGTCGGAGTACGACCGAGCGCTGGTCAACCGCGGCAATCTGACGATCTGGTTCGACGATGAAAGCCTTCGGGACAAGTGGACGCCGCCGCCGCCGGTAGGGCGTGGCACCCCGGGGCGGTACTCGGACGTGGCGATCCAGACCTGCCTGACGATCAAGGGACTGTTTCAGTTGCCGTATCGGGCGACGGAAGGCTTGGTGAGGTCGCTGATGGGCCTGTGCCACCTGGATCTGCCGGTGCCCGACCACAGCTACCTGTCGCGACGGGCGGCGGAAATTTCGGTGCAGATTCCGCGGCGGCCGCGCCAGGGGCCGACGCATGGGGTGGTCGATTCGACCGGGCTGAAGATATTCGGTGAAGGCGAATGGAAGGTGCGCCAGCACGGGGTGGGCAAGCGGCGCACCTGGCGCAAGATCCATTTGGCCGTAGACGAAACTGCCAAGGACATCATCGGCATTGAAGTGACCACGGCCGAGTGGGGCGACAGCGAGATCCTGCCCGGTCTGCTCGACCAGGTCGAAGGCGAGATCGCCCAAGTCTCAGCCGATGGCGCCTACGACAGCCACGGCTGCCACGCGGCCATCGCCGAGCGGGGCGCTCGTGCCACCCTTCCCCCTCGGGAAGGGGCCGTCGCTTGGGGAGACCATCATCCCCGCGATGCGATCCTCCAGGAGATCGAAGCCAAGGGAAGCTGCGGCTGGAAGAACGAGAGCGGCTACCACCGGCGCAGCATCGCCGAGAACATGATGTACCGGCTGAAGCAATTGGGTAGCAGCCTGTACTCCCGGACCTTCGAGCGGCAAGTCACTGAAGCTCATGTCCGAGCCGCGATCCTCAACACCTTTACCTATCTCGGCATGCCGGCATCTGTCCGGGTAGGGCAAATTGCGCCTGCTGCATGAGAAAGGACGGGAAAAGAGGGAGTGCTTGCCGAAAACCAGGAATATAACCGTATGGAATATCCCTCCGAAGTTCATGCCATTATACTACACCAACGCCCAGCCAAGAACCCCATTATCTCCTCCCGCGCCGCCACCGTCGGTTCCCCTTCCTTGTCCACCAGATGCACCGTCACCACGCTATGCGCGAAGGGGACGTGCGTCTGGAAGAAGGGCGGGGCGTCGGCGAAATGGGCGGCGGAGTCGGGTAGCACGCGGGCCTTGAAGCGGGGGCCGAGGGCCTGTTCGTAGGCGGCGAAGCGTTGAGCCTGGCAGAACTTGTCGCCGGCGAAGCGGTAGGCGAGGACGTCGAGCTGGTCGCGGTCGAGGCGGGCTTTGACGGCGGCGAGGTCTTCGGGAGAGATTTCGAGGCCGGCCGGGTCGTTGAGGGGTAGCGCGGGCTGGCAGAGGACGGGGGCGAGCATGGCCGGTTCCAGCATCATCGACAGCGCGAAGTTGCCGGTGAAGCACATGCCGATGGCGCCGACGCCCTTGCCGCCGCATTCGGCGTGGGCCTGCCGGGCGAGCTGGCGCAGCCAGTGGGTGACCGGGCTGGTCTGGCCGGCGGCCAGGGCGCGGAATTCGGCGCTGACGCAGGCCTTGCGGAAGACGGCGGCGCCTTCGTCGGCGGAGACGACCGCGCCGTCGCGGCCGAACAGCGAGGGCATGTAGACGGTGAAGCCGGCGTCGCGCACCCAGCGGGCAAAGCGGGCGACGTGCGGGCCGATGCCGGGCATCTCGGCCATGACGATGACGGCCGGGCCGCTGCCGGCGACGTACACGGTCTTGCTCTGGCCGTCGAAGGCCATGTCGCGTCGCGAGAAGTCCTTGAGCGGGTCGTCTTGCAGCAGGCTGTGCTCGGGCATGGCGTTCTCCTTGGGTTGGTGTTCGTGCGGGGTTCAGCCGACCGCGCACAGGCGCGCGGCGAAGGGGGCGGGCATGGCGCCGGTCTGTAGCCAGCGCAGGGCGAGCGGCCACAGCGAGTCGGCAAACCGGCTGTTGAAGTAGGCGAAATGGCCGATCTGGCTGACGCCGATGTCGGCGGGTTCGAGGTGCAGGTGGTGGCGTCGGGCGTGTTTGTAGAGGCCGAGCAGGCGGCGGATGGCGGCCGGGGTGCCCCAGTCGTCGTCGGCCAGGCTGATGGCCAGGGTGTCGCCGCGGAACAGCTCGAACCGCAGGGGCAGTGGCGGGTCGGTGCGGTGGGTTTTCCAGGGCTGCTTTTCGAAATCGCGGTGCAGGGCGCTCCACTGGCGGACGATGCCGAGCGGGGTGTCTTCGAGCCAGCCGAGGCGGGCACCGGGAAAGTAGCCGAACAGCCACGCCACGAGCGGCATGAAGAGGTGCCAGCGGAGCACCATCTGCAGGCGTTTGCGAGGGTTGTAGTCCGGCCAGTAGGCGATCTGGGCGCCGACGGTCAGGGCGCGGCGCACGCGATGGCTGGAGGCGGCAAGGCCGAGCGTGAAGCCGCCGATGCTGTGAGCGACGACGTCGATGGGCTGGCCGGGGTAGCGGCTGGTGACGTACTGGAGGACGGCTTCGAGATCGTACCGGCCCCAGTCGACATAGCTGGCGTTGAAGCGGCGCAGGCCGCCCAGCGGGCGCGAGGCGCCGATTCCGCGATAGTCGAAGGTGACGACATCGCAGCCGCTGGCGTGGAGGTATTCGGCGAAGCGGTGGTAGTAGCGCGCCCTGACCGAGGTGGCGGGAGCGATGACGACGACGTTGCGGCCGCTGGCATCGCCGTCGTGGCGCCATTCGCGGGCGCCGATCAGCAGCTGGTCGGCGGTGACGACCTGGAAGTCGCGGGGGGGTGCGGTCATGGCGTTCTCCTTGGCTAGTGGCCGACGAAGACCGGCTTGGTTTTGTCGATGAAGGCCTGGGTGCCGATGCGGAAGTCTTCGGTGGCGGCGCAACGGCCGAGCAGGTCGGCGCCGAGTTCGGCGGATTCGGCTGGCGGCAGGTCGAAGCCCCGGCAGCAGGCTTCCCAGGTGTAGCGCAGCGCGGCGGGCGACAGGGCGAGAAGGTCGCGGATCAGGGCCTCGGCTTCGGCGATCAGGCGGTCGTCGTCGACCACGGCGTTGATCAGGCCGATCTGGCAGGCCTCCTCGGCGAGCAGGATGCGGCCGCGCAGCAGCAGTTCGGTGGCCCTGCCCCGGCCGACGAGGCGGGCCAGGCGGCTGATCCCGACCGATCCGGCGACGACGCCGTGGCGGATGTCGGGATGCCCGAAGCGGCTGGAACGGCCGGCAACACGCAGCGCGCAGGAAAGGGCGAGTTCCAGCCCGTTGCCGTAGGCGTGGCCGTTGATGGCGGCGACGACGATCTTGCCCAGCGTTTCGATGCGGTTGGCCAGCGCGCCGGCCTGGCGCGAAAAGTCGTGGATGGCCGAGGGCGTGGCGGCGTTGAGGTACTTGATGTCGGCGCCGCTGGAAAAGGCCTTGCCGCCGGCCCCGCTGACGATGACGGCGGCGATGCGCGGGTCGGACTTGGTGCGGTCGAGCTGCCGCGCGAGGCAGGTGAGCACGCCGGGGTCGAGGGCGTTCATCGCTTCCGGCCGGTTGATGGTGAGAAGCGCGACGGATTCGCGGATGTCGAACAGGACGGAATGGCTGGCGCGCATGGTTGTCTCCCGTTTTCAAGCGCCCGGCAGGTGGAAGCGTGCTTCCGTGCCGCATGTCTTGAAGCGTAGAGAGATGCCGGCCGGCGGCGATGAAACATTTTTCGCGCCGCCATGAAGGGGTTTCATTGTCCGGCGCGGTGGGCGGGGCGAGCGTGTGCCGGCCCGGCGGGGGCGGATCAAGCGCAGCGGGAAAGGGCCGGGCGCCCGGCGCAGGCCACCCGGCAGGGGCCGAGCGTCGTCGCGCGACGCCCGGCCCGGGGAATTACCGGCCGAAGGTGCCGGTCAGCGTGGCCTTGCCGAGGCTGTTGGCATTGACCATGTAGCCGACCAGCGCGGTGCTGCCGTCTGCGGGCAGTTCGAGCTTGTCGACCTTGAGGGCGTGCAGCGTGAAGTGATAGTTGTGCGGACGGTCGCCGACCGGCGGGCAGGGGCCGCCCCAGCCGGGGCCGCCGAAGTCGGTCTTCCACTGGCTGGCACCGGCCGGCAGCGCCGAGCCATCGGCCTTGCCGGCACCGGCGGGCAGTTGCCGGGCGGTGGCGGGAATGTCGAGGACCACCCAGTGCCACCAGCCGCTGCCGCCGGTCGGGGCGTCGGGGTCATGCACCATCAGCGCGAAGCTCCTGGTGCCGGCCGGCGGGTTGCTCCAGGCAAGGGACGGTGAGGTGTTGCCGCCGGTGCAGCCAAAGCCGGCGAAGACGTGCTTGTCGCTCAGCTTGCCCTTGTGGGCGAAGTCGGTGCTCTTGAGCGCGAATGGCTCGGCGGCGTACGCGGTGCTCAGCAGCGTGGCGGCGCAAACGGCGAACAGGTGGTGTCGCATGCTTCTTTTCCTTTGCTGGGTTGGGGGAGGTTTAATTCTGCCCGATAGCCGACCGCTTCGATGCGGTTGCCAAACGGGTCGTGGAGGAAGGCGCCGAAGTAGGTGGGGTGGTAGTGGCGCAGGGCGGGCGCGCCGTTGTCGCGGCCGCAGTCGGCCAGCCCGGCGCGGTGGAATTCGATGAGCTGTTGGCGGGTGGTGGCCTTGAAGCACCAGTGGCGCTTGTCGTCGACATTGGCGTTGGCCGAGGAATGGATCGCCAGGCAGCTGTGGAAATCCTCGATGCTGTCGTAGCGGACGCCGTAGCCGATGGCATCCGGGCGGTCGTAAAACTGCGCGACGCCCAGCGCGGCCATCACCGCATCGTAGAAGGGACTCGCCTGGTCGAGGTCGGGAACGGAGCTGGAAACGTGGACGAGTACGAACATGGGGGCCTCGGGAAAGGATGGCGGATGACGGAATTCGTTCAGCGCTTGCGCCCCTCGATGGCGCGCAGCACGCCGATCATGTCCAGCCCGCCGTGGCCGCCGGCCAGGGTTTCGCTGAACAGCCGGTAGCATTCCTCGATCAGCGGGCTGACGATGCCGCCGCGCCGGGCTTCCTCGGCGACGAGGCGGCTGTTCTTCTGCACGTCGGCAATCGAGGCCTGCACTGAGAAATCGTCGGCGACGAGCTTTTCCAGCTTCATTTTCGACACCGCGCTGGCCATCGGGCCGGCATCGAGGATGGCACGGTGCAGCGCGGTGTCGAGGCCGATTTCGCGAGCGAAGTGGTGCGACTCGACAAGACCGCTGACCAGGGTGATCAGGAAGAGATTGACCGCCAGCTTCATCTGCAGCGCCGACGGCACCGGGCCGCAGACGAAGGTTTCCTTGCACACCGGGGCGAGCCACGGGCGCACCTCGGCCACGGCGTCGGGGTCGCCGGCCAGCATGCCGACCAGCTGGCCGTTTTCGGCGGGCAGGCGGGAGCCGGAGACGGGCGCCTCGACATACTGGCCGCCGGCGGGGCGGATGCGTTCGTTCAGTGCGGCGGAATAGGCCGGCGACGTCGTACCCATGTGCACCACGATGCGGCCGCTCAGCGAGCCGGGGAGGTCGGCGCCGGCCTGGCGCAGGACGTCGTCGATGGCGTCTTCGGTCGCCAGCATCATGATCACGATGCGGCAGCGATCAAGGAGTTCGCCGGGGCTGGCCGCGACCTGCGCGCCAAACGGGACGAGCGCCGCCGATTTCCCGGGCGAGCGATTCCAGACGACGAGTTGCCCGAAGTGCCGGGCCAGATTGCGCGCCATGGGAAAGCCCATGACGCCGGTGCCGATGAAGCCGAGCGTTTCCATTTTTCCACCTCGCGATGTGTGCATTGGTCAGGCCATCATAGGGGCGTGGAAAATCACGGCGATGCGACTTGCTCATGGGCCGGATCGAAATCCTTCATGGCCCGGCCGGGTGTCAGCGTGCGGCGGGTTCCGGCTTCAGGGTGAGCAGCCAGTCGATGAAGGCTTGCAGCGCGTCGCTACGCGGGGCGCCGGTGGGCGTGATGATGTAGTAGGAGCGTTCCGAGACGAGGCTTTGCGGCACGGCCTGGACGAGTGTGCCGTCCTGGATCTGGCGCTCGACGAGGGCGTCGAAAACGAGGGCAACGCCCTGCGAGCATTCGGCGGCGGTGATGAGCAGCGAGACTTCGCTGAACGACAGGCCGGAGGCGGGGAGCTTGACCTCGGTGCCGAGCCGGGCGAACCAGTCCTTCCAGGAGATGAAGTTGTGGCGCAGCAACGTGGCGCGTTCGAGGTCTTCGAGGCGCCGCAGCCACGGGTGCGCCTTTTTGTAGGCCGGGCTGCATACGGCGACTTCGTTCAGCGGGATCAGTTCGATGGCGTCGAGGCCGTCCCAGCGCCCTTCACCGCAGCGGATCGCGACATCGGCCTCGCCGGAGCGCAGATTGATGTTTTTGGACGTGACGTTGATTTCCAGGTTGATGTCCGGATGCTTGCGGGGGAAGCCGGACAGGCGCTGGATCAGCCAGTTGGCGGCGACGGCGGGGGCGAGGCTGAGCTTGAGGCTGGGCTTGCCCTCGGTGGAAATTTTCGCCAGCCCGTCGCGCAGGCAGCCCAGCCCTTCGCGGACGTAGGGCAGCAGTTCCTTGCCGGCGGGTGCCAGGCTGACCGAGTGGCCGATGCGGATGAGCAGCGAGGCGCCGAGCAGGGATTCGAGCTGGCTGATGCGGTGGCTGACGGCGCTCTGGGTGATCGACAGTTCGTCGGCGGCCTTGGAGAAGCTGCCGTTGCGGGCCACCGATTCGAAGGCCATCAGGCCGGTGATCGGGGGAATGCGCTGGTTGTTGCTGCCGTATCCGTGGGGGTCCATGAGGGTCATCCGTGTCGCCGCTGGAGCGCAGACTCTACCATGCCATTGCCGTTCTGCCGGGCACAGAAGACCACGGCGAAGACGCCGACCATGACCAGAACGATGCCGCCCAGGGCGATCGCCGAAGGCTGCTCGTCGAGAAAGACCATGCCGAGGACGGTGGAGAAGGGTGGCACCAGCGCCAGGAAGATGGCTGCACGCTGCGCGCCGAGGCGGCCGACGGCGACGGTGTAGAAATAGAGGCCGAGCAGGGCCATGCCGATGCCCTGGGCGAGGGCCTGGATGGCGAGTTCCTGCAGGCTGGCGTTGGGGATGCCCGAGTTCGGCAACGCCAGATGGACGGGCAGGAATAGAATGGTCGAGCCGACATTGACCAGCGCGGTGGCCTGCCAGGGGGTGAGGCCGGAGCGGCGCTGGGTGACGGTGAAGGTGGCGAACAGGCAGCTGGCGCCGAGGAACATCAGGTCGCCGACCCATTCGCCGGCCTGCCGGTTGAGGAAGAGGGAACTGCCGGAGATCAGCGCGACACCGGCCACGACGGTGGCGACCCCGGCCAGCTGCCGTCCGGCCAGTGTTTCGCGGAAGACCAGCCAGGAAATGAGGGTCACGAAGATCGGCATCATGACGATCATCAGCGTGGCGATGTGGGTGACCGGAGCGCAGGTCAGGCCGGTGGCGGCGGTCCACATGAAGGGCACGCCGGCGCCGCCGAGCATGAGCAGGAGGGCGGCGGGCCTCGTCTGCCGGTAGCGGCGCAGGCTGCCGAGAAAGACCGGCCACAGGAAGAAGGCGGCCACCGAGAAGCGGATGAGCGTGACGTCGTGCGGCGGCAGCGAGGTGGTGACCGCGAAGCGGGTGGCGACCGACCAGATGGCGGTGATGACGGCGACGGCCAGGCCGGCCGCGATGCCGGCGAGGGCGTCGTTGCCGGTGAGGCGGCGCAGGAAGGCAGGGCGCATGGGCGGATTCTGGGGAGTGGGCGTGCCGGCCAGCGGCGGCGTCTGGCTGGCCGGGGAGTCGATCAGGCCGCCATCGCCGCGCGGATCTGCTGGATGGACTTGCCCTTGAAGCCCCAGGCCGCGATGGGCACGCGGGTGAACACCACGTAGGGCGGCAGGACGTTCTTGCCGAGCAGCGTGGTGGTGCATTCCTGGATGGCTTTCATGGCGGCCGCCATCCTGGCTTCATCGACGGCATCCTCGGCGACGTGGATGTCGATGTAGGCGCCGGTGCCTTCGACGGCCGCATCGGGCGGCTTGCCGGCAACCGACCAGGTGCCGGGTTGGTCATGCACGATGCGAACGGCGATCAGGGCCTTGGTCGCCTCCAGGTCACGTTCGATGATGGTCGCCATTTCCTGGTGCAGGGCGGCAATGGTCGCTGGGTCGGGCTTCTTGCCGCAAAGGATGATGCTTGCGCTGGGCATGTGTCTACCTCGTTCTGTTAAGGGCTGATTCCCTGAGCAGACTCTAGACGCCGGCCTCCGCCACGGAATGACGAATTTTCATGTGGTTCATGAGCACGGCTAATCGGCGTCCGGAGTTCATGGAGGCATGCGCGACTTTGATTGACCGGCGCCGGGGCATTCGGCGAACCGATCGGCGTCGTCGCCTGCATCACGCCTTGGAATTACCCCTTGCACCAGATCGTCGCCAAGGTGGTGCTGAAGCCCTCCGAGGTGGCGCCCCTGAACGCCTTCCTGCTGGCCGAGGTATTCGACGAGGCAGGCCTGCCACCCGGCGTCTTCAATCTGGTCACCGGCTACGGCGCTTCCGTCGGCCAGCGGCTGGTCTCGCATCCGGCTGTCGACATGGTGTCCTTCACCGGTTCGACGGCGGCGGGGCGCGCCATCGGCAAGGCGACCACCGAGTTGGTCAAGCGCGTGGCCCTGGAACTCGGTGGCAAGTCGACTGCCGTCGTGCTCGACGACGCAGACCTGCCGGCAGCGGTGCGGGCGACTGTCAGCTCGCGTTTACTCAATTCCGGGCAGACATGCACGGCGCTGACCCGGCTGATCGTGCCGCAGGGCCGCTACGAGGAAGCAGCCCGGCTGGCGGTCGAGGCGGCTGCGCGCTTCACGCTCGGCGATCCGAACGACGACGCGACGCGGCTGGGGCCGTTCGTGTCGCGGGCGCAACGGGAGGGGCTGCAGGTCTTCATCCGCAGGGCATCGAATCAGGTGCCGAGTTGCTGGCGGGCGGCGCGGAGCCACCGCCCCCGCAGACGACCGGCTATTTCTGCCAGCCCACGGTTTTCGGTCGCGTCGCGCCCGACAGCATTCTCGACCTGAAGGAAATATTCGGCCCGGTGCCATCGCCCCTTACCTATCCGGACGGGGACGACGGGGACGACGAGGCGGCGCTGGCTATCGCCAACGGCAAGGTCCATGGTCTGGCCGGTGCCGTCTGCTCGCAGGATCTGGCACGGGCCAGCGCTGTCGCCGCGAAGATGCGGGCCGGACAGGTCGACATCAATGTCGGGCAGATCATGGCGCGGCCTTCAATATCCAGGCCCCGTTCGGCGGTTTCAGGCAGTCCGGAAACCGCCGGGAGATGGCTGTGTCCGGCATCGAGGAGTTCTCCGAACTGAAGGCCGCCCAGATGCCTGCCGCCTGAAGCGGGCCGGGGGCGGCGGCAGCCGCGTTCCCCCGGGGCGGGAAGTCTGCGCCATGACGTTCAACATTCCTCATGCGGCCTTGCGTATCTTTCATCGCAGGCTGTTTTGAACTGAATAAGCTGTTCCTCGGCAACAACCGAATAATCACTTTGTGGATGGAGGAAGACCGATGAACAGCAATGCAGTCGTACTGTACGAAAAGCGCGACAGCGTCGCCTATTTGACCCTGAACCGTCCGGAGGCGCTGAATGCGCTGAGTCAGGAGGTGCTGACCCGCCTTTCCGCGCTGCTGGAAGAGATCAGGAGGGACGATTCGCTTCGCGCGGTGATCATCACCGGCGCCGGCCGCAAGGCATTCTCGGCCGGCGCGGACATCAAGTACCTCAGCCAGTCGACGCCGATGAAGGTGCGCGAGTTTTCGCAACTCGCGGTGACGGTCGCCAACCAGATCGAGAATCTGGGCAAGGTGGTGGTGGCCGCCCTGAACGGCTACACCTTCGGCGGCGGCCTGGAAATCGCCGAGTCCTGCATGATCCGTGTTGCCGTGAAATCCAGCCACCTGGGTCACCCCGAGGTGAGCATCGGCGCTGTGGCCGGTTTTGGCGGGACGACACGCCTGGCGCGTCTGGTCGGCCGGGGTCGGGCAGCGGAAATGCTGCTGCGCGGGCGCAATGTCCCCGCCGATGAGGCGCTGCAGATCGGCCTCGTGCAGTTCGTCGTCGACGATGACCGGCTGATGGCGGAGACGGAAGCGATAGTCGATGACATCCTTGCCAAGTCGCCCAGCGCGGTAAAGCTGACTTGGGAGGCCTTGCATCGCGGCCTGAACATGACGCTGGAAGAGTCCGCCGCGCTCGGCGCCGACTTCTTCGGGCTGGTCGCTTCGACCGAGGATTTCCGCATCGGCACCCGGGCATTCGTCGAAAAGACCAAGCCTTGCTATGTCGGCTACTGAGCGGGGAGTTTTCTGAAAGGCACAAGCGCCCGGGCTTGCCGGACGCTTCAGGTTGCCGGGCTGCGCGGGGCCCGGCGGCTAATCCGGGGCGTCTGCGGTGGGCGCCAGTTCGAGTTCCGGCTGGCACTCGATGGCCGTCTTCACCGAATTGGCAATGAAACAGAGCTCATGGGCGCGGTGATGCATGGCGCGGTGTTCGTCCTCTGTCGGCAGACGCGGGCCGGAGAAGGTGACTTTGGGGCGCAGTAACACCTCGGTCACGGCGATCCGGTTGTCGTCATTCCTTCTCATGACACCGCAAGCGTTGTCCACGTAGCGATCGACGCAGTACTTCCGCTTCGAGGCGATGACGAAAAACCACAGCATGTGGCAACTCGCCAGCGACGCGACGAAGGCTTCTTCCGGATCGATGCCGAATTCGTCCGACATCGGTGTCGGCAGCACCTGTGGCGATGACGATGCGACGAAGGTTTGTCCGCCATCGAAGGCAATCCGATGGCGGCGGCTGAACGTTCCCGATTCGAAATTCTGGTCTCCCCGCTCCCAGGCGAGATTGGCGACGTAATGCATGGCACCTCCGTGCTAACCGTTATTTGCCAAGGAATCCGCATTGGCCGGAAATCCCACTCTATCGACGTGCTAACAGGCGGTGGTGAACAAATCGGATGCTCCGGATGAAAGAGTCTCATGCCGTCCGCCCGGCGCCGGTGTCTCTTCGGAAAGTCGCTTCCCGGCAAGGCTGCGCCACAGACCGGAGGAGCCGGAAAAATTGCAAACTCGACTGTTCGACTGAAACGAAGGCAAGGATCGATATGAGCCCTGAACAACGGATTCTGGAACTCGGCATTCAACTTCCCGCCGCCAAGCCGCCGGCCGGCAACTATGTGCCGGTCATTCGGACGGGCAATCTCCATTTCACCTCCGGCCGAGCGCCGCAGGCGGTGAATGGCAGCCCGGCCAAGAGGAGGCTGGGGCAGGAGTATTCGGTCGAAGACGGCTACGCGCTGGCGCGTTCGGCCTGTATCGACTTGCTCGCGATGAAGATCAGTACGCGATTCAGACCATCCAGTTTTTCCGGAAAGAGTACCAGTACCGTGTCGGCCGCAGTGACGAGAGGGCCCAGCTCATCATGGGCCGCGGCCTCGATCGCCGCAACGCCAATGCTTACGGTAAGGCGATGCCCGGAGGGCGATCCGGCGCGATCCTGCATCAGCGACTCGATCTGCATGCGCAGCCGCTCGGCGACGCGTCCGGCCTGCGCGTACGAGCCCCACCGGATGGCCAGAACACCGTTTCCGATCTTCTCCGACGGAGTCGCGCGGCACGACCGCGATCACTACAAGGTGACCCTGCTGTCGTCGGATGAAATCCCGGGAAGCTTCAAGGGGAAGAATCCGACGAAGGAAAGCGTCTGGGGGCTTGCGTGAGCATGCCGGCTTGCAGGCCCAGGGAAACCAGCCAGACTGTCCGGCCGCTGGTCCATCGGCAGGTTTCGGGTCAGGCCATCATGTCCCGGTTACCTGCCTCGCGGACTCGTGAAGGCGCGAACCGCAGACCCCCGCGCCACAGGCACCCTTTCGTGCCTGTCCCTGCCCCGATGCCGTTGCGGCGAGGACGGTGGGCCCTCCCGTTAGCCGTCCCGATCACCAATGCCAGCGCGTAGGTTGGGCTGAGGCACGAAGCCCAACACCCCCTAACCCGGCAACGCCCTCTTGGAATGTTGGGCTTCCTTCGTCAGCCCAACCTACGCGCTGCGGGAAGCGGCCGGTCAATGCGATACCGATCCGCTAGCGCAGCCGGGTCACGAGTTCGCATTCGATCAGCGGATCGCGTGGTGGCGGAGGACTGCGCATGCCTCCAGACGGTCATGGTAAGACAGCGGATGCTGCATGGCGCAACGAGCGATCGCGAACAGATTGCTTCTTGACGATGGCTTGCTGGTGCGCAGATACTTCCCGCATGGCGGTTGAATTTCCTATCCTTTGAACAGGAGATTGCGATGGGTCTGACGCTGTACTCGATGTCTGGTTCGCCCTATGCGTGGCGGGTGGCGCTGGCGCTGGAGCACAAGGGGATTCCGTATACGGTGCGCGTGCTGTCGTTAGACGCCGGTGACTTCAAGGATCCGGCGTTCGCGGCACTGAACCCGCGTCGACGCGTACCGGTGATCGTCGACGGCGAGTTCGTACTCTACGAGTCGGCGGCCATCGTCGAGTACCTCGACGAAGCCTATCCCGACATGCCGCGCCTTTTCGCCCCGCAGGTGCGCGAACGCGCGCTGCAGCGCCGGCTCGTGCGCGAGGCCGACCAGTACGTCGGCAATGCGGTCGAGACGCTGGTCGAGACGGTGCTCTTCACCGCCGCCGAGCAGCGCTCGATCGAGCGCATCGGGTCGGGTTGGGCGGCGCTGCGCACCGAGCTCGGACGCTGGGAAGCGGTGATCGCCGGCCAACACCTCGCCGGCGCGCTGTCGGCGGCCGATTTCACCCTCTATCCACTGCTGGCACTGGCACGCCGGATCGAGCGGCGGGTGCCCGAAGCGGTGGGCGCCGATCCCATCGGGCCGCAACTGGCGGCCTGGATGGAGCGCATGCACGCGCTACCGATCGTGCAACGGACCTGGCCGCCGCACTGGAAGCCGTAGTCAGCTGTTCTGGTCTGCAGCCCGGCACCAGCTGCCCTCGCCCAGCCGCTGGTGCGGCCGGAAGCCGGCCTTGTAGTTCATCTTCTCGCTGCCGGCAATCCAGTAGCCCAAATTGACCCGGCTCTGCCACAGGAACTGGGTATACTGGGCGACGCTACCCTGGGCCATGCCGCTGGCGTGACGGGTGGACGTGAAAAGGCCCATCTCGCGGTTGACGCAGGCCACGGCTGACGACCCGGAGCGCGCACGGGCCTCCAGGCGGCAACCCGGCCGATCCCGCTGGATGGACGGGTTGCCCTGGAAGTATTGCCTCCTGCCGCCAGTCCCGGCAACAACCGCAGGGGTGGCGTGAAGTTTTGTCAGTCAATCAGAGGGGACGCACTACGAGCGCCGCGCCGGCCAGCTTGCCCAGGCCCGCGTGATCGACGAGGAACTCGAGCGGTCCCGCTGGCTGCTCGAGGAATGGCGCGTGCAGCTCTACGCGCAGGAACTGTGCACACCGGTGCCGGTCTCGGTGAAGCGGCTGCAAAGGCGGTGGGAGGGAATGGGACGATAGGATACGCCGCGCCGTGGCGCGGCGAGGGTCAATCTCGAACGCCGGGCCGGCTTGGGCTACCCCGGCGACACATGATGGAAGAAGAACGATGGACGCGGATTTCTGGCACGGCAAATGGGCAAAAAACGAGATCGGGTTTCACGAGAGCGCGGCCAACCCGCTGCTGGTGCGGCACTTTCCGGCGCTCGGACTGACCGACGGCGCGCGCGTCTTCGTGCCGCTCTGCGGCAAGACGCTCGACATCCCCTGGCTGCTCGACAAGGGCCACCCGGTGGTCGGTGTCGAACTGAGCCCGCTCGCCGTCGAGCAACTGTTCAACGAACTCGGCGTCGATCCGGACATCACCCCCTGCGGACCACTCCGGCGCTACAGCGCGCCCGACCTCGACATCTACCTCGGCGACTTCTTCGCGCTCTCGGCCGACCGGCTCGGCCCCGTCGATGCGACCTACGACCGCGCCGCGCTGGTCGCGCTGCCGGAACCGATGCGCGAGCGCTACGCCGCGCACCTGAGGACGATCACCAAACGCGCGCCGCAACTCCTGATCTGCTTCGAATACGAACCGCAGCTGATGGCCGGCCCACCGTTCCCGATCTTCGCCGACGAAGTTGCTCGCCATTACCGCGACCACTACAAGGTGAGCCTGCTGTCGTCGGAGGAGATCCCGGGAGGCTTCAAAGGGAAGATTCCGGCGAAGGAAAGCGTCTGGCGGCTTGCGTGAGCACCCCGGCTTGCAGGCCAAGGACAGCCAATCGGCCATTGCTGCCGCGGGATGATCGCGCTCGATCAGGCAGTAGTGGGCCCATGATCTGCCGTTCATTCTTTAGTCGACTCGAACGGAAGTAGCTTCGCTGGCCTGTGAACTGTCTACTGCAGTCGGCGCAATTCACTGCGTGCCGGCATGTCGAGGCGATCCGCGATGCCTTGATGGCGGCTGTAGTCGGACAGATCGTGGAAGGTCGATCAGCCCCCGCTCAGGGCCTGCACGATCATCAATTCGCCATCCGTATCGAGCGGCGTCGCCAGGTCGAAGACCATCTCCCGCTTCCAGAAAATCCTCATGTGGCGGCGGATCGCGCCCTGCTCGTCGACCATGCGAAAACGGATCCCCGGGTACTGTCGTTCGAGGTCCCCGAGCACCTCGGCGACGGTCCTCCCCTCGGCCTGGACCCAGGACGTACCCGTGTAAGACTGCAAGGCGCTCGGAATCAGGACGCGCATGGACGCCTCAGAGCGAACGCCCGTCGAAGTG
Organism: Candidatus Accumulibacter cognatus; assembly: GCA_013414765.1. Lineage (GTDB taxonomy): Bacteria > Pseudomonadota > Gammaproteobacteria > Burkholderiales > Rhodocyclaceae > Accumulibacter > Accumulibacter cognatus. The sequence continues at coordinate 1,289,042 of CP058708.1, forward strand.
CTGCACCGGCAGGTCGGCGTACTGCACGCCTTCCAGGCAGCGGACATTGACCGCCGCCATCGGCCGACCGGAAGGGTCGGCGCCCTCGCCGAACGGGTGGATGCCGCAGCGCGCGCAGAAACGGTGCTGGATACGCGCCTTGCCGAAGGCATACGTCGACAGATTCTCCTCGGGAGTCAGCAGGCGCAGTTGCTCGCGCGGCACGAACCACATCAGCATCCCTTTGCGCGAACAGATCGAACAGTTGCATTCGGTGACTTTGGTCAACTCGCCCTCGACTTCGAACGCGACCTGCCCGCAATGACAACTTCCCTTGTATTTCATGATCCACCTCCTTCCTTGGTCTTCCTCTGGTACCGGGCCCCGCTGCCTGAACGGCGCCCGGCCCGGCTATGCACAGGTCACCGCTTCCAGCGCGTAGATTTCCGGCAGATGGCGCGCCAGGACTTCCCAATGGGCGCCCTCGTCACGGCTCAGCCATAGTTCACCGCTCGTCGTTCCGAAGTACAGGCCCACGGTGTCGGCGCGATCGGCGCACATCGCCTGCCGCTTCACCGTCCACCACGCCTGTTCGCGAGGCAGCCCGTCGTCATGGCGCTGCCAGGTCTCGCCGCCGTCGCGCGTCGCATACACCGCCGGCCGGCCGCCCGGACTGACGCGCGGCCAGACGTCGGAGCCGTCCATCGGCAGCACCCAGGCCGCCTTGTCGTCGCGCGGGTGCACGACCATCGGGAAACCGATGTCGCCAACCTCCTTGGGCATCGCCTCGCCGATCCGCCGCCAGCGTTTGCCAGGCCGATCGAGCCGGTAGATGCCGCAATGGTTCTGCTGGTAGAGCCGGTCGGGATTCGTCGGGCAGATGCGCACGCAGTGCGGGTCGTGGAAGACCACGTTGCCCGGATCGAAGCCGCCGACCACCTGCATGCCCTCGACCAGCGGCGCGAAGCTCTGCCCGCCGTCGGTCGATTCATGCACGCCGCCGCCCGACATCGCGAAGTACAGGTGCTTCGGGTCACGCGGATCGACAATGATCGAATGCAGCTTCGGGCCGTCCGGCGTGCCGTCCTGCACGGTCCCGAACCACTGGCGGTAGGTCGGATCGTCGTTGATGCACGAGAATGGCGCCCAGGAAACGCCGCCATCCTCCGAGCGGAACAGGCCCTGCGGCGAGGTCCCGGCGTACCAGACGCCGGGTTCGCTCGCATGCGCGGGCGCCAGCCAGAACGTGTGGTCGACGCTGCGCGCCTCGAGCCCGTTCTTCGCGGGGCCGAAGGCCGGCGGTTTGGAGGCTTCCCTCCAGCTCCTGCCGCAGTCGATCGAGCGGAAGATCGTCGGCCCGAGGTGGCCGGTCTTGGCGGCCGCCAGCAGGGTGCGTCCGTCGCGCGGGTCGAGCACCAGGTGGTTGATGATGTGGCCGAGGAAGTGCGGCCCGTCGGTCCGCCACGTCCGTCGGCCGGCATCGCCGTGGAACAGCCATGCGCCCTTGCGCGTGGCGACCAGCAGGACCAGCTTCCCCGTTGGGTTCATCATGTTGCATCCCTTTCCTGCAGTGCCGCTGGCCCATGGGTGCGTACGGCCGCCTCCTCCGCGGCCACGGTTTCGCGAATCGGACGGATCGGCCGCACCTCGATGCAGCCCACCCGCGCGGGCGGAATCTTCGCGGCGACCTGGATCGCTTCGTTGAGGTCGCGCGCCTCGATCATGTAGAAACCGGCCAGTTGTTCCTTGGTTTCGGCGAAGGGCCCGTCGGTCACCGACAATTTGCCGTTGCGCATGCGCACGGTCGTTGCCGTCGTCACCGACTGCAGTGCCTCGGACGCGAGGCAGTGTCCGCTCTGGCGGATCGCACGGTCGTAGGCTACGCAATCGGCGTCCGGCAGTTCGTCGAGCCGGTTCTCGTCGAGGTACACCAGACAGAGGTATTTCATTGCGCGCACTGCGGCGAGGAATGCAGGCCGAACATGTTGCCCTCGGTGTCTAAAGCCAGCGCGATGAACCCGTACTGGCCGATCGAGAACTTCGGCTTGAAGATCCTGCCGCCCGCCTGTTCCACACGGCTCGCCTCGACTCCGCAGTCCTCGCAGCCGAAATAGGCGATCGTACTGTTGCCGCCCGAGGGCACGCCCTCCATCCTGACCAGCGCGCCCGAGGCGCCGCCGAGGTCCATCTGCATCGGGAAGGCATACATCTCGACGCCCGGACTCTCCAGTTCCATGAACTCGATGCCGAGCACCGTCGAATAAAACGCCTTCGCGCGCTGCATGTCCTGCACGTAAATCTCGACCCAGCGGAACGGGTTTTCGTTCTTCATGACCATCTCCTTGGTGGTGCCTGTTCAGGCGTTGTCAAAGGCGCGTTGCAGCGCCGCGATATCGAGCTTCTTCATCGGCATCATCGCCGCCGCGGCACGAGCTGCTGCGGCGCGATCGTCCGACTGGAACATCCGGATGAGGGGCGTCGGCGTCACCTGCCAGGTGACACCGTAACGATCGGTCAGCCAGCCGCACTGGCCCTCCTCTCCGCCTTCGGTGAGGCGCGCCCAATAGTGATCCACTTCGTCCTGCGTCTCGCACGGGATGGCCAGCGAGATCGCCGGCGAGAACCGGAAGAGCGGGCCGCCGTTGAGGGCGATGTAGCCCTGGCCGGCGAGTTCGAAGGCGACGACCATCACGTCGCCCACCTCGTCGGGCAGGCCGTCGACCCGCCTTGTGCGGCTGACGATGCGCGAATCCGGAAAAACCGATACGTAGAACTCGGCCGCTTCTTCCGCCTGGTGGTCGAACCAGAGGCAGGGATTGATCTTCTGCATCACTTCTTCCTTAACACTTCGGTGGGATAGTCGGGCATCGCATGCCAGATACGGGAACGCGGGGCATGGATGCGCACAGAGAATTCGGGCCGCGTGTTCATCGCAATCCTTTCAGCTCCCGCATCGTCAGAACGAGGGAGCATTCCGAATCAAGCCGCGGGATGATCGTCATGGCGACCCCGCACCTCAGCCCTGTTGCGCTGCTTCGAGCGCCTGGAATCGATCGATCGATTCGCTGGGCGCGAAATCCTCCAGTTCCCAGAAGCCGCGCACCTCGATCTCGGATGGATTGCCGCGGCCGGCCGGATTGGGAAACCGCATCGACCAGTCGATTGCCTCCTGGCGCGACGCCACCCGGATGATCGTATAGCCGGCGATCAGCTCCTTGGTCTCGGCGAACGGCCCGTCGGTGAACGAGCGCTGGTCACCGGAATACCGGATCCGCCAGCCCTCGCGGCTCGGACGCAAGCCGGCCGCATCGACCAGCACACCTGCCTTGGCGAGGTCCTCGTGGTAGGTCGCCATGGCCGCCAACAACTCTTCTTCGGGTGCCGGGGTCAGTTCGGCTTCGGAATCGGCCGTGGCTTTGACAACGATCATGAAACGCATGGGTGTTCTCCAGGGGTAGGGGTTGGAAGCCGGGAGTCTGCAAAGGTTCTGGCAATGCGAGCTCACTTGCACGGCCTCCCGTGTGTTTCTTCTGGTCGAACGGCTCGACCGGAAATCGACACCGGCACGAGAAATATTCTTCGTTCGCCACCACAAAACACGGCGCGCTCTCGACCGCGCGGTCAAACGGCATGAGAAGAGTCACGGCAAGTGCCAGAACGGCGCCGACGATTCGACCGCGCCGAACTCGGTTCTCGCCGTCCAGCCCCCTTGGTCGATCCGGTCGGGTTCGGATCGAAAGGAACGAAGAGATCTCATGGTCTAGCAAGGCGTGTGCGATCGAGCGCCGCCAACCGACGCTCCAGAAAGCGCCGCTCCGGTTCCTGCCGTGTCAGCTCCAGCGCACGGCGATAGGCCGCCTGCGCCTCGCCAACCCGGCCGAGCCGCCGGCAAAGGTCGGCGCGCGCCGCATGCGCGAACCGGTAATGGTCGAGTTCGCCAGCGGCGAGGAGCGCATCGACCAGCGCCAGGCCGGCGGCCGGCCCGTCGCGCATCGCCACCGCCACCGCGCGGTTGAGCGCGACCACCGCCGAGGGCTCGACGCGCAGGAGCACGTCGTAGAGCCCGACGATCTCTCGCCAGTCGGTCTCCGCCATCGACGGTGCCTCGGCCGTCACGGCGGCAATCGCCGCCTGCAGCGTGTAAGGGCCGAAGCGCCGCGACGCGAGGGCACGCTCGACCAGCTCGCCACCTTCGCGGATCAAGTCCCGGTTCCAGAGCGAACGGTCCTGGTCCTCAAGCAATACCAGGTCGCCTTCCGGGCCCGCACGTGCGGTGCGGCGCGATTCGTGCAGCAGCATCAGCGCCAGCAGGCCTTCCGCCTCTGCCGCTTCGCCGCCCGGCAGGAGTTCGATCAGCAGGCGCGCCAGCCGGATCGCCTCGGCCGACAGGTCGTGCCGCATCAACGCATCTCCCGCCGAAGCGGCGTAACCTTCGTTGAAGACCAGATAGATGACGCGCAGCACCGAATCGAGGCGCTCGGCGCGCTCCTCGGGCGCCGGCACCTGGTAGGGAATCCCGGCGTCGCGGATCTTCGCCTTGGCACGCACGATGCGCTGGGCCAGGGTCGGCGCCGGGGTCAGGAAAGCGCTGGCGATCTCCTCCGTGGTGAGCCCGCATACCTCGCGCAAGGTCAGCGCCACCTGGGCATCGGGCGACAGCGCCGGGTGACAGCAGGTGAACACGAGGCGCAGGCGGTCGTCCTCGATCCCCTCGTCATCGACGGTCCCGGTGTCGTCGGCAATGGACTCGACCCGTTCGGCCACCAGTTCCTGCGACACGCAGCGGCGGTCGCGCCGGATGGCGTCGATGGCCTTGAAGCGCCCGGCCGAGACCAGCCAGGCGCGCGGGTTGGCGGGCAGGCCTTCCCGCGGCCACTGCTCGAGCGCCGCCCGGAACGCCTCGTGCAAGGCCTCCTCGGCAAGGTCGAAGTCGCCCAGCAGACGGAGCAGGGTCGCCAGCACCCGCCGCGACTCGTCGCGATAGATCGCACCGATCGTTTCCTGGGCCATCGGGATTGCGAGACCGTTCCGCAGCGGTGAAAGGGTCTCGCTGCCCTTTCCGCCCACCGCGTCCGCCTCATCCCTGGTGCTGGTCGACTCGGGGTCGACTGGGTCCGTCATGCAAGTTTCTCCCGGCGCCGACACGACGCTCGCCGGCTCGCATGGTGCCTTCTGCGAAAGGGTGACGCAAGCCTTCGGTACGCCCGGACGCGGGAGCGAGTCCCGCCAGGCGGGCGCTTGGCGATGAAGCGGCTCGGCGACGTTCTGGTGGCGGAATCAGCGCCGCCGAACGGACGATTCGCGCATCGGGGCACGGCCTTCATCCACCGCTTTGACACGCTGCGCTATCCGCGCAGGGGAATATGGGGTCGGGTTTTTAAATGACGCAGGCGTGATTGCACGATCCGACCTCGGATCTTGAGTGAGCGGATCATCGTGGTCTGACGCCTATCATTCACCTCGAATCGGACCGGGATGAGCGGGAAGTTCCCGCCCGACAAGATTACGGATGGTCCGAGTCTTCAGTCTTCAGCAAGTGTTCGCCCCGGCCTCCCCTAGCCGCCCTGCACCTTGCGTTCCAGCTTCTCGTCGAAGCGCGCCCGATCGATGATGAAGCGTTCGTGGCGGCCCTTGCCGATCAGTTCGACCCCGTCATGGGCTTCGACCTCGAAAGCCAACTTGCGGCCGTCAACGTGGGTCAGCTTCACCCGGACGGTCACCTCGAACCCGACGGGCGTGGCGGCGCAATGGCTGATATCGATATGGGTGCCGACGGTCTGCTGGTCAGGCCAGTCGAGATAAGGGTTGATGGCCTGGATGCAGGTCCATTCCAGCAGGCCAACGAAATAGCCGGTCGCGAAAACTTGAGGCATCTGCCGAAACTCGGCGGATTCGGGGTAGAGGGCGGGAACGAGCTTCGACTCGGGAACACGAAATTGAAAGGTCTGCTCGATTCCTGGTTCCAGGGGCTTCTTCATGGGGTTCTCCTTGGAGGGCGTCCGACATCCGTGGACGGTAGAAGGGGCCAGCATAGTCGAATTTGTCGTCGGCGGGAGGGCATCGCGTCTTTCCTGGGCCGGTTCCAGGGGGCATATGCATAGCGTGCAGTCGTTCATTGGCCATCCTTCCCGACCAGGACCCGCACCGAGCGCCGCTAGGTTCAGTAGGCACACGCCCAGTCCAGCAGTACGACCAGCCGGTTGGGAAGCCGATGAATAGGCGCGCGGGGGGTGGCGCGCGATCTCGGCCAGGGTGCCCGCGAGTTCCACCCCGGCCGAACTGGCTCCGACCACGGCGAAGGTGAACCAGGCGCGCCGCGCCTCGGGATCGGTTTCGCGCCCGGCGCGCTCTAAGGCGAGCAGGATCCGGCAGGTGGAGAATCATTGGCTGGCCTGGACAGAGAGCCCCTCCCCCGCCTCGTGCCGCACGTGGGGAATGACCTCGCCGAAGCCGAGATCGTCCCTGCCCCGCAAGGCTTCCGCCAGAATGCCGATGACCCGCCGCTGATCCTTGCCGCACCGGGGGAAGACGGTGGAAGCCTTCCTTCTGTAGAGAGACGTTCAGTTCCCCCGGCGCCATCGACCCGGCGGCCGCCGTATCCGCCAAGAATGCGCGCCCTGCGCTCGCCTTCCACCCACAGGGTGGCGCCGGTGCCGCGCTTGCCCAGTTCCAGGGCGCGGTCGGCGGTGCCGGGTTTGGCGAAGATTTCCAGGGTGCGGGCCTGCGCGGCCATGGCCCGGGATTGCTGGGCGGGGCCGGAATGCGGGTCGATGATCAGCGGGCGAACACCGTGGCGCACCAGCTGGTTGGCGAGAAGCAGGCCGGTGGGGCCGGCACCGACGATGAGGACTTCGGTTTTAATGATGAGTCTCCTGTTTGGATGGCGAACAGGGACAGGCATGGTCAGCGGCCCCCCTGAACATGCGGAAAGAGGCTGATCACCCACAGCGGGGTGACGATTCCGTGCAGAGAGAAGCTGGCGCCGCAACCTCCGCGCCCGTGCCCTGCTCCGTCAGCCGCCACATCAGATGGGCGCTGGCCGCCAGGCCGTAGGGCGAAACGTCCGCCGGCACCCACAGGCTCGCCAGCGGCGGCGTGCGCATGCGGTAGGAGGAGGTCTCAGCCGACATGGTTTTGGCACCCTTGCCGGCCGTACTGGGTCTTGAGCGCCACGAGGCGCTGCTCCGCCTGGGCGCCCTCGGCCTTGCCCTTGGCGTGGCGGGCCACGACCGCAAACGGCAGCACCGCCTTCCAGGCCGTCGATTCCTTTTCGTGTGCCGTGCGGCGTGCTTCCTCGGCGCTGGCGATATCGGCCCCGAGCGCGCGGCAATCCGCCACCGGGGCCGCCGGCGAGGCGGCGGATTTGGCCGGGGCCTGGGCGCACCCGGTAACCAGGGAGGCAATCTCGAACAACGCAGGCAAAGCCAGCACGATGCGGGCCTTGGCCTTAAAGCCCGATGTCAGAGGCAACGCATGACGCCTTACTGCGCGGGAGAAATACCCGGAGGCGGGGATACCCCGGGCTTGATCATAGGGGCTATCGAGGTCTGACGGGGTCGGCATGGCGGTCTCCTTGTGGTGGCGCGGATCGGATACGTGCTGCATCGATCCGTTCTGCCACTTTCGCCTGCCGGGGTTGCACGACGGTTTCTTGAATTGCGGTTCGGATTTCGATTGAAATCTATCGTTGGTGAGGCGCTGGCGGCCGGGAAACGAGAGTCCTTGGAGGGCATGGCCAAGGGGGATGCGTTCAGACTGTTGCCGGCCCGAAGCTGCCAACCAGGGTTACGAGCAAAAGATCACTCGAACGTCAGGCCTGCTCTGATTCTTACCGAACCGGTGACGGGGACAACTCGGCCTGACCTGCCGTAGAGACCTCATCAGATGAGCGGCTGGTTTGTTACGGTCAGCAGTCTTTAGTGCAGGGAGATCGCTGATGACGGCAATGCATAGAAATCCTTGACAGCGTTCTGGCCCCACATCGCCCCGCGTTACTGTGGTTCGCCGACCTTTCTGGCCTTATCGTGCCCTGGCAGCCTGTACTGCCTTACGGTATGCGGCTATTCTCGATTCCAAAGGGCATCTGCAAGCCGGCTGGGTCTCCGTGTGCACTTGGCGTCAGACAGGCGATCAGCGGCTAATGCCCTGACCGCACCCCTATCAGGCACCATCCCGACCTCATCTGCCAGCTGAATCGAATCTCTCGAATTGGTTCTCGCACACACCACGAAACACGCACAGCAGAGAGCTGTAGCAGCGTATCAATGTGATGTAAAATCATATGATTCTTAGATGATTCTGACGGCCATGGCGGACACTATACGAACGACAGTCTTGGTTCTCGAAGATCTATGCGCTGAGTTGGCGAATGTTGCGGAATCTGGCCATGTGTCGACCTCATGGGTCATACACGACGCACTGAGGGCGTACCGGGCCAAGCGCTGCGCGAAGCAGGTAAAGACGCGATGACGCGCTCCGAGGGTTTCCGTATTACATCAACACCCTGTGGCGACTCTCTGGAGGCAACCCCGCAGAATGGCGAGTGCAAGCTTCATTCGGCATCGTGCACGACGCTGCCAAAGATTGTGAGCCTGTTCGCCGGAGCCGGCGGGCTTGATAGGGGCTTTAAAGAGGCTGGATTCACCATCTCTGTTGCGATCGATGTGGCCGATGCTGCCATCCGTACGCACAAGAAGAACTTCCCCCGTACCAAGGCAGTGGTGGGCGATCTCATTGAGATGCAACCTGCGGGGGTTGTTGAACACGTGAAAGAAAGGCTCATGCCCGGGCAGCGCATCGCCGTAATCGGCGGGCCGCCCTGCCAGGGATTTTCGCGGGCCAATGTGAATTCCTTGACCAACGACCCTCGCAACAAGCTTCCCAAGCTGTATCTCGACATCGTTGAGGCACTTCAGAACTTATACACGGTGGAGTTCATCGTGTTCGAAAACGTGCTTGGCATCCGCGACAAGAAGCACGAAACAACCTACAAAGCACTTGTGAACGGGATCACTGCGCTGGGATTCGACGTCACCGAGAAGGAGCTCTGCGCCATCGACTTCGGCGTGCCTCAGAACCGCTGGCGCGTTATTCTCTCAGGGATGCGCAGCGGCCAGTGCTACTCGCCGGTCAGACCGCGGAAACGCAAGGGATTTGCGACTGTCAGGCAGGCCATCGGCGGCCTCGAAGCGCCGGCCTATTTCAAGCGAAATCTTGATCCAAAGGACATCCCGGTGCATCCGAACCACTGGACCATGCAGCCAAAGTCCCCCCGGTTCGAGAACCCTGAGCCTGGAATCGCGGAGCAGCGCAGCTTCAAGCGGCTAGAGTGGGACGCTCCGAGCCGCACGATCGCGTTCGGGCACCGCGAAATCCACGTCCATCCGCATGGCCACCGTCGGCTGAGCATTTACGAGGCAATGCTTCTGCAGGGATTTCCGAAGGAGTTCGTCCTGGAAGGCAACCTGTCGGAGCAGGTCGAGCAGGTATCCAACGCTGTACCGCCGCCGCTTGCGCGGAGTGTCGCGCATGCAGTGAAGCGCGCACTACGCGGCCGCTAACAATGCCCACGCAGCCCCCGCATGTCAGCGAGGTTCACGACGAACTTGGACTCGTCGCATCGATCAGGGCAAGCCATGGGACGCAGGACGTCGTCCGGACAACCCTGAAGACCGATGAGCGCGTGATCGCGCGCGTCACCGATGGCATCTACAGGCAGCCGGGGTCGGCCCTGCGCGAGTTGATATCCAATGCCTACGACGCCGATGCAAGCCGCGTTGTCATCAAGACCGACGCCCCGCGATTCGAGCGCATATTGGTGGAAGACGACGGGCACGGGATGGGTCCCGAAGCGCTGGCCCACCTCCTGCTCCACATTGGCGGCAGCGCGAAGCGCAGCGAAGCCGGCCCAGGGCTTGGCGTTACTGCGTCGAACGACCCGATGCGCAGTCCCAATGGCCGGCGCCTCATCGGCAAGATCGGTATCGGCCTATTCTCGGTCTCACAGCTGACCCACAGTTTCCAGATCATTACCAAGGTCAAGGGAGACGACCACAGAACTGTTGCCACCGTTGCCTTGCGGCAGTACGCCGACGAAGACCTGGCGCCAAGCCACGATGGCGAGAAGAAGTTCGAATCCGGCAAGGTGAACATCTGGCGCGAGAAGGCCGCTGATACTACCTCGCATGGCACGACGATCATATTGACCAGCATCCGGCCGCAGGCGCGCGACACGCTGCGCAGCCGCGATATCTGGAACGCGATCGAGCAGAACGAATCGTACTCCGAGTCGGAGGAGAAGCTGGCCATCGAGCCGCCGCGTTTCCATATTGGGCGGGTGGATACCAGCGGCGATCTGCTGAAGAAGACGGAGGGCAAGATCTGGGCGCTGCCGTGGGAGAAAGGCGATCCGCCGGGCGAAGCTTTCGCCAAGCTGGTGCAGTCCGTCTGGGACGAAGTGGAACAGTCCACGCCAAATCCGCAGCTCGACCGCATCTTCGACTACTACCTGCGGATGGTGTGGCAGCTTAGCCTTGCCGTCCCCCTTCCCTATGTCGAGGGGCACCTGTTCGACATGGACGTCGATGGCTGGGCCGATGCGTTCACGCTATCCAACCAGCCGAAAGGCGCGGCACAGAAAGTAGATGTCGCCACCGCCCCGCTACGAAAGAAGCTGGACCTCCATGACCCGATTGGCCTGGTCGGCGGCTTCGATGTGTTCTTCGACGACTTGAAGCTGGCCCGGCCGCTGAAATTTAAAGGATTGCCAGCAACCAACAATGCGCTCAAGCACCCGCTTGTGTTCATCGGCAAGTGCCGGGAGGAGTTCAAGAAGCTACCGCGCGAGCTGAGTGGCGGCCCGCTGGCGTTCGAAGCTTATCTCTTCTGGACGCCGAAGGTGGCGCCGGTCGAACATCAGGGATCGCTTGTGCGCATCCACGGATCAAGCGGTACGCTTTTCGATTCGACGTTCATGCGCTACCAGGTGTCCGAGCAGACACGGCGGCGTCAAATCACGTGTGAGATTTTTGTCAGCGAAGGGCTGGACAGTGCCTTGAATATCGACCGGGAGTCGTTTAACAGCGCGCATCCGCACTCTGTCTATATCACCAAGTGGCTGCATAGCGCGCTGCGGCAGGTTGCTTCCGCACAGAAGCGCTTGGCGAGCGAGGTACGTGAGCACACGCGCGGCGAGAGCAAAGGAGCGGCTGTCTCGGAGATCCAGCGCGTAGCAAGCGATGTGTGGCAGCGGGAGGCCGATGACCCTGGCGCACGGCCGCCTTCGATCGAACTGTCGACGACCGGACGGAAGTCGGAGGCCGTCGGCGAGTCCTACGTGTACGCCCGGGCCGCCATCGTGCCAGACCGGCCGCGTGCGCAAACGTCGAAGGCCAAGGCCCGCAGCGCCATTCTTGAAGAGAAGCTGAAGGCAATCGCACAGGTGCTCGCATCTTTTGGCCTTCTGGACGCTGTGCCCAAACGCAAGCAGGAAGAACTGCTGAAGGCGATCTATGAGATTCTCGACGCTCCCGGGGAATGATGAACGACGCGGAACCCGATGACCAAGAACACGCAGACGACATTGTCGAGGTGGTCGCGTACGAAGCTCCGATGCCTCCCACCGCAAAGGACTTCCTACCTTGGCATCGGCCGCGCAAGCAATACGTCCGGCATCACCAGTGGTGCCACGAGATCGCCCGGATGATTTCCGACACGCCTCCTGCCGGCGGTGTACTGAAGTATCTGGGCCTGCCTGGTGTGGACCTTCTCGATCTCCGGCATTTCCACGCGGCAGTCTGCCAAGACAAGAGTGTCGACCTGCGGTTTCTCGGTTTCAACAGTAGCGCACGGCCCGCCAGCAAGGCAAATACCGAACTCAACGTCTCGCTCGACGAAGTGCGGCGGCTGCCCCGTGTCGATCCGCTGTCGGATGTGATTGGCGACAACTTCGCTCGGGTCGCCAACCAGGATTCGATCGCCTTCCGTAAGGCGCGCGAGCTGGGGCCATATGATGTGATCAATCTAGACCTGTGCGACGGCTTTGGGGCGCAAGCTCCGGGTGCGCTGGACAACAGCTACTACGAAGCAGTCCGTAGCCTCATGGCACTGCAAGCCCGAACAATGAATCCCTGGCTGCTCCTGTTGACCACCCGCGCCGACAAGCCCAATGTTAATGATGAAGTTCTGCAGGTGCTGCTGCGCAAGTACATATCGAACCTCGCGGACTGTGCGCCATTTCGCGAAGCGTCACGGGACTTCTTTGATATCGAAACGGCCGACGCGCTGAATGCTGCTGCGGATACGCCCACCGGCCTGCTTCCGGTGTTTCTCACGGGTCTTTGCAAGTGGTTCGTAGCTATGGCGTTAGAACATCAGCCCCCGACTACGGTCGAACTGCGCAGCGTTTTTGGCTACCGTGTCGACACGAGCGCACAGCACGAGGACTTGATTTCGCTCGCACTGAAGTTCACGCCGACGTTTGTCCCCGCCGGGGATCCTATGGGCCTCGCAAACCACCCGGTGGCGGCGCCCGACGAGGGCACCCTGGCCACACGTGCGCTTAAGCGCGTGGCCAAACGCATTGACGCGGACAAAAAGCTCGCGGAGGACGGCGAGCTGCATCAGCGGATGATCGACGCCACAGCACATCTGCTGGGCTTGGCGCGCTACGACGTTGCTGCCTACAAGGTCTGGCTGCAAACCGCCTAGCTTTGCAGGAAGGCGCGCAGCTTCTCTTCGAGGCCCTCAAGCCGCCGGACATCGCATTCCCACAGTGCGAGCACAGTCCAGCCTTGCAAGCGTAGCGCTTCAGTGTTGCGAGCATCGCGGGCGCGGTTGGTGGCGATCTTGGCGGTCCAATATCCTTCGTTCGACTTGGGCTTGGATGCAAGACGGCATGTGTGTCCGTGCCAGAAACAGCCCTGCACAAAAATGATCTTCCGATACTTGGGCAGAACGATGTCCGGTTTACCTGGGAGATCCTTGCGATGAAGCCGGAACCGGTAGCCAAGGCGGTATAGGAGGGAGCGCACCACTATTTCAGGACGGGTATCCTTGCTTCGGATGCGCCCCATCAATGCTGAACGTTCCGCTGGGGTAATCGTGTCCATGCTGTGTCCGTTGATTTTCCTGGATGCTGCAACGAGCCTGAAGTCAGGCGTTGGCAACAGCCACGCTCGTGCCCTTGCTGCCCTTTGGCGCTTGGCTATGAGCTGTTCCTTGAAATGGCTGCCTGTACGCCGGTAGAGAGATCTTGATTGCGCTTCTGCGGCAAAATACGGACGATACCGTGAGTTCATGATGCAGTCACGACCGACCACTCGAGCCGCGCCTCAGTCGCTCACCCAAACATGCCGAGCTTCTGCTCCGGGGCGAGTGTATGAGTAGCTCGAATAAGGAAGTTGCCGTTCGGGGCAGTTTTCCGGTGAGTGACAGGTAACTGGCATATTGCGCCCGACCAGGAGCGCAAGGTCACGGTCCGCTTCGGCCGAGAAACACCCATAGCTTCCCCCGCCCCATCGTCTGGTCGATCCAAATACCTGCCGCCAAGCGATCTCCCGCAAATCCGGCAACAGCCTTTATTTCGTTTCGCTCCCCGCGTACGCCGACTTTGCCTGGCGTGACCCTCGATCAGCGCCTGGCCCTGGCAGTCACCGCCGCACTCCTTCGCGATTCGCCCGCCGCCAGGCGGCGGGCGGTTGTCCGGTCAGCCGTTTGAACGCCCTGCAGAACGCCGCCTCGGAGTCGTAGCCGGTCTCCAGGGCGATGGCGGCGACCGGGGCATTGCCTTCGCGCAGCATCCTGGCGCCGAGCTGCATGCGCCAGTGGGCGAGGTATTGCATCGGGGGCATGCCGACGCGCTCGACGAAGCGCTCGTGCAGGGCCGATCGCGAGAGGCCGACTTCCTGCCCCAGCAGGTCGACGGTCCAGGGGTCGGAGGGGCGCGCGTGCAGACAGGTGATGGCGCGCCCGACATAGCGGTCGCGCAGGGCGGCCAGCCAGCCGCTGCCGCCGTCTTCGGGCAGGGATTCCAGGTAGCGGCGGGCGGCGTCGACGAAGACCATTTCGCTGACGCGCTCGAGCACCGCGGCGCTCCCGGCCCGCCGATGGCGCGATTCGGCAACGGCCTGGCCGAGCATGGGCGTCACCCAGGCGCCGACATCGGCGGCGGGCAGGTGGAGGACCCGCGGCAGGGCGCCGATCAAGGGGTTGAAGGGGCGCAGGTCGCAGCTGATGAAACCGCAGACCAGGACCGTCTCGGCCTGCGCGGTGGGCACCTCGGCGTCGAGTTCGCAGACGCCGTCATGCAAGGCCACCAGAATCGGCTTGGGGTGGTCGCGGGTGGTGGCGCGCCAGCTCTGGTCGCCGCCTTCGGCGCGCATGCCGGGTGCGCTCGACAGCGCGTGGGTGTCTCCCCGCGGGAACATGACGATGTCGCCGGCTGCGAAACGCAGCGGAGGCTCGCCATCCACTCCCGCCCAACCCTGGCCGCGCGGGATCATGTGGTAGGCGATCACATGCTCGGCGCCGGGGCTCAGGGCATCGGCCAGTTCGGGAGAAGGCGGCGTCTCGGCAACCCAGATGCGCGCGCAACTCACGTAATAAAAAATGGCGCCGCGCAGACGGACGCTGGACAGGACATCCGACAGGGGATCATGTTGCATGGCGTCTCCTTGAAGGTGTTCGAATCAATCCGGGCGGAGTTGCGGACAAGCTGCCCGACGAATCCGGATTCCTGATCAAGATTCTACGACGCCGGGCGAAGTGGATTTTCTCCAGATGGGGAAAATGAGCACACGCCGTCCTTGCAAGCGGCGCCCAACCCAACCCACCAATGGAGACCCTCATGGAAACGATCCTCGCAATGCCCCCCAAGACCCCCGACTACGCCGCCATCAAGGAGCGCCAGCAGGCGACCTGGGCCAGCGGCGATTTTGCCGTCATCGGCACGACCCTGCAGATCGTCGGCGAGATGCTCGGCGAAGCGGCCGACGTGCGCGCCGGTGAACGCGTTCTCGATGTCGCCGCCGGCAACGGCAACGCCAGCCTGGCCGCGGCCCGCCGCTTCGCCGACGTCACCGCTTCCGATTACGTGCCCGCGCTGCTCGAGAAATGCCGCCACCGTGCCGCGGCCGAAGGGCTGACGATCCGCATCGAGCCTGCCGACGTCGAGGCCCTGCCCTTTGCCGACGGCAGCTTCGACGTCGTGCTGTCCACCTTCGGAGCGATGTTCGCCCCCGACCAGGAGCGCACCGCCCGCGAGATGCTGCGCGTCGTCCGCAGCGGCGGCCGCATCGGCATGGCCAACTGGACGCCGGAAGGCTTCATCGGGCGGCTGTTCAAACTGATCGGCGGCCGCCTGCCGCCGCCTGCCGGGCTCAAGTCCCCCGCCCTGTGGGGCACCGAATCACGCATCGTCGAGCTGTTCGGCACGCGGGCCGAAGAGATCCGCTGCGTCCGCCGCCACTTCAACTTCCGCTACCGATCGACCGCGCATTGGCTGCAGATCTTCGGCGACTACTACGGACCGACCCTTAAGGCCTTCGCAGCGCTGGACGTCGCCGCCCGCGCCCGCCTCGAAGCCGACATCACCGCCCTGCTCGACGAGTTGAACGTCGCCGGCCCCGATTCGCTGGTCGTCCCGGCCGAGTACCTGGAAGTCGTCATCGCGACGGCCTGAGACGCCGCCCATCGCCAAGGAGACCACCATGAAAGCAGCTTTCACCATCCTGTTCGCCGGTCTCTGCCTGGCCGCCGGGCCGGCGGCGGCGAAAGCCGACATCCCGGCCGAGCTGGCGCCCGATCCGGGCGAGAAGCTCGTCCTCACGCTCTCGGCAACCGGTGTGCAGATTTACGAATGCCGCGCCACCGCCGAGACCGGCCGCGCCGCCTGGGCCTTCGTGGGCCCCGAGGCGCGCCTCTTCGACCCGAGCGGGCGCGAGGCGGGTCACCACGGCGCCGGACCCTTCTGGCAGGCGGACGACGGCAGCCGCGTGGAAGGCAAGGTGCGCGCCAAGGCCGACGCCCCGGCCGCCGGGGCCATCCCGTGGCTGCTGCTGACAGCCCGCGGCGATGGCTCGGCCGGCCGCCTCGGCCGCGTGGCCTCGATCCAGCGGGTCAATACCACGGGCGGTACGGCGCCGGAGAGCGGATGCGACGGCTCCCGCAGCGGGCAGATCGGCCGGGTTCCCTACACCGCCGACTACCTCTTCTACGCGCGGCCCTGACCGCCCGCAAATTTATTGAAAGGAAACATCATGACCAAGCTTGACCTGATCCCCTCCCGCCGCACGCTGTGCGGTGCCCTCACCCTGCTCCTGCCCGCCGCGGCCGTCTTCGCCGATGCCGTCAGCGACTGGAACACCCGTGCCAACGGCGTGCTGGTCGATGCCCGCATGGGCACGCCGCCCGCGGTCCGCGTGATGGCCATCGCGCAGACGGCAGTGCATCTGGCAGTCTCGGAAGCCGCCCGCTCCGGCACCGCCCCGGCGGCCGCCGACGCCGCCGTTGCCGCGGCCAACCGGGCCGTGCTCCTGAAAGCCGTTCCCGCGCAGAAGGACGCCATCGAGTCGGCCTATCGCACGGCCCTGGCGAGCATTGCCGATGCGGACGCCCGCAATGCCGGCATCGCCATCGGCGAGCGGGCCGCGGGGACCGTGCTCAACGCACGGGGAAGCGACGGCGCTGGCAGCGCGGAAAGCTATCGGCCCCACACCACCCCCGGCGCCTACGTGCCGACGGCGATCCCGGCGGTACCGCAGTGAGCCGGCCGGCGCCCGTGGATGCTCGATTCGCCCGCGCAGTTCCGCCCCGCGGCGCCACCCGCCCTGACCAGCGCCACCTGGGCCCGCGACTTCGAGGAAGTGAAGACCCTCGGCGCCAAAGGCAGCACACAACGGAACGAAGAGCAGACGGCCATCGCGCGCTTCTGGGAATTCTCGATGCCGGCCATCTACCACGACCTCGTCGCCTCGGTGGCGACGCGCCCCGGCCGCGACGTGCTCGCCAATGCGCGGCTCTACGCCGTCGTGGCACAGGCGATGGACGACGCGCTGATCAGCGTGATGGACGCCAAGTACCACTACAACTTCTGGCGCCCGGTGACGGCAATCCGCAACGGCGACGTCGACGGCCATCCGGCAACCGTGCGCGACGCCGCCTGGTCCCCCTTGATCGATACGCCGGCGCATCCGGAATACCCCTGCGCCCACTGCATTCTCGCGGCGACGGTGGGCACGGTGCTCAAGTCCGAGATGGCGCCAGGAATGGTACTCGCCGCCGCCAGCCCCACCGCCCAGGGCGCAACGCGCCGCTGGACGAGCACCGATAGTCTGATGCGCGAAGTGGCCGACGCTCGGATCTTTGACGGCGTGCACTACCGCAACTCGACCGAAGTCGGCCTCGCCATGGGCCAGCGCATCGGCGAACTGGCGGCCGCACGCCTGCGCGCCCCGGTTGTCGATTGAGCCGGAAGCCGGGAGCCGGTCTTTCCTTTTTCCTGCCGATTTGTGTCGCAGTCGCATACAGGAATCACAGTGAACTTCCCCCGAAATTTCGTCTTCCCAGGGTGACGGATGATTCAGTCACTTGAGGAGCGCGCAATGAAGAAAGTGAAGCCTGCCTTGACACCGGCGTTCAGGAAACTGGCGGTCAAGCGGGGGAAGGCAGCGGCGAAGGGAACGCCCAAAGGGGAGGGCAACCGGAGGGTGACGCCCGAAGAGAGGGAACTGCCGCGTCTGCGAGCCGAGCACGGGCGACTCAAGCAGGAGCGTGAAATAGTAGTAAATGCTGCAGAGTAGTTCGCGAAGGATACCCTGTGAAGTCCGCCTGGATTGACGTGCTTCGGCGAGAGTTCGGGGGGGAACGGTGCGCGGCCTTGAAGGGGAGTATCCGCGGTGACCGGGCCTGGAAGCGGGGTGGGTGGCGCAGCGCCAGCCACGGACGGACCCGCAGAGGGGGCGCTGATCCCGGCCATTCCTGCAGAACTCCAGGGCGCCGATGGCCGCCCACGCAAGGGGCGCGAAGGGCGAAGGCGTGGTTTCCCGGCGAGCCAGGAGCGGATCGAGCGGGGGAGGCGCGAGAACGGGCTTCACGCCCGTCACCCGCGCCGCGACCAGGTGACGACGGATTCGCGCCACGCCCGGCCGGTGGCCGAGAACCGGTGGGCTCGCCAGAGCATCCCCACGGCACCCCATCCGCTCGGGACCTCGGACATCCCGTCTTGGTGGACGGAGGAAGGCGGGCGGTACCCGGCCATCGTGCTGGATTGGTTCCACCGGGAAGTCGTGGGCGGGTCACTCAAGCCCCGCATGACGGCAGAACTCGGGACGGACGCCCTGACCATGGCGGGGTTCCGCCGCCGGCCGGCCCCGGGTCTGAGGCATCACGCCGACCGCGGTAGCCCGTACGCCAGCCCTGCGTTTCGGGACGAGCTCAAGGAGTACGGCATGGTCTGTTCGATGAGCCGCCAGGGCAATGGCGGGGATCACGCGCCCACCGAGAGCGGGTTCAACCGCTTCAAGCATGGGCGGGGACATGGCGTACGTCCTGCCAGCCCTGCCGCCATGAAGGCCACCCGCTTTGAAGACATCGAGGTGGTTTACCATCGGAAACGCCAGCCGTCGAGCCTGGGCTACCTGTCGCCGGTTCAGTTCATGGAACAGTGGCTCGGCAGGCAGAATCAGGAAAAACAGGTCGCAGGAACCCCACCCTTGGGAAGACGAATAACCGAGGGAAGTTCAACAAGTTGCCGGCGAAGCTCGCGGCTGTTCGCGACGAATTCGAGCAGGAATTCCTCGCTGCCTGAACCGCAATAATTAGCAAAAAGGCCGCCCGCGGGCGGCCTTTTTCTTTCACCTGTCAACGCATTGCCCGGTGATTTGCAAATGGAATTAGCAGGCGGGCGGAGCGGCCGCCTGCATCACGCACTGGACAAGTTCCGCGACCGAACGGACGGCCACTTTGTCCATGACTCGCGCACGATGCACTTCGACCGTCTTGATGCTGATTCTTAGTTCATCGGCAATCTGCTTGTTCAGACTGCCGGCGACGATCAATTCCATCACCTCCCGCTCGCGCGGCGTCAGGGAGGCGATCCGCCTGGCAAGATCCGCATGATGTCGGCGCTGTTGGCATAGCTCCCGGTTGGCGGCCAGGCACTGTTCAATTAGTCCGAGGATTTCCTTGTTGTTGTAGGGCTTTTCGATGAAGTCATTGGCGCCCTTTTTCAGTGCCGAGACCGCCATCGGCACGTCACCATGCCCAGTGACAAAGATGACCGGTAAAGTCGAGCGCAACCCGTGCAGCCTCTCATGCAGTTCAAGCCCGCTCATTCCGGGCATACGAACATCAAGCACAAGACAACCGGCCATATCCGCGTGATAGGCTTCGAGAAAGGCTTCGCCAGAATCGAAGCTCCTGACCCGAAAGCCGTTGGATTCCAGCAACCAGGCCAGCGAATCGCGCATCGCCTCATCGTCATCGACGATGTATACACTTTGTTCGCTCATCAGAAATTCATCAGCCATCGCTGCACCTACTCTCCAAGCGGCAGCGTAAAGCGAAAAGCCATCCCGCCGCCGGAATTCGAGACGGCCCACAAACGACCATTGTGAAATTCGACGATCGTACGACAGATGTTAAGGCCCATTCCCATGCCGTACGCCTTGGTGGTGAAAAAGGGCATAAACAGCTTTTCGGTCTCCTCGTCAGCAATCCCGTGTCCATTGTCGCATACCTCGACTTCGACCTGGTCGTCTTCGTTGCAGCGGGCGGCAACTGAAAGATGGCGTCGTTTGCGTGGCGTGTGCACCATCGCCTCGATACCATTTTTCACCAGATTGAGCAGCACCTGTTCGATCATGATCCTGTCGGCATAGACTGGCGGCAGTGCCGGCGGCAGGTTGATGCGAATATCGACCCCGGCCTTGCGGGCTTCGATCTCGGCAAAACCAATGGCCTCCTCGACGATGTCCGCGAGCGCCACTGCGGCACGGTTCGGCTCACTCTTGCGTACGAAGTCGCGCATGCGGCGCACGATCTTGCCGGCACGCTCAGCCTGGAAACTGGCTTTCTGCATGGCGGCCAGAAGATCTTCGCGCCGGTACTTGCCGCTTTCCAGTTGACTCACGCAACCCATGGCATAGTTGCTAATGGCGGTAAACGGCTGGTTGAGTTCATGCGCGAGAGTCGAAGCCATCTCGCCCATCGAGATCAGACGCGAGGTCTGTTCCAGCCGCACTTGCTGACGCACGTTCTCATCCTCGGTTTGACGGCGCTCGGTGACGTCGGTAGCGATGACCATGCGCACTACTCGTGCGTCCACCCACTTGATGGCCCGATCACGCACGTGATACCAGCGTTCGGACACGACGTTCTGCAATTCACCGTCAAAGAGTTCGCAGGGCAGGTCGGCGAGCGTCAAGTGTTGTGGATCACGCAGCAGGAGCGCCGACTCCGGAGTACAGCAGTCCGTCAGTTCCCGGCTGTTGCGGCCAACCGCGTCGGGGCCGAAAATGGCGCAAAAAGCCAGATTCGCGTAAAGGATCTCTTCCGTCCTGGCGTCGGCGACATAAACGGCGGCTTCCAGTCCGTCGAGCACGGTCACGAAACGCTCATGAGCGGAGATGAGTTCGGCGCGCGTGCGGTTCGACTCGGTGATGTCGACCATCGAGGCCATCCAGCCGGTCTGTTTGCCGTCGGCGTCGATCAGCGGTGAGATGTAGAAGCGGACGTCGGTGTACTTCCCGCCAGCGTGCGTGATGCGCATTTTGAAACCATTGGCGGGTGCCTTGCCCGCCAGTGTCAGGGTGAGGTTGTGCCACTGCTCGGCATTGTCGTCCCGTGGCCAATAGGGAAAAGGCGGCAGGCAGCCAATGAGCTGCTCGGCGCGCAAACCCACCATGCGACAGAACGCCGGATTGACGTAGGTGATGCGCCCTGCCATGTCGACGGCGCGCAAACCGGTCATCACCGATTCTTCCATGGCCTTGCGGAAGGCGTATTCGGCACGCACGGCGTCTTCGCTGCGCTTGCGTTCCGTGATGTCGTGGGCGACACAGTAGAACAACCCTTCCTCAAGCGCCGGATTGACGCTCCACACCAGCCAGCGATAGGTGCCGTCAGCGCAACGGCAGCGGTTGTCAAAACCGGTCGAAGGTTCGCCGCGAGCGAGTTTCCTGACTTCCTCCTGCGTCGCCTGGACATCGTCCGGATGCACCAGCCCGATCAGCGGCCTGCCGTATAGCGTCTCGACGGCCAGCCCGAGCACGCGTTCGAACGCTGGATTGGCGCGCACGATGTGACCATCGAGATGAACCACGCAGAGCAGGTCGAGCGAGAGATTGAACAGACGGTCGCGCTCACGCTCGGCCCTCAGCCGGCTCCGCATGTGCGCCCCCAGCGCCCACAGGCTCCACGCCATCAGCAGCACCAGGCCGCCGATCAGGAATACGATCATTTTCTGCGGCACGTTGGACTTTGTCGCATAGGCCGAAACGCGTAGGCGTAGACCCTGCCCTGGCGGATTCAGACTGACGATGTCGCTGATGTCGGTTTGCAGTTCGACAGCCGAGTTGGCACCAATCACCTGCTCGTCGGTTTCCAGTACCAGCCGATATTTCTCCGAGAACCACGCCGGCGCCAGGTGGCGGAGGACACCGGCAGCGGCGTAAATGCCGATCACGGCGCCGCGCGAAGCGCGTTCGTGGAGCACGGGGACATGGACCTCTATGGTCGCGTCGCCTTCCGGCGACACCAGCGGAACACTGTAGGCAGGCTGCTGCGTGCGGTTGGCGCGCTGGAAGGTCAACGTCTGTTCGGGTAGCGACAGACGCTCGCCGGCGTTCCATGCGGTAGTTTCGAAAGGAACGGTCCACCGCACCACCTGATCGGCATCGACCCAGACGATGTGGGTCAGTTCCGGATTGTTGCGCTGGTACTGACCGGCCTGAGCCTGGAAGGATTCTCGCGCCAGGCTGCCTTCGGCAACGCCATTGGCCAACTGCTGCAGAAATTCCTGATTGTTGGTGAGATGCGTGCGGATGGTCTGTTCAGCCCACTGGATGTCCTGGGCCAGGGCATTACGCTGCGTCGCCTGTTCGTAGCGTTGCAGAACGACCAGCAAGGCAAACAGCGACAGTACAAAACAGCCGAGCACGAGGTTGGGCAAGACCCACACCCAGCCGCCTCGTGTCCGCTTCTCGAGCAGAGCGGCAATCCGGGCAAATGGAGGCGTCATGGCAACGAGCCGTGGAAGAGGGGTAAATGAGCGGAACGAATACTCCTGAAAGGATCGCGGCGCCATTGGGGTTTCCCCGAATGGGGCAATACCTGATGTCGCGCCGCTCTCCGCCTCACTAGAGTACTCCCCACACGGCATTGCTCCCAATGCCTTTTTCGAGGAGAGTCTCATGGTCTGGCAACAAGTTTACGATCCGTTGGGCAGCATGTTCCTATCAACACTGGTGGCGTCGATACCCGTCGTCGTCATGCTGGTGGGTCTCGGCTTCCTTCATCTCAAGGCGCACATCGCTGCTGGCGCCGGTTTGCTCGCCGCCATCCTGATTGCCGTCGTCGCCTACGGCATGCCGGCCGACATGGCCGCAAAGGCCACCCTTCTCGGCGGCCTCACCGGCTTGGTGCCGATCGGCTGGATCGTGCTCAACATCATCTTCCTGCATCAGCTCACCGAGCAGAACGGTTCGTTCAAGATCCTGCAGGACTCGATCGCCGGCATTACCGCCGACCGACGCCTGCAACTGCTGCTGATAGCCTTTGCCTTCGGCGCATTCTTCGAGGGCGCCGCCGGTTTCGGCACCCCGGTGGCGGTAACCGCCGCGATCCTGATCGGCCTCGGCTTCTCACCCCTGGCCGCCTCCGGTTTGTCGCTGATCGCCAACACTGCTCCAGTGGCCTTCGGTGCGCTCGGAACGCCAATCATCACCCTGGCCAAGGTGCACGGCTACGATGTCATGGCCGTATCGGCGATGGTTGGTCGTCAGCTCCCCCTGTTCTCACTGATTGTTCCTTTCTGGCTAGTCTGGGCCTTCGCCGGCCGCCGGGGCATGATGCAGGTCTGGCCCGCCATCCTGGTCACGGGCATCAGCTTCGCCATTCCACAATTTCTCGTTTCGAACTACATCGGCCCGGAACTGGTGGACGTCATCGCCGCCATGTCGTCGATGATCTGTCTGGTACTGTTCCTGCGCGTCTGGAAACCCAAGCAGATGTGGACCTCGGTGTCGCTCAATGGGCATGAAGCGGACGGCGGCGAAGGCCACGTCGCGGAACCCGTCAAGCAGCATCCACGTGCCGAAGTCATTCGCGCCTGGACCCCCTGGATCATTCTTACGGTGTTCGTTTTCATCTGGGGCCTGCCGGAAGTCAAGAGCTTTTTCAACGGCATCTTCGCACCGAAGTTCGAGATCAGCGGTCTGCATCAGATGATCGAGAAGGTGGCGCCGGTTGTAGCCAAGCCCACCAAGGAAGGCGCGGTCTATGTCTTCGGCCTGCTCTCGGCAACCGGCACCGGCATCCTCTTGGCGGCCTTGCTCGGCGGCTTGGTGGCCAAGTATAGCGTCGGGCAATTGCTATCGGCCTATGGCCGCACGATCTGGCTGGTTCGCTACTCCCTGCTGACCATCGTGCTGATGCTTGGCCTGGGCACCCTGACCCGCTATTCCGGCCTGGACACCACGCTTGGACTGGCCTTCGCCGGCACCGGCATGTTCTATCCTTTCTTCGGCACATTGATGGGCTGGCTAGGGGTAGCGCTGACCGGTTCAGACACGGCGAGCAACGTGCTCTTCGGCGGCATGCAGAAGGTGGCAGCAGAGCAACTGGGACTCTCGCCCAATCTGATGGGCGCGGCGAACAGCTCGGGTGGCGTAATGGGCAAAATGATCGATGCGCAGTCGATCGTCGTCGCCTCCACCGCGACCCGCTGGTTTAATCACGAAGGCGATATCCTGCGTTATGTCTTCTTCCACTCGATCGCGCTCGCCTGTCTGGTAGGCCTCTTCGTCACGCTGCAAGCCTACGCCTGGCCCTTCTCGCTGATGGTCGTCAATTAAGTGCAATGTAACACCCCAGGTTTATGCTCATTGACAGCGTAGCCAGTCACGCAAGGCCCGGCCAATCGGCCGGGCCGGCGCCAGCGGGCGCCGCCCGCGCATCGTTCGCGCCGAGGTCTACGCCTTGGTATTCAGGCGCGATAGAACTCCTTGTCGCGGCCCTGGCCATAACGACATCAAGTCACCCGGCGGCCCGCCGTTATTCATACCATCGTTCCGCCACCCTGTGGAGGACTTATGTTTACCAAGATAACCGAACTTGTGAGCGGCCTTGTCGCGCTTGCCCTTTTCACCGCGGGACCAGCCTTCGCCGAGGCCAGGTACAAACTGAAACTGGCGCACGTCATCACTGCCGGCACACCGATCGACGTTGCAGCCAACCGCCTTGCCGCTTTGATCAAGGAGCGCACCAAAGGCGAAGTCGACATCAAGGTATACCCCGCCTCGCAACTCGGCGGCGAGCGTGCCATCATCGAAGGCGTACAGCTTGGCACCATCGAGATGTCCTTCACGACCACTGGCGCCATTGGTGGCTTTGCCCCGGAATTCCAGGTGCTCGACTTACCTTTCCTGTTCCAGAGTTACGAAGCGGCCTACACCTATCTCGATGGCGAGCCCGGCGACAGGCTGCTCAAACTGCTCGACCGCAAGGGGATGCATGGCGTGGTTTACCTGGAGAACGGCTGGCGCAACTTCACCTCGTCGAGGAATCCGCTCAAGCGCCCCGCAGACTTGCGCGGCCAGAAGATCCGGGTCATGGAAAGCCCGATGTACATGGGGCTGATCAGGACCCTGCACGGCACTCCCATGCCAATGGCTTACTCTGAGCTGCCCAACGCTCTCTTGCAGAAGGTAATCGACGGCCAGGAAAATCCGGCAGTGAATGTCTACTCGGCGAAAATGTACGAGTCGCAGCCTTACATGATCAAGGATCAGCACACCTACAACGTCTTCATCTTCAAGGTGAACGGCAAGGTATGGAAGTCTCTGCCGGAGAATTTCCGTCAGACGATCGAGACCGCCGCCATCGAAGTGCGCGACTTCCAGCGTAAGCTGAATCGTGAGGCGGATGCCGCTTTCCTCAAGCTCCTCCAGGACAAAGGAATGACCATTCATGTGCCTAATCCGGACGAGGTCAGGGCGTGGCAGGCCGCGGCCGCGCCACTTTATGAAGAAGCAAAGAAAATCGTCACGCCGGCACTGATCGCCGAGGCCGTCAAGTTCCGTTCCGACTGGGAGGCCGGCAGGTACCACACCGACGCACAAGGATATATCGAGCGCTTCGCGAAGATATCGGTGCCGCTCGATGATGTAATGAGGAAATTCAAGTGAATGACCGTGTGCTCGCGGCAGCCGCGGCGCGTGCATCTGGAAATGTCTGCACTCGAATGAGCATTTATTCTCAAAAACGCGCATGATTGACGGCTCAAATAATAAAAATTCTGGGTCAATGAGCTTGGAGGAGTCGATTAATGAGCGTCTTTGGGGAGGCCCGCGAGTCCGCGGCACGATCGACATGGAATACCCTGACCAGGAAGCTGCTGAACTTCCTGTGGCTTTTCCTCGCGGATCTCGTTCTGGTCGGCATTGTTGTGAAAACCAGGGTTGACGGCGAAGCCTTGCTGCGACAACCCGGCGTTAACGAGGCGACGTTAACACTGCTGCTGGCGAAACTCGACAGCGGCCTCGCCTACATGCTGGCGGTGACCGTGATTGCGCTGTCCTGGAATCTCTGGCAAATCCTTTACCTGCGGCGCTTGATCGTCAAGCCGGTGCAGGCGATCAACCACACCTTCGACGAAATCAGTCGCGGCGATGCCGATTTTTCACGGGATCTCCCCCTGACAGGCGGCAACGAACTGCGCGAACTCGCGCTCAGCTACAACCGGTTCGCCGAGAAGATGCGCCAAGTCATCGGTGAGGTGCGTACGCGCAGCGTCCGCATTGCACGCGAAGCCACGGTCATGCGTCTCAATGTCACGGCCACGGCGAGTGAGGCTTCGCAGCAAGGCACGATGACGGAAGCCGTATTCAACGCCAGCAGCGAGGCGACTCGAGCAATCGAAGAGGTTTCCAATTCGGCACAGATGATTTCGCGGTCCACCACGCAGAATCTCGACAGCGCCAAGGTGTCTCTCGTCGAGATGATCGACATTGCCTCGAAGGTTTCGGCGATGAGCGGAAAACTCGGCACCTTCACGGTCACCGTGGACAATCTGAGCACGCGATCGGCAAGCATCAAGACCATCGCCAGCCTGATCAAGGACATCGCCAACCAGACCAACCTGCTGGCGCTCAACGCGGCGATCGAGGCGGCGCGCGCCGGCGAACAGGGACGCGGCTTTGCCGTGGTGGCCGACGAAGTGCGCAAGTTGGCGGAAAAGGTCAACGAAGCAACCCAGGAGATCAACCTCAATGTCAACGGAATGCTCGATCTGGTACGCGAAACGCAGGCCGAAAACCGGATCATCAATGCCGACATCGCGCAAACTCTTGATGTCGTGCAGAAATCGGCAGAACAGTTCGAGCAGATGGTGAAGAACTTCGAGGCCACCAACGAGAAACTGTGCAACATCGCCGCCGCAATGGAAGAGCTGACGGCGACCAACAGCCAGGTGCATGAGCACGTCACCGCGATCAGCGAGATTTCGCGCAAGGTGACAACGGAAATGCAACACGCTGACAAGTCCTCGCGCGAGTTGTCCGACGCTACCGAAGGCGTCCAGGAACTGGTCTCGCGGTTCAAGATCGGCCGGGGCAACTTTGATTACAACGTCGACGTCACACGCCGCTTCCGCGACGAGCTACAGGCGGCGATCGAGCGGATTCATGCGCGCGGCATCAATGTGTTCGACCAGAATTACGTTCCTTTCGGCAACCACCGGCCGCAGAAATATCACGTCAGCTACGAAGAGGCCTATGTCGCCGAATGCCAGTCGATTCTCGAAAAGGCCCTGGGGGAACTCAAGGGCGGCGTCTACGCGGTCGGCGTGGACACCAACGGCTATCTGACTGCGCACAACTTGAAGTTTTCCCAGCCATTGACCGGCGACCCGAAAAAAGACCTGATCGGCAACAGGACGCACCGCAAGTTCGAGTCTCCCACCGAACTGAGAGCGGCCCGCAACCTGACGCCGCTGCTCCTGCAGACCTACGCTCGCGACACCGGCGAATTAATGTGCGACCTGGCGATGCCGATCATGATCGGCGGCCGCCATTGGGGCTGTGTGCGCGTGGGCTGCCCCGCCGAGGCCATGCTGGCCTGATGCACCCGCGCGGACATTCCCTGGGCGAGAGATCCCCTCGCCAGCGCTGCCGCACCCTGTCGCCGAACGATCAAGGTACCCGGACGTGCTGCCACATCCCGTTCAAGAGGGTGCCCGAACGCCTGCGCGACCTTCTCAAGGAGAAACAGAAATGAGCCCACTGATCAAAGCCCTGTCCCGCATCCTGCCGGAACGTCAGGTCATCACCGACCCGTTGCGGCGGCTCGCCTATGGCACCGACGCGAGCTTCTACCGACTGACTCCCGAAGTGGTTGCGGTGGTCGAATCCGAGGAGGAAGTGCAGGCCGTGCTTCAGGTGGCGCGCGCCGAGGGTCACTCGGTGACCTTCCGCGCCGCCGGCACTAGTCTTTCCGGTCAGGCGATCTCCGACAGCGTCCTGGTGCTGATCGGTGAAGACCTCGCCAGTTGTGAGATTGGCCCCGACGCCGCCACGGTGCGTGTCGGCCCCGGCATGATCGGTGGCGAAGTCAATTTCCGCCTGGCGCCGTTCGGGCGCAAGATCGGCCCTGACCCGGCCTCGATCAATGCCTGCAAGATTGGCGGCATCGCCGCCAACAATGCCTCGGGCATGTGCTGTGGCACGGCTCAGAACAGCTACCGCACGCTGGCCGGCCTGCGCGTGGTGCTGGCCGACGGGGCCGTGCTCGACACTGAGGATGCCTATAGCGTCACCCGCTTCAGGCAGAGTCACGCCAAACTCGTCGCCGAACTGCAACGCCTCGGAGACGCCACGCGCGCCGACCAGGCGCTGGCGGCGCGCATCCGGCACAAGTTCCGGATCAAGAACACCACCGGCTACAGCCTCAACGCGCTGGTCGACTATGAAGACCCGATCGATATCCTGGCTCATTTGATGATCGGCTCGGAAGGCACGCTCGGCTTCATCTCGCGCATCACCTATCGCACGGTCGTCGACGATCCGTTCAAGGCCAGCGCGCTGGTCTTCTTTCCGACCATCGAAGCCGCCTGCCAGGCGGTCATCCGGCTGAAGCCGCAACCGGTCGCCGCCGTCGAACTGCTCGACCGACCCGCCCTACGCTCGGTGGAAGACAAGGCTGGGCTCCCGCCAGTGATACGAACCCTCGGCAACGACGCCGCCGCCCTGCTGATCGAGGTGCGCGCCGGAGATGCCAGCGTACTGCAACAACACATCGACGCCGCGCTCGCCGCGCTGCTGGGAATCGACACCGTCGAAACCGTGGTCTTTTCCACTGACGCCGCGACCTGCGAGATGTACTGGAAAGTGCGCAAGGGCACTTTCCCCTCGGTCGGCGCGATGCGCCGCACCGGCACCACCGTCATCATCGAGGATGTCGCCTTCCCCATCGAGTCACTGGCGGCGGCAACCCTCGATCTGCAAGCCTTGCTGCGGCAACACGGCTACCACGAAGCGATCATCTTCGGCCACGCGCTGGAAGGTAATCTGCATTTCGTGTTCACCCAGGATTTCAACGAAGCGTCGGAAGTCGCCCGCTACTCGCGCTTCATGGATGACATCTGCAAGCTGGTGATCGAGAAGTACGATGGTTCACTGAAAGCGGAGCACGGTACCGGCCGCAACATGGCGCCCTTTGTCGAGCTTGAATGGGGCGCCCAGGCCGCCGGCTTGATGCGCCAGATCAAGGATTTGTTCGACCCCGACCGCCTGCTCAATCCTGGCGTCATCATCAACGACGACCCGCAGGCTCATCTCGAGCATCTGAAGCCGATGCCGGCTGCCGAGGACATTGTCGACCGCTGCATCGAATGTGGTTTCTGCGAGCCGCTTTGCCCCTCGCACCGGCTGACGCTCTCGCCGCGCCAGCGCATTGTCAGTTGGCGCGAACTGTCGCGCCGTAGCGCTGCCGACGAGGATGCCGCCGACGTCGAGGCCGCGTTTGCTTACTACGGCCTCGATACCTGCGCGGGCTGCGGTCTTTGTTCCACCGCCTGCCCGGTTGGAATCGATACCGGCGAACTGACGCGCCGCCTACGTGGCCGGGGGCTGGGCAGCGCCTCGCGCCAGGTCGGACAATGGACCGTCGGCCATTTCGACAAGATGGCCACGGCCTCGCGGATCGGCCTGAAGCTCGGCCATGCCGTCTCCGGAGTGGTCGGCGAGGGCCTGATCTCCCGCCTCTCGGGCGGCACCTGGAAGCGCGGCATGCCGCAAGCCGGCAAACGGCCCGCACCGCGCAGCGGCCACGGCGACCCCGTGGTGTACTTCCCGGCTTGTGGCGGCCGCATTTTCGGCGCCAATAGCCCAGACGAGGCGACTCTGCCGGAAGTGGTGATGGACCTGCTGGTGCGCGCCGGCTATGCCCCAATCTTGCCGGAAGGCTTCGACAAACTCTGCTGCGGCCAGATGCTCGCCAGCAAAGGCATGGCCGAAGAAGCTGAGGAGATGGCCAACGCAGTCGCCGAGGCTTTGCTCAAGGCGGCGGACGATGGACATGGCGGCGCCTATCCGGTGATCATGGACGCCAGTACCTGTTCGGTGCGCATGCAGAAACACCTCGCCGGACGAATCCCGCTCTACGACTTTCATGAGTTCGCCCACGACGCGCTGTTGCCACGCCTGACGATCATCCGCAAGCCTGGACCGATTGCCTTGCACATCAATTGCAGCGTGCGCCGCGTCGCCACGGACGCCAA
Source organism: Candidatus Accumulibacter cognatus (assembly GCA_013414765.1). Lineage (GTDB taxonomy): Bacteria > Pseudomonadota > Gammaproteobacteria > Burkholderiales > Rhodocyclaceae > Accumulibacter > Accumulibacter cognatus. Next base: position 1,319,013 of record CP058708.1, read on the forward strand.
GCTGCGCCGGCTGCTCGAAGCCTGTGTGACCGAGATCGTCGAACCCGCCGGAGTCACCTGCTGCGGATTTGGTGGCGACCGCGGCTTCGTCGTCCCCGAACTCAATGCCCACGCCCTGCGCAAGGTGCACGACGCACTGCCAGCGAACTGCTGCGAGGGCGTATCCAGCAACCGCACCTGCGAAATCGGGCTGACCGCCGAAACTGGCCGCCCTTACCGCTCAATCGCTTATCTGCTTGAGGAATGCAGTCGTTGCGAGGCGATGGCTTACTAAAGTTTCTTCAGAGAGTGTAGTGGTCGCTTCGGTCAGAGGATCTTGCCGAGGTTCATCAAGCCCTGCGGGTCGAGAACCTGCTTGATGGCGCGCATCATTCAGAGTTCGAGCGGGCGCTTGTAACGTCGCCACTCGTCTCGCATCCACTGTCCGATACCATGCTCGGCGCTGATGCTGCCGCCCAGCTCGTCGACAAGATCATGGACAATGCGGTTGATGGCGACAGTGTGCTCAATGACAAAATCGCAGGTCCTGGCGTTTGCCGACGGCGCGGCGTCGTAATGCAGATGGCCATCGCCAACACCAGTTACGGGGTCAAACACCTCACCACCCATCACTTTTAAGGTCATCTCTGATGACGATCATTCAGCGGATCGAGAAGGTATGGGGACGATAGAAATATTGGCGGAGCAGATATGCTGTGGTCTGAGGGAAGCCATCCCGAGAATGCGCAAGACCATTCTGAAGAAGCTACCGCTGGCGGTGGCGGCGATGATCGAGGCGCGCACGGCCAACACGATGGAGTGGCCGACTGTGCTGCCACTCGGCAGGAACGTGCGGACAGGCGCGAACAGTGACTGCGGCGCCTGCGGACCAACCCGCTGATCGACAGCGTGGCGTGCTGGAGCCCTTCCCGCGTGGGGCGCTTGGGCCAGCGGCAGTGGGCGGGCAGACGATTTTGCGATCGATGGATCAGACTGACTGGGGCGATCGCTTCGCGGTGCTGATGATCAGCGTGCGCTGCGGCGACCGATCGCTGCCGATGCTGTGGCAGATCGAAACGGGTGAAGCCAATAATTGGCTTTGCCGGGCAACAGGCGCTGCTGGAGCGAGTGCGGGCTGGGTGGCCTGAAGGCGTGGCGGGGAGGATTCGGGCGGATCGGTTCTCCCCCTCGGCAGCCTTGTTCGAGTGGCTGATTGTAGCGGGCTGGCCGTATCGGCTGCGCCTGACAGGGAACCCGGGGGTCGATATCGGTTGCCCCGGCATCAGCACTCCTGGCGAGTGAACCACCGGCGTGCGGGAACGCTACGAGGCGAAGGCGCATCTCTGCGGTGTGAGCATTCCGAACGCGATTGGGGCGCTGCATGAGTCCATGAGTCCGGCCACCCCGCGCCCTGGATCCTCGCGGGGGACGGTCCGCCCCACCGAGCCGCGGTCCTGAACGATGGCACGCGCTGGGCTATCGAACCGATGTTCTCAGACTTCAAGCGCCGCGGCTTTCGTTGGAAAGATACGAAGATTGAGGCATCCAAGCGCCTCGATGGCATGATCCTGATCATGGCGCTAGCCATGGACTGGTGTGTTCAGGCCGGGCAGTACGATGCCCGGTGCAATCCCCCCGCCGCTGAAAAGAAAGCGCGTGCTCAGGCCGATCCCAACCCTTAGAGCATCCGCAAAGCCTATCGCAGCGCCATGTCCGGGTTCAAGCGCGGCCTGCGCCTTCTCCTCCGGCGCGCTGCCAGCGCACTGCCTCTGCCTAAGTTTTTTCTTGGGATGAAAACATGATAGGTGGTGAGTTTGTGGACAGATCTTCTTGACGATGGGTTGCAGGTGCGGAGATACTTCCCGAATGGCGACTGAATTTCCTATCCTTCAAATTGTCGAGCACGGCCGCGACGGCCAGGTGATCTACCGCGACAGCGCCGGCGAGCTCTCCTTCTACTGGGAGTTCGGCGGCAACAACGTGCTTGCCCTCATCAACGTCGGCACCGCCGCCGAGTGGAGTCGGCGCTCGCCCTGGGCCGTGGCGCGTCGTGGCGAGATCCTGCGATTCGTGGCCGACGAAGTGGCGCGGCAGAAGGCGCCGAATGCGCCGGTGAAGGTCGACGACGCGGCCGGCGTCATCTATCTGTTCGAGAGGGGCGTGCCCGCCGCGCCGGTAGCGAGCGCAGCCGCACCCCCGAAGAACTACCTGTGGCATATCCTGATCGGGATGGCGGTCGTGGTGGGGCTGTTCATTGCGGCCATCCTCATCAGCCAGCGCGCGCATGCGTTCATCGCGACGCAGGATGCTCCGGTCGCGCCAAGCCTGCGCACCGGGCAGCAGGTGGCCACGCTCCTCGCACGCTCGAACCCTATCTGCCTTCGCTGCACCGCGACCCGGCCAAGGACCGCCACCGCCTGAGCGTCGTCATCGTGCCACTGGACGGCTCGGTGTCGCGCGACGTGTCCCTGACCGGCAAGCTCACCCCCCAATGCTTACAGTTTGGCCAAGGTGCTGGGCAGCGACAGCCAGACGCTGTGGTCGGTGCGGCCGGGCTGTGGGGGGGGGACCTGCGCCGTTTCACACCGGTGTCGGTGGCGCGATTGCGCGCGGTCAATCCCGCAGTGTAGCCGCTTGGTGGGACGGCACACGTGGCGCCGCGGTGCACCAAGGCCGCTTGCGGCTGAGCCCATCGGCTCGCCGCGAATGATCGAGGTCGATCCACTCGCGTTGAGGGCCAGCCCGAAAGCGCCGGTGGGGCAATCCCGGTGACCGATCCAGCCCACTCCGGCCGAACTCCTCGCCGCCAGCGCCATCGTCGCGCCCGATACCTGGCTCGGACTGCACTCACCCCCGCCGAGGGGGACGCGGCGCTGGCGACACGCAGCACCCTGAAGCCGGTGGTGGTACAGGCGGACGGACGACGGTTCGAGCGTCGCTTGCACCGCTCGACGCTGGTAGCCGGCCTGGGGCGGCTGGCGACAGCCTGCTGATGGTCTGCACCGCGCCCACGCCAGCGCGCACGTCGGGCGGGAATCACTCCCTTTCGCCAAGCATGGTACAGACGACACGACGGCTGGACCTCGGGCCGTCGAACTCGCAGAGGAATATGCCTTGCCAGGTTGACAGACCGAGCCTGCCCCCGATGATGGGGATTGATTCGGAGGGGCCGACCAGGCCCGCCTTGATGTGAGCATCGCCGTTGTTGTCCTGCTGATCGTGCAGCCACACCCCGGGCGGGATGATCTTGGCGAGAAAGTTCACGACATCCGTCGGCACGCTCGCATCCCAGTTCTCCTGGATCATGATCGCGGCTGTTGCGCCCTGGGCATACACGCTGACCAGCCCGTCGCGCACCCCGCTCTCCAGCACCGCCTGCTCGACGCGCGCCGTGATATCCACCAGTTCTTCCTTGCGGTTCGTCCGCAGATCGATGATCGCACGCATGTTGCTGCCTGGCGTTATGCTTCGAGATGGCTGTACTTCAGCAACAGAATCGGCCGGCACGCAGGCGAGATGCGTCGGCGGGCGGCCTGGTCCTGCAGCGCGTGCAGCAGGTATTCGACGAGTTTCATCAGCGCTTCCGCTGTCGATGGGAACGGCACGATTCTCCTCCTTTTCCGCGCCGTCTGGCGCGACGCCTGCGACCGCCGATCACCTGTAGTCATTTCATTGAGACTCTCTCGATTGAACAGTTCGAGTGTACGCTGCAGGATTGAAGGCCGTGTCGTCGAGATCGATGCCGAGTAAATGGCTTTTCGGCATCATGAAGCCGAAGAGGCGGAATTGCAGTCCGCAGATGCTCAGCCGCGCACCCAGCGCTTTCTCGGCGCCAAACAATTCATTTTTCAGCTTCAGCCCCAACGCCACTACGGTCTTCTTTCGCCAAACGAACGGTCACATCGCCTGGCGCGTCTGTGCCGCTGGCGATGTTGCCTCTTCGCCAAGGTGCAGCACCCGCAGGCCGTCGCCGAAATCGAGAAGCAGGTCGGCCGCCTGGTGCACAAGCGCTTTCTCGCCGATCTGCCCTGCGAGCGCCTGAACCATCTGCCGCGCTATCTGAAGACTGCGCAGGAACTGCGCATCCCGATGCCGGTCTCGGTGAAGCGGCTGCAAAAGAGGTGGGAGGGAATGGGGCGATAGGGTACGCCGCACCGTGGCGCGGCGAGGGTTAATCTCGAACGCCGGGCCGGCTTGGGCCGCACCGGCGACACATGATGCATCCTGTTGTCCCAGATTCCGGGCCCGCTCTGAAGCGGAGTTTCGCCGCAGACACGTGTCGAAAAATCTTACACAGGATTCCCAGAGGGCCCGAGATGGGAGCCAGTCGAACGCAAAAAAGCAAGTAATATCAAAGTCAAGTTCGGTCATCTGCAAAATTTGGCACATATCGTGCTTTGTGAGAATGATACGCAATACTTACACCCAATCGTACCGCCTCTCCATTGCCAAGGTCGCTTGACCGGCAAACCGTTTCGAGGACAGCAACGATGATTGGATCGCTGCCGGCAAACCGCAAGAGATGCATGGGCGTCACCGCCGCACTGCACAACATCAGCCGTGGTGCCCGTGCATCGACTCCAGGCTTGAATTCTGCGGGAAGGTGCGCCGTGACACGCCATGGCTCGCTTGGCCCCGTGCGATGGACGATTCCCCCACCCGCAGGAAAGGGCTAGTTCGTCATATGTCTGTCACGAACCAGCCCCAAGACCGGCCATGCGGCCGTACCAGAGACCGTCACGCAGGAAGCGCACGTCTGCCTGGCCTCACTCGTCCACCCGTGCCAGTCGTCCTGTCGCGTCACGCAAGGCGTACGGCACCGCTGCAACCACTACAGGAGTCCCGACATGCCCCGACTCATCCGCCTGACAATTCCCGCTCTGGCTTGCGCCATCCTGATGCCTGTGGTCAGCTTCTCCGCGCTGGGCGCGCCGACTCTGAACAGCAAGGCCTGGACCTACACACACGACCCTGCCAACGGCTACCTGTCCGAGATCGTCGCTTTCGACAACGCCAGCCAGACCCTCTGGGTAGCTGGCGTTAGCGGTGTGGACGTGCTGGATGCCCGCAGCGGTGCCTTCGTGCAGCGGATCGACACCCGCGCCTACGGCAATATCAATAGCGTCGCCATACACGGTGGGGTTGCGGCCATGGCCTTCGAGGCATCGGTGCGCACTGACCCGGGCAATGTCCGTCTGTTTGACACCGCTACCCGCAGCCCTCTGGCCGGAACGAACACCTTTGCCGTCGGCGCCTTGCCTGACATGCTGACATTCACGCCTGATGGCAGCAAGATCCTGGTCGCCAACGAGGGGACGCCCAGCACCTACGGTGCCCTTGTCTCTGTGCCGGGAGTCTTTCCACGCACTTACGGACCGGCTGCGCTGGACCCGGCGGGAAGCGTCAGCATTATCGACATGGCGACCCGAAGCGTCAGCGCCACGGCCACGCTGGCCGGCGTGGCGACCACAGGGACACAGATTCGCACGAACACGGGCATGGACTTCGAGCCCGAGTACATCGCCGTCAATTCTGCCGGGACGAAGGCATACGTCTCGCTGCAGGAGGCGAACGCGATGGGCGTGCTGGACATCCAGAGCGGGTCTTTCGCGCGGATCGTCGGTCTGGGCGTGAAGGACTTCAGCCTGCCCGAAAACCGCATGGATCCATTAAATGATGGCACCGCCAACCTGATCAATGTCAACGTCAAGGGTCTGTACCAACCAGATGCCATGGCCACCTTCGAACGCGGTGGTCAGACATTCGTGGTAATGGCGAACGAAGGCGATTTCCGTGAAGACGATGGTGATCGCTCAAGCGCAGGCTCTGCAGGCCTGAATGCCGCGCCACCACTTAATGCTTTGCGCGTGTCGAACACCGACTCGTCGGCGGGCAACCTGTTTACTGCCGGCGCACGTTCGTTCTCGATCCGCGACGCAAACGGCGTGCTGGTCTACGACAGTGGCGAGATCCTCGATCGGGAAGCCATCGCCGCCGGCATCTACGACGACGGCCGCAGTCGCGACAAGGGCGTGGAGCCCGAAGGTGTGGAGTTGATGGAAATCAGCGGCCGGCTCTTCGCCTTCATCGGTCTGGAGCGTACGCTGCAGGCTGCCATCGCCGCGTTCGACATCACTGACCCTGCCAACACGACCTTCGTCGGGCTGATGATCTCCAATGGCGACCGCGCGCCCGAAGGCCTCAAGGGCTTTGCTCTGGATGGACAGTACTACCTGGCCTTTTCGAATGAAGGCTCGAGTACCACTTCGGTCTTCTGGCTGGCGCAGCTGCCGGAACCTGGCAGCCTGGCGCTGACTGGCCTGGCGCTGGTGGGGCTGATGGGTGCACGGCTGCGGCGCGCGTGCACAGTGCCGTGAGCTGACAGCAGCTCAGGCGTGGGCTCCTGCAGCTCTGGTTGACCGCGCACCCGCGCGCGGTGGTCGTCTGGCTGCAGCTTGCGTTTCGGCCCCTTGCCGCCGGGCTGATCCCCGTTGAGAGCAACGTTGCGCCGCTGCGCGACGGCAGGCGGCAGGCGGCTGGCGCAGGAGGCATGAGTCATCATGCGGCGGTCCTTGCGCGCCCGAGCCCGACAGGACTTGGGGAAGCGTCAGCGTGCGGCTGTCGGACAGCGCGAGCCGCACGCGGCTCGAGGGGCCGTTGACGAAGGTCGCGTCGACAGCCTGGCCCCCGATACAGGCGAAATGCACCTTGATCGTCTTCACCGCCGCGCCTTGCCGCTTGCACGAGCCGTCGTAGTACGCGGCCGCGTCGCAGGTGTTCGTGCCGCTACACGTGCATGAGCCCAATTTGGCGAGGAAATGCATGGCCAGCATCGCAGTGGCGAGAGACGCTGACATGGGCTTTGTGCGAACTGCGCAATGGGCAGGTACAGTCTGCGCCGGAACAGCCATTCTTGATGGCACAGTCCACTTTTTCTGAAATGTGGCATCATGCTTGATATCCATTGCAGCAATATGGAACGTGAGTTCGGACAACTCAGGAGTAGATTGATGGCTTTGGACAGGTGTGGAATTACTGTGTCGGGTATTGCAATTGCGCTGTTTGCAATCGGCAGCGCCTATGCAGATTCAAGCTCGCTGCAGGCCCAGGCGAAGGCCGCTGATGCCACTCGCTACTCTTTCATCGTTGGCAAGGGCGCCGAGATCAAGGCCACCGGTGACAACATGGCGTTCACCCTATGGTGGCAACCTTCAACCTGGTCTCCCGCTTCCGGTGTGATCGTGGCTTTGCATGGCCATGACAGTTACGCCACCACTGAAGCTGCGTTATGGCAGCCTTATGCAGAAAAATACGGCTTTGCATTGTTGACGCTACAGTGGTGGTTCGGTGCTGGCGAGACTACAAGCGACTATTATCGTCCGGAGCAGATCTACCTCCTGGTGTCAAACCTGCTCGTAAGCAAAAACGTCAAGGTTGGTAGTGTGTTCTTCACTGGTTTCTCACGGGGCTCAGCCAACAGTTACGCAGTGGCCGCGCTGGATCATGCCGCTGCCAACCGCAATCATTTTGCACTGGTGCTCTCCAATGCCGGAGGTGCGGCCAGCGACTATCCGCCGAATCAGCAAATTTCAGCCGGTAGTTTCGGCAGCCAGCCTTTCGCCGGCATGAAGTGGGCAATGTACTGCGGCGAAAAGGATCCCGATCCCGATATCGGCGGCTGCCCGGCCATGCTCAAGTCGTCCACTTGGGTTAAAGGTCTGGGGGCATCAATGCAGCTGTTCATCGATGATCCAATCGGTAATCATGGTGGCTTCATGACCAATCCGTCCAATGTCACCCAGGTGATGGAACTCTACAGGCAAGTGCTCGCCGATTTGATTGCCGCAACGCCAACAACCGCAGTCGTGACCGCCAAAGAAGCCAACTGTTTTTTCGATTGGGCAGAAGACCATTACCCCGCGCTACTGGCTCCGGCTCGTCCCGTTTCAGAGAGTGCCACCCCTTATTACTACCGGCGTTATGGCTACACCCAAACCGCTTTAGGGATTTCGGCCTTGAACCAGCATCTCTATTTCCTCGATGCCGATAAGCACTTGAACGACATTGGCGCCGGGACCAGCTGGCTGGCGACGTCGGGATGCCGTTGAGACGCTCGACCCGCATCGCAGGTGAGTCATCCTCCAGTGACCGTCAACGCATCGCTTTCCCAGATGCAGATACGGGGCCAGTGTCGACAAGCTTCGGGAAGATGCGGATGACGCGCTCGCGTCGGTGCATCTCCTCGTTGAGCCATTCCTGCAGGTTGGTCGTGCGTCGCCGGCGCCAGTATTTCTCAGGCAGCGCGCTCACCGTCGATTTTGAAAAGCTCGCCCCGCACAGTTATTCGATGATCGCCGTGACCTGGCGTGTCGACACGCCCTGTACGACCATTTCCATCCTCAGCGCCAGCACGAACGCCTGCTCACTCCTCCGATAGCGGAAAAAATCTCCGTCGAGAAGCTGCCATCCCGCGTTTGCAGCACCCGCAGCGTCACCAGCCCAACGCGCGTGTCGAGCGTGCGAGCACGCGTCCCATTGCGGTACCCCGCCCGATCTTCCGTCCTTTCGTGCAACTGACGTTATTTTTGAATGTCGTTCTCCCGCTGGAGCCAGGGATTTTCAGCGCTCAGCCAGGAGGGAGCCATTTCTTCCGTTGTGACGTCTCTGCCGCCCGCCCCGTTGAACTTGCCTTCTGCCCTTCACCCAGCCTTTCGCCGGTCTTCACGGTGTAGCGCTTCAGCATCGTCTGCCGCGGCGTCGGCGCCTGCAGCTTCAGCGGGAAGGTATGGTCCACCTCGAAAGGAGTCGCTGTCCTTATGCCTAGTTTACGAAGACAAGTCGGCAATTGATGTCGGAAATATTTACATTACTACAGTTATCATAAAAACAATAACCTAATAATCAATATATTATACATATGGCACGATTGATGCTTCAAGCCGCAAGCATGTGGTTTGTCATCCTATAATCAATTAAAAAAGGAAATGGAAATGATCAAGAATGTCGTGAAGTCGCTTGTTGCCGTTTCGACCATAGTGGCTTGTGGCGCAGCCGCGGCCAGTGTTGTCGTCTACACCGACCGGTCGGCATGGGAAGCTGCGGTAACGGGGGGTGTGACGGAAAACTTTAATTCGTTTGCGGATGGGACCGTCGTGACTGGGGCCACCGTATTCCCGAGCGGAATCACGGCAACTGCGAGTGGTACCCTTGATATTTCGAGTTTCGCGTTTTCGGCCATCGGACAGGGAAATGCACTTAGGACCTTTGTCAATACGACGATTGTCATGCCGGGGTCGCCTGTCGCGTTCGGATTCGATTATGCGGATTTGGATCTTGGCGGCGCCAGCATTGCTTTTGGAACGTTTTCGCAGGCGCTTGCGCTGACGGGGGACGCGGATAGCAGCGTCACATCGGATGATTTTGCGTTTTTCGGGGTGGTCGCGACCGCAGCGGATATTCCGGGCGGCACCTTCAGTTTCACGAGCGTGCTGGAAGGGTTCGTGATCGACAACCTCTCGTTTGGCAGTGGCACCGCCGTGCCAGAACCTGGGACCGTCGCTCTTCTGGGTCTTGGCCTTGCCGGGCTTGGCTACGCCCGTCGGCGTCGGCATTCCTAACCCGGACGAACCGGAACCAAACAGGTTGATGTGACCGGACAATAGAGAGCGAAGCGGGGCTCACCATGAACGGGATATTGACAGAGTGATATCGACGCCGGTAGGCGTGAATTCTATCGTATTACGAACACAAGCCTGCAGGCGGCTGAACGAGGAGATCAGGCGCCGCGAACGAGTCATCCGGCTCTTCCCCGAACGATGAGTCGCCACACCGCCCGGACAGCTACGGCTCCGGGCGCTCCGATGCTTGCTCTGGCTACCGGATGAGCTAGACAAAGGGGCTTTGGCAAGCACACCGCCGCCAGGCCCCCCACCCCTGGCTCCGCCCCAGAGAAGGGAACTCCTCATCGCCGGACGAGAAACATGCATCGGGGGCGCCGTCCAGGGGCGCTGCGCCGGGCTTCGCCCGCCCCCGACACGCGCACCTCACCTGCTTTCAGAGGCGGCTAACCCTGCGAAGACACATTGCGGACAGCCGCTACCTGGGAGAAAAATTCCAGCGTGCATACCTGCTGCGGATTCTTTATCTCTCGGCCGCCACAGTCACGTGATCTTACGCCACCCTTGGAAGACGAAATTCCGGGGGAAGCTCATCATCGCTTGGTGTCCGAAGCATCCTTGGCGCATGTGCCGGGACAGGCGGAAGGAATCCGCCGGCTTCGACGTTCGTTCGCTGCAGCGTCCGACCTCGGCACGACCGGACTGTCGGCGGAGATGTGTTGACGGCACCGGTGGCCGGCTTGGCGACACGGACTAAGACCTGTGTCGGACGATTGCACGCATTTTCAGACGAATCTGGCTGACGGCATCCGGAATGTCCAGGCCGCCCGTTGCTGGCGGGAAGCAGCAACGGGCAAGCGGCCACCGGAGGTCTACCCTGTCGGCAAGGCCGTTCTACTGGTCAACAAACTGACGTACCTGCTCCAGCCAGCCGTCAATCCCGGCCGCGAGTGCTACCGGACACTGCTTTCCAGACAGCGATGGATCGCGTTCGACGTCGGTCAGCAGCGCCCGGAACTGCCAGTTCAGCTCATCGATCAGCGTCGTCAGCTCCATCGATATCTCGGGATCGGCCTCGCCGGCCAGCAGCAAAAAGTCCTCGATCCGGCATTGATCGAAGCCTGCCTCGATTACCAGCATGTACAAGGCATTTACCCGATCCACGAGAGCGGAAACACGTTCCAGATCGGTTCTGGTAATCGTCTTGCGCAAAGCAGCCCAGTCTTCAAATAACCTTCCGAGTTGCGTAAGGTGCGTCATCAGATACGCTTCGTCGAGTTTTTCGCTGGGCTGCAACTCGAAACTGCGGAACAGTCGGGAGACGAGGACGACGACGTTGGCGTCGTATTTCTTCCTATTCATGCGAAATTTCATGCCGATTCGCTTGTCGGCACCATGCTTTTCAATGAGCGACGCGGCGACCTCGGCGACTGCCAGATAGCGCGAGACCCTCGAGATCTCGTTACCGGACAGATGATAAGGGTATCCGCTGCCGTCGATCCGCTCATGATGCTGCAGCACCGCATGGGCCGTTTCCTTGGGCAAATCGGCAAAATCACGCAGCATCAGGAAGCCCGTAATGGGGTGAACATAGAGATGACGTCGTTCTTGTGCAGTCATCTGATGTCCGGGCTCAAGAAAGGTCGGCTGGATACACAGTTCGCCAACATCGTGGAAGACACTTGCCAAGGACAAGGCCTGCAGTTCTTCCCGCGGCAGCTTGCCGCTGATTCCGAGTGCCGTTCCGACCACGGCGGAGATCAGCACGTGCTGAAAGAGCTTCGGACGATCCGATTGCATGACCGCCAATCGCACGGTCAATGGGCCGGGAATACGCAATTGGCTGAAATCCCTTCCGAGCTGTTTCAGCAACTCGGGCTGTGCGAACAAGGGAGCCAGCGAAGGCACGTGGCGCGCCTCGTCTTGCATCAGGGAAACCAGTTGGCGCGCGTCAAGCGCATCGCTGATGCTCAGTGAGTGCTCAATCGGCTTGAGCAGCTTGTGCGTGACCAGGCGGTCGTAGAGCTCGCCCGACAGGCGAGTCCCGCGGCCAATGAGCTTCATTCCGCCACGGGCGTAGATATCCTCGCTGGCGACCACTTCACGCGTGTCGGCAAGCTTGGTGACGGCCTGGACGAACACGGAGTCCTCTTCAACGGCCTGGCGAGCCAGTTTGTCCTCTTCATTCTGCGGCCTGGGTTGCATCTCTCGGTTCCCTCCTTAGCTCAAGGTAGCCCCAGCCAGTTGAGCACCAAGGCTGAGGAACATGCCGCCTGCGGCGGTACTGGATGGTCGGATGGGCACTGCCAAAGATCAGCGCCGACAATACACGGCACAGAAGAACTGAAGTGCAGCGATCTGCCGTGTGACCCGCGAGCGGGCGACACCGAGTTGCAGCACCACGGCCGAAAGCTGCCCAGTTCCGCTACGCGATCGAAGAGGTGTATCGCATCGATGCCTATCCATTGTTGCCATTTTCGGAATAAAGAATTGCCGATTGTCGGCTATTTCGAACCACCGGTGCAAAGTAGAGTGCGCGCATCACTGCAGGAGCTGCTCCCATGAGAACATCCTTCCCCGTCCTCTTCGTGCCCCACGGCGCCCCCGGCTTTGCTCTGCGGCCCGGTGCGGCCGGCAGGGCCATGGAGACTGCGGTCGACGGGCTGCCGTTACCGCGCGCCATCGTCATCGTCAGCGCGCACTGGGATACGCCTGTGCCCACCGTCGGCTTTGCCGAACACCCGCGCACAATCCACGATTTCTGGGGCTTCCCGGACGAACTGTATGCGCTGCGCTATCCGGCGACGGGTTGCCGTGAAGCCTCGCGCGAAGTCGTCCACGCAATCACGGCAGCCGCCTTGCCGATCCGCGAAGATGCGACCCGCGGCCTCGACCATGGCGCCTGGATCCCCCTACGCCTGATGTATCCCGAAGCCCAGGTGCCGGTGATTCCCGTTTCCCTCCAGAGCGCAGGCGGGCCGCAGCAGGCGTGGCGTCTCGGTCAGGCGCTCGCGCCGCTTGCCGCTCGCGGCATCCTGATCGTTGGTTCGGGGAATGTCACGCACAATCTGCGCGACTATCAACTCGCCGCACGCCAGACCAGGCCGACCCCGGACTATGTCCGCACCTTCCCGGAGTGGCTCGCCGATCGACTCGCCGCTCACGACGTCGCCACCCTGCTCGACTATCGCCGGCAGGCGCCCGGAGCTGTCCAGGCACACCCGAGCGAGGAACATCTGCTGCCGCTCTTTGTCGCGCTCGGTGCCAGTGGCAACCAGGCAAGGGTGCAACGCTTCCACGCCGGCATCGACGACTACGTCATCGCCATGGACGCCTATTCCTTCTTCCCGGCCCCAGGAGGCACCACATCAGCGAGCCCTACACATCCACCGCCAGGATGATCCTGCCGTTGCCGAACCGATCAGCACCATTACGGGTCGTCTGCCCGAGTCGAAGGCTGGCAGATCGGAGGGCCCGGCCTGTCCGCCGCTGCCGGGCAGCGTCCTCGCGCTGTACGCTGCCGGAGCCTTGTCGCCGCTAGCGCGAGGCCCTCATCCCGTGTGCTCCTTCGGGACAGGAGGCGCCAACACCAAGCCTCCCCGACGCATCGTCGCTGCCAACCGAACGCCGCGACGCGACCGTTGACGCGCACGGGGGCATCGCGGATTCTTGCGGCATGCATTCGCTGCGACTGTTCGTTTTCCTTGCTCTGCTGCTGGTGCTTGCCGGCTGCGCGGCGTCGGCTTCCGCGCCCATCGCCGGGAGCGGCGCGCAGCACGAGAACGTGGGGTGGGTACACGTCGTTGCCGACGGCGGACACACCGGCATCGTTGTCCGGCAGGCGGACATGCCGCACGGGCTTTGGCCGGAACGCGCCGATTTTCCGGATGCCGAACGGTTCGAGATCGGCTGGGGCGATTACGACTTCTACCAGTCCGACAACCCCGGCTCATGGACCACGTTCAAGGCGGCTTTTCTGCCGACTGCGAGCGTGCTGCACGTGGTCGGTTTTCGCGGCACGGCAGTCGAGTATTTCACGGGCCACTACTCCGGCGCGCGCGACCGCCCCGAAACGACGGCAGCGATCCCCGCCGCTCCTCCCCGGACGCCTCCTTTGCCAGCCAGCGAGGGGGAGTTCGCGCGTCGCGAGAGCGGCCCGGAGGGTATCGAGCTCGTCGCCATCGCGCTGCCGCCTGGAGGAATCGACGCGCTGGCGCGGTACATCCATGATGCCCACCTGCGCGACGGCGCAGCACCGACGGCGCCGCTGCGCGCCGGGCGTTACGGGAACAGCCGCTTCTATCCCGGCCGCGAAACGTTCCACCTCCTGCGCACCTGCAACGTATGGACGGCGCGCGCGTTGCGCGCCGCCGGCGTACCGGTCGACGATGCGATTACCCGGGAAGGGTTGATGGCGCAACTGCGCGTGCTGGGCCGGAACAACCGAACCGCGGCAGATTGAACACACACGATGGGCCGATAGGAATGGCGATCAGCATACGAAACGAGAGCGGCAGGACGCGCCGTGCAAGCAATCCGCGCAGCGCTCCTTTCCGCGTGTGCGGCGTCCGGGTCCGATACCCGTTCCGGTACCCCTACCGCTTGTCGAAAAAGCAGCGCGGCGTTTCGCGAAGCGAGACTATATTCCCCACGTACTCAAACTGCGCGCGGTGCGAGTGGCCCCCAACCGGAAAGTGCTTCATGGGCGAGGGAATTTGCAGAGGAATGCATCGGCGCACACGCAGAACGACGAAGGACTGCGGCTCCTAGGCCAGGAACCAGGCGGTGTACGGCGTCCAAGCCGTTCGCGATACCGCCCCCGGTCCGATGCGCCCCGACGACCTGTAGGCGCGACTTGCGAAGACGCGCCGGCCGCACACGAAAGGACGCGTTCCCAATGCGCGTGTAGCAGACCCCGCTCCCGTGTTGCTCGCGGAACAGCACAGTCGGCTCGCTCGTCGTCCCCGAGGGGTGGCTGGCTGACCAGGGACCGCAGAACCTCGGCGACGCGCATCGGCGATTCATCTCCTCCGAACAAGCCACGAAATGGATGCCTCTCTGCCAAATGGATCTCCCTTTGCCAAGGGTTCCCCTCAAGCTGCGCACCCGGCTGTGGTGGCTCAGGAAACTCCCCTAACGTCGGTTCGTGATCAGTTTTGGGGGACTGAGACAGCCTGTGGAAGTCCTGAAGCGGTCGTCTGGGCTTGTTGGGCATGAGGCCATAGGCGATGAGGCCAGCCAGCAAATTGACGGCCGAATGGAGGGGCGAGCGATGGTGGGTTTGCTCGATCAGACAGAGGTTATTCAGTTCGTCGATGATGGTTTCCACGAGCAATCGCTGTCCTAGCATTGCCTCGTCAAATGGGTTGGGGCGACGGGCTTGATGTTATTCCTGACCTTTGTCACGAAGTCGATGCCGAGATCCTTGACCGGAGTTTAACATACCGAAAACAACCTTCTCCTGAATCAACGACTTGCGACGGAACAAATCTCTAATGGCACAACAAGCTCGTATTGTCGAGGTCAGGCGACTAGTTTTCGGGTCCCTCCTGGTCCGGGGTTGATGCCCAGCGCGCGGTAGATCGCCATCAACTCGGGTTCAGCGACGGTGGCCTTGCGAACGTTCAGCGTACGTCCATCGCACTGACGGAAGGAGGCCGTCACCCGGCGCTGCACCGAGAGGGTCTCGCGCAGGGTCGCCCAACCGTCCTTGATGCCCGCGACCTTCAGCTTGACCCGCAGGAACTGCACGCACTGGTAAGCCAGCACGGTGATGAAGAGATGACCGTCCGATCGGTCTTCTTTCTGGTGATAGACCGGTCGCAAGCCGAGTTCGCTTTTCAGACTGCGGAACACGCTTTCGAGCTCGCTGAGCATCGTGTAGGTGCGCCAGAGCCGCTCTTCGCCCCAGGCCAGTTCGTTGGTGCGCAGGCAATAGACCCCCGGATGAGTGGCCATCGTGCCGTCGACCCGTGCCTTCTGCCAAGTGATGGCGGTGACGATCTTGCCGGAATCATCGGTGACCAGGTCGACCGTATAGTGCTGGCTGGCGCCGAGGCTTTTCTGTTGGAGTCGGCCGACGCGTTCGAGCAACTTGTCGCGGCGCTTCTCGCAACGGGGTTTTTGCAGGCCGTCCTTGATCTGCTGCAAGCCCGCTTCGAAACACCGGCAGGACTGTTCAAGCATGGCTTCTTCCTTGCGCTGGCGACTCGGGGAGTGGCAATACAGGCAGAGTTCTTTGCCGTCTTCGCTGATCTCCTTCTGGAGAGGCCGTGGCTCCTCGGCGGCCGTCTCGATGGTCACGGCGCGCGTCTCATCGAACTGGCGTGTACCGCCACGACGAACGACCAGGTAGCGATAGCCGTGTTCGACCAGCCAGGCGACGTTGGCTTCAGTGCCGATGCCCGCGTCCATGATCACCAGTGCCCCTGCTGGAGCCGCCAGTCCGGCCAGCATCCCAGCCAATGTGCCCGTTTCGCTGACGTTGCCGACGAAAGTCTGCGAACGGCGCACGAAGCCGCTGCTGAGCTTCCCCCGAAATTTCGTCTTCCAAGGGTGACGTATGATTCAGTCACTTTAGGAGCGAGAAATGAAGATAGCGAAGCTGGCGTTTACGGCGGAGTTCAGAGACCTGGCGGTAAAGCGGGTGAAGGCAGGCGGGAGTGTCGGAGGGGTGGCCAAGGAATTGGGGGGGTCGAACAGGCCTTGCGCAACTGGGTAAAGGCAGCGGCGAAGGGCACCCCAAATGGCAAGGGCAACCGGATGGTGACGCCAGAAGAGAGGGAACTGTCACGGCTGCGAGCAGAGAATGCGCGGCTCAAGCGGGAGCTTGAAATAGTAAAAAAAAGCGGCGGCGTACTTCGCGAGGGATGCTCTGTGAAGTACGCCTGGATTGACGCGTATCGGCGGGAGTTTGGGTTGTCGGAACTGTGCGGGGCATTGAAGGTGAGTATCAGCGGTTACCGGGCCGGGAAGCGAGGCGGGGTGGCGCAGCGCCAGCAACTGACGGACCCGCAGATGCTGGCGCTTATCCAGGCCATTCATGCCGAATTCAATTCAAGGGCGCCTATGGCAGCCCACGCATGGTGCGCGAACTGCGAAGGCGTGGTTTCCCGGCGAGCAAGGAGCGGGTAGAGAGGCTGATGCGCGAGAACGGGATTCACGCCCGTCACAAGCGCCGCTACAAGGTCACGACGGATTCGCGCCACACCCTGCCGGTGGCAGAGAACCTGTTGGATCGCCAGTTCACACCCACGGCACCCAATCAGATCTGGATCTCGGACATCACGTATTTATGGACGGATGAAGGCTGGCTGTACCTGGCTATCGCGCTGGATTTGTTCAACCGGGAAGTCGTGGGCGGGTCACTCAAGCCCCGCATGACGGCAGACATCGTGACGGACGCCCTGACCATGGCGTGGTTCCGCCGCCGGCCGGCCCCGGGTCTGATGCATCACTCCGACCGCGGCAGCCAGTACGCCAGCCATGCGTTTCAGGACAGGCTCAAGGAATACGGCATGATCTGTTCGATGAGCCGCAAGGGCAATGGCTGGGATAACTCGCCCACCGAGAGCGGGTTCAACCGCTTCAAGAATGAGCGGGTACATGGCGTACGTCATGCCAGCCATGCCGCCATGAAGGCCACCCGCTTTGAGTACATCGAGGTGTTCTACAATCGGAAACGCCAGCATTCGAGCCTAGCAGCCTGTCGGACTTTACCCTTGCCGCCCGCTGAATATGCTACAATCATAGCCGTTCCAGGAACGGAGGTCCGGCATGTCCCATTTCATCGTCACCGATCGCAAGACCGACTACCTGCTGCCGCCGTCACTCGACGATTGGTTGAACGAGGATCATTTGGCGCGATTCATTGTGGAGGTGATCGACTCGCTTGATTTGTCGAAGCTGACGCGGCAGTACGCTGGACGGGGATCGAAGGCGTACCATCCGGCGACGCTGCTGGCCATTCTGGTCTATGGCTACGCGACGGGTATTTTCTCCAGCCGCAGGCTGGAGCAGGCGACCTACGATTCGGTCGCCTTTCGCTACATTGCCGCCGGCAGCCATCCCGATCACGACAGCCTGGCGACGTTCCGCCGGCGTTTTCTGGAGGAACTGAGCGACTTGTTCGTGCAGGTTCTGGAGATGGCCCGGGAGATGAAGCTGCTGAAACTGGGCAATGTCTGTCTTGACGGCACGAAGATTCAGGCCAACGCCTCCCGCCACCGTGCGCTTTCGCACGGCCACATCGAAAAGCTGGAAGCGCAACTCAAGGCGGAGGTGCAGGAACTGTTCGCGCTGGCCGAACAGGCGGATCAGGCGGAGGTTCCGGACGGCGTCAGCCTGCCGGAAGAAATCAAGCGCCGCGAAGATCGGCTGGTGGCGATGGCGGCGGCCAAGGCGAAGATTGCGGCGCGGGCCGAGGAGCGCTATCAGCGAGAGAAGGCGCAGTACGACGAGAAGAGGGCGCGGCGCAAGGCGAAAGAAGAAGAGACCGGCAGGAAGTGGGGGGGCAGAGTGCCCAAAGCCCCCGAGCCCGGCGTACGGGACAGTGACCAGATCAATCTGACCGACGAAGAATCGCGCATCATGCCGGTGGCCGGTGGCGGCTTCGAGCAGGCGTACAACGCCCAGGCGGCGGTTGATCCCGCGACCCTGCTGGTGGTGGCGGTCGGCGTGACGCAAGCCCCCAACGACAAGGAGCAGGTCGAGCCGATGCTGGCGACGCTCCAGGCGCAGGCCGATGGGCTGGGTTCCGTGCACGGGATGATCGCCGACACGGGCTTCTACAGCGAGAAGAACATCAAGGCGTGCGAGGCGGCCGGCATCGTCCCCTTGATCGCGGTGGCGCGCGACGAGCACCATCCTGACTGGCGGGAGCGGCATAGCGAACCGGCCGCGCTACCGGAGCATGCGACACCCGTGCAGGCCATGTCGCATCGTTTGAAGACCAGAGCGGGGCGAGCGCTCTATGCGTTGCGCAAGCAGACCGTCGAGCCGGTCTTCGGCATCATCAAGTCGGTCATGGGCTTTCGCCAGTTTTCCTTGCGGGGTTGGCAGAAGGTCACCGGGGAATGGACGCTGGTCTGCCTGGCGTGGAATTTGAAGCGCATGGCCAAGTTGCGCCCGCAGTAGAGAAAAACGAGGAAAAAACCTCAAAAAGGCCGGAAAATCGACAAATTCCGGCCATTTTCATGCCGAAAAGTAAAATTTGTCGGTTTCCCGGGCTCCAAGTCCGACAGGCTGCTAGGCTACCTGTCGCCTGTTCAGTTCATGGAAAAGTGGCTTAGCAGCCAGGACCAGGAAAAACAGGTCGCATGAACCCCTCCCTTTGGAAGACGAAATACCGAGGGAACCTCATATAGGATTCATGCAATTGCCCTGCCACGGCGAGGCACAGACATGCTTGGGGCCGTTTCCTACGATCGACTGCCATTGGCCTGGCACGCCAGCGGCACAATCACTCACTGCCGTTCTGCTTCTGCGCCACCGCCTTGAGGTATTCTTCCCCGATCTCCGGGCAGACTTTTTCGATGAACGCCAGCGCATAGCTACGCAGATAGGTACCGCGGCGCACCGCCAGGCGGGTGGTGCTTTCCGGGAACAGGTGCGGCACCGGGATCAGCGCCAGGTTGCGGTCCTTGAAGCCGTCGTAGGCCATCGACGCAATGATGCCCACGCCGAGGTCGAGTTCGACATAGGTCTTGATCACATCGGCATCAATCGCCGAAAGCACGATGTCCGGCACGACGCCCGCGTCGGCAAAAGCCTTGTCGATATGCGTCCGACCGGTAAAGCCCTCATGATAGGTGATGATCGGATACTCGCCGATCAACTCCAGCGTCAGATCCTGGACCTTCAGGAGGGGATGGCCGTAGGGAACGATCACCGCGTGGTACCAGCGATAGAACGGGAAGGTCGCCAATTCCGGCACCTGGTCGAGTCGTTCGGTGGCGATGCCGACATCGGCTTCGCCCGTCACGAGCTTTTCGGCGATGTCCACCGGACTGCCCTGGTGCAAGGCAAGATGCACGCGCGGATAGTCGGTCTTGAACCACTTGATGATCTGCGGCAGCGCGTAACGCGCCTGCGTGTGCGTGGTCGCGACGACAAAGTGACCGGTTTCCCGGCTCGCGAACTGGTCGGCGATACGGCGCAGGTTATGGGTGTCGAGCAGAATGCGGTTCACCACCTCGGCAAGTTCCTTGCCGGGCTCGGTCAGTCCCAGCAGACGCTTGCCGCGGCGCACGAAGATCTCGATGCCCAGTTCGTCCTCGAGATCCTTGATGTGCTTGCTGACTCCCGGTTGCGACGTGTACAGGGCATTGGCCACTTCGGTCAGGTTGAAGTCCTGGCGAACGGTCTCGCGAATGATGCGCAGTTGTTGAAAATTCATCCCGTCCTCAAGCCGCCCGGGCTTCCTCCGAAAAGACGCGGATGTGGCGCGGGCGCAGCGATACCGGGTCACCCTCCGCGAGACCGAGCAGGTGGAAGGTCTCGCGGGCGAGGCTGACCTCGATCAGTTCGCCGTCCGCGCGGCTCAGTTCGATCTGGGCGCTCGGTCCGACCGAGACGACGCGAACGATCCTGGCCGGCAAGCCCCCCCCCACTCCCCAGCCCGGGAGCAGATCGAACTCGTGCGGGCGAACGAAAGCCAGCGCCTGGCCGTTGCTGCCGTCGGTCGAGCCCAGGGCCAGCGCGTCATCGCCGACATGCAGGTGCCCATTTTCGACACGGCCGTGGAACAGATTGACCGATCCGAGGAAGTTGGCGACGAAAGGCGTCGCCGGATGGTCGTAGACCGACTCCGGCGTCCCGATCTGTTCGACCTTGCCCTTGTTGATCACCACCACCCGGTCGGATACCTCCAGGGCCTCCTCCTGATCGTGCGTGACGAAGACGCTGGTGACGTGGATTTCGTCGTGCAACTGCCGCAGCCAGCGCCGCAATTCCTTGCGCACCTTGGCATCGAGGGCACCGAAAGGCTCGTCGAGGAGTAACACCTTGGGCTCGACCGCCAGCGCGCGCGCCAGGGCAATCCGTTGGCGCTGGCCGCCGGAAAGCTGTGACGGATAACGATCCGCGAGCCAATCGAGTTGCACGAGTTCGAGCAGGCGCTTGACCCGCCGTTTGATGTCGACTTCGCTGGGACGCAGTCGCCGCGGCTTAACGCGCAGGCCGAAGGCGACATTGTCGGCAACGCTCATGTGGCGGAACAAGGCGTAGTGCTGGAAGACAAAGCCCACCTGCCGGTCACGGACGTGGCGGGCCGATGCGTCGTCGCCTTCGAGCAGGATCTGACCCTGGTCGGCGAAGTCCAGACCGGCGATGATCCGCAGCAGCGTCGTTTTGCCGCAGCCGGAGGGCCCGAGAAGGGCGACCAGTTCGCCTGAAGGAATGTCGATCGAGACGTCGTCGAGCGCCTTGAAGGCTCCGAACTGCTTGCTGATGTAACGGATCGCAATACTCATCAATCATTCTCCGGAAGGGGTGCCGATTTCCTGCCATTGGCGACGTGTCTGACGTTCGACCAGCGTCTTCAGGCCCAGGGTGACGATCGCCAGCACTGCCAGCAGGGAGGCCACGGCAAAGGCCGCGGCGTAGTTGTATTCGTTGTAGAGAATCTCGACGTGCAGGGGCAGGGTGTTGGTCTGGCCGCGGATGTGCCCGGAAACCACCGACACCGCCCCGAACTCGCCCATCGCACGCGCGTTGCAGAGGATCACGCCGTACAACAATCCCCACTTGATGTTCGGCAGCGTGGTGTATCGGAAGACCTGCCAGCCGGACGCGCCGAGAACGACGGCGGCCTCCTCTTCCTCGTTCCCCTGTGCTTCCATCAACGGAATCAGTTCACGGGCGACAAACGGAAAGGTAACGAAGATCGTCGCCAGGACGATGCCCGGCACGGCGAAAATGATCTTGATGTCGTGTTCGTAGAACCAGGGGCCAAACCAGCCTTGCGCGCCGAACATCAGCACGTAGATCAGACCCGAGATCACCGGCGATACCGAGAAGGGCAGATCGATCAGGGTGATCAGCACGCGCTTGCCGCGAAACTCGAACTTGGCAATGGCCCAGGAGGCGGCCAATCCGAACACCAGGTTCAATGGTACGGCGATCACTGCGACCAGCAAGGTGAGCTTGATCGCCGACCAGGCGTCGGGGTTGACCATGGCGTCGAAATACGCGCCCCAGCCCTTGCGCAAACCTTCGGCGAACACCGTGCCCAAGGGCAACAGCAGGAAGATGCTGAAGAAAGTCAGCGCGACGCTGACCAGCACCCCCTTGACCCAGGCCGGTTCGCGGGTGCTTGCGGTTTCCTGGCGCTCCAGGCTGCCCGCATGCAGTGCAATACTCGCGCTCATTTCAGGCTCCTCTGGCGTAGCGGTTCTGCATCCATCCCTGCAGGCCGTTGATGATCAGCAGGAGGATGAAGGAGATGATCAACATCACCGAAGCCACGGCGGTGGCGCCGGCGTAGTCGTACTGCTCCAGTTTGGTGATGATCATCAATGGGGTGATTTCGGAGACCATCGGCACGTTGCCGGCGATGAAAATGACCGAGCCGTATTCCCCGACCGCCCGCGCAAAGGCCATCGCGAAGCCGGTCAGCAAGGCGGGCGCAATGTGCGGCAGGATGACCTTGACGAAGGTCTGCCAGTGCGAGGCACCGAGACCGGCGGCGGCTTCCTCGACTTCCTTTTCGAGGTCGGCAAGCACCGGTTGCACCGTGCGCACGACAAACGGCAGACCGATGAACACCAGCGCCAGCAGCACGCCCTTGGGGGTATAGGCAATCTCGACACCCAGGGGCTCGAGCAGTTTGCCGACCGGACCGTTCTGCGAATAGATCGTCGCCAGGGCGATGCCTGCCACCGCTGTCGGCAGTGCGAAAGGCAGATCGACCAGCGCATCGACCAGGCCCTTGCCGGGAAAGCGGTAGCGCACCAGAACCCAGGCAAAGATCAGACCGAAGACGACGTTGATCCCCGCCGCCAGCAAGGAAGCGCCGAAGCTCAATTGATAGGAGGCCAGCACGCGCGGACTGCTCACCGCAGACCAGAAGGCTTCCCAGCCGAGGGTCAGCGTCTTGGCTCCGACTGCCGTGAGCGGAATGACGACGATGATGGCCAGGTAGACCAGGGTGTAGCCCATGGCCAGACCAAAGCCTGGCAAGGGGCTGAATCGCCGCAGGCGGGTCATGGGTGACTCCCGAAAAACACTTGGATCATTTATAACCCTTGCTGCGTCGCAACATGCCATTCCGCCAGCCTACGGGCAAGCAGGCTATGAAGAGACCTACTTAAATGTGAGAACGTCATGCATGTTCGTAATAAGGACGGGACGCCGGTATCCTCAGCCCCGTCGACGAGAACTCAGCGTTTGCCGCCAGGGACGTAAATCTGGTCGAAGATGCCACCATCGGCAAAGTGGGTCTTCTGGGCGTTGCGCCATCCGCCGAAGGTGTCGTCGATGGTCACCAGGTTGACCTTGCCGAACTGCCGGGCGTATTTGGCGGCGATCTTGGCGTCGCGCGGACGATAGTAGTGCCTGGCGGCGAGGTCCTGGCCTTCGGGGGAATACAGGTATTCGAGGTAGGCCTGCGCGACCTTGCGCGTGGCGCGCTTGTCGACCACCTTGTCGACGACCGACACCGGCGGCTCGGCGAGAATCGACAGCGACGGCGTGACGATTTCGAACTTGTCCGGACCGAGTTCCTTGATCGCCAGATAGGCTTCGTTCTCCCAGGCGATCAGGACATCGCCGATGCCCCGCTCGACGAAGGTAGTGGTCGAGCCGCGCGCTCCCGAATCGAGAACCTTGACGTTGCCGTAGATCTGGCCAACAAATTCACGGGCTTTCGCTTCATTCCCCCCGGGCTGTTTCAGTGCGTACGCCCAGGCCGCCAGGTAATTCCAGCGCGCGCCGCCGGAGGTCTTGGGGTTGGGGGTGATGATCGAGACGCCGGGCCTGATCAGATCGTTCCAGTCCTTGATAACCTTGGGGTTGCCCTTGCGGACCAGGAAGACGATTGTCGACGTGTAGGGCGCAGCATTGTTGGGCAGCCGTTTCTGCCAGTCGACCGGCACGATGCCCTTGTCGGCGATGGCGTCGATGTCGTAGGCCAGCGCCAGGGTGACCACGTCCGCGTCGATGCCGTCGATTACCGATCGGGCCTGCTTCCCCGAACCGCCGTGGGATGTGTTGACCTTGACGGTGTCGCCGCTCTTCCCTTGCCAATACCTGGCAAAAACAGCGTTGAAGTCCTGGTACAACTCGCGGGTCGGGTCGTAGGAGACGTTGAGAATGGCCAGGTCGGCAGCGACCGTGCTGCCGACCAGCAGGGTGCCGGCCAGCAGGCCGGTCAGCAGGCGTTTCAACTTCATGGGAACTCCGTTCGATCAGGGGACGGGACAGAGTCTAGAAAAGTGCCGCCGATCAGCCAACGAATCTTTGCTTATTAGCTTATATGGCCGCACCGTAAGTCTTGAGAACACGCGCCGTTCCAGGCTTCCAGGGCGCGCTGCGCACGATCGAAGCCCGCCTGGTGTACAATTCGCGGCCGCACAGCAACACCAACCGCAGCAAGGAGAAACTCAATGTCTGGTCAAGGATTTCATGTACACGGCCCGCACGATCACGAGGTCGAGCACGTCGCCCAGCATGGTGGTGATCACTTCACCTCGCGCGTCGCCGTTCTCACCGCCGTGCTGTCCACCATCGGGGCCATTTTCGGCTACCTCGGCGGGCACTCGCAGAATGCCGCCCTGCTCTACAAGAACGAGGCCGCGATCCAGAAAACCTCGGCGTCGAATCAGTGGAACTACTATCAGGCCAAGAGCAACAAACAGAACCTTGCCGAGCTGTCGATTACCCTGACGAGCGGTGAAGTGCGCGAGAAATACGTCCAGGAAGTCGAGCGCTACAAGAAAGAGAAGCAGGAGATCAAGGCCGAGGCCGACAAGCTCGAAGCGGTCGCCAAAGCGGCCGACCAGAAAAGCGAACTCGAAATGCATGTGCATGAGCGCTGGGCGCTGGCCACTACGCTGCTCCAGGTCGCCATCGCGATGGCCGCGATCACCCTGCTGACGCGCAAGCGCTGGATGCTGTTCGGCGTTTATGGCGCCACTGCTCTTGGCCTGCTTGCCGGGGCCGCGGGTTATCTGCACATCTGATCAACGAACGCTACCGATTTGCGACGGGAACCCATGATGCCCCCCCTGCCCCAGACGACATCAGAACCCACCTTGCGTGCCGGCAGGCTGCTGCTTGCGGCAGTTGGACTACTTGCTGGCTGTGCCGGCCAGCCGGTCAGCCATGGCTCGTCGATCAGCCGCTGGACGCAACTCGGTGCGCAGGACACGATCAGCCTGCGAGCCATCGTCGCGGCTGCCGATGCCTGCCCGACGGCGATCGTTGATGGCATCGCCCGGCCCTTGCAGCCGCGCAGCAGGGCAACGCCACCGCATACCCCGGCGCGTGACAACCCCGCGTTCGAACCCGACTTTGCGGTGGTCTCGTGCGAACTCGATTTGCCCCGGTCGGCGCGCCAGGCAAGCATCGATGGACACGCCATGCCGATGCCCGGAACCGATCATCCCCGGCGCATCGTCGTGCTTGGTGACACCGGCTGCCGGGTCAAGGTCCCCGCCGATTCACCGGGGGACCCGATCCAGGACTGCAGCAGCCCCATGGACTGGCCCTGGCAGCGAATTGCACTTGCCGCGGCCCGCACGCAACCCGATCTGGTGATTCACCTCGGCGACTATCATTACCGTGAATACTGCAAGCAACCTGCGCTCTGCTCGCGACTCCGGGAGAACGGCGTCGTCGTCGGCTACGACTGGGCCGGCTGGCATGCCGACTTCTTCGCCCCAGCCACCCCGCTGCTCGCGGCCGCAGCGTGGGTCACGGTGCGCGGCAACCATGAGGACTGTGACCGCGGCGGCGAAGGCTGGATGCGCTTCCTCTCGCCGCTCCCTTACCAGGCCTGCCCCAACCAGCGCTTGAAGACCGACAGCCACTCGGTACTGGCCAACAATCTGACCGCCGACGCCTACCGCATCGATCTCGGCGGCAAGCTGACGCTGGTCGTCGCCGACAACGCCGGCCACGAGGACTATCGCCCGGCCACGCCGCAGGAGGTCGGGATTTTTACGCGTACGCTGAGCGCGCTGACGACACTGTCGGCACTTCCGCAGGCGTCCCCGGTCTGGCTACTGCTGCACCGGCCGATCTGGTACGACGGGCTTGACGCGGCTGCACCGCCCAACGCGCTGCAGACCGCCCTCGCCGGCAAGCTGCCGGCGAACGTGCAGTTCGTCTTCGCAGGCCATCAGCACGCTTTCCAGACGATCAATTTTGCTCCCACAGCCGACCCGGTCCACTACCCGGCGGGCCGACCGGCGCAGGTGGTGATCGGCGCCAGCGGCACCCAGCTCGAAGCGCTCGATCCCGAGTCGCCCGTCTACGAAGGAAAGGTCGGCCCCGGCGGCATGGAAAGGGCACAGCCCGACGGCAGACTCTACGATGGCGTCGCCGCCAGCAGCGGCATCTTTCTCAACCGCTACAGTTTCCTGCTGCTCGAACTTGACGATAGCGGCTGGGTGGGGACGCTGCTCGACGCCGACGGAAAAACGATCAGCCGCTGCCGTCTCAATGGCGAACGCAAGGAAATCGCCTGCAGCTTTCCCGGTGCCTGAGTCCTTGCTTCACGGGACAAGGGGGCTCCTCCGGTCGTGTCAGAGGTTGTGAATAAATCTACTGCGCGACCGATCTGCTGCGTTGCTCAGTCGCTCACTCCTCGCCTATCCACTTGATATGTCTCGTCGTTCGCTCCATCGCGCCTTGCATCTCGGCCTGCTCGCGACGATTTCTTCACAACCTCTCAGTCCGGCGCCGTGTCGCACCGGAACGGCAGGTGGGTGGCCGCGTCATCACGGTACTCGGCAAGCGCTTCATTTTGCCGTGCCAGGTGACGACTGAGCAACTCCCGCATCTGCGGATCGCTGATCCAGTGCGCCGAATGCACGATGGTCGGCGTAAAGCCCCGTGCGAGCTTGTGTTCGCCACCGGCTCCGGGTTCGAAGCGACGAAGTCCCTCGCGCAGGCAATAAGCGATTCCCTGGTAGAAACAGAGTTCGAAATGCAGGCTGTGGTAGTGGCCGGAGCCCCCCCAGTAACGGCCGTAGAGCGCTTCGTCACTGCGAAAACACAGCGCGATGGCAACCGGCATGCCGGCATCACGGGCAATGAAGGCAACCATCCGCTTCCCCAGAACCGCGGCCAGATCGGCGAAGCAGGCCGCCGAAAAAGCAGCGTGATTGTTGAATTTCTCGAAGGTGCTGGCGTAGAGGGCGTGCAGCAGTGGCCATTCTGCGGCCTTGATCTGATCGCCATGGCGAGTCTCGATCGACAGGCCACTCTCCGCCACGCGTCGCCGTTCCGCCCTGACCTTGCGGCGCTTGGCGGCACTGAATGTCGACAGATAGCCGTCGAAATCCCCGCAACCGGGGTCGACCCAGTGAAACTGGACATCGTCGCTGATCAATAGCCCTTCGTCCTGCAGCAGGTTTGTTTCGTCGTCGCCGGGCAGTGCGACGTGCCACGAGGAAGCCCCGGCGCGCTTGCTCAGCCTGCGCGCGCCATCGACCAGCGCCTGCCGGATGGCCGGGGCGTCCAGCCCATCGGCGACCAGCAAGCGCGGGCCGGCAACCGGCGTGTGCGGCACGCAGCTCATCAGTTTCGGGTAATACTCGCGGCCGAGTTGCCGGTAAGCCGCCGCCCACGACCAGTCGTAGATGAAGTCGCCATGCGAATGGGTCTTGACGTACAGCGGCAGCAGACCGACGATCGTGTCGTTGGCGTCGCTCGCCACGAGATGGCAAGGGGTCCATCCCCAGGCACGGGCCGCCGCCCCGTGCCGCTCGATGATCGCCAGAAAATCGGCGTTCAGGAAGGGATGTCCGGGCGGGCAAAGGCGGGCCCATGCCGTGCGCGGAATCGCGTCGGCAGAAGCTGCACGGCTGATCGAGATGGAAGACAAGCAGCGGGTTCCGTGGTCGTTAACGCATCGTCATGATTGTACTCCGGACCTCGTGACGGCAAGCGAAATCAGCCCGCCCGCCGTACAGGAATTCTGCGCCGATGGCTGGCAGCACTTCACCCGGAGCGCATCATCCGCTATGGTTCGCAGGTATGGAAAACTCTCGACGACGAGCATGAGCGACTCTTGCCAGAGTTGCGGCGCCTGCTGCGCCGCCTTTCGCGTCTCGTTCTACTGGGCCGAGGCCGACGACGCGCCGGGCGGACATGTGCCGGTCACGCTGACCGAGGAACTGACGCCGCATCTGCGCTGCATGCGCGGCACCCATTCCCGGGCGCCGCGCTGTGTCGCGCTCGACGGCGAGGTCGGCGGCGCCGTCGCCTGCCGCATCTACCCGCAGCGGCCGTCGCCCTGCCGCGAAGTCATCCCCGGCGACGAACGCTGCCGGCGTGCGCAGGAGCTCAGAGGCCTGACCGGGCCGAATGGAGAGACCATACATGAAATCAGCGCGCGGATGGAGCTCCTCCGGCCCGGCACCCCGGACGAGTTGACTCAGGTGACGCTCCCGCGCAAGCCCTGGACGTAAACCATCGCCCCACTCTGCAGATCGCGGAGGTAGGTCAGCAACTGCTTGCGGTTGCTTCCCTGTCCCGGCGCCTTCAGCGAGATATGCACCCAGCCCGAGTTCGGTCCTGCGCCCGGGTCGAAGCATTCGCAGATGATCTGGTCATAGTCCGGCAGGAATTCCGCTGCCCATTGTGCAAGCGCCAGCGTGCTCATACCGGGAATCTCGATGTCGCAGGCGCAGCCCTCGGTATGCTGACTGGTACTGAGCCAGCCGGGCGGTTTGTTCTTCAGCACACATTCGAGGGCCTGGCTGCGGAAGACACTGTTCGGCGACAGCCGGCCGAACTCGTTGCGGATCGGCTGCAACACCCGGCGCGCCAGATTCACCGCTGCGCGCAGTTCGCGATCGCCGGGAAAACGGTTGTCGACGCGCAAACGGCTGGCGATCTCCGAGGCGGTCAATTCATAGACGCGGAAGTTCGGCGCGATGAGGTCCATCGGGTCGAGGTCGGCGAGGCTGATCTGATCCAGTGCGTCCAGCGTGCGGTCGGTCATGTCCTTATCCCGGTACTCAGAGCGCGTCGCGGATCGTCGCCAGCGCATCACGGATCGCTGCCGGCACCTGGTCGGCAACGGCGATGACGAAATCGAGGTGCTCGCGCACCGACGCCGCTTCGCGCGGGCTCGCCCCGCGCTGCAACGCGAGGCGATAGGTGGCGACGATGGCCTCGGCCTGTTTCTTCGGCACTTCGTCCGACCCGTCACCGGCGAGCAGTTGCACCAACAGGCAGTCGGCCGCACCGACGGCGCTCCAGAAATTCGGCTTCTCGGCATTGCGCCTGCGGGCGAGTTCGATCATCCGCTGGCATTCGTCGTCGAGCGACCGGTGCCAGTTCATGTCCGGGGTGCGCCCGAGCATCTCGCCGATCAGCACGGCAAGCGCCCAGTTGCTGAACGGGTAGGGGTCGTCGCGCTGGCTGAGTTCGAAGGCCTGGAAGTAGAAATTGGCCATGTTCACCACGGCTTCCAGGCGCATCGGCGGCGCCTCGACGATCCACGTCAGGCGCTTGCAGGCGCTGCCGAGCAGGTTGAGGCGCTCGACCGTCGGTGCCCGTTTGACGATCAGCGCAAGTTCGCCGATTGCCCTTTCGATGCGGCCGACGAGCTCGTGCCGCAGGGCTTCGTCGGGTACCGCAGCGGCGTTGCGCAACTCCTGCCAGCGCTGTCCGGCCAGTCGCACGTTGAAGTTCGCGCATTGCTCGACGACCCGCAGCGGGCAATCGCCGACGTTCGCGAGCAAGGCCTTGTCGAGCCATTCGACCGCCTGCGCATAGTCGCCGGTTTCGCCCCAGGCAAGACCGATCGCCGCCGCCACGTCAGCGCGCTTGAGCCAGGCCTCGCGCACCGCCTGCGGCATCCGTTCGAGTGCATCGCCGACCTTGCTGCGATGCGCCGCCGTCTGCTCCTCGTCATCGCCCCGATTGCGTTTTTCCATGCGGATCGACTGGCCCAGGTTGTCGAGCGTGGCGACCAGTTCGCTCGGATCGCGGTATGCAGCCAGGCGGCGGCCGTCGCTGGCGCGATGGTCGGCATGCAGCCTGAAGGCCGGGTCGCCATAACACTGATACGCTCCCCAGGTGTTGACTTCGGGAAAACGGACCCAGATCGCCTCGCGGGCGAGGCGAACCGATTCGCCGAAGGGCAGGCCCTGCAGCAGGTGCGTATAAAAGCTCTCGCAGAAGGTTTCGGCGGCCGCGTCATCGACCGCCCAGCCAGCGGCAACCACCGCCCTGACGCCCATCTCGATGAACTGCACCGCCAGGTTCGCAGCCAGTTGTGGACTGTGCCCGCCAGAGGCCGCGCTGGCCGTTTTGCCGAGGTGGCAGCAGTTGATGAAGACCAGTTCCGGCACCCAGCGCATCTGCTCGACATCGCCTGGCGTCAGGAAGACGTCGCCGCCGATGACCATCCCCGAGAAGGGCTGCGAAGGTCCGTCACGGGTCTCGACCCGATGCTCGTGCACGCCGTGGCCGGCGAGGTGCAGGATGCGCCAGGCCTCCTTGTGCAGGCCGGACAGGATCGCGTCGGACTTTTCGTCGATGCACTCGATGCTGCGGTAGCCATTGCGACCCAGCACCTCGACCACCTTCTGCGCCTCGCGCCGAGCCCCCGGCAGTTCGCAGAACTCCGCCTTGCCGACATCGGGATTGCCGACGACGAAGGCGGTGTGGGCACTGGCATGGCCGGGGTGCGGGCGAAAGCGCGCCGTCTTGAATTGCCGGACGAGACCGGCCTCGATCGCTGGCGGCCGCTGGCTGTGACTCCAGCGGTCCTCGAGCAGCTCCCAGGGAAAGCAGGCCGACTCGCGGTCGACCAGCAGTACCAGGTCATCCTGGCGCGGTGCCAGTTCCTTGAGCCGGTTCGGCAAGAGCATCTCGAACAGCGTCTTGGCCACCTCCGCATTGGCGGCCGGCGACTGGCTGGCCTGACGAACGAATCCTTCGGCGAGCGCCAGCTGGCCGGTCGCCAGCGTTTCCTCGGCACGGGCACGGTTGGTGGTGGCGACGAAGCGCAGCATGCCGCTGGCCTTGTCCCGGCCGATGTCGAGGCGTTGCCACCAGCCGCCGAGTTCCTCGAAGACGACGCGACGGTGGCCGCCGTCGCCCTCGACGAGGGTCCGTTCCGGCCATTCGACGTCTATCGCCAGTTGCCCGTCTTGCAGCAGATCCTCGAGCGCCCGTGCGGCGCCGATGGCGACGTCGTGCATCAGTTCAACGATCTCGAGGTGGTCGATGACGACACGGTCCTCCATCCGCGCCTGCATCAGTTTGCCATTGGCCGCCGTCGCCGCGTGCAGCAGCGCCGCCAGCGACTCGCGCGCGGAGATGCCGCCGCCGGCCCCGGTTCCGACCAGCAGACAACTGAGTGCCGCCGAACGTGGCTGGTTCCCTGGACCGTAGCGGTCGTCGTCTGGCCAGCGCGCAACACGGATGGCAAAGTCGAGCATGGCGTCGCGCAGCGCCCTGATCAGCAGACCTGGCGATAGTTCGCCGATCTGGCCGAGACCGACGACGACGGCACCACCGGGCCTGGCGTCCTTGTCGGTATTGAAGAACAACGCGTGGCTGCCGAGCGGCCCTGGGTAGAGTCCAAGGTCAAGGCGTTGCGTCAGCGCCTGGTCGAGACGCTCGTCGAGGGCCTGCTCGGCGTTGACGATGGTGTCGCCCTGGTAATGTCCGACGACTACCGGGTGCCGAACATAGGCCAGGTCGCCATGGACGATGCGGACGCGCAGCACCGGTACGCCGGCTGCCGGCGCCTCTTCGAGCGGCCGTGCCACTCCGAAACCGAAGCCGCGCACGTCGGAGGGGATGCCGTCGAACTGCGGCCGCACCGGCAGCACGAAGGGCGGCGTAGCCACTTCGTCGCGCCGCCGCCCGGGCGGCGTCGCCGACAGCCGAGTGGTCTTGCCGGTCGTCAGCAGTTCGAGGTAGCCGGGAAAGGCACGGGTCTTCGCACACAACTCGTCGTGCGCGGTATCCTCGACGTACCAGGTCGGCACCTCCCTGAGCAAGCCGGACCGCCATGTCACCGTGCCGTCGCCTTCTGCGGTGGCGAGGAATTCGAGCCGCTGACGCTTCGCCAGCCAGGCATCCGGGTAACCGGCGATGCGGTAATCGACGACCGTCGCCTCCTGGCAGCCGGCGATGTAGACCATATGATTCGGGTCGGGCGGTGCCTGCCTGAGCAATTCCCAGGTCGAGCGCGCCTGCGCCAGAGAACCGGCATCGGCGACCGGCCAGCGAGCGTCGATCTGCTGCTTGATCGCCGTCCACCACGCCTGTTGAGCGAAAGGCAACTGCGGGTCGTCGAAGGGCAGCAGTTCGAGCAGGCCGGGGAAATTGCGGACGATGTCGACGATCTCGTCGCTGCTGTGGGCAATGTCGAGCAGGCTCAGCTTGGCTTCGGTCGGGTTGGTCCCGGTCAGCCAGCGCACCGCCTCGTGCGAACCGAGGTTGGGTGTGCCGAGCATCATGAAACGGCTGTTCGGCAGCGCCACGATGCGCCGCCACAGCGCTGCGCCACGACCGCCATCGGCGATCATCGCGCGCACCACCAGTCCACCCATCGAATGCGCGACGAGGTGCACCGGCTGCTGTTGCCGCTCGCATTCCGGCAGCCAGAGTTCGAGTTTGTCGACCAGCTTGCGGGCTGCGTCGCGCACCGACAAGCGCCAGTCGTAGGGAAGAATCTCGACGCGGTGGCTGCGCGCCAGAAACTCGAGCAGTGGCCCATAGAAATCACCGAGCAGGTCTACCGCCTCGATCTCCGGCCGGCCCATGCGCAGGCGGCCGAGGCCACCCTTGAATAACGCCCAGTAATCGAGCCAGACCTTCTCACCCGACACCTTCAGCATGCTGCCCATGGTTCCCGGCAGCACGACCGCCAGCGGTCGCGGTGTCGTCGCCGCCCGACTGCGGCCGACCGCCTCGCGCCAGCGCGGTTCGACCGACCTGGCCTCCAGCAGCGGCTGGAACCCGCCGTCGCTGCCGTCGGCCCGGCCGAGGCCGGACTGCAACCAGCGGACGCTGCGCTCGTTGAGGAAATAACTGAAATGATTGACCTGCGCGCCGCGGTCGAGCAGGAAGCGCGCGCCCTTTTCCGGTCGGCGGATGCCGCCGTACATCGAGCCGGTGTTGACCACCAGGTCATGGTCGGCGCCGTAGAACCAGTCGCTGGCAAGGAGCTTGATCTGACTCCACAGTGAATCGCCCTGGTCGAGATCGCCGGCAATCACCGTCAGGTCGGCATGGGTGAGCAATTGCGGATGCTGCAGCAGACGAGTCAGCGCCGAGCCGGGCAGCATCGCCTCGAGGCCCGGCAGTGTGCGCGGATCGGTCCTCTCCTTGAGGACCGCCAGCAGGAAATCGAGCAGGTCTTCACCGACACCGTCCGGCACGAAATACTTGAGCACCGACAGCCAGCGGTCGAGCCGGCCGGAAGCGAGTGTCGTGCCGCGCGCCGGACAGGCGACACGGACGAAGCGGCGCACGCGGATGGCTTTGGCGTCGAGAATTCCGAGCAGCTCGACCAGCGCAGCCCGGTCGGCTGCGTAGGCCTGGTCGCGCTCCGCCATCGCCATGTCGTCGAGCGGGCTCAGCCCGAGTTGTGCGGCGACGGTGCGATCGGCCTTGAACAGGGTCTCGGCAAAGCCTTGCGAGAGCGGATCGTCGCGTCGATCGCGTTCGCCGAGGCACAACAGTTCGCCGACCAGACCGCCGCGCGAATGTGAGACCAGATGCAGTTCTGCATTCGGCGGCAGCCGCTTCGCCAGATCGAGCGCGTTGCCGATCGGGCTGACCGTCAGGCTGCGGTGCTCGAGCGTATAGACGCGTTCGCCGTAGGTGGCCGCGAACTGCGCGAGCGCCGCCGCACGGGCCTTGCTGCCGGGCTCCCACAGCTTGCCGTAGCTGCCCTTGAAGCTCGACGCCGTGCCGTGCAGGAAGACCAGGAGCGGCCCCGTGGCGCCAGGAATGTCGGCGTCGTCAGCGAGTGCCGTCAGCCGGCCGTCACTGGCGAGGTCGCAGCGGTAAATTCCCGGTGCATTGCCGCCGAGCAACCGCGCCTCGATTGCCGAACCCAGTTTGGCTGCCGAAGTCCCGGTCAGGTCTACGCCGAAGAACTCCAGCGCGCGGACACCGAGGCCGAGCCAGCCGCGACTGCCGGCGCGATCGGCAGCACGCGCGCGCGGCCGGGTGTCGATCTCCCAGGCAGCACCGCCGTCGCGTCCGACCGTCTGGCGGCCATGTTCGCGGATCAGGTCGTCGGCCCGCGACCAGAGCACGAAACCATTCGCCAGCTCGAGCCGGACCGCTTCGTCGCCACGCACCGTCAGCTCGCCGAGCGCTGCGTCGCGCCCGCTGCCGGGAACGACACGGCGAGCGCTGGTGATGGCGATGCCGGGGAGGCTCGGCTTGCTGATGTCGCTGACCGTGCCACGGATCAGATAGGTCTTGTCACTGGACATGGGGGATTCCTCGCAGAGGGGCGGGACGGACAGAATCTCCGGCGCCCACCGCGGCGGGCGGCGAGCCCCGGTGACGGCGATTTACTCGAAGATGCGGAAACGGCGGGCCGTGGCCGAGCCGAGGATCTGCGGCGACTGTGGCAGACGGGTGCTCGGCAGGTAGCCGCGAATCGCGGCGAACCAGGCCTCATAGGTCGCCGGTCTCTGTTCGTGCAGGCACTTCAGCGCATAGTAGGTAAAGGCGCCATTGGGCCGGCCACGGAAGCTGGTATCCCAACTGTATTCGGTGTCCTGGCAGCCAGCCAGGAGCAGGTCGCCACCGCTGCGCCGCAGACCGCTGACCAGGGTGCGCGGCCGGTTCGCCGAAGCCGGCAGTTCGTTGCCCGGCATCCAGTCCTGCAAGGGCATGTAGCGCGCCCGCGGCATGCCTGGATCGATGTCCGACTCGTCACCACGCGTGACCGAACCCGAATGGCAACTGTCCGAGATCAGCAGTATGCGCACGCTGGCGGCGCGCTGGGCGAACAGGATCCTGATTTCGTCGTCGAGCAACGGCCCGACCGTGCTGATGTCCCAGGGGCACAGGCCCTCGTCACGGCCGTCGGGTTCGTCGCCGTTGCTATCCGGTACCCATGTGCCGTGGCCGGAATAGGTGATGACCAATGAATCACCGGCCTGGGCACCGGTGATCAAGCCGGCGATGCCGGCGCTCATCGCCGCTCGCGTCGCCTGGGCGTCGATCAGCGTGCTGACGGTGAAGCCGCGGCCACCGAGTTCGGCCGCCCAGTCATTGGCGTCATTGACGCAGCCCGACAGGTCGTTGCGGGTGCCCGGATAATCGTTGATGCCGATGCACAAAGCTCTTTTTGCCATGACAAGTCACCTCCTGAGAGTTGCAGGCCAGCGCGGAATGGCCAGCCTGGCATGGTCCATCGGCCCCGGCTGGCACCGCGGCCAACAACATACATGCGACATTGCAAGTGCACCGCAGCGCGCCGAGGCAACGCCGCCGACACTGACGAAATCAGCATGGAACATGGCCACGCCGATGTCAAGGTGGCGGTGATGCCGTTCATGGCAGATCGACCGCTCAGCCAGACGAGCGGGATGTCGAAGAAATTCAAGACTGGCTGGCCTGGCGACGCGGCAACGCCAACCGACCCAATTGAACGAATCCTGCTCCGGAGACATGACGAAGAGTCGCCGCGCGATTCTGATTCTATTGTGTTGCCCACGCTGCAGGCATAAGATTCGCGGGCCATGCCATTCCGATTGCCTCTAACGACATTCCTCTATGTTCTGCGCGCGCTGATCGTGGCGGCAGCGTGCATTTCTGCCGCGCCTGCGCAGCCGCAGCCTGCGCCGCCGGGACGGACGGATTCGCTCGGCAAACCCCTAGCTCCGTCGCCCGCCGGATTGGCGCCGGGGACGGCAGGCCGAATGGCCGGCGTCACCTCCTCCAGTCAGGGACGGCGCATCGCCCTGGTGATCGGGAACAGCGCCTATCAGCACCCCGACAACCTGCCCAGACTCGTCAACCCCGCGCATGACGCGGAGGACATCGCCGCTGCCCTGCGCCGCTTCGGCTTCGAAGTCATCGAGCGCAGAAACCAGACGCTCGAAGCCATGCACCAGAGCATCGCCGAATTCGGCAGCAGGATCGGTGGCAGCGAAGCGGCCTTGTTCTTCTTTGCCGGACATGGCATTCAGGTCAAGAACCAGAACTACCTGATGCCGGTCAATGCGCGGGTGGAAAGCGAAGCGATGGTTCCCTACCAGGGCGTCAACGTCAACCAGATCCTCGACGAAATGGACAATGCCAAAAGCAGCGTCAACATCGTGATCCTCGATGCCTGCCGCAACAATCCGGTCAGTGGCAAGTTCCGCTCGGGCCGGTCGCGCGGCCTGGCGAGTCCTGACGTCGTACCCAAAGGGACGGTGATCGTGTATGCCACCGATCCGGGTAACGTGGCGGCCGATGGCGATGGCCGCAACGGTTTGTTTACCGCCGGGCTGCTGACCGCTTTCCGAGGCAGGGATCTGAGCCTCGACGGCGTTCTGACGATCGCGAGCGCAGAAGTCGAACGTGCCAGCCGGCAAACCCAGACGCCCTACGTCAATGGTCCAAAAACCCTGCAGAAGAACTTCAGCTTCAACGTCGCCATGGCACCCGACCCCGCAGAAACCGAAACCCGATTCTGGAACGAAGCCAAGGCGAGCGGCACACGAGAAGCTTTCGAAGCCTACCTCAAGCGCTTTCCGTCAGGCACCCATGTCGCACTTGCCCAGGGAGAACTCAGAAAGAGGGAAGAATCCGAGCGTGCGTCGAAGCCACAGGAAAGCATCGAACGTAAGGCGGTCGGAGGAACGGTACCGGCCAGACCCGAAAAGACCCAGAAAGGCCCCGCTCCGGTACTCGCCCCGGTGGAAAAACCGGATATCAAGGTCGGTGACAGATGGGCTTATCGGAACATCAATCTCTGGAAGAACGAAGAAATCGCCAGTGTTGAATTGAAGGTGACCGCAATCAGAGGAGACATCATGACCGTTGATCGAACATCGATCGATTC
The DNA here is from genome assembly GCA_013414765.1 of Candidatus Accumulibacter cognatus. Classification (GTDB taxonomy): domain Bacteria; phylum Pseudomonadota; class Gammaproteobacteria; order Burkholderiales; family Rhodocyclaceae; genus Accumulibacter; species Accumulibacter cognatus. The sequence continues at coordinate 1,355,823 of CP058708.1, forward strand.
GAAAGGCGCTGCAGGTGCAGGAATCGAACGTTCGATCAGGAGAACGGCCGATCGATCGACCTGGACCCTGCTGGATCCCAACGTCACTCAGGGCAAGCGCCTGATCCTGTTGTTCCCTCTGGAAGTCGGGAAAACCTGGGATTTCGAGTATTCAATCAAGCGCCCGGATGGCGATGTCGTGATGAATAAACGCTCTGCCCGGGTTGAAGCCTGGGAGGATGTCGAGGTGCCGGCGGGAAGGTTCCGGGCATTGCGGGTGGTTCATTCCGGCCGCACCGAACGGCAAGGAAGGGAGGGCAGAGTGACGGGTAATGTGTCCGAAACCTTCTGGTACGCGCCCGAGATCAGGTCCATGGTCAAGCACGAGTATCGCGACACCATGGGCCACCTGCGAACCCGCGACCAGTTCCGCCAAGAACTGACTGCATACGACATCAAGTGACCCGGATTTCCCCTCAAAGCTCGAGGAGACGAAACTCCTGACTTTCCGCGATTCTGATGACATCGCCGGGGTGCAGGCGCGTCTCCCGATCGATCCGTTCGCCGTTCAGAAAGGTCCCGTTGCCGCTTCCCAGGTCCCGGATCGTACAGCGGTCCCCTTCGAGCCTGATCTGTGCGTGCAGCCTGCTCACCAAGGCATCACTGATGACGAAATCGTTTTCCTTGGCGCGTCCGATCGTGGTAATGCCTTCGCGGATTTCATGCCGCACGAGCGTGTCAATGCGCGAGATCAGTACCAGACGCAGCGATGACCGTTTGGCCAGCTCCGGGGGCGGTAGCGGAAACACCCGCAGCACCTGGGTCGCGGTGCTGCCCAACATCGGCGCCTGGTGCTCCCAGTCGTTTTCGAACACGGCATTCAAGCGTCGCAGAACGTCGGCGTCGTCGACCGAGATACTGAGTTCGCGGCGGCGGTCGAGGCTCTCCGTCCGCAGGTTCATGCTGCCGAGGACCGCCGTGGCACCGTCGACGATCGTGCACTTGGCGTGCAGCTTGTAGCGCGGGGCCGCCCGGAATTCGATCTCGGGCGGTAACCGGACTCTATGCTCCGCATCACCGAGAACGCGGACTAGCACTCCGCGCCTGGCTTTCTCCACCAGCAGACGGATGATTGCCGGGTCCTCCACTTTGGCGTCGGCGATGTCGATCGAATCCCTGGCCGTCTGCAGCAAGGTTTTCATCTTCTTGCGACTGTTGAACGGGCTGACCAGCAGCGGCGAATCCCTGTCGGGTTCAAAAGGCCTGTCGTCCCAGTCGGCGTCGAAGAGCCTGTTGATCTCGGCGGCGATTGCCGGGTCGTAGACTTCAACACCAAAGTCACGCGCATAGTGGAGATTCTCGCGCGTCGGATTGAAAGTGAACACCAACGCCTCTGCGTCATCTACCGTCATGGTCTTGTAGTGGTAGCGGGCCTGCTTGCTGTCGCCGGCGGGCTCCCTGGTCGAAATGCCGGCTTCGTTGGCATCCTTGAGGAGCTTTCGATTCTGCTCTTCCCAACCGCGCGCGCTGCTCGAGATCAGCACGCGGATGCGAACGCCACGCTGGCGGGCCTCGATCAGGGCGCGCTGGATGATCGGGTCGTCCATTCGGAATACGGTCAGGTTGATCGAGCGTTCCGCCCGGTCGACGGCGCGCACGATCGGAAAGAAGCTGTCGCCGGGTTGAACGATGAGCGATATCTTGTAACCCATCACGGGATCCTGTTCGGCAGCTTGACAGACATCGCATGGAAAGGCGTCAGTGCCTAACTGTCCGGCTGCGCGATGGCCAAGCGGGCCAGATAGTCCTGATGAACGTTGAGCTTCAGCGCATTGGGGCGAATCGCCTGAATGGCCGCTGTTGCTGCAGCCAATGAATCACCCCGTTCGACCAGAATCTGTGCAGCGATCAGGCCAGTTCGACCCGAACCGCCTTTGCAATGGATCGCTATTTTCTTGCCGGCGTCGAGCAGTTGATGCACGGCCCGTCGTTGCGCCGACCAGGCAACAGCAAATTCTTCCTCCGGCGCATGATCGTCTTCGATTGGCAAGTGAAACCATTGCAAACCGAGTTCCGGACAGAGATCAGCGATGTTCGTCACGGCATTGCTGGCCATTTCGGCATCCGGCATCAGCGTGATCACTGCGTCGGCACCCGCCGTTTTCAATTGTTCGAGTGCAGTGGCCAGTTCCACTCCTTTGGTTCCTGGGCAAGGAGTCAGAATCAGGCCTGCCCCGTCATCGGTAAGCGGCAGCAAATCATAGGGATGGTGGGTCATGGCATGAGGAGAATGAATGGGTGGGTGATCGGGCCTGCAGAATCACTATTGCCTTCAAAGTTCGATGGACAGGCCTTGCGCCTTCGTATTCTAGCCGAGTTGGCGGGGAAATCATTCAATGTGCCCGTCAGTAGCCGCGAGCGAACATTACGGAGCGACTTTCCGGTCATGGCTTTTGAGCGGCTCACCTCATGACAGCCCTCGGCTCCGCCGTCAGATTGTGACTTGTCCGGCCAGTTCGTCGATGTAGGCCAGATGCTGCGGCAGGCAAATCCGTTTGAGGTCATAGCGGTCGATGATCGTCTGCCGGGCGCGTTGCCTGAGTAAAGCAAAATCACCAGGGAGTTCAAGCGTCTGAACCACCTGCTCGGCAATTTGTTGCGGCGAGAAGAAATCGACCAGAAGTCCATTGTCCCCATGGCGGATCACTTCTTCCACCGGCGCGGTTCTGGATCCCACGACTAGGCAGCCGGCGCTCATGGCTTCGAGCATCGACCAGGAGAGAACGAAGGGATAGGTCAGATAGACGTGAACCGCCGAGATTTGCAGCAGGCCGATGAACGCCGGGTAAGGAATCGTGCCGACGAAATCGAGACGCTGGAAGTCGATATCGCTCCTGACTTCGTTGAGAAACTGCTCGCGATAGGTCGTGCCCTGGGCGGGCCGGCTACCGTAACTGACCCCGTCACCGCCGACAATCAAGATATGGGCCTTCGGACGCCGGCGTTGGATTTCAGGAAGGGCGCGGATGAAGCTGTGATAGCCTCGGTAGGGTTCGAGGTTGCGATTGACGAAGGTGACAATTTCATCACCGGCGCGCAGGACACGAGCCTTTTCCCGCAGCGTGATTTGGGTGTCGGTTTTCGGGGTGATCGCTGCCGTATTCACCCCCTCATGGATGACGCGGATCTTGTGCTGGAAGCTTACGGGGTGGGTGGATTTCTGCCATGCGGTCGGTGAAACTCCGGCATCGCATTGTTCAAGGTTCATCAGGTTGGCGAAGTTCTTCGCCAGCAAGCGTGGCGCCTCGTCTGGATTTTCAGGAAACTCCGGGTCGAAACCGACATCGGCGCCATGAGCATGATAGTAGAACTCGAAGTAGTTCAACAAAGGGATCTGCGGCCAGACTTCCTTGACGAACAGCGCTTCACCCCATCCTGGGTGGGCGCAGATGATGTCCGGGCGATAGCCCTGCACTTGCAGCTGTCTCGCCGCCCGGAAGCAGGCTTCGCCGCGAATCACCTTGGTCTCCGTTTCTTGCACCCAGGGGTGGATTTTGGGTGTATTGCCTCGCTTTGGCCCGTAACGGACGACACGAACACCGGCAAGAACCGGGTTATCCTCGATGCACAGCGCCGTCACTTCATCGCCTCTGGCCACCAGCGCCGCGGCAATGTGTTTGTATTGACCCGGAAAGTTCTGATGGATCAGGAGAATTTTCATCGTTGATGTGCGTGTGTTCGGCGTGTTGATTCTTGCGGTGAGGCATTCTATCAGGGCGTCAAGGACCGGATGCGTCATCGACATCCAACCGAATGCATTGCCCGTCCAAACGCCGTTTCTGGGTTAGAATCAGGGCCGGCTGGCTGAAACGAGCGGCACCCCATGGATCGATTCTGGAAAAGCCTCGATCACCCGACAACGGCGGATGCACGAAGATGGACGGCTGCGTCTACGTCAATCCGGATTTCATTTGTTCAAGGATGTCACCAATGAGAGCCGATGATCGAAGGTTATGGATGTGGGCGGAGGCGCTCGATCTGCTGCAGGGCGGCGAGCGATGGCAGCACCGGGTACTTGCCTGCGAGAACCTGCAGTCGGTGCCCTGCTGGGAACCGTCGGTCGATCTGTACGAAAACAGCGACGAGTTGAGACTGCTGGTGGCCTTGCCGGGCGTCGATTCCCGGCAGATTGAAGTCGTTCTCGATGAAGCTGGCCTGGTCGTCCGGGGCCGGCGACCGATACCCCAGGCCTTGCGTCGGGCAACGATCCACCGTCTGGAGATCCCCTACGGGCCATTTGAGCGCTGGATAGCGCTGCCGCCAGGAAACTACCGACTGCATGAGCAGTTCCTGGAGGATGGCTGCCTGGTGCTGGTGCTGCGCCACCTGCGAGACGACCATGCGATCTGACCGGACAGACGCGAGTCGCAACACGATCGCGGCTGGCTCCGGCATTCTGCTGATCCCCGACGACGCGATGGTCATCGTTCCGGTTCGCAACGTACTGCTCTTTCCCGGCATGATCCTGCCGCTCACCATCAGCCGCGAACAGTCGAAGCTGGCAGCGCAGCAGGCAGTCAAGACCGAGCGCCCGGTCGGTGTTCTCCTGCAACGGGATGCCGAGATCGAAGTGCCGGGGCCGGATGATCTTTGCCTGGTCGGTACGGTGGCCAACATCCTGCGTTACGTGACCCTGCCGGATAACACGCATGTCATCGTCTGCCAGGGGCTGCAGCGATTCCGCATCGTCGAGTACCTGCCGGGTTATCCTTTCCCGGTGGCGCGTATCGGGCGGATCGATGAACCCGAAACGACAGACAGCCAGATCGAGGCGCGCATGATTCAGCTCAGGGAGCATGCGCTCGAAGTCCTGCAGTTTATGCCGCAGGTCTCACAGGAACTGGTCGGTGCGGTCAAGAGCATTACCCAGGCGGGGGCTCTGGCCGACCTGGTGGCGAGTGTTACAGAACTGAAAATTACCGATCGGCAGCGGGTCCTGGAAAGCATTGACCTGCAGCGACGGCTCGACATCGTTCTCGATTGCCTGCTCGCACGCCTCGAGGTGTTGCGACTTTCACGCGAACTCGACGAGCGTACCAAGGCGAACATCGATCAGCGTCAGCGCGAATTCCTGCTGCGCGAGCAGTTGAAATCGATCCAGAAGGAACTCGGCGAGGGGGATACCGGCAACAGCGTCGAGATCGAGGCGCTGCGCAAGAATATCGCCGAAGCCCAGATGCCCGAGGAGGTGGCGAACCAGGCGAACAAGGAGCTGCAGCGCCTGGCGCGCATGTCGGACGCTTCTGCAGAATACTCGATGGTGCGCGCCTATCTCGACTGGCTGGTCGAGTTGCCATGGCGGGCGCCCGAGCCCGACCGGATCGAGATTGCCGAAGCCCGCCAGATTCTCGATGCCGACCACTTCGGCCTCGACCAGGTCAAGAAACGGATCATCGAATTTCTCGCGGTGCGCAAGCTCAACCCGGGCGGACATGGGCCCATTCTGTGCTTTGTCGGTCCGCCCGGAGTCGGCAAGACCTCGCTCGGCCAGTCGATCGCCAGGGCACTGGGGCGCAAGTTCGTGCGCGCATCGCTCGGCGGCGTCCACGATGAAGCCGAAATCCGCGGCCACCGGCGTACCTATATTGGCGCCCTGCCCGGCAACATCATTCAGGCAATCCGCAAGGCCGGATCACGGGGCTGTGTGATGATGCTCGACGAGATTGATAAGCTCGGTGCCGGCATTCAGGGGGACCCCTCGGCCGCACTGCTCGAAGTGCTCGATCCTGAGCAGAACAATACCTTCCGCGACAACTATCTGGCCTTGCCGTTCGACCTGTCCCGGATGCTGTTCATCACCACCGCGAATGTGCTGGACAATATTCCGGGGCCACTGCGCGACCGCATGGAGATCATCCAGTTGCCCGGCTACACGCAGGAGGAAAAACGGGAGATTGCCCAGCGTTATCTGGTCGGGCGTCAGATTGCCCAGAATGGACTGAAGGAAGGTCAGATCGAGTTCTCGGAGCAGGCAATCGTGGCGATCATCCGTAATTACACGCGCGAAGCCGGCGTACGCTCGCTGGAGCGGGAAATTGGCGCAGTCTGCCGACGCGCGGCGGTGAACATTGCCGAGGGCAGGATGTCGTCCATGCAGGTCGATGAGGATGATCTCGCCGGCATACTCGGACCCATCAAGTACGATAACGAAGTTGCCTTGCGCACCGGTCTTGCCGGAGTGGCCACCGGACTGGCGTGGACGCCGGTCGGTGGCGACATTCTGTTCATCGAAGCCAGCCGCACGGCAGGTGACGGCAAATTGATCCTGACCGGACAACTTGGCGAGGTGATGAAGGAATCCGCGCAGGCAGCGCTGACCCTGGTGAAAACGCGCGCCACGGACCTCGGCATCGACGCCGGCAGCCTCGAGAGAAGCAACGTACATGTGCATGTGCCGGCTGGGGCAATCCCCAAGGACGGTCCGAGCGCGGGTGTGGCGATGTTCATCGCGCTGGCCTCGCTGTTCGTCAACCACCCGGTGCGTAACGATAGCGCGATGACGGGCGAGATCAGCCTGCGCGGACTCGTTCTGCCGGTGGGGGGAATCAAGGACAAGGTACTTGCCGCCATGCGCGCCGGAATTCAGCGGGTGCTGTTGCCGGCAAGAAACCGCAGGGACCTTGAGGAAGTCCCGCCGGAGGCGAAGGAGCGCATCGAATTCATCTTCCTGGACAATGTGGACGATGCGATCCGTCACGCCATGCGGCAATGAGTCGACGGGATGTGCCTTACCCCGACAAGGTTGATATTTGTTATCTGAACCCACCTTTTGCCATCAGCTATGCCGCTTCCTCGACGAACAGACGCTGCCACTCGACGCGCTTGCGTGCCGGACTCCACTTGAGCACTGCCAGGCAGGCGTCGAGTATTTGCGCGCGCCACGTTCGCCGACAAGCCTGATCCATGCACCGCTTCAGAGCTTCTCCCCCCACTCATTGCTGGTGGAGTGGCGCGTCGTAATGCCTGCCTTCAGTTCTTTTCAATTCTTGTTTCTCGTTCATCGGCAAGCTCCAATCGAGCGAGCGACGGGTTTCACCGTCGTCGACAGCGGCGATCACGCCTTCCCGCGATTGACCGCAGTTGTTGGGTGGACATATACTCATCCGGGCAGCAGGAGACTGCGGCAAGCGGCCATCTGACTAGCACTGCGCAGATCCCACGGCTCCGCCGATACCGCCTGCGGCAGAGTGTGGCGCATCAATGATCATTTTAATTTCGACTCATTGCAACGAGGAACTTTCGGAATGAATCACCTCGTCATCGGGCTGGGCGGTACCGGAGGGAAAATCATCCGGGCCCTGCGAAAGAGCCTGTACCAGGAGTTGCGTGGCGGCAAACTGGCCGACATCGGCATCGGCTACCTGTACGTCGACTCGTCCAGCGAAATGATGTCGATCGACGACCCCGGCTGGAAGACGCTGGGCACCTCGGTCCAGTTGCCCAAGGCCAGCCAGTTGCTGATTACCGATGCCAACCTCAGCTCGCGGCTCGACAATCTCGACAGCTATCCAGGACTCAAGCACTGGCTGGGCAGCCCGCAGGAGTGGCGCGACATTCTCAACAGCATTGTCGGCGCCACGCTCGGTGGCCAGAAGCGCCGGCTGGGCCGCTTCCTGTTTGCCTGCAAGGCCGACAAATATCGCGAACAGGTACAATCGCAGGTCAAGCTGCTGCAGCAGAACGGCCAGACAGAAGTCACCTTCCATGTCGTGCTCGGCCTGGCCGGTGGCACCGGCAGCGGCAGCGTGATCGACGCGGTGGCACAACTGCGGGATCTGTATCCCGATTCCAAGCGTTTCCGGGTCTTGATCTACGCGCTGCTGCCCGATGCCTACCCGAACCCCAACTGGGATACCGGCAACTACCACGCCAACGGATTTGCCGCCCTGACCGAACTCAATGCCATGTCGGTGGGTGTTTATCAGCCCTACGACGTGACCGGCGTGAAGGAACGGCTCACGCTGAGCGACCCGTTCAATGGCTGCTTCGTGTTTGGCAACGAGAACGAGAACGGCCTGACGGTGGATGTGGACCGGGACGTGCCCGGCATCGTCGCTGACTTCCTGTATCAAAAGATCGTGACCGCAAGGAACATCAACTGGGCCTCGCTCGACCGCATGGAGAATGCGGAAAACGGCGACGGCTCGCCGGAAACCGCAGCGCAGGGGCGCATTCCAGAGCGCTCCAAGCGTTTCCTGACATTCGGCATCAAGCGGCTGTCCATTCCGGAAGAAGAGATCAGCGAGTACCTGACCTACAGCTTTGCCCGACAGGCGGCGCTGCAGTTGCGCTTCAATCACTGGCAGGAGGCGTCCGGCTTCATCGAGGAGCCGCGCAAGCAGGATTTTCACGAGTTTGTGCAGCAAAAAGAGACGCAGCTCCGCTGGCTGCTGTCCGACGACCATCTGACGCTGGCGCTGGGCATCCTGCCGGAAGATGCCGCGAACAAGCGCTGGAAGTCGTTCACTGGCGAGTGGGAAGCCGTCATCCCCAACTTCAAGTCGCTGGTGCGCGAGCGCGAGCGCGCCACCTGGCTGGACGAACTCACCAAGTTGTGTGAAAAGCGTTACCAGGATGATTACCGCTCACTGGGCGTCCCCGGTTTCTATCGCACCAAGCTGAAAGCGCGCAAGGACATGGCGCGCGAGATCCGGGTGCGGATCGAGCAGGAACTGGTCAATGAATGGAAGGTCGGCGCCAAGTCCGCCTGGGATGTCTCCCGCCTGCTGATCGCGCTGAGCGAAAAACTGGACGAACGTCTGAAGGCCTGCGACGAACACATTGCGCGTGCGCGCCACGCAGAGGAAGAAGCGCAATCGCGCGTCCTGGGCAATGCACACAAATGGTCCAGCATGAGCCTGTTCTCCAAGCACCTGCTGGGAACGCCGGACAGCCTGCTGGACGCGCATGGTGTACATTTGCAGGAGATGTATGTGTACCGTACCCGCGCCGAAGGCTGGGGCTTTGCCAAAGCGCTGCTGATCGAGGTGATCGCCGAAATCACCGATCTCAAAGGCGAAGTGGACCGGGCGGCCAACACCTTGCAGCAGGCTTTGAAGAAGTTCGATGTCAATCTCCAGGCGCGCCTCTCCGATGCCGGTGCAGGCGACTTGCGTCAGCACCTGATCCGCTTTTATGACCCCGTCCAGGTCAAGCAGATCAGCCGCCGGCTGGTGGTGGACGAAGCCGAACAGAAAACGCAGACCAGCCGGGTACGGGCCGCCCTGGTCGAAAAGATTGGGCAGGATTCGAGTTTTGCCCTGTTCAACCAGCGGGTGACGGAATCGACCTTTCTCGATGTGCTGGAAACGGTGTGCGAGGACAACGCGCGTATCGCCCACCAGAACCTGGTACAGAACCCCAAGGAACGGCTGCTCGGCGTGTCGATCATCGACAAGTTGCGCGACCGCTACGGCGCCGATCCGCAGGAGTTGAAAAGCTACGTGAGTGAGCTGGTCAGCCGGGCAGGCAACTTCATCACCCTCGAGCCGCTGGAAATCCACCGGGCAGCGCCCGGCATTCCCGTGGGGGTACCCACGGCGGTCAGCAAATTCACCGTGATCCTGCCGAGGGCGCCTGAACAGACCGAGTTCGCCCTGGGACTGAAGAATGCTCTGCGCGAAGCCAAAACCGGCGATGTGGAGATCATTGACTCGGATGGCCGACGTAACGAAATCACACTGGTCTCGATCACCAACCTGTTCCCGCTGCGCTACCTCAAGCCGCTCAAATTCCTGGAAGAAAAATACCGCCGCCGCATCGAGACCGGTGGCGCGCGCGCGCGGCTCGAACTGCACACCGAGGGCGACGGCAATGCCTGGCCGCGGCTGTTCGTGGCCTCCAGCGCCGAAGTCAAGCAGCAGGCCCTGCCCTACGTGCTGCTGGCCAAGGCTTTGGGATTCATCCATGAAAGCAGGAATCCGGCTACGGGTGCGGAGGAAGTGCTGCTGCTCACCAAGGATGCCGACGGCTTAGACAATGACCCGGTCCTCCTGGGCAAGAGCTTCATGGCCAGCGCCGACAGCATCAACCTGGAGAATCTGCACGCCATCCGGTCGGTCTGCGACGCAACGCTGACCAGTGCCAGCTACCTGCACCAGGACCGCCGCAGCGAGGTGCAGCGGGCCATCCTGGCCGAGGTCGAAGCCATCAAGGCCGCACGCGGCGGCAATATCCAGGATGAAACCTACCGCCGCTTTCTGGAGGCCGGCCGGCGTGCACTGGCCATCCTCAAGCGCGAAGTCGCCTGATGCGCCTTGGTTGAAGCCGACAATCCATTCGCCGGCTTCTTCGACTTCTCAGAAAAACCAGGAGGAACTCCCCCGATGGCCAGCATGAAATCCAAATCCGGCAAATGCTCGAACTTTGGCAATTGCGCCACGGCCGACGCCCGCGCAACCGTCGAAGTTCCGGGCGGTCGGGACTTCGTCTGCAATGAATGCGGCAAGCCCCTTCTGCTCATCGACGCCGGTCCCCAGGGCGGCGGCTCAAAGACGCTGCTCGTGCTGGGACTGTTGCTGGCCGCGCTGCTGGTCGCTGGGGGCGCCGCATGGTTCTTGCTGGCCGACACCGCCGCGCCCACTCCTCCGCCAGTCATGCCGGCACCCGAGACGCCGGCGGTGATCGCACCAGCGCCACCCGCACCAGCAGCTCCGCCACCCCAGACCGAAGCACCCACCCGGCCGGCCCATGGCCATTGCTCTCCCGCCGACGAGCGCGCCGGTCTGTGCCGCACGACCCCCTGACCCTGTTTTTTTATTTCCCGGCATCCGCCATGAAAAAATCACTTGACTCACGGCTCGCTGGCATCAAGTCCCTGCTCGTCGGAATTTCGGCGGCCGTGCTGTCGATGACCGCCCCGGCCGAAAGCATCGTCACCGGTGGCAAGACAGGCACCTATTACGCCATCGGCACCAACTTGCGGGATTTTGTCAATCCAGCCCTGGAAGTGAAGGACTCCAAAGGTTCCTGGGCCAATGTGGAAGACATGAGCCAGACCCGAGGCGTCACCCTGGCGATCGTCCAGTCGGATGTATACTCCGCCTTCGTGCGGATGCGTGACGCAAGCGATGTCCCGCAGGCAACGCGCCGTGAATACGCACAACTGCTGGCCAACTTGCGGGTGTTCATGCCCTTGTATCAGGAAGAAATCCATTTCCTGGTTCGCAAGGACGAGCCTATCGAATTCATCCATCAGATCAGGGGGAAACCCATCTGGATGGACATGGAGAAAAGTGGTACCTACCTCACCGCCCTGAACGTGTACAGCAAACTGTTCCAGGAGCGGCCCAATGTCGTGCAACCCTTCATCAACGCCACCGCCACGGGCGATGACGAAGGTACCAAACGACGCCGCTCGGCCTTGATGGCATTGAGCGATCCGGCTTATTACCAGGCCTATCCGAAGATTGACGTGATGGTGCTGGTGGGAGGGCAACCGCTCGGCCTGCTTGAGAAAAATGTCCCGGCCAACCTCAAGCTGCTGAAATTCGACCCGACACAGGCCAATTCGGACAAAATCCTGCAGGAATACCGGAAAGCTGATATCAGGAAATCCAGCTACCCCCAGCTGAACATTGCTGGCAACGATTCACCCTCGCTGGCCGTCGATTCCTATCTGATCACGGCCAATTTTGCAGACCCTCAGAGGAATCAGTTCATCAAGGATTTCGCTGGCCAGTTCTGCGAGAAATTCGCGGTTTTACGGGACCGCGGGCACGCCAAATGGCGGTCACTGACCTGGCAACCGGGCTCCGCGCTGCCGCCTCTGGCCGCAGGCTGGCAGTACTCCGACAAAGTCAAGGAGCGCCTGGCCAGCTGCTCATCCGGCTCCGCCGCCAAACCCGGCCCCGGCACCTGTAGTCCACAGGACCGCTTTTCCGGCCTTTGCAAGTAAAGTTAATGTGAAAGTCGCGTCAGCGACTCACGAATCGCCCCTCCCCGCTTGTTGGAGAGAGATTGGTGAAGAAGGAAACGGTCATGGCTTTCATGACCAGGGGTGTCTTGCCAAGTCATGACCGTTGGCGGCTGTTAATTTTTCACTCCCGCAGCATGTTCTGCACGATATCCTAACGGGGAGCAGGAGTGGAGATCTTGCTCGGGAATCTGTTACCGTTAGTCCGTCAGCCACGGCAGCAGCGCGGCAGCCGCTTCTTCAGCACCTGAAGGCCAGGGCAGCGCTGGAGCAGCTTGCTGCCACAAACACGCCAGCGCCTCCCGGAGATGGCCGGCCAGCAGGTCCGCCGCACTGATTTCCCGGCACCGGGCATGCCTGTGCAGCCAGTCGATCAGGCAATCCTGTTCGGGCCAGTCGTGCCTGCGCACATAAAGGATCGGTGTGCCGTTGCAGGCAGCTTCGGTGAATGTGCCGTAACCAGGTTTGGCGACCACCGCGTCGACCGCGCACAGGAGGTCGGTCATTGGTCGGTCGAGCGGCTCGAAGTTGCTGGCGTTCGGGTGTGTCACCTGCCAGTCTTGCGGAATCAGCCAGCGCACGCCGGCGATGCGCGGCCAGTTGGCGATCGGTAGTTGTTGACTAACACCGCCGAAAGCGATCAGGACCAGTCGCTCGTCACTGGCACAGCGTAGTTGCGCCCGCACGGCCTGGCGGCAGTCCTTGCCGAGATCGGCGACCGGACCAATGGGGCATACCCGTGACAATTCGGTCATGGCCATGCCGGGAGTCAGCCGCAGGAAGCATTCGGCGCCGTGGTACGCGGCCATCATCTGCTCAAGAATCGGCGCTGCCCAGGGCTCATTGGCAAAGAAATGAGCAAACAGTCCGGCCCAGTTGAGGGAACACATTGCCAGCGCGGGGATGCCGGCGCGTTCGGCGCCAGCCAGCGGCAGGTAGGCGACATCGCTGAACACCAGTCGGGCTTGCAGTTCGTCGAGCAGGCGCGCTTCACGGTCCACACGAGCTTCCCAGTCGGCATGTTGGGTACGGTAGGCACGAGCCGTTGCCTCGAGGTCGACGCGCATCGCGTCGTACATCACATAGCCGAAATCACTGCTTTCCGCCAGATGCCTGAAAGGAGTGACAAGGCGGGTTTGCAGCCGAGAGGTGGGCAGCGCACTGCGAAGGGTGATGCGCAGCTCCGGCAATTGCCGCGCCAGGCGGTTGAGCACCGGCGCCGCTTGCGCCAGGTGGCCGAAGCCGTGTGCCGAGATGTCGACAAAGAGGTGGGGGGGGCCGGGCATCATGGCTGATTCAGACGAAGCGTGCCAGCAACGCTCCGGGCAATTCGGCCGGCAGTGGAATCCAAACACGATGGCCATTGCCGGGGGCAACGCGAATTTCGGCGCCATCGATATGCTGCATCCGCTCCAGAGCCAGCTGGCGGTTGCCCGTGGGATGGATGATCTCGAGGCGGTCGCCCACCGCAAAGCGATTCTTGACCTCGATCAGCGCCAACTGGCGCGCTGCGTCCCACGCCAGTACGTCGCCGACATAGAGACTGCGTCCCGATTCGGAATGACCGCGCAGGTAATTCTGTCTCTCATGTTCGTGGTGGCGCTGATAAAAACCGTCGGTGTAGCCGCGATTGGCCAGCCCTTCAAGTTCGCCGAGCAGTCCGGGGTCGAACGGTCGCCCGGCGACGGCATCATCGATGGCACGACGATAGACCTGCGCGGTGCGCGCCACATAGTAGGGCGACTTGGTACGCCCCTCGATCTTCAGCGAGTCGACACCGATCTCGGTCAGGCGCTGGACATGCTCGACGGCCCGCAGATCCTTCGAGTTCATGATATAGGTACCGTGCTCATCCTCGTCGACCGGCATCAGTTCGCCACGCCGCGCCTTCTCCTCGAGCAGCCAGACGCGATCCCCTGATCGTGCATCGGGTGAATTGGGTGGCTGGGGAGAACTGGCGGCATGGACATCGCCAGCCGCATCCACTTCACCTGCCTGAAGCCGATAATCCCAGCGACACGAGTTGGTACAGGTACCCTGATTGGGGTCACGATGGTTGAAGTATCCGGACAGCAGGCAGCGCCCTGAATAGGCGACGCAGAGCGCGCCGTGGACGAAGACTTCGAGTTCGATGTCGGGACATTGCTGACGAATCTCGGCGACTTCGTCGAGCGACAGTTCGCGTGAAAGGATGACCCGCCTGATGCCGAGCTTCTGCCAGAAACGCACCGCCGCAAAGTTGACGGTATTGGCCTGTACCGAGAGATGTACCGGCATCTGCGGCCATGTCTCGCACACCAGGTCGATCAGACCGGGGTCGGCCATGATCAGGGCGTCAGGCCGAAGTGCGACGACAGGCGCCATGTCGGACAGGTAGCTGTGGACCTTGCGATTGTGCGGCAGGACGTTGCTGACCACATAGAGTTTGCTGCCGGCGGCGTGTGCCTCGCCGATGGCGGTGCCGAGTGTGGCGAGGTCTCCGAAGTCGTTGTTGCGCACCCGCAGGCTGTAGCGCGGCTGGCCGGCATAGACCGCGTCGGCACCGAAAGCCAGGGCGGCGCGCAGCATCGCCAGCGACCCCGCGGGTGCGAGCAATTCGGGGGCGGTCAGGACTGCGGGCATCCGGGAGAGCTTCGGCACGGGTAGAATGTGGCAAACCGCCATGTTACTCCCATTTCCACTCCCATTCTCCAGATTGCCCCGCCATGTCCGAAGAGATCCTGATCAACTTTACCCCGCAGGAAACGCGCGTCGCCGTCATGCATCAGGGCGTCGTGCAGGAACTGCACATCGAACGCAGCGCCAGTCGTGGCTTCGTTGGCAATATCTACGTGGGACGCATTGTTCGCATCCTGCCAGGTATGCAATCGGCGTTCATCGACATCGGCCTCGGCCGTACCGCGTTTCTGCATGTTGCCGACATTCGCGAGCCGCGTCCGAGCGACGAACCGCTGCGACCGATCGAGCGCCTGTTGTTCGAAGGACAAAGCATTCTGGTGCAGGTGATCAAGGACCCGATGGGCAGCAAGGGCGCACGCCTGTCTACGCAGGTGTCGATCGCCGGACGGATGCTGGTCTACCTGCCGCAGGACAAGCACATCGGGATCTCACAGCGCATCGAGCGAGAGTCCGAACGTGAAGCGCTGCGCGAGAAACTGGGTCGCCTGGTACCCGGCGACGAGGTCGGTGGCTTCATCGTCCGCACCATGGCCGAGAGCGCGAGCGAGGCCGAGCTCGCCAAGGACATCGAGTACTTGCGCAAACTCTGGCGCGACATCCTGACGCAATCGACCACCGCCGCCCCCCCTTCCCTGCTCTACCAGGAGTTGTCGCTGGCACAGCGGGTACTGCGCGATTTCGTCAACCCCGAGACGGCACGTATCGTCATCGACTCGCGCGAAAACTTCCAGAGGCTCACCAATTTTGCCGCCGAGTACACGCCGACGGTCGCACCCTTGCTGGAACACTATGTCGGCGAACGGCCGCTTTTCGACCTGCATGGCGTGGAAGACGAACTGCAGAAGGCCCTCGCCCGCCGCGTCGATCTGAAATCCGGGGGGTACCTGATCATCGATCAAACCGAGGCGATGACCACCATCGACGTCAATACCGGTGGCTTCGTCGGCGTACGCAACTTCGACGACACCATTTTCAAGACCAATCTCGAAGCCGCACAGACGATCGCGCGCCAACTGCGCCTGCGCAACCTGGGCGGCATCATCATCATCGACTTCATCGACATGGAAAACGAAGAGCACCGCACGGCGGTCCTCAGCGAGTTCAACAAGGCCCTGGCGCGTGACCATACGCGTCTGACGGTCAATGGCTTCACCGCACTTGGACTGGTCGAGATGACCCGCAAGCGGACGCGCGAGTCGCTTGCACATGTGTTGTGTGAGGAATGCCCGACCTGTGGCGGGCGTGGCGAGGTCAAGACGGCGCGCACCGTGTGTTACGAAATCCTGCGCGAACTGCTGCGTGAAGCCCGCCAATTCAACGCGCGCGAATATCGCGTGCTCGGCAACCAGGCGGTGATCGACCGCTTTCTCGACGAAGAGTCGCAGGGTCTGGCCATGCTCTCCGACTTCATCGGCAAACCAATTTCACTTCAGGCGGAGCCCAGCTACTCGCAGGAGCAATACGACATCGTGCTGATGTGAGATTGCGGGGCGGCCCGCTACGTCTCACCTGCTCAATGCCCGCATGGAGTGAACCCAAGTACAGAGGATGGTCGCACGAGGTCATGCTCCAATGCGCCTACGGCGTGACAAGAAGCAGGGAGGCTAGATTTGAACGTCTTCGATTTCCGCCAGCACATCGTCAACGAGTACTCGGAGTTCACCCGCAGCTTTACGCGCATCAAGGCCGAGGACATACAGTCGTACGTCACCAAGGCATACGACTCGCAGAAGTACTGGCCCGAGCCGCTCATCCAGGTTAACCCGAATTTCAAACCCGGAGGAACCGTTCAACAGCTCGTGCAAGCTGGGCAGTTACACCCTACGTGCGCGGAGATTTTCCGCCTGGGCAAGAACGAGTCATCCGTCGGGGTTCCGCTGCCCCTGCACACCCACCAGCAAGAGGCCATCCGCTTCGCCGCAGCGGGTGAGAGCTATGTGATGACCACCGGCACTGGCTCCGGCAAGTCTCTTGCGTATTTCATTCCCATCGTCGACGCTTGTTTGAAGGCGAGGCTGGCCGCGTCGGAGCGGCGGACCCGAGCCATTGTCATCTATCCGATGAACGCGTTGGCGAACAGCCAGTTGGAGGAATTGAAGAAGTTCCTCGGCAGCGAGCCCGGCCGGCGGCCGGTCACCTTCGGCCGTTACACCGGCCAGGAGGATGACGCAGAACGCCAAGCGATGGCGGCCAATCCGCCGGACATCCTGCTGACCAACTTCATGATGCTCGAATTGCTCATGACGCGGCAGAACGAGCACGACCGCGTGGTGATGCGCAATGCCAAAGGGCTGCGCTTCCTCGTTCTGGACGAACTGCATACGTATCGCGGGCGCCAGGGAGCCGATGTGGCCCTGCTGGTTCGCCGTGTTCGCGAGGCCCTCGGGGATAAACTGGTGTGCATCGGCACCTCTGCGACGATGGCGACCGATGGCACGGAGAGGGAGCACAACACTGCGGTGGCCAGAGTGGCCACGCGGCTATTTGGCACCGCCATTCCCAGCCACAACATCGTCACGGAAACCCTGCAACGCGTGACACCAGCAACGGAAACACTGAAGACGGTTGCTCCAGTGTTGGCCGCTGCGATCGATGCAGGTGTACCGAATATCTCCTTCGACGAGTTGGCCACACATCCCATGTCGGTCTGGGTCGAACTGACGCTTGGCCTGGACTATGAAAGTGGCAAGCCGAGGCGGGCGCGTCCCAAGACGCTGAAGCAAGCGGCGATTCTCCTGGCCGAGGCATCGGGGCGACCTGAGGATGTATGCCGGAGATACCTAGAGCAGTTCCTGCTGCGCGCCTACGGTGTGATGGATGACGCCGGCAAGCCGCTATTCGCATTCAAACTGCACCAGTTCATCTCTGGTGGCGGCAAGGTCTATTCAACCCTCGAGGCCCCTGGGAAACGCGAGATCACACTCGATGGTCAGCAGTTCGTAGCCGGCGACCGGAGTCGCCACCTCTACAACCTCCATTTCTGCCGTGACTGCGGCCAGGAGTACGTGCCCGTTTGGGATGTCGACGGGCCGGAGGGGCGAGCCTTCGAGCGACGGAGCATTGACGAACGCCAACACGAGGATGACGGCGTGAAGTTCGGCTTTCTAATGCCGGACGCCGCAGGCATCTGGAACGACGCTGACATTGAGCGCTACCCGGAAACTTGGGTCGAGGAGCGCGCCGACGGCGAGTGGCGCATCAAGTCGAGCTACCGCAAGTACGTACCACAAGCGGCAAAGGTGCGGCCGGATGGAGTCACGACAACTGAAGGCGGGCTGCGTGCTTGGTTTATTCCGGGGAGCTTCCGCTTCTGCCTCGGGTGTGGCACGACCCACTCAACCTCGGGGAAGGACTCGTTGCGATTGACGTCGCTATCCGGCGAGGGTCGAAGCTCGGCAACGACGATGCTGACTTTGGCATCGCTGCGCTACCTGTACGAGCAGGACGAACACCTCGGTGCCGAGGCCAAGAAGGTCTTGGGCTTCTCAGACAACCGCCAAGACGCCGCGCTTCAGGCAGGCCATTTCAATGACTTCGTGCAAGTCCTGCTAACGCGAGCTGCGCTGCTCGCAGCCTTCACCAAGGACGACGGTCGGGCCTTGTCCGAGAAGGAGGTGGCCAATGCCGTGTTCGAGGCACTCGGCTTCGACCGCGACGACCCGGGCGCTCGTGCAGAGTACATGCAGCAACCGGATGTCAAAGGCAATACACGGCGCCAGGTGCAGGATGCCATGCGGGCAATCCTGGGCTATCGGAGTTTCTTCGACCTGCGCCGCGGCTGGCGCTTCAACAACCCCAACCTCGAACAACTTGGGCTCGTCCGCATCAACTATCAGGATATTGACGACCTCGCGGCAGACGCCGACCAATGGGTCAATGCTCCCCAGGTGCTTCGGGCCGCCAATGCGCAAGAGCGCGCCGCAGTCTTGCGCGTTCTTTTCGAGACCATGCGCCAGGGCTTGTGCATTGCCACCCGTTACCTCGATCGGACTGAGCTCGACCAATTACGCACGCAGAGCTATGCCAACCTCCGCGAGCCCTGGGGATTCACTGAGGATGAGCGCCCCGTTCCAGCACGCTGGTTTGTCACACGCAGGCCGAAAGACCACGTAGGTCATCGTGGTCGGAAGCTCAATCTCGACGATTTCCTGGTCATTGGTTCAAGTCGTTCGCGGATCGGGCGCGAACTAAAGAAATCCAGCACATGGGGTGGAGGCAACCCGTATGTGACCCAGATCAAGGACGACACTTACCCGGAAGTCATCGCCGCACTACTGAAGGCGGCTGAGAGCTACGGCCTCGTCCGACAAGAGGAGACAGACATAGGAGTTACGGGTTGGCAACTGAATGGCGCTGCTCTGCTCTGGACTCCGGGTGAGGGGACCAGTCCGAAGCAATCAAATGACAATCGGTTCTTCCGCAACCTGTACCGAAACATTGCGGGGATGCTTGCCAACCCAGAGCACGAGCTCTTCGATTTCGAGGCGAGGGAGCACACGGCGCAAGTCGAGCAAGACGACCGCCTCGAGCGCGAGGCGCGTTTCCGCTTCACCGACAAGGACCGCAAGGAGTGGCGCGACAAGAAAGGTAGCGAGCTCGAATGGCTGCCCGTTCTGTTTTGCTCGCCGACCATGGAGCTGGGGGTCGACATCTCGTCGCTCAACACCGTCTACATGCGCAACGTGCCACCCACACCCGCCAACTATGCCCAGCGCAGCGGCCGAGCCGGGCGAGCAGGTCAGCCGGCGCTGGCGATTACCTACTGTGCGGCGCAAAGCCCGCACGACCAGTACTACTTCCGTGACCCGGTGCGAATGGTCCATGGGCAGGTCAATCCGCCGACTCTGGACCTCGCCAACCGCGAACTCGTGCAGAGCCATATGCATGCCATCTGGTTGGCCGAGACCGGCAAGAAGCTCGACAGCAGCATTCGTGGCCTGCTCGACATGAGTCACCCGGCGGCCCTGCCCATCCTGGAGGAGCTGGCTGCCGACCTGGACAGGCCCGAGGCCAAGAGGCGCGCCCATCAGCGTGGGCTGGCCGTCCTGGATATGCTCAAGGACGAGCTCACCCCGCAGCGCGCACCCTGGTTCACCGAGACATGGCCGGAGACCGCTTTCCAGTGCGCATACAAGGAGCTCGACGAAGCCCTGAAGCGCTGGCGCGATTTGTATCGCGCCACGGCGCGACAGATCGAGCTGAATTTCAAGATCGAGAACAACCCGGCGGCCAGCGAGCGCGAACGTCGAGAGGCGCAGCAGCGTCACAACGAAGCACGCAAGCAGCGCGACCTGCTGCTCGCCGGCGAGAGTGCCTTCAACTCGGACTTCTACACCTACCGCTACCTGGCGAGTCAGGGCTTCCTGCCCGGCTACAACTTCCCTCGCCTCCCTCTGCTGGCCTACATCCCCGCGCGCCGAGGCAACATCGGCCGCGAGAGCTTCCTCTCCCGTCCGCGCTTCCTGGCGCTGGGTGAGTTTGGTCCGTACAGCCTGATCTATCACGAAGGCAGCCAGTACCGGGTCACCAAAGCGCTACTCACCATCACCAGCCAGGACCAGGTCACCGAGGGCGCCCGCCTGGCCACAGAGGTGGCACGTCTGTGTCCGTCCTGCGGCTATGGTCACTTCCGTTCGCAACGCGATGCCGACCGCTGCTTCTCTTGTGGTGCCTCGTTGGCGGCTGCCGAGGAGGTCAAGCACCTGTATCGCATCGAGAACGTGTCCACCAAGCGCGCGGAGCGCATCACCGCCAACGAGGAAGAGCGGGTGCGCCAAGGCTACGAGATGCAGACCACCCTGCAATTCGCCGAGGCGGACGAGCGGTTGCAGAAGCTCACTACCGAGGTACTGGATTCCCAGGGTCCGCTGCTGGAGCTTCAGTACGGCCCGGCGGCCACCGTCTGGCGCATGAACTTTGGTTGGCGCCGCCGCAAGGACACGAAAGTGCTGGGGTTCATGATGAACTCGATTACCGGCCACTGGGTCGGCGGCGTCGATGATGCCGGAGAAGAGAGCGGAGACGACGTGCCGCCGGACAAGACGCCGCCGCAGCGCATCGTTCCCTACGTCGAGGATCGCCGCAACATCCTCATCATACGGCCTCACCACGGTCTGGGCGAACTGTCGGCGTCCACGTTGGCCACGCTGCAGTACGCACTCAAGCGCGGCATCGAGTCCGTGTACCAGCTCGAAGAGAGCGAGCTGATGGCCGAGCCCTTGCCGACGCGTGACAACCGGCAATCCCTCCTGTTCTATGAAGCCGCCGAGGGCGGTGCCGGCGTCCTGACCCGCCTCGCGACCGAGTCCAGCGCACTGGCGGCCGTGGCTGCCGAGGCGCTGGAAATCATGCACTTCAAGCGCCCGGCCGGAGGGCAGCCGTGGGTCAAGGCTGCGCTCGACGAGGAGCTGGGCGACGACGGCCAGCCTATCTGTGAGGCCGGCTGCTACAAATGCCTGCTGTCCTACTATAACCAGCCTGACCACCCGCTCATCGACCGCCAGGACAAGGAGACCGGTGGCTTGGTTCTCGAAATGCTGTGCCGCCTTACGCAGTCCGAAGCCAAGCTTGGTACTCATGGGCGGGCACCCGAGCAACACAGCGCCGAGTTGGCTCGTACCGCAGGCAGTTCGCTGGAGCATGCCTGGCTGGCATATGTCGAGCAGCATGGCCACCGCAAGCCCGACCGTGGGCAGCACATTATCGCCTTGGCGCAGACCTGCGCCGATTTCTTCTACGACGACTACCAGCTGGCGGTTTTCATCGACGGCCCCCACCATGAAGCCGAGGTTCAGCAAACCCAGGACGAGGCCATCACCCGGCGCCTGGAGGAGCAAGGCTACCTGGTCGTTCGCTTCTCGCGGATCACCAGCGAATGGCCCACTGTCTTCGCCGCCCATGCCGACCTGTTCGGTGCCAGCAAGAACCAATAAAGAATAAGCGATGAATTCACCGACCCCCGAGTTCCATCCCGGCAGCCTGGTCTCGGCCCGCGGCCGTGAATGGATTGTCCTTCCCGAGTCCGACATGGACACCCTGCGCTTGCGTCCACTGGGTGGCGGCGAGAAGGACGAATCACTCCTCTACCTGCCGCTCGAGCGACAGCCTGTCCGGCCCGCCACCTTTCCTTGGCCGCGTGTCGACCAGGCGAGCAATCATTCGGCCAGCCAGCTCCTGCTCGATGCGTTGCAGCTCAAGCTGCGCAATGGGGCAGGACCGTTTCGCAGCTTCGGCAATATCGCGGTCGAGCCGCGCGCCTACCAGCTCGTGCCGCTGCTGATGGCGCTCAAGCAGGCAACGATCCGCCTCTTGATTGCCGACGACGTAGGCATCGGCAAGACCATCGAGGCAGCCCTGATCGCGCGGGAAATGCTGGACCGGGGAGAAGTCCAGCGCCTGACGGTGCTCTGCCCGCCGCACCTGTGCGAGCAGTGGCAGCGCGAGCTCGCCGAGCGCTTCCACATCCATGCGCCGGTGGTCCGCACGGCCACCGCCGCCCGGCTGGAGAAGGATTTGCCTCCGGGCGCATCGCTTTTCGACGCCCACCCGTTCACCGTCGTCAGCCTAGACTACATCAAGTCCGAGCGGCGTCGCGAAGCCTTCCAGCGCTTCTGTCCGGAATTCGTCATCGTCGACGAGGCCCACACGTGTACCCACGGTGGGCAAGGGCGCCAGCAGCGTTACCAACTGCTCAAGGGACTGGCCGAAAATGCGGACCGTCACCTGGTGCTGCTGACGGCGACGCCCCACAGCGGCGACGAGAACGCGTTCTACAACCTGCTGGGCCTGCTGCGGTCGGAATTCACCGCCCTCAAGGATCTGCCCGCAGGCAGCAGGACTGACCTGCGCGACGAGTTGTCCCGTCATTTCGTGCAGCGCCGCCGGCCGGACATCGCCGAGTGGCAGGACAGCTCGATGTTCCCGGAGCGCAAGACCAGCGAAGTCACCTACCGGCTCACGGGAGCCTGGGGCCAGCTCTTCAACGACGTGCTGACCTATGCCCGGGAGCTGGTGGAGCGCGCCGAGGGACGCGCCTTGCAGGAGCAACGGATGAACTGGTGGGCGGCCCTGGCGCTGCTGCGCTGCATCTCGTCATCGCCAGCCGCCGCTGTCAACGCCCTGCGCACGCGCTTGAACGGCGCCATCGCACCGGGTGACGACCGCGAACTGACGCTGGAAGGGTCGCGTTCAAGCGACCGTTTGCGATTGGAGGACATCGACCAGCAAGGGGAGGAACGTGTGCTCGACGGCCGCGAAGATGCGCTGTCTACCGACGACATCGAACCCGCCGCCCAGACTGAGGAGACCGCCCGCCTGCAAGAACTCATCGCCGCCGCCGAACGGCTGGCGGCCCCCGGCAACGACCCCAAGCTCGAGCAGCTGCAGGCCCATCTCCAAGGCTTGCTCAAAGACGGGTTCCTGCCGGTCGTCTTCTGCCGCTACATCGCCACCGCCCATTACCTCGCCGATTTTCTGCGCGCCAAGTTCAAGGACGTCACCATCAAGGCCGTCACCGGCGAATTCACGCCCGGCGAACGCGAGGCGGCCGTCGAGGAGCTGGGGGAAAGCGACAGGCGCTTCCTGGTGGCGACCGATTGCCTGTCCGAGGGCATCAACCTCCAGAACCTGTTCACCGCCGTCGTGCACTACGACCTCTCCTGGAATCCGACCCGTCACGAACAGCGGGAGGGCCGCGTCGACCGCTTCGGGCAGAAGGCCCGCGAGGTGCGCAGCACGATGCTCTACGGCGAGGACAACCCGGTCGACGGCGCGGTGCTGCAGGTCATCCTGCGCAAGGCCGAGAGCATCCGCAAGGAGCTGGGCGTGCTGGTGCCCATGCCCGATGACGAAGGCAAGCTCACCCAGGCGCTGCTCAACGCCGTGCTGTTGCGCAAGACCAACCCCGTCGGCAAGGTTGCGCAGGCCAGCTTCGACTTCGGCGAGCCGGCCAGGGAAATCGAAGCCGCGTGGCAAAGCGCCCGCGAGAAGGCGGCCCGGAACCGTTCCATCTTTGCCCAGCGCCGCCTGAAGCCCGAGGACGTTCTGCCGGAATGGCGCAAATCGGCTGCCGTGCTGGGCGGCGAGGACGATGTCGCCCGTTTCGTCGCCCGCGCGGTGGCCAAGCTCGGCGTGCCCCTGGAAGAGTGCCGACGGCTCCCAGGGCTGGGCTCGGCCCAGCCCGCCCCGCAAGGGAGTCAGGAAAACTTGGGACGGCCCGGCGTTTTCCTGGGAGCCCACCACAAGCTGAATATCGACCAACTGCCGCTGACGGTGCGCGAACGCCTCGCCGCCGACGGCTTCATCGGCACCTTACGCGTCAGCTTCCACCAGCCGCCGGCCGCGGGTTCGCTCTTCATCCACCGCACCCATCCCATCGTTGCCGCGCTCGCCGACACGCTGCTCGAGCGCGCCCTCGAAGAGACCGCCGACGCCAGCGACGCCGATGCCGTGGCGCGCGCCGGCGCCGCCTTCGTTGGCCATGTCGGCCTGAGGACGACCGTGCTGCTCTTGCGCCTGCGCCATCAGCTTTCCGTGACCCGTGGCGCCGCGACGCGCCTGATGCTGTGCGAAGAAACCATTGCCGTGTCCGTCGCCGGTTCCGGGCATCCGGCAGTGTTGGCGCCCGACGCAGCCCGATCGTTGCTCGGTGCCGAGGCGGTTCGGAACATGCCGCCGCCGATCCGGGATCGACACCTGCGGCAAGCGCTCGACATGCTCCCCGCCTGGACGCCGCAATTGGCAGCAATGGCCAAGGAACGCGCGCAGGCCTTGCTCCAGGACCATCGACGCGTGCGTGAGGCGGCCGAGGCCAAGGGCGCCTACCAGGTCACCGCCAGCCTGCCGGTGGATGTCATGGGGCTGTACGTGCTTGTCCCTTCGTTGGGTTGAACGACGCCCGAGCGCTGTATAACATATAGACATGTGATAAGGAGGTGGCTATGCATTTCAACATCTATCTGGACGACGAAACCGGAAAGCGGCTCACTGAGGCCGCGCAGCAAGCCGGCGAGAACCGCAATGCCGTCATCCGGCGCGCAGTTCAGGAGTGGCTTGCCCGTCGCGTCGAGCCGCAATGGCCGGAGACAGTGCTCTCTTTTACCGGAGAGCCGGACATGCCGGCATTTGAAGCCAATCGGGAGCACTTGGGATCCGCCAAGGCAGATCCGCTGGCATGAAGTATCTGCTCGATACCTGCACGGTTAGCGACTTCGTTAAAGGCGAGCCCAGTGTCCTGTCCACGCTCAAGAGCACTGCCCCTGCCCAGATCGCCATTTCCACCGTGACCCGCATGGAGATCGAATACGGGCTCCTCCTCAACCCCCTGCGCGCCCGGAAGCTGGCGCCGGTCCTGGACGCCCTCCTGTCCGCCATGGCGATCTTGCCCTTCGACGAAGCCGACGCGAAAGCCGCCGCTGCGATCCGCGCGGCGCTGCGCCGGGAAGGACGCCCCATCGGTCCCTACGATTGCCAGATTGCGGGCTGCGGCTTGGCGCGCGGTTTGGTGGTCGTGACCGCGAACGAAGCGGAGTTTCGGCGCATCGGCGGGCTGCGCATCGAGAACTGGCGGGAGGCATGAGCGTACAGCGAAGTGGCATGGCATGCAGGCCGTTGGCAGGCGAACGATCAGGATGGAAATGTTCGCGCGCGCATTCCTTGGCGACCTTGTTTCGCACATGCCGCAGCGCCTGTAATGGCTACTTGACCTCTGTATCCTGACTCCATGCCCCGCCGCACCACTGACCAACTCGCCTATGCGGCGATCCGCATCGAAGGCGGCCTCATCCCCGCCGACGAACTGTCACGCCTGACCACGCTCGCCGACGCGGACAGGACCGAGCAGTCCGAAAGCCACTACCGCATCCCCAAGGGCCTGAAACTGCGCGACGAGATTGCGCGCTACTGGAAGATCGCGCTCAACCTCTGGCTCAGACAACCTGATCTCACGGATTTTGCGACGTACCGAGTTGCAGAATCAGGCGGAGGTTGGAGCGTGGGAAGAGCGTCTTGGTAGAGTTCAACTCGTCACAGAGTTTGCGGACGGCGCGGTCCGACACGCCATTGGCCATGTGGTGGAGGCGTACGGTCAGGGTGCCGGCGTTAGGATCGGGCAGCAAGTCCGCTTCGGTCGTGTAGATCGCGCGCAGCAAGCTGCGTGCCTCGTCCGGGCGCGAGAGAAGCGGTGCCAGGACGTTGGCCATGGCCGTTTCCGCGCGATAGGCAATCATCTTGAGCGTGTCGAGTAGCTGCTTGCTGTGGGTGCTCAGCCGGCGGAACTGCTGTTCTTCCGGCAAATCCTTGAGGGCGAGATGGGAGGGGGTTTCTTTACGTTGTTCCTTCAGGGCCTTGAGTTCGTCCTGCAGATGTTCGATCTCGTCGTGGGCAGCGGCTTTTTTCGCGACAAAGGCCTCGACTTTCGCTGGTTCAATCGTCTCGTTGAGGTTAAGCGCGCCGAATTGGGCGAGCCTGCGGCTGAGCTTGCTGGTCAGCGCGCGAACCTGGCCGTCGAGGGTTCGGCGAGCTGGGTTGACAACGCGTGCGGTATCAGGAATTTCTTCCATCTGATAATCCACCAGGCGGTCCAGGGCAAAGTGTTCACGCGCATACTTGAAGAAGTTTTCCTGAGACCACCTGGCGAACAGGGTGGCCGCCAGGCGCCCTATGCCAGATTGGTAATCCGTGCTGATCAGGGCGACCTGGCGACCGGTGTCACAGACCTTGCGTATCTCGCGTACCCACACCACGCCGCCGAGCAGCGTTCCCCGTTCGGCGAGTCGCATGCGTACCTGCTGGCCACGGCGAAGTTCGATCGTGGCGTCGACGAATTCCTCGGGCGACCAATCGTCGCCGGCGTACTTGCGATAGGAGAGGCAGGCAACGCGACGCGCCTTCAGACGCTTGAACAACTCTGGGCTATAGCCTTCGCGATCGAAGACCAGGGTGAAGCGATGGCGCAGCGGGTCGGCCGCGAGCGCTTCGGCGCTCGGCTGGCCCGGGATGTCCCGTTCCAGCCGAGGCAGGATCTCGCCTTCAAGAACCTTGATCAGGCCCGGGTCGACGGATTGCGTGACCCGGAAGAAGGGCTGCCCGTCGATCGCGTTGACCCAGTAATCGGCGGTCGCACGCTGGCACAGCCGCTGCCGCGCGATGTAGTGGCGCGGCAATTGGGTCTGCTCGCCGTAATACACCCGCACATGCGCGTCGACGTAGAGGATGCCCGCTTGTTCCGGCGCCGCCGCCATCCAGCGCCGACACAGGTCGGCACTCCATTTCTCGGCATGATCGCCCTGGCTCAGGAGCCCTATCTTCTCGCGCAGGGTGCGCACTTCGGGAATCCGATCGAGACCCAGTAACTTGCCCCACTCGCCTGGCGCACACGAGCGCAGAGACTCGACCGATTCCAGTCGCGCCAGGGCCATGAAGGCAATCAACATCAACAGACTGTCGATCCCGTAGTAACCCGCTGGCAGCGGAAGACCCTCCGACCCGTCGAGCAATCCGACCGCCAATAAGGCAGGCAGCGCGAACAGCACCCCGCCACGCGGTACATCAACGGCCGCCTGGAACTGCGGAGCAACGGCATTCAGCCCGCCCACGCTGGCCGCCACCCGGGCAACCACGTTGCTCGCCCCAACCCCCATCGGGGCCGCGCTGTCGAGTGCGCTCCGCTCGCTCTTGGTGCTCGAGACGACCGCGCAGACCCCTTTCCCCACCGGAACATGCAGCCGTCCGGCACGCACCGCCTTCGACAGGGTGTCGCTCTTGATCCCCAGTTCTGTCGCAACGCTCGGGACCGTCTGTCCGCCGTCGAACAGGGCCTGCGCCTGCTGCAACACCTCTGCCGTCAGCACCGCCGGACCCCGGCGCCGCGGCGGAACGTAGAACCCTTTCGGCCCCTCTTGCCGATAGCGCTTCAACGCTCGCTTGACACTCAACGCCGGCACCCCGAAGGCGCGCGACACGTCCACCACCCGAAGATGACCCTGCGCGATAAACTGCGCCGTAATCATCCGGAAGGTCGCCAAATCCTCTTCCCCATGACTAAACACCGGCAGGACGCCGTGGAAATACACGACTCGCCCGTCCTGCTTCCCGACAGACAGCAGGTCCTTGATCGGCGTCACGGCATCCGGAAAGATCGGCAACAGCAGTTGGGGCATCCGATTCTCCCGCAAGATCGGCGTGGCGCCGGCCAAAAAACCGGACTATCGCCAATTTTCGGTATCTTCGCAATATCTGCCACGCCCCTCGCCATAAACCCGCGCCAGTGCTTTGTCAGCGCGCTAACCGTATGAACTACTGCGGATTCGTGATGCCACTCGTGCAAACGTCATGGCGCCGAGATCAGGTTGTCTGTGGCTGGATTTCCAGCGCCTGCGCAGCCGCCAGGACGTCGACGCGCAGGCGGTGACGGCGCGCGAGTTCATCGTCCCGCTGCTGCGCGACGTGCTGGGCTTCGCCGACCTGGACCGGGCGCCCGCCATCGAGCAGGCAGGCCACCGCTATCCAATCGGTCACGCGGCCCTCGGCGGTCGGGTGCCGCTGGTTTTCGCCGCCCACGATCAGCCGCTCGATACGCCGGCGGAGCGCTTCGGTGATCCCAATCCCGATACGGGCAAGGTCCGTCGGCGCAGTCCCTTCATGCTGGCGCAGGAAGCGCTGAACGCATCCGATACCAGTCTCTGGGCCGTCGTCACCAACGGTTTGCGGTTGCGCATCCTGCGCGACAACCCCAGCCTGACCCGCCCCGCCTATCTCGAGGTCGATCTGGAGGCCGTGTTCAGCGAAGAGCGGTATGCGGACTTCACTGCCTTCTGGCTGCTCACCCACGCCAGCCGCTTCGGCGCCGCGCAGGGTGAGAAACCCGGCGGGCCCGAAGATTGCCCCTGGGAGCGTTGGCGCGTCGCCGGGCAGGAAGCCGGCGTCGCCATCCGCCGCAACTTGCGCTACCAGGTGACGGAAGCGTTGCGGGCGCTGGGCACCGGCTTTCTCTCCCATCCGGACAACGCCGGGCTGCGCGAATCCATCCAAACCGAAGGGGAAGCGGGCAAGCAAGCCTTCTTCGAGGAACTGCTGCGCCTGGTCTACCGCTTCATTTTTCTGGCCACCGTCGAAGACCGCTTAGACCCGGCGACGGGCGTCAAGCTGGTGTTCGCGCCGGCAACGCCAGCGGCCATCCAGCAGCGCTATCTGGCTGGCTATTCGTTGACCTGGCTACGCGAACGTGCGGCACGGCGCAGCCAACACGACCGGCACGGCGATCTCTGGCAGGCGCTGGGCATCACCTTTGCTGCGCTCGCCCGCGGCGAGCCTGCTTTGGGACTGCCGGCCCTGGGCGGCTTGTTCGACGCCGACCAGTGCCCACGGCTCGACGGCGCGCAACTGGAGAACCGTTGGCTGTTGGCCGCCATTTTCCAGTTGGGATACTTCCGCGACACCACCGGCCTCTCCCGCGTCAACTACCGGGACATGAAGTTCGAGGAGCTTGGCAGCGTATACGAAAGCCTGCTGGAGCTGGTACCGGCCCTCCAGGGGCTGGCCCACCCCGCGCATGCCCGGCTGGCCTTCGTGGGCGATGACAGCGACAGCGACGCCAACAACCGCGGCAACACCCGCAAGCTGACCGGCTCCTACTACACGCCGGACAGCCTGGTGCAGGAACTCATCAGATCGGTGCTCGAGCCAGTGATCGCCAATACCGTCAAAGCCAATCCCGAGCGTCCGGTCGAGGCACTGCTCGAACTCACCATCTGCGACCCAGCCTGCGGCAGCGGTCACTTCCTGGTCGCCGCCGCACTGCGCCTGGGCGACGAGATCGCCTTGCAGCGCGCCGCCGTCGAGCGCGATGGCGGCGTCCCCACACCGCTCGACCTCCGGCACGCACGGCGCGATGTCGTCAGCCGTTGCCTCTTCGGCATCGACAAGAACCCCATGGCGATCCAGCTCGCCAAGACCGCCCTGTGGCTCGAAGCCTACACACCGGACCTGCCGCTCTCGTTTATCGACCACCACCTGCGGGTGGGCGATGCGCTGCTCGGCGTGCTCGACCCCAAGGTGCTGGAGAACGGGATTCCCGACGAGGCCTATGGCGCGCTCTCCGGCGACGACAAGGCAGTCGCCTCGCTGCTCAAAAAACAGAACAAGGCGGACCTCAAGAGCTGGCAGGCCATCGCCACGGGTGACTTGTTTACCCGAGCCGGTCTTGCCGCGCAGGCCGTGACGGTGGACAGGCTTGCCGACGACACGGCCGGGCACGTTGCTGCCAAGCGCGCTGCCTGGCAGCAGGCGCAAGGCACGGCGCAACGCTCGATACTGGCGCGGCTGGCCGACGCCTATGTGGCCGCTTTCCTGGCGCCCAAGCTGACTGGTGCGGACGCAATCGTGCCGCTCTCGGGTTACCTGTGGGGTGTGCTCAGTGGCCAGCCGACCAACGATGAGGTGGAGGACACCGCCCACGCCCTGTGCCGCAAATACGGCGTCTTCCACTGGTGGCTGGCCTTTCCACAGGTCGCGGCCAAGGGCGGATTTTCGGTGATGCTCGGCAATCCGCCATGGGAACAACTACAGCTAAGCGAAGAGGAGTTCTTTGCGTCGCGCGCGCCGTCGATTGCGGCACTTGCTGGCGACAAGCGCAAACAAGCTATCACAAGCCTTGAGACCGATGCCCCTTGGCTTTGGAGTGCCTTCCAAAACGCTAAGCGACAGTACGATGCGGCAAACCAATTCTTACGTGCGGGAGGACGCTTTCCGCTTACCGCGGTCGGCAAGCTGAATACCTATGCGCTGTTTGCAGAGGTCTTCCTACAAGCAACGAGGGGCAACGGGCGCGCGGGCTTCATCGTCCCCACCGGCATTGCGACCGACGACTCCACCAAAGCCTATTTCGGCCACATTGCGGCGGGTGGTCGGCTGGCGAGCCTGTACGACTTTGAAAATCGTGAGGCGGTTTTCCCGGCCATCGACAGCCGGATCAAGTTCTCGCTGCTGACCCTCGGCGCGGCGCCAGAAGCTGCATTCATCTGCTTTGCGACCCGAGCCAGCCAACTGGCAGACCCACGCCGTCGCTTTACACTGACGCCGGACGAGTTCTCGCTGATCAACCCGAACACCCGCACCTGCCCCGTGTTCCGCAGCGAGCGCGACGCCGAGTTGACCAAGAAGCTCTACCGAGCCGCGCCGGTGCTCATCGAAGAAGAAGTCAGGGGCGCCGACGGCCAGATGCTTAAGCCCGAACTCAATCCCTGGGGCCTCACGTTCTCCCAAGGCCTGTTCAACATGACCAGCGACAGCAGTCTGTTCCACGGCGAGCCGGGGTCGCCCGGTGTGCCCCGGCGCCTGCCCTTGTACGAGGCGAAGATGATTCACCATTTCGACCACCGCTGGGCAACCTACGTCGATGCCGACGGCAAACCGGGCGAGGTCGAAACCACCGACGTGACCCTGGTGCAAAAGACCGACCCGGACTTCACCGTGCGCCCGCGCTATTGGGTGGACGAGCGCGAGGTGCTCGCCCGCATCGCCCGCGCGCCTGCGCGCGTGGCCAAGGCCTGGCTGGCCCTGCACGCCGCCACGCCGCGTACCATCGACGACGCCTTGTCCGACCTGCTGCTGACCCTGGCCGCGTGGGTGGCCGGCGAACTCTTCAGCCGCGCCGCCGGCGAATCCAGCACCGACGACGGCTGGACGCCGCAGCGCGGCTTGCCGTACATCGCGCCCACCGAGGCGCAGCTCAAGGCCCGCTACGCCCCGCTGTCGCAGGCGCTGCTGGGAAGCGGGCTGACGACCAGGAAGGCGCTGGTCGAGTTCCCGAAATGGGCCGCGCAGAACCGGGACGTGCGCCTGTCCGACGCGGAACTGGCCGAGCTCGAGACCGCCCTGCAGACCGCCAATCTGGCGCCGGTGCTGCTGAGCCTGCTCGATACCTGGATGGACGCCCGCAGCCCGCGCTGGCTGATGGGCTGGCGGGATATTACGAATGCGACCAATGAACGGACCGTCATCGCATCGGTGGTGCCGCGGGTGGGCACTGGCGACACCCTGCTCCTGATGTTTCCGGACCCTGCGCTTGGCGCGCGGCTGGCAGCTCTGCTTGCCGACCAATGCAGCCTGGTGCACGACTTCGTCGCGCGCCAAAAGGTTGGGGGCACTCATCTCAAGTATCACGTCAAGAAACAACTCGTTCACCTACCGCCTGAACGCTACACGGCGCAAGCCCTCGACTTCATCGTCCCCCGCGTCCTCGAACTCACCTACACCGCCCACGACCTCTCCGCCTGGGCCGCAGACCTGGCGGAATACGACCCGCGCAGGGGCGCGGGGCGCGGCCAGCCCTTCCCCTGGAGTGATGGCAAAAGCGCCGAACGCCGCGCCCGACTGCGCGCCGAGCTCGACGCCTGTTATGCCCGCCTCTACGGCCTGAACCGCGACGAGCTGCGCTATATCCTCGACCCCGCCGACGTGATGGGTACCGACTACCCCTCCGAGACCTTCCGTGTGCTCAAGGAAGGCGAATTCCGCGCCTATGGCGAGTACCACACGCGGCGGCTGGTGCTCGAGGCGTGGGACCGCATGGCAACTGGAGATTTTCACTGATGCACTTCCGCTTCGAAAACCTGGGCCTGCTCGATCAGGCCGATCTGGAATTGGCCGAACTCACGCTAATCTGTGGCGAAAACAACACCGGCAAAACCTACGCTACCTATGCGGTGTATGGTTTCTTGCGCAGTTGGCGGCAGATTCTCCGTTTCCTTTTAGAACACGAAATCGACACGCTGCTCAAGGACGCCAGCCAGTACCGCATCGATCTGGCAGCCATGTTCGACGGCAAGGTGGACGACTACCTCGCACGCATGGGCAAGGAATACGTAGGGGTGTTGCCGCGCGCCTTTGCCACTGAAAGCAATGTATTCGAGCACACGGTGTGTGCGCCGCGCACCTGCCAAACAACGGACTTCCTGACCCAGCCCTACCAGCGCCGGGTGCAGGCGGGCCCCAGCGGCAAGGTGCTGGCCACGCTCAACAAGGAAGCAGACAGTGCCGTGCTAGAAGTGCTGGTGGCTGATGCCGAAGTGCTACAACGCCCATTCGGCGGCCTGACCGATTTCATCGCCGATGCCATAGCCGACATCGTGTTTGCCCAGCACCTGCCGCGCGTGCACATTGCCAGCGCCGAACGCACGGGGGCGGCCATTTTCCGCAAGGAACTGGACATGGCCCGTACACGCATGATCAAGGCCATCAATGAAATCGACTCCAGGGAACTCAAACGTAACCCGTTCAAGATCTTGCAACAGATCGACGCCGACTACGCCTGGCCGGTGGAAGACAACGTGGACTTTGTGCGCCAGCTCGAAGACATCGACAAGCGCACTGGTGAGCTGGCCGCAGCCCACGCCGACTTGCTGGAGGATTTCGACGCCATCATCGGCGGCAGCTACAAGGTGGTGAAGCAGCAGCTGGTGTTCCAGGCCAAAGGGGCGGGCAAGCAGCGCTTCACCATGAACGAGGCGTCCAGCTGCATCCGCGCCTTGCTCGACGTGGGCTTTTACCTGCGCTGCCGCGCGCGCGGGTGACCTCTTCATCATCGACGAACCCGAACTGAACCTGCACCCCAAGAACCAGCGCGCCTTTGCCCGTCTGGTGGCGCGGATGGTGAACGCGGGCATCAAGGTGTTCATCACCACCCACAGCGACTATCTGGTCAAGGAGATCAACACCCTGATCATGCTGAACCAAGGCACCGTGCACACCCGTTCGGTGCAGCTGCAGCATGGCTATGCCGACGCCGAATTACTCGACCCGGCCAAAGTACGGCTCTACATGACCGGTATGGCCACCAAACCCACGGCCGGTACAGGACGGCGCGGCAAGATCAGGACGTTGAAGCTTGCCAAGATTTACCCGGATCGGGGCATCGAAGTGGAAACCTTCGATGACACCATCGAGATCATGAACACCATCCAGGGCGAAATCCTGTACGGGGGCGATCTCTGATGGCCTTGAGTGCGGAACTGGAGACATTACATGCGTCGCTGTCATGCTGCACCTACCGCGGTGACCAACACACCCATGTGCTGATCGAAGAGCCTGACCGGCACGCCATACTGAAGAAGGTCACTATCAAGGCGCCGATCGACGACTGGTTCAGCTTCGACCCCGACAAGGGGCGCGGCAAGCAAGCCATGATGTCGCCCCTGCTGGCGACCGGCAAGGCGCATGATCATCACCGCGCCTGCGACTGTGTGCTACTCATCCGGCGCGAGGGTGTATTGGCGGCGCTCTACATCGATCTGAAGTCCGGCAACCCCAGCGGTTACTCAGGCCAATTCAAGAGCACACGGCAGTTCGTGCGCTACGCCCTGGGCTTGTTGGCTGAATTTCATGGTCAGTCGCTCGCCTTGGCCGAAGAACGTTATGTGCTGCTTTACGGTGGCAAGCCCCCGCTGATCAACAAAACGCCCACCGTGCCCAAGACGAAAACAATCGGCAAGACGCAGCCTGACAAACCGTATAAGCGCGAGGTGTCCAACCCGTGCAGCTTGTATCTTAAGGAACTGCTGGCGTGATGACCAACTTCTTCCGCTTCCCCCACACCCCGCACCTCGCCTGGCTGGGTGAGGGCGATCCGCGCGACGACAAGGTGTTGTCACACGCCGAGGCAAGGGCGCTGCTGGGCGCCGATGTGGTGGTAGAGGAAAAACTCGATGGTGCCAACCTGGGACTATCGGTTGGGGTCGACGGCCGCCTGCGGGCACAGAACCGGGGGCAGTACCTGCAGCCACCGTTCGGCGGCCAGTTCGCCAGCTTGGGGCCATGGCTAGCCGCGCATGAGGATGCTCTGTTCGACGCTCTGGATACCCATCTGATCGCGTTTGGCGAGTGGTGCGCGGCGAAGCATTCGCTGGACTATACGGCGCTACCCGACTGGTGGCTGGTGTTCGATGTTTACGACCGGCGCGAGGGCCGCTTCTGGAGTACACGCCGCCGAGATGATTGGGCACGCAACCTGGGCCTGGCTGCGGTCCCCGAATTGTCGCGCGGCCGGACCGATCTGGCGGGTTTGAAGGGCCTGCTGAATCAGCATCGCAGCCGGTATCGCAACGGACCCACGGAGGGTGTGGTGATCAGGTCGGAGGACGATCGCTGGCTGCGCCAGCGCGCCAAGTTGGTCCGGGCCGAGTTTACACAGCAAATCGAGAGACACTGGCGCAACCGCGCCCTGATTTGGAATCGCCTTGAACCGAAGGCATAAGTACCATCGACGGCATGACACCGCTTGAGCTTAAGGAAACATCATCATGGATGAAATCACGGGGCCGAAGGCGGATGCCCTGATCGCCAAACTGGTGTCGCTGCCGGAGTCCGTCGACCTGGAATCCAAGCGCGTCTCGGGCAAGATGGTGGGCAAGGCGCTGGAAACCCTCTGCGCCTTTGCCAACACCCGCGGCGGCACCTTGGTGCTGGGCCTGGAAGACCGCGCCAAGGCGCAAGGCATGGAAAGACTCCATGGCCTCGCCGAAAACCCGGAGGCCGTGGACGAACTGCGCCGCAAGACCTTGACCCACCTGCTCCCGGCGGTGGAGGGGCTACGCTGGCTGCGCGTGGCCTGTCGCTTGCGTAATGGCACCGACGATCACATTCTGCTGCTGATCGTGCCGCAAAGCCCCAAGGTGCATTCCATCCTCGACGATGGTACCTGGACTCGGCTGGATGCCAGCAATCGGGAAATGACCTCGAGCGAGATTACCGAACTCTCTTACCAGCGCGGCGTCATCAGCGCCGAGTCCGAGCCGGTAGCGGTGCCCTTTGACCTGCTGGAGACCGATACCTGGCGCCGCTTTGCCGCCAGCCGGGGCTTTCTTTCCGGCGATATTGCCGACCGCCTTTACCGAATTGGCCTTGCCAAGCGCATAGGCGGCGAACTGCAGCCGGTGCGTGCGGCAGTGCTGCTGTTCGCGGACGAGCCGGGCGGCTTGCTGGCTGCCCAGCAGACGCGGGCGGACGTGCGGATTTTCCACTACCGGAGCCACCGCATCGAGCCGGGCGCGATCCCCAACCTGCTCAAGCCGCCGAAAACCATTTCAGGGCCTGTCCCTTTGCAAATCGCACACGCGAGCGCCTATGTCCTCGACGAACTGGCTACGGGCCTCACGCTCGCGGCATCCGGCTTCAAGACGGTCCACCGCTACCCGGAGCGAGTCATCAAGGAAGCCATGACCAATGCCCTCATCCACCGGGACTATCGGTTGAACCGCGATATCCAGATCCGCATTTTCGACAACCGCATCGAAATCGAAAGCCCAGGCCTGTTTCCTGGAACCATCACCCCGGCCAACATCGGCAAGGCGGGCTCGTTTGCGCGCAATCCGCTGATCGCCCGCAACCTGCGCGAGTTCCCCGAGCCGCCCAACGTGGATGCCGGCGAAGGAGTGCGCATGATGTTCGCGGAGATGCGCGCCGCCGACTTGTTCCCGCCCTTCTTCAATGAAAGGCGGGAAGCCCAGCCGTCGGTGATCGTGATTCTGCACAACGAGGAACGCCCGCCGGTCTGGGAGCAGGTCAGAGACTGGATCGACCGTAACGGCCCCCTGGCCAATAGCGATCTGTGCCGGATCACCGAGGTGGACACACTCAAGGCGTCGAAAATGCTGAAGCGCTGGGTCGAACAGGGGGTGCCGCTGAAGGACGATTCGGGCGGCAAGCGCAACACGGTCTATCTGAAGCCAACCCTGGCCCAGCCTGCCCTGGATTGGGATGGTTCATTATCTTCCGATCCGGAAAATGAATCGGGTCAATCACAACAAACACTAACAAAACAACGCATTGCGTACATTTTCATTATCCGCCCTGGCGGCAGTGGTCGGCTTGCGGGTCTTCTTGGGATCTGAACGACATGAGCAGCATCAACGGCATGACTCCACTGGACCGCACCCGCATCGAGCAAGCCGCCGCCAACTGCGGCTTCGATCTTACGCCAGAGCTGCAGGAAAGCTGCCTGCTCCTTCGGTCTCGTGGTTCAACGTGTGGGGCAGGATCTGGTTTCCATCGCGCCGAAGTGTTCAGGCAGTGAGGGCTCGATGAAGAAGGACACAACAGAGGCGCGTGATTGATCGGCAGGTTGTTTTTTAACGTTCCTAAGCCGCCTGCAGCGTTGCCAGTGCGCGGTTAACGGCGCGATCGAAGATCGGTTCGACGGCCAGAATGGTCGCTTCGCCACGCTCAATCTTCAGTGCCAGTGCGTCTGGCGACACCGACATCGCCCGTGGCGACTGGGGATTGGTCAACAGCAGGATGCCTCGCTGCGGACTGATCCAGGACAGTCGATAACGCACCGGGCCGCTCTCAGGGTTCGCGAACTCAAGCCAATCGCCGCGCCGCAGCCCTGCCACCAGGGACTGCGCGTGGTCGCTCTGCTCCGAGCGCGGCGGCGCTGAACCAGGGGAAAGGAAAATCCGATCCAGCTGGGTTTCGCCGCAATCGATACGTTCGCTGGAGATCTGCGCCGCAACCGCTTCCGCGGCCGGGAGAATCGGCCGCGCGCTTGCCGCTGGCGCCGCACCGCGCAGCACTGCCGCATGAAGAGTGAACAATTGGTCGGTGAGGGCGAGACGCCGATCGTCAGTCACCTGCAGCTTGTCCAGACCCTCACAGATTCTTCGAACCAGGGTTGGCAGCCGAGTCGCGAGACGTTTCCGGCTCTGCGCATCTGGTTGGGGCTGCACGCTCGCTACCAACTCCCCGACGGTACTCATGGCCACCCCCCAGGCGACGTCGTCTCCGCTCAGATGGTGCCGAATCAGCAGCTTGCGCCATTCATGATTCAGCAGATCAGTCACGGCGGCAGGCAGTGGCATGGCCAGCCAGCTCGTGAGAACCTGATCCGCTGCCAGGGCAGCCAGTTCGTGCTGCTCCTGTTCCGCGACGAGTGGAACCGCCTGGACTGCACGGTCATCGGCGGCGGTTTCCTGTCCTTCGAGGAAGGCATCCAGTTCAACACAAAGCAGATCGAACAGACTGGTATCTTTAATGAATTCATTTTGCAGACGCTCGACGATTTCTGCGATGCGCGCGTAAAGCGGGTCATCGTGGCCCGCGCCCGGACCACAACGCACGGCCGCCCGCGAAATTCCATCCAGCAGACGTCTGGCCGGATGAGCCTTGCTGGAAAAGAATGTCCTGTCCAGCATCGCCACCTTCAACACGGGAATCTGCAAGCGCCCGACCAGAGCCTTGATCGGATCGGCAACGGAAGTATCGTCGAAAATGAAGTCGAACAGGGTGGCGATGATATCCACCGTCACCGCTTGCAGATAGTCAAGACTCTGGCCAGTATCACTGGTGCGAAAATCCCGCAACACGCTAGAAGTCAATGCGGCGTCGGTGGTCGCCGGGGGCAAGACCGCCCCTTGCAGGGCATTCAGTGAAGCCATGACCTGTTCCATCGCCACGGTCATCTGGCCAGAAGCGCCCCCTGGCAGAGACATGCCGGGGGGTGCAGCACCGCCCGCCAGGCTAGCCGGCATGGGCAAACCCACGGGAGCAGCCCCCCCATTCGCGAGCGGCGGCACCACCAGTTTTTGCAGCAGAGAAAAGATATCGGCAGCTTCAGGAACGTTCTCGGTGTCACTCGACGGCTTCTTGCTAGCAGCCGACGGGGAGTAACTGCGGCGTAGCGTTGGCAGTACGCCACGGCCTACCAAAAAGGCGTTCAGTTCTTGGATCGTTGGACCAAAGGCGTCGACTGCATGACTCTCCATGGCATGCAGGAGCTCAATCTGAGCCGCCCCGACCACCCCGGTCTCAATGAATGTCTGGTTTAGCGCCTGGGCGATGAGATCCTCGATGAGCCATAGGCTTTCCGTCTGCCCGCAGAGCGCAGCCAGACGATGGCCTGCGGCAAAGAGTTCCTCGTCGCAACCACTGCGTAAGCGAGACGCAATGGCCTTGACTGCCAGGTCCTGCTCCATGGCATCCAGATCGAGCAACTGCAATTCCACCGGAACCTTGCTGACATGGGCCGCCCTGGCTTGTTCACCAAGCTCGAACTTTTTTTCGCACAGAGTCAACCATGCGGTTGACAAACCGCTCTGAAGATGCTGTGCCTTCTCATGGATCACGTCCCTGGTGCGGTAATAAAGCTCCCGCTGCACGCGTCCAGTCGAGGCGTCGCCTCGGGCGAGGAAATTTTCCTCGATTCTGGGCAGCAGGGAACCAAGAGCTTCACCAAGCTTCTGAGCCATGAAGTCCCGTGCCTTGGCAAGGGTCTGGGAACGATCAAGTTCGGTGGTCGCCCCGCGGGCTCCTTCAGGGAATCTGATCACGTTGTCAACTGGAACAGCCATTGCCGATTCACCTTGCCGCTAGCGCCAAAGCGCTTTGCCAAATCTGCTGGGCCATGGTGCAAAGCATTCACGAAGCAGTAACAAACCACTTGGGGTAGCGGCAGGTCCACCTCAGAGCGTTCATTCGTAAGGGAGAATCGTGTATTCGGAGGCGCCTGCTTCAGTCAGCCTGGCGGTCGCACCCTCATTGGATACGGAATGCTTCCGCTTCCCCTGGATCGGTGACTTTGCGCTTCCGTCATTCGACCGGTTTGCTTTTTCCCGCTCTTGGTTCGTCAAGAAATCACTGAAAAAACTCTTGCAGTGCCAGTATGATCGAATTCTCGGTCCGACACTGGATAACACGCCTGCAATCTATAGCAAGTGCATTGATAAGGCAAGGCCATTGCCAGTGCTTTCATGACCACGACGAATTGTGGTCATGGCAATGGTAATCGGCCAGATACCCGCGCAGGGCGGGCATTCTGAGCGGTGGGCGGATCAGCGATCGCCGTAGCTGCGGTGGCTACCTCTGGCGCTGCCACCGGGTTTGACGGCGTCATGGAATGAGGGGCGTGCTGGGCCATCTCGTCTTGACGTGGACGGCTTGCTGAAGCGGCTGTCGGTTTGCCCCGCGGGTTGACCAAAGCTGCGCTTCTCAGTCCCCTTCCAGGCTGGCTTGCCGGCCGGACGCGGACTTGCCGAAGGGGCGCGACGCGTCGGCTCGTGGCCGACCACGACCTCGACCGGGATCATCTGCTTGGTGAAGCGCTCGATCTTTCTGACATTGAAATGCTCGGCGTGATGGACCAGCGAAATCGCCAGGCCGCTGCGGCCGGCACGGCCGGTTCGGCCGATACGATGCACATAGTCTTCGGCGGCCTTGGGCAGATCGTAATTGAAGACATGCGTGATCGTTGGGACGTCGATACCACGAGCAGCGACATCGGTGGCAACGAGGATTCGCAGCTGGCCGCGACGCATTGCGGTGAGGGTACGGTTGCGCGCGCCCTGATGCATGTCTCCATGCAACGCTGCGGCATTGAGTCCGGCGATGTTGAGGCGATCGCAGAGGGTATCGGCGTCACGCTTGGTGGCGGTGAATACGAGCGCCTGGTCGATCGACGCATCACGCAGCAGGTGGTCGAGAAGGCGGTTTTTGTGCGCCAGGTCGTCGACGAAATGCATCCTTTGTTCGATGTGGTCGTTCCGCGCCGAAACCGCATCGACCTGGATACTTAGCGCTGAGCGCGTCATGCGTTGTGCCATGTCGCCAACGGTCCCGTCAAGCGTTGCCGAGAACAGCAGCGTCTGGCGCGCGCTCGGCGTCGCCGCAACGATCCGTTCGATGTCTTCGATGAAACCCATGTCCAGCATGCGGTCGGCTTCGTCAAGAACCAGAATCTGCAACTGCGAGAAATCGATCTTGCCGGAGCTCATATGGTCGATCAGACGACCCGGCGTGGCTACCAGGATCTCGGGGTTTCGGCCGAGGAGTTCCATCTGTTTCGGGTACGGCATGCCGCCGAGGATGGCCACTGCCCGCACCTGGTGGAGCTGGCGGCCATACTTTTCAGTGGCCGCGGTGACCTGCAGCGCGAGTTCGCGGGTGGGTGTCAGCACCAGCATGAGCGGCTGCGCCGGCTGGAAGCGAAAGCGATCATGGCCGCGGGAAGGCCCTGAGCGGCGCGCCGGAGCGTTGGCGCGTGCGGTCGCCGGGCGTTCCCGCGTGGCGAAGAGATGCAGTGCCGGCAGCATGAAGGCAGCAGTCTTGCCGGATCCGGTCTGTGACGAAACCATCAGATCGCGACCAGCAAGGGCCGCAGGAATGGCTTGTTGCTGAACTGCGGTCGGTTGGCTGTAGCCGGAATCGGTAAGTGCTTTGAGGATGGCCGGGTGGAGGCCGATTTCTGCAAAATTCATGTTTCTCTCTCGTGTGGATGCGCTGCGCGCTGCCGTAACGGCATAGCGCGCTGCTAAAGAAAAAAGGCAACGCCAACCAACGAAGAAGCTGAGAGACAAACTCTGTGCGATGCACAGGAGTCAGCACCCATCAGCACAAAAGCTTTGTGCCAGAACGGCGCTGAATGAATCGACACCAGAAGGCAGGGGGGCTTGAGATTTACAGCCAGGTTCGCGATGCTCGTTGCACGCTGCAGGAGGGATGCTTCGTGCGGCGCGCATTATAGCACTCGGCGGCGTGCCGTCCAGTTTTCTTTATCGTTCTGACGATCGATGCGCCTGGCCGCTTTCGCTCAGGCGGACGGAATGGACAGGGTCTGCCTGACTGCCGCGACACGCGCTGCGTGCAGGCGTGCGGCAATCTGCGTGCGCTCGGGACAGGCATTCGCAATTGCCGCCGCGTTCACACTACGCACCGCCACCAGCGCCTGTCGGAAGATCGCCGGGGCAGGGTAAGAGCGGTCCTGCCATCCGAGGCGGCCATGAAAATCGCAGGTGCAGGCTTCGAGCAGTTGCTCGAAGCGGCCTGGCCGGCGCAGGGCATCTGCCTGTTCCAGAACCCTGACGATCGTTGCCGACGTCATCTCGTGAGCACGGTGTACCTTGCCATGGCAGCGCGCTACCAGTAATGCCAGATCACGACAGTCCACCGGCACCCTGAGGCGGGCACAAACTTCGCCAGCCAGTTCGACGCTGCGTTCTTCATGACCGGGATGACGCGGCAAATCGGTCTCGGGGGTGGTACCCTTGCCCAGATCGTGCAGCAGCGCCGCCCAGCGGACCGGCAGGGCGAAACCACGCTGCGCCGACTGGTCGACCACCATCAGCACATGCACGCCGGTATCGACTTCCGGATGATAATCGGCGCGTTGCGCGACGCCGAAAAGACGGTCGAGTTCGGGCAACAGGCGGACCAGTGCGCCGCCGGCACGCAGGACTTCGAACATGCGCGACGGGCGGACTTCCATCAGTCCCTTGGCGAGTTCCTGCCAGACGCGTTCGGCAACCAGATGGTCGAGTTCGCCGCCGACGACCATGCTGCGTACCATCGCC
Organism: Candidatus Accumulibacter cognatus; assembly: GCA_013414765.1. GTDB lineage: Bacteria > Pseudomonadota > Gammaproteobacteria > Burkholderiales > Rhodocyclaceae > Accumulibacter > Accumulibacter cognatus. Next base: position 1,397,787 of record CP058708.1, read on the forward strand.
AGGGTTTCCGGGGCGACCGTAAACTCGGGAAAACGCGCGGCAAAACGTGCCAGGCGGAGAACACGTACCGGGTCTTCGGCAAAAGCCGGGCCGACATGACGCAGGACGCGTGCAGCGAGGTCGTCAACACCGTGGTAGGGATCGATCAGAGAACCGTCGGCAGCGCGCGCGATAGCGTTGATGGTCAGATCGCGGCGCGCCAGGTCCTCGCTCAGGGTAACCGCGGGTGCCGTATCAAAAGCAAAGCTATGGTAGCCATGACCGGTCTTGCGCTCGGTGCGCGCCAGCGCATATTCTGCATGCGAATGCGGGTGCAGGAAAACCGGAAAATCCTTGCCCACCGGCTTGAAACCACGTGCCAGCATCTCCTCGGCGGTGGCGCCGACGACCACGTAATCGCGATCCTGGATCGGCAAACCCAGCAGCTCATCGCGAATCGCACCGCCAACAGTGAAGATCTGCATGCTCGCCGGGGCTCGTGCCTAGATCGTGGGCTCAGCGACCAGCACGATAGCGAAAGCGGTCGAGGCGGAGCTGGACAATTTCGTTGGGCGAGAGATAGCCGGGCGCCACGGCTTCGAGGGCTTCCGGATGCCAGCCGGGATAGTCGTGCGTGCCATCGCTGACGCTATCGACCTCCATCGAGCGCAGGTTGTCGGGCGACAGCGGCGGATTCGGCAGCAGCCACATCAGGCCAGCCTGCAAGTACGCCCAGCCACCGCTCCCGAGGTCGATGATCTTCGGTGATTTGCAGACCAGTTGGGCGGTGTACTCGACCAGCTCGCGCAGGCTGTAGGCCTTTGGCCCGCAGAGTTCGTAGGTCTTGCCGAAAGTCGCGCCATTGCCCAGACAATCGCTGAAAACGCTCGCCACGTCGCCGATATAGACCGGCTGGAAGCGCGCCTCGCCAGCGCCAAGCGGCAGGATCGGGAACAGCTTTATGAGCTTGGCGAACATGTTGAGAAAGACGTCATCCGGTCCGAAGATGACCGATGGACGGAACACCGTGATGTCCAGCTCCGGCATGGCGGCGTGGACGATCGCTTCGCCCTCGCCTTTCGAACGGAGATACTCCGATGGTGCGTTGGTGGCCGCCTTGAGCGCGCTCATGTGGACCAGGCGGCGAACGCCGCTTTGCCGCATGGCGGTGACGATCTTTCCCGGCAGGTCGACATGCGCAGCAGCAAAACCCTTGCCATACGGCAGGCGCGAATCACGGTCGTGGAGAATGCCGACGAGGTTGATGACCGCATCCTGACCGCGCATCAACTGGACGAGCTCCTGCGGGTCGTGCACATTGGCCTCGACCATGCTGATCATCGGCAGCATGGTCAGCTTCTTGGTGTGGTCGCGATGGCGGGTCGGTATGGTCACCCGGATACCACGTTCCGAAAGGCGGCTGGCAATCCAACCGCCGACAAAACCACTCCCGCCGATCAACAACACGTTTTCGAGTTCCATAGTTTCCTACCGGTAATATTAATTTGAATGTCGGAAAACCGTCATTTTAGGGCAAATCGTCTATCCTCGCCTCGCCACCGGTGCGTGGCGCAATCACACCGAGCCGGTTCTTGAGGGTTTGGGGTTTGCCATCGAAGAGGGCCGCGTAGTAGATGGAATTGCTCATCACTTTCTTGACGTAATCGCGGGTTTCGTTGAAGGGAATGGTTTCGGCATAGATGGCGCCTTCCAGCGGACGCTCGGCACGCCATCTGCGCGCCCGGCCAGGGCCGGCGTTATAGGCGGCCGAGGCGAGCACCGGGTGATTGTCGAGGCTTTCGAGAACCAGGCGCATGTAGGTGGTACCGAGCAACACGTTGGTTTCGGCATCGTTGACCCTGGCCTGCTGGAAATCCTTCAGACCGATCTTGTTGGCCACCCATTTGGCGGTCGCCGGCATCAGTTGCATCAGCCCGGAAGCGCCGACGTTCGATCTGGCGCTGCTGATGAAACGGCTTTCCTGGCGCATCAGGCCATACACCCAGGCGTCATCCAGCGCCTGATTTCGCGCAGCCGGACGGACCTGGTCGCCGTAGGGCGCCAAATAGCGCAGCGAGTAGTCGTGTTCATTGCGGGTGCGGTCAGCGGCGGCAATCGCACGGTCGTAATTGCCCGAGCGCACGGCGATTTCGGAGGCAGCCAGTAGTTCCCGGTCACTCATGCTGCGCAGAGCCCAGCTCCATTCCTTGCTGCCCTCACTGCGCAGGTTGAGGCGAAAGAAGGTCTGCGCACGCCGCACGCCGGGAATGGCACTGACCTGCGCCAGCTCTTCCCGGCTCGGGGGTGGTGCCTTGGGTGGGGTCATGGTGTGGCGGCCGAGTTCATCATTGGCCAGACTGCCGTAGAAGTCGGGTTGTCCGGCGATCTTCGCAAACAACGTGTTGGCATCTTCCATGCGTCCGCCGGCGCGGTACGCACGACCCAGCCAGTACACCCAGGCGGGTTGCGCGGCCAGCTCCGGAGGCATCCTTTCGATGCTGGCGCGAACGCTGCCCCAGTCCTGCACGCGTAGCGCAGCGCGCACCTTCCACTCGGCGGCCTCGTCCGAAAGGGGTGCGTCGCCGGCCTGCCGGTACCACTCCATGGCTTCCGGCAGATGCCGTTGTGCCGCCTGCAAGCCGATCTGACTCCATGCCCAGGCCTTTTCACCAGACTTCATCGACCCCCCGATTTTCTCGAGTTGATCGGCGGCCATCCGCGGATCATTGCGGGCAAGGCGCTGGATCGCCAGTGCCGCCAGCTCGCGCTGCGCGCGATTACCCGAGAAGTCGCTCGGCAATCGCCCCAGCCAGGGGAGTGGCGTGTCGACGACCGTCTGTGCCAGTTTCTTTTCCGGCATCTGGCTGGAGGGCAAGTAATTCATCGAGTACAGGGCGGCTGCGATCTTGTTGGCTTCAAACTGGCGGCGAATGCGTGCCCACACCGCATCGGCCAGCACTCGCTTGTCGATGATCAGCGCTTCGAGAACCGGGTAGCAGGGTTCGGGGGGTTCGAGCAGGGTCAGCCAGAGCGGCAGCGCATCGTCGAGGACGCGCGGGTCGCCCTGCGCGCGCCGACTCTGCAGCGCCTGGCAGGCGAGCTCCTGGTTGGCTTGCGCCAAGCGCGGATACTCGCTGTCAAAAAGCGACCATTGCTGCTTTCTGGCGAGCTGGCGGAGCCAGTCAGTGCGCAGTTTCTCGGCAATGTAGCTGTTTTCGTGGCGACTGAGGAAAGCCTGCACAGTCGCCGGATCGCTGTCCTTGAGGTCCGGGAGGAGCTGCCAGTATTCGACGTAGGCTTCGAGTTCATGGCCCTGCAGAAAAGGCGCCAGACGTTCCAGCTTGGCCCGGTCGCCGGTGCGTGCAGCGTCGCGCGCGGCCAGAAACTGCTCGTCGGGCGTCAGCGCAAAGGCCAGGGTGGGTGCCAGAAACAGGGGGATGAGGACGCGCAGGATCGGCTGACGAAACTTCATGATAAGCTGGGTTTCTCGAAACACACTGCATTTGAGCATATCACATGGCTGCCGGGTTGATGCCGGGAATCATTGTCGACCGGCGTGCGCTGCGCAAGACGCTGATCGAGCGTCGGCTGGCCTTGCCGGCTGACGCATGGGATGGTCATTGCCGGCGCATCTGCGCGCTCCTGCAGGCCAGTTTTCCACAGCTCTCGGGAATGCGCGTCGGTTTCTGCTGGCCGTTCAGAAAGGAGCCCGACCTCAGGCCGCTGATCACAAGCTGGGCCGGCGAGGGTCGGCCAGGCTTCGTGGCGCTGCTGCCGGTGGTGATCGGTGAAAACCGGGTGCTGGCTTTTCGCGCCTGGTCGCCAGGCACGGTGATGGTCATCGACCAGCATGGCATCCCGGCGCCGGCGGCAGGTGATTTCCTGATCCCGCAAGCCTTGCTGATCCCGGTGAATGGCTTCGATGCCGCCGGCCATCGCATCGGTTACGGCGGCGGCTACTTCGATCGCACGCTGGCGTCGCTCTCGCCACGTCCGCTTGCGGTTGGCGTCGGTTTTGAACTGGCCCGGATGGACTCGATCCACCCCGAACCGCATGATCAGAGACTTGATGCGATGGTTACCGAGGACGGGGTCTTTTTCCCGCCGCCAAGTGCCGCAATGGCTCGACCAGCAGCAGGTAGCGTGGCCTCGGGAACGGCGGACGGCGATGAATGACTTCGTTCATTTGAATAGTTTGCTCAGGTCTTCTCGCAAATCGCTGTACTCGTCATCTTGCAACCCGAGATGGCCGAGTACGCGAGAGTCGATCGTTTCCCCACGGTAGTTGGTACGCGTGAGGAAGTATTCGTCATGAAAATATTCAGCTATGGCATTGATGGCAATCAGGGTCATTGCCTGCGGGTTGAAGCTGTCCTTATCGTCAAAGACCGAGGGATCATGATGGTAGAAAATGCCGTTGCAGATCGCTTCCGGCAGGAACCAGCACTTGGCCACCAAGTAGCCGATGGTCGCATGATCGGTCGCGTACCGTTCATTTTCCACGGCAGTGGATGGCTGAGTGTCGTCCTTTTCCGCCAGCGCCAACGTTTGCCGGTAATCGGGAAACCTCTGCATCAGGATCGGGATGCCGACGTCGTGGAACAGTCCGAAGCAATAGGCGTCGTCGAGAGGCCCTCTTGGAATCGTCGAGGCGATGTAGTAGGCAATACCGGCGACCTTTTCGGCACGCTCCCAGAAACGTTCCAGTGACGGCGTCTTGCCACCCACGGCGGCCTTCAGCACCAGGCCAGTAACGATCTGCCCGGCGGCCTTGATGCCTAGCAGGCTCATCGCCTGAGCGACCGAGCTGATCTTCCTGGAGAGGCCAAAAAAAGGAGAATTCACCGTTTTGAGCATGGCCGCCGAGAGGCCGACGTCGCCACTGACCAGACGCACGATGACCCGCGGGTCCGGATCGCTTTTCCCGAGTTCATTCTGGAGATTGAGCAGCACCTGCGGTCTGGCGGGGATCGTGATTCCCTTCAGGGTTTTCTCGATCACCTCCGCAAGTATCAGCTTCGCCATTTTTTCTTCTCCGAAACGGTGTATTTCTGATAGAACAACAAGGTACTCCACTCCGTCGCGGTCAGCAATGCCATATCCGGAGGCCGCCCGGGCAGCCGCCCTTTTAACGCTGCAAGCAAACCGAGGTCAGCGCAACGCGCCCGCTATAATCACGGCTGCCTTGCCAGGAAACCTTCCTCATGTCCGACCTGCTCGCCCATCTCAATGCGCCACAGCTTGCTGCCGTCACGCTGCCAGCGCAACATGCCCTGATACTTGCCGGTGCCGGCAGCGGCAAGACGCGCGTCCTGACCACGCGGATCGCCTGGCTGATCTCGACCGGGCAGGTCGGGCCGCAGGGCATCCTGGCGGTGACTTTCACCAACAAGGCGGCAAAGGAAATGCAGTCGCGACTCGCTGCCATGCTGCCGATCAACTCTCGCGGCATGTGGATCGGCACCTTTCACGGTCTCTGCAACCGCCTCCTGCGCGCGCACTGCCACGAGGCCGGGCTGCCCGCACAATTCCAGATTCTCGATGCGGCGGACCAGTTGGCAACGATCAAACGCCTGCTGAAGAATCTCAATGTCGACGACCAGAAGTTTCCGCCACGCGAGCTGATGCATTTCATCAACGCGCACAAGGAACAGGGCCTGCGCGCTGCCCAGGCCGAAGCCTATGATGCATTTACCAGCCGCCGGGTCGAGCTGTATACCGAATATGAGGCGCAATGTCGGCGCGAAGGGGTGGTCGACTTCGCCGAACTATTGCTGCGCTCGTACGAACTGCTGCAACGTAACGAGCCGCTCTGCCAGCATTATCAGGCGCGTTTTCGTCATATCCTGGTCGATGAATTCCAGGATACCAACCGCCTCCAGTATGCCTGGCTGAAACTGCTCGCCGGACGGGGCAGCGTCATTCCGGAAAGCAGTGCGGCCTGTCTCTTCGCAGTCGGCGACGACGACCAGTCGATCTACGCCTTCCGCGGTGCCGAGATCGGCAATATGCGCGACCTGCAGCGCGAGTTCGCGTTGCCGAACGTGATTCGACTCGAACAGAACTACCGCTCGCATGGCAATATCCTCGATGCCGCCAATGCCCTGATCCAGCAGAATCGTGGTCGACTGGGCAAGAAACTATGGACCGAAGCCGGAGCTGGCGAGCCGATCCGTGTTTTCGAGGCGTATTCGGATGTCGACGAAGCGCGTTTGATCATCGAAGAGCTGTCCGAACTCGTTCGTGCAGGTGTTGGACGCCATCAGATCGCCCTGCTGTACCGCTCCAACGCGCAGTCACGCGTCCTCGAGCACCACTTGTTCACGCAGGGAATACCCTATCGCGTGCATGGCGGCCTGCGCTTCTTCGACCGACAGGAGATCAAGCATGCGCTGGCTTACCTACGCCTGATCGCCAACCCCGATGACGATACGGCTTTTACACGGGTGGTCAACTTTCCGACACGCGGGATCGGCAGTCGCAGCATCGAAGCGTTACAGGAAGCTGCACAGCAGACGAATTCCAGCCTCTACAACGCGGCTGCGAGTCTCGCCGGCAAGGCCGGGAGCGCAGTCACCCGATTCGTCCGCCTGATCGAGATAATGCGCAGCGAAACCCGAGATCTTCCCCTTCCGGCAGTGATCGATCGGTTGATCGAGAAGAGCGGCCTGCGCCAGCATTACTTGGCCGAAAAGGAAGGCCAGGACCGACTCGAGAACCTCGACGAACTGATCAACGCCGCAACGGCTTTCCTGCGCGAGGAGAATGGCTCTCCCAGCGATTCAGCGAGTGACGGCGAAGCGGTGCCGGATGGTGGTCCACTTGCCTCCTTTCTCGCGCACGCCTCGTTGGAGGCCGGCGAGCATCAAGCCGGCGAAGGCGAAGAGGCCGTCCAGTTGATGACCGTGCATGCCGCCAAGGGACTCGAATTCGATGTGGTCTTCATCTCCGGCCTCGAACAGGGTCTTTTTCCGCACGAGAACGCTGCGCAAGAGCGCGACGGCCTGGAGGAGGAAAGGCGGCTGATGTACGTTGCCCTGACGCGTGCCCGCCGCCGCCTCTATCTGAGCCACGCGCAGACGCGCCTGCTGCACGGGCAGACGCGCTACTGCCTGCCTTCGTCCTTTCTCGAAGAACTGCCGGCAACGCTGTTGCGCAGGATCAACCGCTGCGGCAGCCAGGTGTCTGCCCGCCCGACCAGCAGCCCCGGCGGGCAGGTGCCGACCGCAGTCGGCGGTTTGCGCATCGGCCAGAACGTGCGCCATGCCCGGTTCGGTGCCGGGGTCATCGTGGCCACCGAAGGGTCGGGATCCGAAGCACGCGTGCAGGTCAATTTTGGTGCCGCCGGCATGAAGTGGCTGGCGCTTGGGTACGCCCGGCTGACGCCGGCCTGACGGGCACCGGGGGCACATTGACAAGCAAGGAATCGTCACCACGACTTTCAACTTTCATCAATCGGGGTGGTGCTCCTTGCCATGAGCGTTGTTGAAAAAAAACGGTGGATATCTGCCCTCTTTGCCCACCAAGTGTGTGGATAAGTCTGTGGACCACCGGTCACTTAGGGGGTTAAATGGCAGAGCACAAGGGCTTTTTTGCGCTTGCCTAAGAAGCGGGCGCCACACTAGACTGTCGCGTTACGTCAAATGAGGAGATCACCATGCCATTTGCCATTCGTATGCACCGCACCGGTGGCCCAGAGGTCATGTGTTGGGAAGAGCTTGCAGTCGCCGATCCGGCGCCTGGAGAGGCGCGCGTGCGCCACCACGCCGTCGGCCTCAACTACATTGACATCTATCATCGCAGCGGTCTTTACCCGCTGCAGTTGCCGAACGGTCTTGGCCTGGAAGCTGCGGGCGTCGTCGAAGCGGTCGGTGCCGGGGTCAGCGAGCTGCGCCCGGGCGATCGCGTCGCTTACGCCGGGGGTCCGGTCGGCGCTTATAGCCAGATCCGCTGCCTGCCCGCTAACCGTTTGCTGAAGTTGCCGGACGCGATCGATTTTCGCACCGCAGCGGCGATGATGTTGCAGGGTCTGACCAGTGCCTATCTGCTGCGCCGTACCTATCGCGTCCAGGCTGGCGACAGCGTGCTGATTCATGCGGCAGCCGGCGGCGTCGGTCTGATCGCTTGCCAGTGGGCCAAGGCGCTCGGTGCTACGGTAATCGGCACGGTATCCACTGCGGCCAAGGCGGCGCTGGCCGCCGCGCACGGCTGCGACCATGTGATCGACTATACGCGCGAGGACTTTGCCCGCCGGGTTCGTGAAATCACCGTCGGCGAGGGCGTGGCCGTGGTCTATGACGGGGTCGGCAAGGATACCTTTGCCGGTTCGCTCGACAGCCTGCGCACCTGTGGGATGCTGGTCAGCTTCGGCAATGCCTCCGGTCCGGTGCCGCCCTTCGACCCGCTGTTGCTGTCGCAGAAGGGTTCGCTGTTTCTGACCCGGCCGACACTGATGCATTACACCGCCAAGCGCGAGGATCTACTCGCGCTTGGCGCCCAACTGTTCGACGTGGTCGGTAGCGGGCAAGTGAAAATCGAGGTCAACCAGACTTACCCCCTGGCAGAAGTGGCGCAGGCGCATCGTGACCTCGAAGGGCGCAAACATAGCGGATCGACCATCCTGCTGCCCTGATGCAGCATTTGCGCGCCCGGCTGGTTGCCCTCCGCTACCTGCTGGCGACGGCCTGGCCGATCGTCCTGATCACGGCGATTGGTCTGGCAGTCGCCTACCAGTTTGTCTCGCCCGAGCCGCCCCGACGCATCACCATCACCACCGGCAGCGACTCCGGTGCCTATTATGCCTACGCCCAACGCTACGCCGTTCAGCTGGCGACCAAGGGCGTCACGCTCGATATCCTGACCTCTGCGGGTTCGCACCAGAACCTCGAACGTATCGAAAATCGTGAAGCCGACATCGCTTTCGTGCAGGGCGGCATTGTTCCACCAGCCGTTGGCGAGGACGACGGCGAAGGTTCGCTGCGTTCGCTGGGCAGCGTATCCTACGAGCCGGTGTGGGTGTTCTACCGCGGAGCACAACGCGTCGACAAGCTGCATCAACTGGCGGGTCAGCGGATCGCCGTTGGCGAGGACGGCAGCGGTATCCGCGGGCTCGCACTGAGCCTGCTGGAGGCCAATGAGATCCCGGCCAACAGCCCGAACCTTTTGCCGATTGCCGGCCTTACCGCCGCCGAAGCCCTGCAGCAAGGACAGATTGATGCCGCTTTCATCGTTGCCGCCCAGGAAGCGCCGGTCGTGCAGGTGATGCTGCGTTCACCGGGCCTGCGGGTAGTCAGCCTGAGCCAGGCCGAGGCCTATCTGCGCCGTTTCCCGTTCCTCTCAAAGATCGTGCTGCCACGCGGAGTCGTCGATCTGGTGCGCGATCTGCCGCCACGCGATACCCTGCTGCTGGCGACCACGGCCAATATCATCGTTCGCGACGATCTGCATCCGGCGCTGGCGAGCCTGCTGTTGCAGGCGATGACCGAAGTCAACGGCAAGAGCGGCTTTTTCCAGCGTGCCGGTGAATTCCCGGCCTACAAGGACCACAGCTTTCCGCTGTCGAAAGATGCCGAGCACTACTACAAGTCGGGGCCGCCGTTTCTCCAGGTTTATCTGCCTTTCTGGCTGGCGGTGCTGGTCGAGCGCCTGTTCGTGATGATTCTGCCACTGCTGATGTTGTCTCTGCCGCTGTTGAAATTCGCGCCGGCGATCTATAGCTGGCGTGTGCGCTCGAAAATCTTTCGCTATTACGGTGATCTGAAGTTCCTCGAAAACGATCTGCGTCATCACTATGACCCGGCTCGCCACCAGCAGTACGTGGACCATCTCGATCATATCGACGAGGGGGCCAGCGTGCTCAATATTCCACTGGCCTTCAGCGATCTGCTTTACACTCTGCGCGAGCACATCAATCTGGTGCGTGCAGAGCTTCGCCGGCTCGCTACGAACCATGACAAGGACAATTGATAATGAAATCCTTCCTGATTGCGAATCCCAAGGGCGGGTCGGGGAAATCGACACTGGCCATCAATCTGGCCGGCCATCTCGCGCGCAGTGGCCAGCGCGTGATGCTCGGCGACGTCGATCGTCAGCAGTCGTCGCGGGAATGGCTGCGTTTGCGGCCATCGATCCTGCCACCGATTCGTAGCTGGGAAATCGAGCCCGGAAAAACTGCCAAACCACCGAAGGGCACCACGCATGTGGTTCTCGACACGCCCGCTGGCTTGCACGGCAAAGCGCTCGACACCGTCGTCAAACAGGTCAATCGGGTCATTGTTCCGCTGCAGCCCTCGCTATTCGATATTCTGGCAACAGGCCATTTCCTGGAGACGCTGCTGGCCGAGAAAGCGATCCGCAACGAACAGGCTTTCGTTGCCGTAGTCGGCATGCGCGTCGACCCGCGTACCCGCTCAGCCGCCGAGCTGGAGCGCTTTCTCGCGAAGTACGATCTGCCGGTCCTTACCCATCTGCGCAGTACGCAGCTCTACGTGCAGACAACGATGCACGGAATGACCATGTTCGACCTTTCGGCATCGCGTGCGGCGAAAGATCTGGAGCAATGGCAGGCGATCATCGACTGGGTGAACAGTTAGGCGCTTTTTCCGCAAGGCGATCCCAAAAACAGGGCCTTCGACAGGCGCAGGTCGGGCGGTGAACGGGCAATCACTTGACCCGCAGAAAGCCTCGTCTAGGCGCCCGTCAAGGGCCAGCGCGGCCGCACAGCGAATGCACCGGGCAGCTTGCCAGCTCCCCCTGCCTGAAGACGCAAGGCCCCGGCCAGCGCGATCATCGCGCCGTTGTCGGTACAGAACTCGAGCTCGGGGTAAAAAACGGCGATCCTTGCCGCAAGAGCGTGTGCATCGAGTTGGCGACGCAGTTCACGGTTGGCGCCGACGCCACCAGCCACCACCAGTTGCTGCAGGCCGCAGACTTTCACCGCGCGCAGTGACTTGCTGACCAGCACTTCGACAATCGCATCCTGAAATCCGCGTGCAATGTCCGCCCGCTGCTGATCGCTGATCGTCGCCAACTCGCGTACCTTCACCAGCACCGCGGTTTTCAGACCGCTGAAACTGAAGTCGAGATCAGGGGTTTGCAGCATCGGGCGTGGCAGTTTGACCTGACCGGGCCGACCCGTATCGGCCAGAGCGGCCAGTGCCGGGCCGCCGGGGTAGCCGAGACCGAGCAGTTTGGCGGTCTTGTCGAAAGCTTCACCGGCGGCGTCATCAAGGGTTTCGCCCAGCAACTCGTATTCGCCGACGCCGGTCACCCGCATCAACTGGCTATGGCCCCCCGAAACGAGCAGGGCAACAAAGGGAAAACGCGGCGGCTTGCTTGACAACAACGGCGACAGCAGGTGGCCTTCGAGGTGATGCACCGGCACGGTCGGGACTCCGAGCGCTGTCGCCAGCGCTTCGGCAAAAGCCGCGCCCACCAGCAGGGCGCCCGCCAAGCCCGGCCCCTGCGTGTAGGCAATGGCATCGAGATCCGTCACTGAACATGCGCTATTGGCCAGCACCTGGCGCAGGAGTGGTACGAGTCGTCGGATATGATCGCGCGAAGCGAGTTCGGGGACTACCCCGCCGAAGTCGGCGTGCATGCACACCTGCGAGTGCAGGGCGTGCGCGAGCAAGGCGCCGCCAGCGTCGGTGCTGTACAGCGCCATACCCGTTTCATCGCAGGAGGATTCGATGCCAAGAACCCGCATTGGCCTCATTCTACTCCAGTCGGTGTGCTATCTTCTCGCCATCGACACCCGCCCGGAAACACTCCATGGCCCACCACCCCGCTTCAGCGCCAGCAGCCACCCACACGGTGCGCGGCGCCTGCCCACATGACTGCCCGGATACCTGCGCGCTCGACGTCACTGTCAGCAGTGGCCGCGTCGTCAAGGTCGCCGGTGCGGCCGATCATCCACCGACGGCCGGAGTGCTGTGTACCAAGGTCGCTTTCTACCCGGAGCGCATCTACCACTCCGAGCGCCTGCTGTACCCGGCACGCCGAACCACGTCCAAAGGTCCGGGGGCGAAATTCGAGCGTATCTCCTGGGATGATGCCCTGGCTACGATTGCCGATCGTTTCCGCCACATTACCGCTACAGATGGCGCTGAAGCGATTGTTCCCTACAGCTATGCTGGCAACTCCGGCATGCTCGGTTACGGTTCAATGGACCGTCGCTTCTTCCACCGTCTCGGTGCCTCGCAACTCGACCGGACGATCTGCGCCAGTGCCGGCGCGTTGGGTTACCGTGCCACGATCGGCGCCAGCGTCGGGTTCGACGCCGAAAACGTTGTCGATGCGCGCCTGATCATTCTCTGGGGAACCAACAGCGTGGTCTCCAACCTGCACTTCTGGCGTCTGGTGCAGGAGGCGAAGCGGCGCGGTGCGCGCCTGATTGCCATCGACCCCTGCCGCACCACCACCGCCGACAAGTGCGACCAGCACATCGCGCTGCTGCCGGGAACCGACAGCGCACTGGCACTCGGACTGATGAACGTACTGATTCGCGACGATCTGCTCGACCACGACTACATCGCTCGCCATACGCTCGGCTTCGACGCCCTAAGGCAACGCGTGCTGGAATACCCGCCGGAGCGGGTCGCGGCGATCTGCGGCATCCGCGCCCAGGAGATTGAACACCTCGCGCACGCGTACGGCAGCACCCGACCAGCAGCGATTCGGACCAATTACGGCATCAACCGCACCGCCGGCGGCGGTATGGCGTTGCGCAGCGTCGCCTGCCTGCCGGCGCTCACCGGTGCCTGGCGAGATGCAGCGGGTGGCGTGCTGCTGTCCAGCTCCGGCAATTATCCGGTCGGTACCGCGGCCCTCGAACGACCGGACCTGATGCCGACGCCAGCGCCGCGAACGATCAACATGAGCACCATCGGTCACGCGCTGCTGCGCGCACAACCGCCGATCAAGGCACTGTTCGTGTACAACAGCAATCCGCTCGCAATTGCCCCACAGTCGGCCGAGGTGGAACGCGGCCTGGCCCGCGACGACCTGTTCACCGTCGTTCATGACCTTTTCCAGACCGACACCGCCGACTACGCCGACATCCTGCTGCCGGCCACCAGCCACATGGAACAGCTCGACATCCACAAGTCTTACGGGCATCTACACCTGCAGGTCAACCAGCCGGCGATCGCCCCGCTCGGTGAAGCGCTGCCGAACACCGAGCTGTTCCGCCGCCTGGCCCGACAGATGGGCTTCAGTGAAACCTGCTTCGCCGATAGCGATGAAGATTTGTGTCACCAGGCTTTCGACTGGAGCGATCCCCGCCTCGCCGGCCTGTCCTGGGAAAGACTCAAGGCCGAGGGTCACGCCCGCCTCAATCTGCCACCTGGCGAAGCGCCTTTCGCAGAGGGCGGTTTTCCGACCCCTTCAGGGAAATGCGAGTTTTTCAGCGAGATGCTTGCCGGTGCAGGACTCGACCCGCTGCCGACTTTCATCGAACCGCACGAATGGCGGCAAAGTCCGCTGGCAGCACAATTCCCTCTGGCGCTGATCACGCCACCGGCGCGCAACTTCCTGAACACCAGCTTTGCCAACTCGCCACGCTTTCTGGCGCAGGAAAAGTCGCCCGCGCTCCACATCCATCCGGTCGATGCCGCGGCACGCGGCATTGCCAATGACAGCCCGCTGCGCATCCATAACCATCGTGGCGAATTCCGCGCCCGCGCCGTCGTCAGCGACCGCATCCGTCCAGGCGTGGCCATGGCCACCTCCATCTGGTGGCGAAAGCTCTCGCCCGACGGACGCAACTGTAATCAAGTCACCAGCCAGGCGCTGACCGAGATGGGCGGCGGAGCGACGTTCTACGACTGCCTGGTCGAAGTCGAACTGGGATAGCTGCACAAGTCGACCGGAATGATTGACGGCCACCACTCTGCTCGGACAAACTCTCGGAAGTCTCCTCTCCTCCTCTCGCCGAAACGCGTTGTCAAGGTCGTGGAGTTCATGGCAATAGGTCAGCAAAACCCTGGCGCTACGGCGTCGGATACCGGAGGTGCAACATGCGCGTATTTCAGATTCAGGATGATTGGGGGATGGCCAACCTCAAACTGGCCGATCGCCCGCAACCCCAGCCAGGAGCGGGACAGGTACTGCTGCGGATGCTCGCCTCGTCGCTGAATTTCCGCGACTTGGTCGTTCCCGAGCGTGGATATGGCAGCTTTACCGGAAAACTGCCGCTGATCCCGCTGTCCGACGGCGTCGGCGAGGTTGTTGCGGTGGGCCCAGGGGTCACCCGCGTGGCGGTCGGCGACCGCGTCTGCCCGACCTTTTTCCAGGGCTGGATTGCCGGCGAACCGGATCTCTCTCGCATGACTGGGTCGCTCGGTGGCCCGATCGATGGCACCATGGCGGAGTTCATGTGCCTGTCTGAACAGGGCGTGGTCAAGGTGCCCGCCTATCTCAGCGATGTCGAAGCCGCGACGCTACCCTGCGCTGCCTTGACTGCCTGGAGCGCTCTAGCCACGCACGGCGCGGTCAAACCCGGCGAACAGGTACTGATCCAGGGCTCCGGCGGCGTGGCGCTGTTCGCGCTGGCGTTTGCCAGGATCGCCGGCGCACGGGTCACCGTGATCTCGTCGAGCGACGAGAAGATCGAGCGGCTCAGGGCACTCGGTGCCGACGCGACGATCAACTACCGGACGACTCCCGAATGGTCGAAACCGGCACGTGCGCTCACCGATGGTCGAGGCTTCGACCATATCGTCGAGCTTGGCGGCGAGAAAACCCTGCCGCAGTCGCTGCGCTGCATTCGCCCCGGCGGCACCCTGTCGATGATCGGTGTGCTCTCGGGCTCCTCATTGGCAACACCGCTTGGCCTGATCATCACCCGGCAGGTGCGGCTGCAGGGCATCACCGTCGGCCATCGCGACGGCTTCGAGGCGATGCTGCGGGCGCTAGAGCAGCACCGCATGCCGGTGATCGTCGACCGGGTTTTCGAATTTCCGGCGCTCAAGGAAGCGCTGGCGTACCTGAAGAGCGGCTCACAGTTCGGCAAGATCTGCATCCGCCATTGAGCGACCGACCTACAGCGCTATACTCTCGCCAGAGGGGCTGGATTTCCCTCCTCTTTTTTGTGC
Organism: Candidatus Accumulibacter cognatus; assembly: GCA_013414765.1. Classification (GTDB taxonomy): domain Bacteria; phylum Pseudomonadota; class Gammaproteobacteria; order Burkholderiales; family Rhodocyclaceae; genus Accumulibacter; species Accumulibacter cognatus. The sequence goes on from CP058708.1 coordinate 1,412,861, forward strand.
TGCGGCGTCCAACATCGAAGGAGCCATCGTGAAGATACTGTTTCTTGGTGCCGGCGGCGTCGGCGGCTATTTCGGAGCCCGGCTCGTCGAAGCGGGTGCAGACGTGACATTTCTGGTGCGACCGGCACGCGCCGAACGTCTTCGATCCGAAGGTCTGCAGGTACACAGCCCTTCCGGCGATTTCGTAGTCCCGGTGAAATGCGTCACCCGGGATCAGCCAGAGGACAACTACGACCTCGTCGTGCTGACAGCAAAGGCCTTCGACCTCGAGGATGCGATCGAATCCGTTGCCGCTTTCATCACACCTGCGACCTTCATCCTGCCGCTGCTCAACGGTTTCTCGCACATGCAAGTGCTGGACCGTCGCTTTGGCGCTGAGCACATCCTCGGCGGCATTGCCCAGGTGGCGGCCATGCTGGAAGCGGACGGCACGGTACGACAACTCGCCCCGATGCATTCCCTGACCGTTGGCGGCCGAACGGCGGAAACCCAGGCAATTGCCGCCCGCTTCGTCGAAGTGTGCCAGGCCGCAAAATTCAACGCCCGCCTGTCCCCGGACATCGTCCTGAGCCTTTGGGAGAAATGGGTCTTCATTGCCACCCTGGCCGGTATCACCACCCTGATGCGGGGCAGTGTCGGTCAGATCATGGCAACTGCCAACGGCGAAGCACTGATTCGGCAACTGTACGCGGAATGTCTGGCGGTGGCCACGACCTGCGGCATCGACATGGCACCGGTGGCCCGCGACGCAGCCTTGAAAACACTCACCCAGCGCGGTTCGGCACTGACCTCCTCGATGCTTCGTGATCTGCAGGCGGGCCTGCGCACCGAGCACCGCCACGTGCTCGGCGATCTGCTGGACAAATCGCTGGCAAAGGGGCTGAGTTCGCCGATACTGGCACTGGCCTTCAGCCAGATGGAAATCCGGGAATCGGAGTCCGCCGTCCGTAGTTGAACGCCTGTCGGAAGGATCAAGGCGCCGATCGAACACAGCCAGCGAGCGCCTGCATGAACACCTGTCAGGTTCTGGTAGTCGGAGTCAGGCCACGGCTTCCCCTGCATGCGAGCCGCATCCGTTCGAGCGCAGCGTCGAGCGTCGTCTGTGGACAACCGAAATTGAGCCGTACCCAACCCGGCAGACCGAAATCGACGCCACTCGACAGACCGACCCCTGCGGCCTCGAAAAATGCGGCGGGATCGTCGACCCCGAGACCGCGCGCGTCGATCCACGCCAGGTAGGTCGCTTCGACATGGCTCACGGCCAGGCCGGGCATGCCGGCAAGGTCGGTTTCGACACGATCGCGATTGCTGCGTAGCGCCTGCAGCAGGGCGCTGCGCCAGTCCTCGCAGTCGCGGTATGCCGCTTCGGTTGCCGCAAGGCCGAGGACATTGACGTCCGGTACGATGCCGCGCGCGGCAGCGACAAAGCGCCGGCGCAAGGCAGCGTCGGGAATCACCGCAAAAGCAGCGCCCAGACCGGGAATGTTGTAGGTTTTCGACGGCGCCATCAGGGTGATGCTGCGCTTGGCCAGGTTGGTATCGAGCATCGCCAGGGGCAGATGCTGCCGGTGCTCGTCGAGGATCAGGCCGCAGTGGATTTCATCGGAGCAGACGAGCAGGTCATGGCGCTGGCAGAAGGCGGCGATGGCCTCGAGTTCCGCGCGCTCCCAGGCCCGGCCAACCGGGTTGTGCGGATGGCAAAGCAGCAACAGGCGGCTGCTGGGCGTCAGCGCGGCTTCCAGCGCCGCGAAATCCCAGCCCCAGCGGCCATCGCTCTGACACAGCGCGGCGCTCGCCAGCCGCCGGCCGGACAAGCGCGGCGCGGAGAGAAATGGCGGATAGACGGGCGTCGCCGTCAGGACATCGCCGTCGACGCTCCGGCAGGCGACGTTGAGGCCGCAGACCAGACCGGGCAACCACAACAGCCAGTCGGCCTCGACCCGCCAACCGTACGCGCTCCACAAGTACCCGAGAACGGCATCGTAGAGCGCCGGCGATGGCACGGCGTAGCCGAAACAGCCTTGCGCGACACGCTTTTCGATGGCCGCGACGATCGCCGGCGGCGCGGCAAAATCCATGTCCGCAACCCATAACGGCAGCACGTCGCGACCGGCGTATTTGTTCCACTTGAGCGAATCTCCGCCGCGGCGGTCGATGACATGAGCAAAGTCGAAACCGTTCACCGGCAAGCCCAGGGTCAAGATGTCAGACTTCGAGGTGGGCGTAGAGTGCAGTCGACAGGTAGCGTTCGCCGAACGAGGGAATGATCACCACACTCAGCTTGCCGGCATTTTCCGGCCGCCGCGCGACTTCGAGGGCGGCCCAGACAGCCGCGCCCGAGGAAATTCCCACCAACAGCCCTTCTTCACTCGCCATCCGGCGAGCGATGTCAAAAGCGTCGTCGGCCTTGACACGCAGCACTTCGTCGTAGATCGCAGTGTTCAGGACCTTGGGAACGAAACCGGCGCCGATCCCCTGAATCGGATGCGGTCCCTTGACCCCGCCCGAGAGCACCGGCGACGCGTCGGGTTCGACGGCGATGACCTGCACGCCAGGTCTTCTGGCCTTGAGCACTTCGCCGACGCCGGTAATGGTGCCACCGGTACCGACGCCGGAGACGAAGATGTCGACCTGTCCGTCGGTATCACGCCAGATCTCTTCCGCCGTCGTTGCGCGGTGGATCGCCGGATTGGCCGGGTTCTCGAATTGCTGCGGAATGAAATAACGGGCATCGGCGGCAGCGAGTTCCTCGGCGCGGCGGATCGCGCCACTCATACCCTCGGGCCCAGGGGTCAGCACCAGCTCGGCACCATAGGCCTTGAGCAGCAGGCGGCGTTCGCGGCTCATGGTTTCCGGCATCACGAAGCAGCATCGGATTCCGCGCGCCGCACAGACCATCGCCAGGCCGATACCGGTATTTCCCGAAGTCGGCTCGAGAACGATCGTTTCCGCGCTGATCTTGCCGGCAGCCTGCGCTGCATCAATCATCGCTGCTGCGATACGGTCCTTGACGCTGTGCGCGGGACTGTAAAATTCGAGTTTGACGACGACGGTACCGTCAATACCGGCACCGAGACGGTTGAGTCTGACCAATGGCGTGTTGCCGATCAGGTCGGTGACATTGTCGGCGATGTGCATGGGCATGGCGAAATCTCCTCTGAAAGTGACTAGGCGAGAAACAGTTTGTATGCCGGATTATGGCTTTCGTTCCAGTATGCGTAGCCGAGTTTCGCCAGAAAATCCTCGAAGTCACCCATCTCGCACGGCGGCACCTGCATGCCGACCAGCACGCGACCGTAGTCGGCGCCATGGTTGCGATAATGAAAAAGGCTGATGTTCCAGCCGGCGCTCATGCGGTTGAGAAAGTTCATCAGCGCGCCAGGACGCTCGGGAAACTCGAAACGGTAGAGGATCTCGTGCTGGATTTGTGGCGAGTGCCCGCCGACCAGATGACGGATGTGACCCTTGGCCATTTCGTCATCGGTCAGGTCGAGCGTCGGATAGTCGTGCTTCCGCAGATGTTCGAGCAGCCGCACCGATTCGGCGCGCGATGCGACCTGTATACCGACAAAGACATGTGCATCACGCTGGTCGTTATAACGGTAATTGAACTCGGTGATGTTGCGAGAACCGATCAATGCAACGAAGCGCTTGTAGGCGCCAGGCTTCTCCGGTAGGGTCACGGCAAAGACGGCTTCGCGCTGCTCACCGATCTCGGCACGCTCGGCGACAAAACGAAGACGGTCGAAGTTCATGTTGGCGCCGGATGCCGTCGCGATCAGCGTTCTGTCCTTCAGTTTGTGCGCCTTGGCATAGGCCTTGGCACCGGCAACTGCCAGTGCGCCGGCCGGCTCGAGGACGGCACGGGTATCTTCGAAAACGTCCTTGATCGCCGCGCAAATCGCGTCGGTATCCACCAGCACCATGTCGTCGACGTACATCTGACAGAGGCGGAAAGTTTCCTCGCCGACATACTTGACCGCCGCGCCATCGGCGAACAGGCCGACGTGATCCAGCCGGACGCGCTTGCCGGCTTTCAGCGAGCGTGTCATGGCATCGGCGTCGACGGCTTCGACCCCGATGATCCGGGTTTCCGGCCTGACCCGCTTGATGTAGGCCGCGACGCCAGAAATCAGACCTCCACCACCGATGCAGCAAAATACGGCATGGATCGGTTTGGCATGTTGGCGCAGGATCTCCATGCCGATCGTGCCCTGCCCGGCGATCACTTCGGGGTCGTCGAAAGGGTGTACGAAGCTTAGCCTCTCGCTTTTCTCGAGTTCCAGAGCGTGGGTGTAGGCGTCATCATAGCCCTCACCAGCAAGCACCACTTCCGCACCTCTCGCCTGCACCGCCTGTACCTTGATCTGCGGCGTCGTCGTCGGCATCACGATCACCGCCCGACAGCCGAGTTTGGCCGCCGCCAGCGCCACCCCCTGGGCATGGTTGCCGGCAGAGGCGCAGATCACGCCGCGCTTGAGCCGCTCTGCCGAGAGATGGGCGATCTTGTTGTAAGCGCCGCGCAACTTGAAGGAAAAAACCGGCTGTAGGTCTTCGCGCTTCAACAGAATCCGATTGCCCAGACGGGCCGACAGGCTGGGTGCGAGGTCAAGTGGGGTTTCAATCGCAACGTCGTAGACCTGCGCGTTGAGAATTCTTTCGAGGTAATCGGTAGGCATGGCAGCAGAGAAGAGATCCTTGGGCTGAGCGCCCGATTCTAGCAGCAGAAACGGTGTTTGATGGGCAAACAGTTCATGTGAAGGTCGCGTCAGCGACTCACGAGCCTCCCCTCCCCACATGTGAGGGAGGGGTCGGGGGAAAGGGAAACGGTCATGACTTTCATGATCAGGGATGTCTTGCAAAGTCATGACCGTTAGAATGTGCTCTTTGGTGGCGAAGTACCCATGAACGCACGTCTGCGCGAAATCCCCTACAACTACACCTCGTTCTCCGACCGCGAGATCGTCATTCGCCTGCTCGGGCCGGAAAACTGGGCACTGCTTGACGAATTGCGTACCGAACGTGTTACTGGCCGCTCGGCACGGATGCTCTATGAGGTACTCGGCGACATCTGGGTGGTGCAGCGCAACCCCTACCTGGAAGACGATTTACTCGCCAGCCGCGAGCGTCGCAGCGCCTTGATCGAAGCGCTACGCCACCGCCTGCGCGAAATCGGCAAGCGACGGCAGGGCAATGCCAAGGTGCTGCAGTTGATCCTTGCGGCCGAGGAGGCGGTCAATCGTTTTGCACAGCATTTCGATGATACCGCCCGACTGCGGACACGGGTCCGGAGAGTGCTGAGCCGGCATACGCGCCGCGACAACATCGCCTTCGACGGTCTGGCTCGCGTCTCGCACGTGACCGACGCGACCGACTGGCGGATTGAGTACCCATTCGTCGTCCTCTACCCGGATAGCGAGGAGGAGATGGCTCCGCTGGTACGTGGTTGCATCGAACTCGGGTTGACGATCATCCCACGCGGTGGCGGCACCGGTTATACCGGTGGCGCCATCCCGTTGACAGCGCTGTCGGTGGTGATCAACACCGAGAAACTGATTGACATCAGCGCCGTCGAAGAGCGGCTGCTGCCAGGCAGTGAGCGCCCTGTGGCAACCATCCGTACCGGCGCCGGCGTCGTCACCGCCCGCGTTTCTGAGGCCGCAGCAGCAGCCGGGAGCGTTTTTGCCGTCGACCCGACATCGGCCGAAGCTTCGTGCATCGGTGGCAACATCGCGATGAATGCCGGCGGTAAAAAAGCCGTGCTCTGGGGAACTGCCCTCGACAACCTGGCGTGGTGGAGAATGGTCGACCCGAGCGGGCACGTACTGGAAGTGACGCGCATGCATCACAACTTCGGCAAGATTCACGAACAGGAACTGGCGCGCTTCGAGATCAAACGCTTTCGCAAGGACGGCAGGACACTCTACGGAACACCGGAAATCCTGGAAATCCCGGGCGCCCGTTTTCGCAAAGCCGGCCTCGGCAAGGATGTAACCGACAAGTTTCTGGCCGGCCTGCCGGGCGTCCAGAAAGAAGGGACCGATGGCCTGATTGTCGCCGCCCGCTGGATCCTGCATCGGATGCCTGCGCACACGCGTACCATCTGCCTGGAATTCTTCGGGCAGGTGCGCGAGGCAGTACCGGCGATTGTCGATATCACCGATTACTTCAAGCCAGGCGGCCCCGGCAGGTCGGCTGGGGTGCTGCTTGCCGGCCTCGAACACCTCGACGAGCGCTACCTGCGGGCCGTCGGCTACGCCACCAAGGCCAAGCGCAAGGGAGAAACCGCAGGCCGTCCGAAAATGGTTTTGATCGGCGACATCGTCGGTGACGACGAGACGGCGGTGATGACGGCCGCATCGGACATGGTGCGTCTGTGCAATCTGCGTGGTGCCGAGGGTTTCATCGCCGTCGATGCCGAGACGCGCAAGAAATTCTGGCTCGATCGCTCGCGCACCGCAGCCATTTCGCGCCATACCAACGCCTTCAAGTTGAACGAAGACGTGGTGATTCCACTGCCGCGCATGGGCGAGTACTGCGATGGAGTCGAGCGCATCAATATCGAGTTGTCGATAAAGAACAAGCTGTCGCTATGTGCAGCGCTGGCGGAATTCCTGCGTGGCGACCTGCCCCTGCATCGTGGCGACGCCGACCTCGACAGGGAATTGCTGATCGGCGATCGGCGAACCGTAGCGCTGGACGCTGTCGCCAGCGTGCAGACACGCTGGCAATGGCTGCTCGAAAATCTCGATCAACCCCTGCCGCAAGCCGAGGCGCAGTTTGCCGCCCTGGGCATCCACGTCGATGCGCTGAGAAACCGTACCGCCATGCCGACGCTCTTCCATCGCCTGCAGGATTACTCGCTGCGCGTCTCGTGGAAAAGAGAACTCAAGCCGCAGCTCGAAGCGATTTTCGATGGCCTTGTCTATCGACCGGTACGCGAACGCATCGTCGCCATCCACCAGGGGGTTCTGCGCAGCCGCCTGTTTGTCGCGTTGCACATGCACGCCGGTGACGGCAACGTGCATACCAACATCCCGGTCAACTCCGACCATTACGAAATGCTACAGGCGGCTTATGCGGTGGTCGCGCGCATCATGGCGCTAGCACGGGCACTCGACGGTGTCGTCTCGGGCGAACATGGAATCGGCATCACCAAACTCGAGTTCCTGAGTGAGGACGAGATCCGGCCGTACCGCAATTACAAAGCGAGGATCGACCCGGACGGCCGTTTCAACCAGGGCAAGTTGCTCGCCGGTGCCGATCTGGCGAAGGCCTACACACCCTCGTTCTCGCTGCTCGGCACCGAGTCGCTGATCATGGAGCAATCGGAGATCGGCAACATCTCGACGATGGTCAAGGACTGCCTGCGCTGTGGCAAGTGCAAACCGGTCTGTTCAACGCATGTGCCGCGTGCCAATCTGCTCTATTCGCCACGCAACAAGATCCTGGCCACTTCGCTGCTGATCGAGGCCTTCCTCTACGAGGAGCAGACTCGCCGCGGTGTCTCGCTCAGGCATTTCGACGAGTTCAACGACGTCGCCGATCACTGCACGATCTGCCACAAGTGCCTCACCCCCTGCCCGGTCGACATCGATTTCGGCAATGTTTCGATCAGGATGCGCAATCTGCTGCGTGAACAGGGCAAGAAGAAGTTCGTTCCGGCAAAAGCCGCAGCGATGGCTTTCCTGACGATCAAGGACCCGGCGACGATCAAGCTGGTCCGCAAGCTGATGATCGACTGGGGCTACCGAGCGCAGCGCCTGGCCTACCAACTGGCGAGGTCCTTGCACCTGCTTCAGAGCCAGACCCGGCGACCGCCCGCGACGCTGGGTTCGCCAACGCTCAGATCGCAGATCATCCACTTCATCAACAAACCCATGCCGGGCGGACTTCCCAGACGGACTGCCCGCGCTCTGCTCGATATCGAAGACGACAAGGTCGTGCCGATCATTCGCGACCCCATCAAGGTCAGCGCACCCGATTACGATGGCGACGCGGTATTCTACTTTCCGGGTTGCGGCTCGGAGCGTCTGTTCTCGCAGGTCGCCCTGGCCACCCAGGCGATCCTTTACGATATCGGCGCGCAAACGGTTCTGCCACCAGGCTACCTGTGCTGCGGCTATCCCCAGACGGCCGCCGGCGAGGCCGACCAGGGGCAGCGGATCACCACCGATAACCGGGTGCTTTTCCACCGTGTCGCCAACACGCTCAACTATCTCGACATCCGGACGGTCATCGTCTCCTGTGGCACCTGCATGGACCAGCTCGAAAAATACCACTTCGAGCAGATCTTTCCCGGCTGCCGCCTGCTGGACATCCACGAATATTTACTGGAGAAGGGAGTCCGGGTCGATGGGATCAGCGGTACCCGCTATATGTACCACGACCCCTGCCACGCACCGATGCGAACAATACCGGGCATCAAGGTGGTCAACAGTCTGATGGGACAGCCGGTCGATCTCTCCGAGCGCTGCTGCGGCGAATCGGGAACGCTGGCGGTGACGCGCCCCGACGTGTCTACGCAGGTGCGCTTCCGCAAGCAGGAGGAGATCGAAAAAGGCGCTCGCCGACTACGTTCGGATCAGTTCACGGGCGAGGTCAAGGTACTGACTTCCTGCCCATCGTGCCTGCAGGGCCTGTCCCGCTACCACGACGACACCGGCACTCATGCTGACTACATTGTTGTCGAGATGGTCAAGCGGCTGCTCGGCGAGGACTGGATGGCGCTATACGTCCACAAGGCCAACAACGGCGGTATCGAGCGCGTTCTTCTGTAGATCCAAGACTCAAGGGGAAAGGAATGTAGTGACAGGCAAGTCGCACGATTCCCCTTTCAGCCTCGCCGATCTGGATATCCTTGTACCTTGATCACATGCCTCCTTCCGTGACCTAGTTCCTCTCGCTTACCGCACTGGTGGCTTATCGTTGAATCCTGGATGGTGCATCAGCGCCCTGAAATCTGCAAGGAGTCAGCAAGTGTGCGAGTACGATGTTGAGGATTGCGAACTATGCGAATCGCCGGGAGGCGAAGTGGTATGGGAAAGCGACCTGTGTCGGGTCGTCATGGTTGGTGACCCGGATTACCCCGGCTTCTGCCGCATCATTCTGCACCGGCACATGCGTGAGATGACTGACTTGCCTCCAAAGGAAAGGATGCAGTTCATGAGCGTCCTATTTGCCGTGGAAAGTGCTGTCCGGACCTTATACCAGCCGGACAAGATCAATCTCGCGAGCCTTGGCAATATGACGCCGCATGTTCATTGGCACCTGATCCCTCGCTGGCGGGACGACAGGCATTTTCCCAACTCTGTCTGGACGAAACCGCAGCGGCAGAATAGCCCATGTCGCCCCTTCGTTGACGGGCAGCAACTGGGTAACCAGATCATCGCCGCCATGCGTACCAGATAGCCTGATAGAACCGACGGTGAATACCATGAATGCAGTCCTCCCCAATATCCCGGCGACCATGAAGATTCCCGACCTGCATACCGGTTTCCAGATGCTCTCGCGGCTTCCTTTGGCCAATTCAAGACAGGCTGCGCTCGACATCAACCTCTTTCTCGATAGTCTGTTGAGAACGCCACCTCAAGGCGAGGTCTATCTGCAGCTGCTCGAACAGACGCGGATTTCACTCTGTTTCATCGAGGAAGAGCTCGCCCGAAGCTACATCAACAAGGCATTACCACTGGGAGAAGTCGAGGCAAGTGCCTTCTGCCAGGTCATTGCCACCTGGCAGAAGGCAGCCCGCGCCTACGCGCATTGTGCACAGCTTCTGGACGGCCACGACAACAGCAACGTCCATGCCGAACGACTGGCCCTGATCCTGCACCGCTGCATTTACTACACGGGAATGGTGATCATCGAGCACCATCGCGCCCGTCAGGCCCTGCCGGCAGGAGTGTGGCTGAACCTGCACGGATATTACGCGAGTGCCGAAGAATGGGGAATTGCGAATCTCCCCGTGCCGGACTCGCTCGATCCCCTTGGACGCAGCAGCCATTGTACCGCCGCTTTCGTCAGCCTCCTCCTCGCTGAATTGGCGAGTCCCTACAGCCTGTCTATGGGTGACATCAGCCTAGTACTTCGCTGGGCAAGCAATTGGTCTCCTCTGGTGGCAATGCACCCGGCCGTCGAGAATGAGCCCTTACCTCCGTTCGTCGTCGACCTGATGCAGGATTGTGGTCTGCGGGCGTCGAATGAGTGCCGGCATCGCGAACATCTGCGTCGACTCGACACCACTCGCCTGGTGAGCCAGCTCAATCAATTGAGAAGGCAGTTGCAACAACGAATCTCGCCCGCACAGCTCGGCCTCGGTGAAGATTGTACAGCTGCACAGTGTTATCGACTGGTCAATCGTCTCTATAAGCCATGGAGCATGTTGCGTGCCGCACGCAAGTTCCGCCGACACAATGCATCGGGAATTTCCAAGGTATCCACCGGTTTTTCGGCAATGCACTACCATATCTCCGGAAAGGAGTTCCAGCAGCCGGAGATGACCAGCATCTATTCGCGCCAGGAATTCGAAAGCATGTTTGCCTTCCGACACATGCTTGACCCGACGCAGATGCTGGAAGTCCGCCAGGTACAGCTTGGCTTTGACTTCGATACCTGGGAAGTGCTTGACCAGTGCGCGAATGGTTTTCGCCTGCTGCGCTCGGTAGTTGGCAAGAAAATCGCGCCGGGGCAGTTGCTTTCCATCTGCCCGCATGACGGCAACTCGCATCTGCTGGCACAGGTGGCGTGGTTGATGCAGGAAGAGGGTGGTAATCTGGTCGCAGGGATCGCCGCTCTACCTGGCAAACCTCAAGCGGTCGCTGCTCGCCCGCAGGCACTTGAGCCGGGGCACCAAGTTCCCTATCAACGGGCGTTCCTGCTGCCGGCAGTCCCGGCCATCGGCGCCGAACAAACCCTGATCCTTCCGCCTGGGTGGTTTCGAGCGGAGCGCCGGCTTGAAGTCTACGCTGAGAACCCGATGCAGGTCAGGTTACAACGCCTGCTGGCCGAAGGCGCGGACTTTGAGAGGGTGACTTTCAGCGTGGTTTGAGGGGGGCCATCGCCAAATGCCTTATGCCATGGCAGGCAGCCGCAATGATTGAGGTGATTTTGCGCTATGATGTGTTGTCACGATTACGCAAAGACCACCATGGCTGGCCTGGACGAAACCACGAAGATCCCAACCGAGATCAAGCTACATCAGAAATCCCGCATCATCGAATTGAGCTTCGAGGGCGATGAGCGTTTCGAGCTGAGCTACGAATTCCTACGCGTGTTCACGCCCTCTGCCGAAGCTCGTGGTCATGGACCAGGCCAGGAGGTTCTGCAGGTCGGCAAGCGGGACGTCGATATCGAGCGGGTTGAGGCGGTCGGCAACTACGCCATCCGACCGGTGTTCTCGGATGGCCACGACAGCGGGCTGTATTCCTGGGATATGCTCTACCATCTGGGTGTCAATCGCGACCAGCTTTGGCAAGCGTATCTGAAACGCCTGCAGCAGGAGAATGGTAGCCGTGACCCCGCTGAGACCGCAGCAGTCGCTCCCAAGGCCTCCAACACTTGCGGCAAGCATTGATCCGTCCCGATTGCTCCCCAGCCCGGTCATGCGCATGAACAACGAGCGAAATACGACCCACTTTGGCTATCAGGAAGTCGCTGAGGAGGAGAAGGCCAGGCACGTTGCCGAGGTTTTCGATTCCGTTGCACAGCGTTACGACCTGATGAATGACCTGATGTCGGGTGGTCTACACCGGTTCTGGAAGGCGTTCACCATTGCCAAGAGTGGCGTTCGCGAGGGTTGGCGGGTACTCGACGTGGCTGGTGGAACCGGCGACCTGGCACTGGCTTTCGCCAGGAAGCTCGGTAACCGTGGACAAGTCTGGCTCACGGATATCAACCATGCCATGCTGGCTCGAGGCCGTGATCGACTCTACAACCAGGGCTTCATTGTACCGGTCGCGCAGTGCGACGCGGAAAGACTACCATTTCCAGATGATTATTTCGATTGTGTGACGGTTGCCTTTGGCCTGCGCAACATGACACACAAACATCTGGCACTGGCCGAAATGCGGCGCGTCCTCAGGCCTGGAGGACGCCTGCTGGTGCTTGAGTTCTCTCGGGTATGGAAACCTCTGGCGGCCGCTTACGATTTCTATTCTTTCCAGGTAATCCCTCGTCTTGGACAGATGATCACCCACGACGAGGCGAGCTACCGGTATCTTGCGGAGTCGATTCGCGTACATCCGGATCAGGTAGCGCTCAAGTTGTTGATGGAACAAGCCGGACTCGAGCAGGTCGAATATTATAATTTGGCGCTGGGCGTTGTCGCCCTACACCGTGCTTTCAAGTTTTAGGAGGAGAGATCCACTGATGAAAAAGATCCTTATGACTCTCAGTATCTGTGTATTCAGCTTTGGCCTGGCGGTCGGAGAGGCTGATGCGAAGCGACTGGGCGGAGGCAGTTCGTCCGGCATGCAGCGCGACTCGGTAGCGCAGCGGCAGGCAACACCGCCTCAGAATGCCGTCACGCCAGCACCTGCCGCTGCGACGACACCGGCAGCAGCACCCAAACGTAACTGGATGGGTCCTTTGGCGGGTCTGGCCGCCGGCCTCGGGATTGCCGCACTGTTATCCCACTTCGGCCTGGGTGAGAGCATGGCCAATTTCCTGATGATTGCGTTACTGTTGTTGTGCGCCGTGGTCGCCTTCAAATTGCTGTTTCGCCGCAGGGGTTCACTGGTGCCAGATGCTCAACCCCTGCAGTACGCCGGTACAGGCGCTCCGGGAATGGCACCGATGCCGCAGGCCTTCAATCCTGCGTCGTCTGCGGGTCTGCCTGTCAGCCCTGCCGCTCCGCTGTCGGCCAACATACCGGCAGGCTTCGACGTGGATGGTTTCCTGCGGGTCGCCAAGCTGAATTTCATTCGACTGCAGGCGGCCAACGATGCTGGCAATCTCGACGACATCCGCGAGTTTGTGACTCCCGAGATGTTTGCAGAAATCAAACTGCAGTTGGACGAAAGAGGAAAGGCAACACAGCAAACCGATGTCGTGACACTGAACGCGGTGTTGCTCGAAGTCGTCACTGAGGCCGACCGGCACATCGCCAGCGTTCGCTTCAGCGGAATGATCCGCGAAGAAGCTGGCTCGGTGGCCGCGCCTTTTGACGAAGTCTGGAACCTTACCAAGGCCGTTGACGGTGCCAGAGGCTGGGTAATTGCCGGTATCCAGCAACTTTCCTGAACCAGAGATGCTGGCCTGGCCTACGCTCGTACTACTCAATCACCTGTTGCAGGGAGAGTCCTGGGCGTGTGATCGACTGATTCCCTTTGCCGGCAAAACAGCACTCCTGCAATTTGGTAGCACTGCCTTACTGTTCAAGATTAGCGATAGGGGCACATTCGAAACTACAGCTGCAGGCACTCCAGCAACTGTCAGCATCACCCTTCCTAGTGAAGCTCCCGCGCTTGCGTTCACCGAACAAGCCTCTCTCCTCACTTCAGCGACCATTTCAGGCTCTGTGGATCTGGCAGAGACCCTCGGCTTCGTATTTCGAAACTTGCGCTGGGACATCGAGCATGATTTGTCGAAAGTCCTTGGCGATGTGGTGGCTCACCGTGGCCTCCAGTTTGTCAAGCAACTGGGACAATGGCAACTGGTCGGCTTGAGAAAGTTGGCGATCGGTGTGGCCGAATATCTAACTGAAGAAAATGCAGCGATTGCTCGCCGCGGTGATATCGAGAGGTTTTGTCTAGAGGTAGACGCCTTGCGTGACGATTTCTCGCGCATGGAAAGAAGGCTGGCGCAGCTGGAACGGGGTTAGAACGCTCTGTAGCGTACACTACTCCCGCGCATTGGAAATAGAAAAGCAGCCCTCACAGGCTGCTTTTCTTTGTTCACGATGAGGTATTGACTGACATATGGCGCGGTCACTTAGTGACGCTGGCGTAGCCGCTTGATTGCCTGCAACTGGGCGACCGCTTGCGCCAGTTCCGCCTCGGCAGTAGCGAGTCCAATGTCCGAAGTCCGATCCTTGAGGGCTTCCTCTGCACGACGCTTGGCCTCTATCGCCTTGGCTTCGTCAAGGTCGTGCGCACGAATCGCGGTGTCGGCCAGGACCGTAATCAGCGCAGGCTGCACTTCCAACATACCACCGGAGACGTAGACCATTTCATACTCGTCACTATCCGGAACTTTCAGACGAATCGTTCCCGGCCTGATACGGGTCAATAGTGGCGTGTGCCGCGGATAGATACCAAGTTCGCCGGCCTCACCCGGAAAAACCGCAAAGTCGGTCTGGCCGGAAAAGATCAATTCCTCGGCGCTAACGACGTCAACATGTACTCTGATTGCCATGGGTTATTCCCTTTGCTCAGTCGTATCCCTTGCACAGTGCAAGGGACGCGACGTCTATACTGCCCGCTTTAGAGTGTCTTGGCTTTTTCGAACACTTCCTCGATGCCGCCAACCATGTAGAACGCCTGCTCGGGAATGTTGTCGCATTCGCCTTCGACGATCATCTTGAAGCCCTTGATCGTGTCCTTGAGTGGCACATACTTGCCAGGAGACCCGGTAAAGACTTCAGCCACGCTGAAGGGTTGTGAAAGGAAACGTTGAATCTTGCGAGCGCGATAAACCGCCAACTTGTCTTCCGGCGACAGCTCGTCCATTCCGAGAATCGCGATGATGTCTCGCAACTCCTTGTATTTCTGGAGAGTCATCTGGACGGCACGGGCAACGTTATAATGCTCCTCGCCAACGACCTGGGGATCGAGCTGCCGTGAAGTCGAATCAAGCGGGTCAACCGCCGGGTAGATGCCGAGTGAGGCGATATCACGCGATAACACCACGGTCGAGTCCAGATGCAGGAAGGTTGTCGCAGGCGACGGATCGGTCAGGTCATCGGCAGGTACATAGACCGCCTGAATCGAGGTAATCGATCCGACCTTGGTCGAGGTGATACGTTCCTGCAGACGGCCCATTTCTTCGGCCAGCGTCGGCTGATATCCGACAGCAGACGGCATCCGGCCAAGCAGTGCCGAAACCTCGGTACCCGCCAGCGTGTAACGATAGATGTTGTCAACGAAGAAGAGGATGTCACGGCCATCATCACGGAATCGCTCGGCCATGGTCAGGCCAGTCAATGCGACGCGCAGACGGTTGCCTGGAGGCTCGTTCATTTGGCCAAAGACCATCGCCACTTTATCGAGAACATTGGACTCCTTCATTTCATGATAGAAGTCATTCCCCTCGCGGGTACGCTCACCAACACCGGCAAACACCGAAAGACCTGAGTGCTGTTTGGCGATGTTGTTGATCAACTCCATCATGTTCACCGTCTTGCCCACGCCGGCGCCACCGAACAGTCCCACCTTTCCGCCCTTGGCGAAAGGGCAAACCAAGTCGATCACCTTGATCCCGGTTTCCAGCAGATCGACCGACGGTGACAGCTCGTCGAACTTCGGTGCCATCTGGTGAATTTCACGGCGCTCTTCGGTGGCAATGGGCCCTGCTTCATCAATCGGCCGACCGAGAACGTTCATGATGCGGCCAATCGTCGCATTGCCGACCGGTACCGAAATGCCGGCGCCGGTGTTGTTGACTTTCATGCCACGCCGCAGTCCATCGGATGACCCCATGGCGATGGTGCGTACAACGCCATCACCCAACTGCTGCTGAACCTCGAACATCAGGTCGGACTCACACATATCCGATTCTTCTGCCTTGTCGAGCTGGAGTGCGTTGTAAATGTGGGGCATGGCGTCACGTGGGAACTGGATGTCTACCACGGCACCGATACACTGAACAATGTTTCCTTGACTCATCGTCGTATCCCTAATCAATAAATCAACTATCGCGTGGTCAGACAGCCGCTGCGCCGCCGACGATTTCCGAAAGCTCTTTGGTGATCGCTGCCTGGCGAGCCTTGTTGTAAACCAGCTTGAGTTCGCCGATCACGTTCTTCGCGTTATCCGAAGCCGACTTCATGGCGACCATGCGCGCGCTCTGCTCGGAAGCCATGTTCTCGGCTACCGACTGATAGATCATCGCCTCCACATAACGCAACAGCAAGTCATCAATGACCGTCTTGGCGTCAGGCTCGTAGAGGTAGTCCCAGCGATTGCCCTCACTCCCGACGAGATCCCCCGAGAGTGGTAGCAACTGGTAGAGCGTCGGCTCTTGCTTCATCGTATTGATGAAACGGGTAAAGGCAATGTAGAGAAGATCGATTTCACCCTTCATGTAGGCGTCCAGTTGCACCTTGACCGGACCGATCAGCTTCTCGAGGTGCGGCGTATCCCCCAATCCGGTAAGCTGCGAGACGATGTTCGCACCCGCGCGCTGCATGAAGCCCAAGCCCTTGTTGCCAATCGCAGTCACCCGAAGCTTTTTGCCTTCAGCGTCCCACTCCTTCATCTTCGCCAAGGCAAGTCGCAGCACGTTGGTATTGAGGCCACCACAGAGCCCCTTGTCCGAGGTGACCGTGATCAGTCCAACAGCTTTCACGGGCTCGCGTACGGTCAGAAAAGGATGGCGATAATCCGTCAAGGCATGCGAAAGGTTACCGGCCACCCGGCGAATCTTCTCGCCGTAGGGGCGGGCAGCCCGCATCCTGTCCTGCGCCTTGCGCATCTTCGATGCGGCCACCATTTCCATGGCCTTGGTGATCTTGCGCGTACTCTCTACGCTCTTGATCTTGTTCCGGATTTCCTTGCCGCTAGGCATGGCTATCTCCTTGATCGATCAGGCCAGTGTGGCCTTGAATTCCTCAATCGCCTTGGTGAGCTTCTGCTCAGTGTCAGCGTCAAGATCCTTGGTGGTTTCGATCCTGGCCACGAGGTCGGCGTATTTCTGTTTGACAAAGCCGTGCATCTGCTTCTCGGTGGCAAGCGCCTTCTTCACTTCAACATCGTCGAAAAGACCCTTGTTCACTGCGTGCAGGGTGATCGCCATCTCGGAAATAGGCAATGGCGAATACTGTGGCTGCTTCATCAGTTCGGTGACCAAACGGCCACGATCAAGCTGTTTGCGAGTCGCTTCGTCAAGATCCGAGGCAAACTGCGCAAACGCGGCCAGTTCACGGTACTGGGCAAGCGCCAAACGGACCCCCCCGCCCAGCTTCTTGATGACCTTGGTCTGGGCAGCACCGCCGACCCGAGAAACCGAGATACCTGCATCGATGGCTGGACGCACACCCGCATTGAACAGGTCGGTGTCAAGGAAGATCTGGCCATCGGTGATCGAGATGACGTTGGTCGGAACGAAGGCAGAAACGTCGCCTGCCTGTGTCTCGATGACCGGCAGGGCCGTCAGTGAGCCCGTCTTGCCTTTGACCTCGCCGTTGGTAAACTTCTCGACCCATTCTTCGGAAACGCGTGCTGCACGTTCAAGCAAGCGAGAATGCAGGTAGAACACGTCGCCAGGGTAGGCTTCACGCCCTGGCGGGCGGCGCAGGAGCAGCGAAACCTGGCGGTAGGCCCACGCCTGCTTGGTCAGATCGTCGTAGATGATCAGTGCATCCTGACCACGGTCACGGAAATACTCGCCCATGGTGCAACCCGAGTAGGGAGCGATGTACTGCAAGGCGGCGGATTCGGAAGCGGTCGCAGCAACGATGATGGTATATTCCATCGCGCCGTTTTCTTCGAGCTTGCGTACCACGTTGGCGACGGTCGAAGCCTTTTGACCGACCGCAACGTAGATGCAGATCAGGTTCTGGCCTTTTTGGTTGATGATCGTATCGACGGCCACTGCAGTCTTGCCGGTCTGCCGGTCACCAATGATCAATTCACGCTGGCCACGACCGATTGGCACCATTGCGTCGATCGATTTAAGTCCGGTCTGTACCGGTTGCGAAACCGATTTGCGCCAGATGACACCGGGTGCGACCTTTTCGATCTTGTCGGTCAGCTTGTTGTTGACCGGACCTTTGCCGTCAATCGGCTGCCCGAGCGAGTTCACCACGCGACCGAGCAACTCCGGACCGACTGGAACCTCGAGAATGCGGCCGGTGGTCTTGACGGTGTCGCCTTCGCTGATTTGCTCGTATTCACCGAGAACCACCGCGCCAACCGAGTCGCGGTCGAGGTTCAAGGCCATGCCGAAAGTATTGCCTGGAAACTCGAGCATCTCTCCCTGCATGACATCGGTCAGGCCGTAGATACGGCAGATACCATCGGTCACCGAAACGATGGTGCCCTGGGTGCGCAGATCGGCGCTGATCGCAAGATTCTCGATCTTGCTCTTGATCAGTTCGCTGATTTCGGAAGGATTCAACTGCATGGAAATTCTCCTAGTTCTTGAGCGCCAACCGCAGGCTCTCCAATTTTCCGCGTACGGAGGTATCGAGAACCTGGTCGCCAACCACAATCTTGACGCCGCCGATCAGCGATTGATCGACGACCACTTCGGCAGTCAGCCGGGTTTTGAAGCGCGCTTCCAGATCCTCGATCAGCGCCTTGAGCTGCGCGTCGTCAACGGGAAAGGCGCTGTAGATCGTGGCTTCCTTGACGCCTTCCTGCGCAGCCCTCAGCTCCTCGAAGAGACCCGCGATTTCCGGCAAGGCGGAAAGCCGTTCGTTGTTGGCGAGGACGTCGATCAGATTAGCTTCGCTGCCATCCTGCGCCTTGCCGATCAGCGACTTGAAGAGCGTACTCTTCTGCGTGGCAGACAACTCGGGATTGCCGATGCAGGAACGCATCTGCTCATCCGTGGCAATTGCAGAAAGCAGCGACAACCGCTCGGACCACGCCGTCAGCGCCTTGTTTTCCAGCGCAATGCGGAAAACCGCTTCAGCGTAGGGGCGCGCGATGGTAACGAGTTCGGCCATGGTATTAGAGTTCCTGCTTGAGCGCGACCAGCATTTCGGCATGCGCCCTGGCATCGACTTCGCGCTTCAGGATGCGCTCTGCACCCGCCACAGCGAGATCGGCGACACGGCCACGCAGTTCCGCTCTTGCCTGCTCGACCTGTTGAGCAATCTCGGCCTTAGCCGATGCGACCACCTTGTCGGCTTCAATTTTCGCCGTCACCTTCGCCTCTTCAACCATCTGAGCGCCGCGCTTCTCGGCAGCAGCAATGATTTCGGCGGCCTTTGCCTTGGCGTCGCGCAGGGCATCTGCGGAACGTTTGCCCGCCAGCTCCAGCTCATGCTTCCCACGCTCGCCGGCAGCAAGCCCGTCAGCAATCAGTTTTTGGCGATCGGCCATGGCTTTGGCCAACGGAGGCCAGACGTATTTCATGGTGATCCAGATGAAAACGCCAAACCAGATCGCTTCGCCGATCAACGTTGCGTTGATGTTCACGCTAACCTCCTGTTAAGAGTTAGTCCGAAAAGCGATCAGCCCTTGACAACGGCAATGAAGGGATTTGCAAAAAGCATGAACAGCGCGATACCGACACCGATCATGGTGACCGCGTCGAGAAGGCCGGCAACAATGAACATCTTTACCTGGAGAGTCGGAATCATT
Source organism: Candidatus Accumulibacter cognatus (assembly GCA_013414765.1). Taxonomy (GTDB): domain Bacteria; phylum Pseudomonadota; class Gammaproteobacteria; order Burkholderiales; family Rhodocyclaceae; genus Accumulibacter; species Accumulibacter cognatus. The sequence continues at coordinate 1,432,327 of CP058708.1, forward strand.
TCCGGTTGGCGAGCGGCGCCCTCAAGGAACCGGCCACCCAGCAGACCAAAACCGATGGCGGTACCGAGAGCACCCGCACCGATCAGGATGGCGACGGCGATGGCGGTGTTACCAAGCAACATAGACAGAGCGGCTTCCATTACTTTCTCCTAGTAAAACATGCTAAATGGGTTAAACAAAGACAACGTGAATCAAACTCGCAACCGGGCAGCTGGCCCACTAACCGTGGGACTCGCTGGCCATCGACATGTACACGATGGTGAGCATCATGAAAACGAAGGCCTGCAAGGTGATGATCAGGATATGGAACAGCGCCCAGGGCAGCGCCAAGGGCAACTGCCACAGACCCAGCAGGGCAATCAGGATAAACACCATCTCGCCGGCGTACATGTTGCCGAACAGGCGCAGCGCAAGCGAAATCGGCTTGGCAACATCCTCAATGACCCGGAAGAGAAGATTGAGTGGCGCCAGCTTGGCACCAAACGGCACGGTGAACACCTCATGCAGGAAGCCCCCGACACCCTTCACCTTGACGCCCATGATCAGCATGATCGCGAACACCGTCAGGGACATGCCGAAAGTCAGGTTCGGGTCGGTGGTCGGTACCACCTTGAAATAATGTACGCCAGCAAAGCCGAGGACAAAGGGGATGAAATCGACCGGGATCAGATCCATCGCATTCATCAGAAAAACCCAGACGAAAATGGTGACCGCCATCGGCGTAATCAGGGCGCTCTTGCCATGATAGGTATCCTTGACCTGCTGATCGATAAAGGACACCAGCATTTCAACGAAGGTTTGCAGCTTGCCCGGCTTGACGACGGCTGCCCTGCTAGCAAGTTTGGCCATGCCGATGAAGGCGAACAGGCCGAGGAGACCGGACACGATCAGGGAGTCCAGGTGAAAAGTCCAGAAACCGTGACCGACAGTCAGGTTGGTCAGGTGGTGGACAATGTATCCACTCGTCGTCAATGCCTCGCCCGAAGCCATATATTCCCCCTGTTCGACTATTGCTGCCTGAGCAGCGCCATCCAATAAACGACCACTGTTGCCACATAGGCCAGGAAGAGCGGCAAGGCTGCGAGTTGTGCGTAGCTCTTGAAGACCACGGTAAACAACAAAAGGGTTACGGCAAACTTGTAACCCTCACCTGCTACCTGATCCCGAAATACTCTTCTTGCATCCGCCTGTTTCGATAGCCGCAAAGCCCGCCATGCATAAGCAGAAGCACTGGCCATGGCAATCCCGCCACCGAGTACTGCAGAAACAGCCGCATCAAATCCCAGAGCAACTCCCGCGACCAACCCCACTGCCAGGGTGACCACCAACTGGCAAACCAGGACCCAGCGGACCTGCGGATGCACGGCTAGCCCCTCCAAAACATGAGCAGGATACCAGACTCACAATAAGGAATCAAACCGCAACTGCAAAAAAGTTTGAATTCCTCGATAGAATCTGCCCTACAGCTAGGATCGGCGAGTCCTGAACGGGCTTTCATGATGCAGCGCATCAATGGCGTAAGCGCTGCAGAATTCCTTCTAGCTGATCAAGGTCGCCGAACTCGATCAGCACCTTGCCCGCCCCTCGTTTATTGGCTCGTATCGCCACCTGCGCACCAAGCAGATCAGCCAGTTCGTCCTGCAGACGCAGCACATCGCGATCCGGCCTGCTCGATGTGGTGACTTCTTTTGGTGGGTTGAGGACACACTGAACCAGGCGCTCGGTTTCGCGTACCGACAAGCCTTTCTGTGCCACCCGCTGCGCTAACTGAACCTGCTGCGCACCCGCCAACGGGAGGAGCGCACGCGCATGCCCCATATCGATTTCCCCGCGCATCAGGAGTTCCTGTGCTGGTGCGGCCAACTGCAGCAGACGCAGCAGATTCGACGCTGCCGGTCGTGATCGTCCTACGGCATCGGCTGCTTGCTGATGGGTCATCGAGAACTCATCGATCAATCGTTGCAGACCAAGCGCTTCTTCAATCGGGTTGAGATCCTCGCGCTGGATATTCTCGATCAGCGCCATGGCCAGCGCGGCCTCGTCCGGGATGATCCGGATCAAGGTAGACACCTCGGTCAGGCCGGCCATCTGTGCCGCTCGCCAGCGCCTTTCGCCAGCAATGATCTCGTAACGGTCGTCACTGACCGGCCGTACGAGAATCGGCTGCATCAACCCCTGCACCCTGATCGAGGCGGCCAGTTCTTCGAGCGAGGCGCTGTCCATACGCGTGCGCGGCTGATACTTGCCAGGCTGGAGTCGGCCGACCGGCAATGTCCTTTGCTGTTCCCTGCTCTGAGCGTCATTATCAGCAAGCAGGGCATCAAGGCCACGCCCCAGTCCTTTCAGTTTCATGGCTCCACTCCAGCCCCGGCAAGCGCCGCGGTCACCCTGCCGGCGCTGCCGGCGTACCGATCGAGAACCTCCTGCGCCAGCAAGAGATATGCTTGTGCGCCCTTCGAGCCACGGTCGAATGCAATCACTGGCTTGCCATAGGACGGAGCCTCGGCCAAGCGTACATTACGCGGAACGATCGTCCGATAAACCTTCGAACCGAAATGACGTTCAAGTTCGCGGGAAACCTGTTGGGTCAGCGTCGAACGCGGGTCGTACATGGTCCGCAACAGCCCCTCGATCTCGAGCACCGGATTCAATTTGGCTCGCACCTTCTTCAATGTCGCCACCAAGTCCGTCAGGCCTTCCAACGCGTAGTACTCACATTGCATCGGGATCATCACGGTATCGGCAGCGACCAGTCCGTTGACGGTCAGCAGGTTCAGTGCGGGCGGACAATCCATCACGATGAAGTCATAGTCGCCACGGATGTCGGCAAGTGCGTCGCGCAGCCGATACTCGCGCTTTCCGAGATTGATCAGATCGATCTCGGCACCCGCAAGTTCGCGATTCGCGGGCATCAGGTCGAAGCCGAATTCAGTACGCAGGCTGGTGCCACGCATCGTCGAGCGACCGATCAGAATCTGATAGACCGTCGACAGAGCGTCGCTCCTGACGACACCGCAACCGGTCGTGGCGTTGGCCTGCGGATCAAGATCGATCAGCAACACGCGCTGGCCGATTTCGGCGAGACAGGCCGTGAGGTTGACGGCCGTCGTCGTCTTGCCAACGCCGCCTTTTTGGTTGGTTACCGCGAGTATTCTTGCCAAATCGACTCCCTCCTCAATGCTGCGCCTGACTGCTGCTCATGATTACCAGGTGCCGTTCACCGGTGATGCCCGGCACCTTCAAGCGATGCACTGCGTCCACGACCACATCAACCGACAGATTTGCCATTTCGTCCTGCGGCCGAAGGCCTTTCATGGCCAGCCAATGACCCCCCGTTTGCAACAGGTGACGCGACAGTCTCACGAACTCGCCGAGATCGGAAAATGCGCGTGCGCTGATCGCTGAGAAACTGGCCACGGGCCTGTACGCTTCAACACGGCCACAGTGTACGGCAATATTCACCAACCCAAGCTCAATCGCCACCTGTTGCAGAAAGGCCGTCTTTTTCGCATTGCTGTCCAGCAGGACCACCCCCAGTTCCGGGCGGGCGATGGCCAGCGGGATACCGGGCATGCCGCCACCGCTGCCCACGTCGAGTAGTGTCTTCCCCTCGATAAAGGGCAGGATCGCCAGCGAATCGAGCAAGTGATGGCTAACCGCCAGCGACGGATCTTTCAGGCCGGTCAGACGATAGGTCTTATTCCACTTGTCGAGCAGGGTCACGTAAGCGAGCAGCTTATTCTGTGCGGCGTGCGAAAGATCGATCCCCAGGACATGCAGTCCCTGCGCGAGTTCCGTGGCCGGCGTCATGAACCACAACCGGCGATTCGCTGGCGCTGCGCATTCAGTTGTGCACGCTTCAAATGCACCAGCAGGATCGAGACGGCCGCCGGGGTCACTCCCTGAATGCGGGAAGCCTGCCCCAGAGTCTGTGGACGATGCAGAACGAGCTTTTGCTGAACCTCCCTGGACAAGCCCGTAATGCTGCAAAAGTCGAAATCGTCGGGAAAGAACGTTTCCTCGTTGGCCAGATGCTTGTTCACATCATCCCGTTGACGTTCGATGTAGCCCTGATACTTGGCTTGGTTCTCGACCTGTTCGATGACCTGTGGATCGCGCAGACCCGTGTCCACCGAAACATCGCCCAAGCACAACGTCATCAAAGCAGAGTAACTCACGTCCGGGCGGCGCAGCAGATCATGCAGGTTGTATTCGTGCTCCAGAGGCTTGCCGAAGATCCTGCTCGTGTCTTCATCTGCAAGCTTTGCCGGCTGTACCCAGGTCGACTTCAGGCGCTCCTGCTCGCGTACGATCGCCTCCCTCTTCTCGCAAAATACTGCCCAGCGCTGCTCGCCCACCAGCCCCAAACGATGGCCTTGTTCGGTCAGACGCAGGTCGGCATTGTCCTCACGCAGTGACAAGCGGTACTCCGCGCGACTGGTAAACATCCGGTAAGGCTCTGAGACGCCACGAGTGATCAGATCGTCGGCCAGAACGCCCAGGTAGGCCTCGTCCCGACGAGGTGTCCAGGGCTCCTTTTCCTGCACCTGCAGGGCGGCGTTGATACCGGCCAGCAGGCCTTGCGCCGCAGCTTCCTCGTAACCGGTGGTACCGTTGATCTGACCGGCGAAGAAAAGACCACGCAAAGCCTTCGTTTCCAGTGAGCTGCGCAGGCCGCGCGGATCAAAGTAATCATATTCGATGGCGTAGCCGGGGCGCAGGATGTGGCAGTTCCCGAGACCGCGCATCGAGCGGACGATGGCCAACTGGACATCAAAAGGCAGACTGGTCGAAATCCCATTCGGGTAAATCTCGTGGGTTGTCAAGCCTTCCGGCTCAAGAAAGACCTGATGGCTTTCCTTAGCCGAAAAACGATGAATCTTGTCTTCGATCGACGGGCAATAGCGCGGACCTATACCTTCGATCACACCGGTGTACATCGGAGATCGGTCGAGGTTCTCCCGGATGATCGCATGCGTCCGAGCGTTGGTGCTGGTCACCCAGCACGGCAACTGTCGTGGATGCTGGGCAGCGTCGCCAAGAAACGAGAAAACTGGCAAGGGATGGTCCGAACATTGCTCAGTCAAGGTCGAGAAATCGATGGTCTTGCCATCCAGCCGTGGCGGTGTGCCGGTCTTGAGCCTGCCGGCCGGCAATTGTAATTCGCGCAGGCGGGCGGCCAGCGAAACCGACGGTGGATCACCCATACGGCCACCGCTATGATTGGACAAACCCACGTGAATCCGGCCGTTCAGGAAGGTGCCAGCCGTAAGGACTACGGTTCGCGCGGAGAAGCGCACTCCCAACTGGGTCACGACACCTGCAACATGGTCGCCTTCGAGGATCAGGTCATCACATGCCTGCGCAAAGATCACCAGATTTGGCTGGTTTTCGAGGCGACGGCGGATCGCCTGCCGGTACAGCACGCGATCTGCCTGCGCACGCGTCGCGCGCACCGCCGGACCCTTGCTCGCATTGAGAATCCGGAACTGGATGCCGGACTCGTCGGTAGCCTCGGCCATCGCCCCGCCCAGAGCATCAATCTCCTTGACCAGATGCCCCTTGCCGATGCCACCGATCGACGGGTTGCAGCTCATCGCGCCGAGTGTCTCCAGGTTGTGCGTCAGCAGCAAGGTCCTGATGCCCATCCGCGCGGCAGCGAGCGACGCTTCCGTGCCGGCATGGCCACCCCCTACAACAATGACCTCGAAACGCTCAGGAAATAACATGGGCCGTCGCCATTTGTAGCATGCGGAAGACTCTGGAAAAGATCGGCATTTTACGGCAATTTGTTGAAAGGCCGGCCAAATAGCCTTGGACTATGGCTTGAATTACCAGAATTAATTGGAACAATTCTAGCGACTCCACTATGATCCAGCCGTCGCTTGTTTTCATTCACCGAACTCGAAGGAGAGCTCAAGATGTCACTGATCAACACTGAAATCAAACCGTTCAAAACCACTGCTTTTCACAACGGCAAGTTTGGTCCTGTATCCGACGCCGACCTGAAGGGCAAATGGTCTGTCGTGGTCTTCTACCCGGCTGACTTCACCTTCGTCTGTCCGACCGAACTGGGTGATCTGGCTGACGAGTACGAGTCATTCCAGAAGATCGGCGTCGAAGTATACGCGGTATCTACCGACACGCATTTTACACACAAGGCCTGGCACGACGCTTCCGAGACCATCAAGAAGATCCGGTATCCGATGCTCGGCGACCCGACCGGCACCATCACCCGCAATTTCGACGTGATGATCGAAGAAGAAGGCCTGGCGCTGCGCGGCACCTTCGTGATCAATCCCGAAGGCATCATCAAGGTCTGCGAGATCCACGACCTCGGCATTGGTCGTGACGCCAAGGAACTGTTGCGCAAAGTTCAGGCCGCCCAGTACGTCGCCAGCCACCCGGGTGAAGTCTGCCCGGCCAAGTGGACGCCGGGTGACGCCACGTTGGCCCCGTCGCTGGACCTAGTCGGCAAGATTTAAGAACCGTGTGAGCCACGCGGCAGGGGGCTGCTTTCCCTGCCGTGATTCGGGGTCTCAGTGCAAAGGGGCCGCTGCTTGGCGGCCCCTTTGCAATGCCACTCACCAGGGACAAGACGCATGTTAGACGCAAACATCCAGACTCAACTGCGGGCATATCTTGAAAAAATCCAGCATCCGATCGAACTGGTCGGCACGCTCGATGGCAGCAACAAGGCACAAGAGATGCTGGCCCTGCTGCAGGACATCGCCTCCCTTTCAGACAAGGTCAGCGTCCGGCAAGATGGCAATTCAGCGCGCAGGCCCTCCTTCTCGGTCGGTCGGCCCGGCGAACCCGCGCGGATCAGCTTTGCCGGCATCCCGGTGGGACATGAATTCACTTCGTTGATTCTGGCCCTGCTGCAAACCGGCGGCCACCCGCCAAAAATCGAAGCCAGCGTAATCGCGGAGATTCGCTCCATTCCCGGGCAGTTCCATTTTGAAACCTTCATTTCGCTGTCGTGCCACAACTGCCCGGATGTCGTGCAGGCGCTCAACCTGATGGCGGTGCAGAACCCGGGCATCAGTCACCAGATGATCGACGGTGGGCTGTTTCAGGACGAAGTGACTGAACGCCAGATCATGGGCGTGCCAACGGTTTTCCTGAATGGCGAACCTTTCGGGCAGGGTCGCATGACGCTCGAGGAAATCATCGGCAAAATCGATACCGGCGCCTTGCAGCGCGAGGCGGAAAAGGTCTCGGCGCGCGCACCCTTCGACGTGCTGATCGTCGGCGGCGGCCCGGCCGGCGCCGCTGCAGCGATCTACGCAGCCCGCAAAGGCATTCGTACCGGCGTGGTCAGCGAGCGTTTCGGTGGACAGGTGCTCGATACCCTGGCGATCGAGAACTTCATCTCGGTAAAGGAGACTGATGGTCCGCGACTCGCCGCCGGGCTCGAGGAACACGTCAAGGAGTACGATGTGGACATCATCAATCTGCAGCGCGCCGAAGCCCTGCTGCCGGACAGTGAAGGCGGCCTGACCGAAGTCCGTCTGGCCAGCGGCGCCAGGCTCAGGAGCAAGACGGTGATCATCGCCACCGGGGCACGCTGGCGCGAGATGAATGTTCCCGGCGAGAAGCGGTATCGCGGCCATGGCGTCGCCTACTGTCCGCACTGCGACGGACCGCTGTTCAAGGGCAAGCGGGTGGCCGTGATCGGTGGCGGCAACTCCGGCGTCGAAGCGGCGATCGACCTCGCCGGTGTTGTCGGCCAGGTCACCCTCCTCGAATTCGAAGCCATCTTGCGTGCCGACGCCATATTGCAGAAAAAGCTTTTCAGTCTGCCCAACGTGAAGGTGATCACCCAGGCCTTGAGCACCGAAATCACCGGCGATGGCCAGAAGGTCAACGGCCTCTTGTACACTGATCGTGCCAGCGGTGAGTCGCAGCGCCTCGACATCGAAGGGGTGTTTGTACAGATCGGCCTGCTCCCCAACAGCGAGTGGCTCAGGGACACCATCGCCCTCTCTCGGCACGGCGAGATCGAGGTCGATGCGCGCTGCGAAACCTCGCTGCCTGGCGTCTTCGCCGCTGGTGACGTCACCACGGTTCCTTACAAGCAGATCGTCATCGCCATGGGCGAAGGCTCGAAAGCCGCACTCAGCGCCTTCGACCACCTGATTCGCCGCTCGCTTTCCTGAAGGAAGGTTCTGCCATCAGCACCTGCGGGTGCTGATGGCCAGAAGGGACCCTTCTGACGGCTTGATCACCAGACCACGCTCAGGTAAGGTTCAAGCCATGAAGATCCCCGAGACGACTGCGGACCTGCAGCAAACCCTCGGCAAGGAAATGTCGAGCAAGCGGGCACTGCTGATTGATCGCTATCCGAACGCCCGCACTTCGCTGCGCATGATGCTTTCGGCGATGGGTGTTGGCCTCATAGACAATGCCGGCACCTCGGCCGACGTCTTCCGGCAACTCAGGGCGCACCGTTTCGACATCATCCTCTCCGACTACCTGCTCGAGGACGAGCGCGACAGCCAGCAACTGCTCGAAGAGTTGCGCGCACAACAGCTCCTGCCACGGTCTACCGTATTCATCGTGATCACCAGTGAACGCGCCTATCACAACGTCGTCTCGGTGGCCGAACTGGCGCCGGATGACTACCTGGTCAAGCCCTTTACCGCCCACGAACTGAACGTACGTCTGGCGCGCGCGCTCCACAGGAAGCGCTTCTTTGCGCAACTCTACGAGCACCTCGACAACGGTGCTTACGTTGAAGCGCTGGGAACCTGTGAACGTCTGATCAGACAGGACAGCGGCTTTCGGTTTGACGCCCTGCGGTTCAAGGGAGAGATACTCAATACGCTGGGCAGCCATGCCGAAGCGCAGCGCGTCTACCAGCAGGTGCTGGCACAGCGGGCCGTCCCCTGGGCCCGCATGGGCTTGGCCATGGCGCTGCGAGGACAACAACAAATGTCCGAGGCAGAAGCATTCGGGCAATCACTCATCGACGACTTCCCCGAATTTATTGCGGCCTACGATTTTCTCGCCGAAGTGCAGGAGGAAGTGGGCAAGCTTCCGGAAGCCCAGGAAGTGTTGCAGCGGGCAGCGATGATTTCACCCAACAACTCGGCACGACAACGCATGGTTGGCGACGTGGCGGCACGTAACCAGGATCTCCAGGCCGCCGAAAGAGCCTACGGCAAGGTGCTCCAGCGTCGCCGCAACTCGTCACTGAGGGACATTGACGACTACACCAATCTTTCACGGGTGATGCTCGACCGTGGTCATACCACTGCTGCCCGCTTGGTCACCGAAGAACTCCGCCGTGACTGGCGGGGCAACCAGCAAGGCGAATTTGCTGCGCTGGTCATGGAAAGCCTGTGTGCAAACAAGGAGGGCGAACCCGCCAAGGCCAAGCGGGCAGTGGAAAAGGCGCTCATCCTGCATGAAGCCTTGAAAGACGAAGGCCGTAGTGCAGCGGTTTCGGAGAAACTAGCACTCGACCTGGCACACGCCTGTCTCGTCACTGGCGACGAGAAAAACGCACGCGAGATCGTCCGCAGGATCGCCGCCGAAAACCATGAAAACCGCATCATGATCGCCCAGGTCCAGAGCATCTACGCCAAAACCGGCAAGGCCGCAGATGGTCAGGCGCTGCTCGCACAGGTCGGTCGAGAAATCGTCGAACTCAATAACCGCGGCGTTCTGGCCGCCCGCCGCGGCGATGTCGAAGGCTCGGTGAAGTTGTTGATGGAGGCCGCGGAACGGGTACCCAATCTGCAGTTTCTGGTCAATGCCACGAAGGCGATTTTCACCCTGCTGGAACGGAAAGGCTGGGATCCTGTGCTCGCCAGGCGAGGCATTCGTTTCCTGCAACTGGCACAGGCCAGGGAAATGCGCAACCCGAAGGTGGTTTCGGCGCGCGAGCTGTACCAGCGCGTCGCACGCAAATACGGCGTCGCCACGGTTCCGTTCAACGCTTCGAGAACGTTGCGCGGCAAGGGTAGCTTCCCATAGTCATTCCAATCGAATGGTGTCGATCGCGAATTTGATAATCAGGACGCTCACCACGCACAAGAACCCCTTCCTGATGAAACCGCTGCCATGGCGTATCGCAAGATGCGTGCCGAGGAACGAACCGAGCACGTTGCAGCTCGCCATAATCAACGCCAGCAAAGGTAGAAAGTGGCCGTGCGGAATGAAAAAGCCCAGCGCGGCGATATTGGTGGCAACATTGACGACTTTCGACGCTGCCGAGGCGTGCAAGAAATCAAATCCAAAAAGACGGACAAATAGAAAAATCAGGAAACTGCCGGTCCCGGGTCCAAAAAAACCATCGTAGAAACCGATCGCACCGCCCAGAATCAGGGCATAGGCGAACTCTTGCCCACCTTTGTGCCGAGGCTGATGAATCGCCCCAAAATCGCGCCGAAAAAAAGTGTAAGCGGCCGCTCCGACAAGCAACCCCAGGATCAGCGGACGCAACATCGCCGGATGCAGCCAGGTGACGGCCATGGCGCCGGCATAGGAGCAGGCAAACGCCGCCAGAGCGGCCGGCAATGTCGTTCGCCAGGGCATCTCGACACGGCGTGCGTAGCGCCAGGCTGCATTGCTGGTGCCGAATACACTCGAAAACTTGTTGGTCCCGAAGAGAGTCGCCGGCATTTCCTGCGGCAACGCGTTGAACAACGCCGGGATCTGGATCAGCCCACCACCACCAACCACGGCATCGAGCAGGCCAGCGAACAGAGCGGCCACTGCCAGGCCGGCCAGCAGCGAGTAGTCAGGGGCCGCCATCGCGGCTCAGCTCTGCGCGACGAAGAAGAGGCGTTTGAACGGAAACAGCACGTGTCCATCAGGCTGCCGCAGATAGGTGGTGCGCAGCCGTTCTCGATAGATAGCCAGAAAGCGCTCGGCTGCCGCCGAGTCGAGGCGTGCCAGATAAGGCACCAGCGTGCTACCTTTCATCCACTCGAAAACCGCATCGTCACCGCTGAGCAACTGCCAATAGGTAGTCTCCCAGAGTTCCAGGTGACGACAATGCGGTGTCAATAGCTGCTGGTATTCGGCAGCCGACAAGACGCAACCCATGCGGACGCCGCCAAGCACCTCGCGCCACTCGGTCTTGGCAGCCAGTTCGCGCAGAATTCGATGTGAGGGAGCATTGAAATTGGCCGGCATCTGCACCGCAAGCATGCCACCCTTAACGAGTTGGCCGAGCAACTGTGGCAGCAGCTGCAGGTGATCGTCTAGCCAGTGCAGTACCGCATTCGAGAAAATCAGGTCAGGAGGGAAGTCGGCCTGCCAGCTGGAAATTTCCGCTCGCCGCCAGTCGATCATTGGCGCCGTCGCAGCGGCTTTAGCCAGCATCGCCGAATCACTGTCGACACCGATGATCTGTGCGCTCGGCCAGCGTTCGGCCAATAGCTGCGTGATGTTGCCGGCCCCACAGCCGAGATCGACGATGCGGCTTGCCGACTTGCCGTCAAGCCGGGCCAAGAGATCCCGAGCCGGTCTTTGCCGGGCGGCAGCGAATTTCAGGTATTGCTCGGGGTTCCAATTCATCTTGATTTACAAGGAAAGGGCGCGTCGGAGCCCGTCATCAACAGAAGCCAACAGGCTCGGCGGTACGCGTCCAATCCTCTCTGTGAGAAATGCCTTGTCGACGGTGATGATGGGAGAGACGTTCACCACTGACGGTTTGGCGATCCCTGTGCCGCACGCCGGCAAGCGCACCTTGCCTGAGGCTTCTGCCAGCCGTAGATGGAGGTGATGATAGCGGCGATTACAGTGCTAATCCGGCTGATGTTGAAACTATTGGCAGAGATGATCAGGCACGGCCTGCAGTACACAGACTCCGAACCCGATGGCTCGGGCAGAGAGGCCCACCAAACCTCCCCGCGTTGTATTACCACTTCTCACGGGAAATGGACCGTGATTGAATTACGACTAGTTCGTTATCTAGTGACGACTCTTCCCCGTCCTGGCCGTACACTTTGTTGAGCTTGGAAGTGATGTCATCTTCGCTGTGTTGCTCAAGGAGCGAGACCAGTGCTCGCGCATAAAATTGACTACGTGAGACTCCTAGCCGGACTGCGAGCTTCTCGGCTGATTGGAACACTGGATCGGGGATTGAAACGGCGGTCTTCATGTGCCAAGTATAACCGCGGTCATGCTTTCGTCAACCGCCGACTCCGCGAGGGCCAATCGGGATAGGAGAAAGCCTGGCGGCCTCCCGCTCCCACACCACCTGACGAACGGGTCACGTATCCGGCGGTTCGATGAAGCCAATTTCTACCGAGGCGTCAGGCTCAATAGTCCCATTTGTTCGAAGAACCGCAAGGATAGCGCGCTCGACCAGGTCGGCGTCTGCAACACCGGCAATGGAGCGTGTGCGGACTGGCAAATGTTACATGCTTCACGCACGCCAGCTGCCAGAGCCACGCAACACTCAAGACCTGTCTGCGAAAACCAGAAGTTGGACAAAAAGCTGAATCTTCATGTTCGCCTCCGGAGGGAGTGAGGTGAACTCGGAACCCATGCGCACAATTCCGTTCGCAGGCTTGCGATTCAGAATCTTGGCGTAAACGTCGCGCGCTTGATAGGCCACTATCGGCAAGTCAAGGCTGAGTTTGATTTCGCAATAAATCGGCAGTTGGCATTCCAGTTCAAGCAGAGCGCCGTGGTAGCCAAGATCGAGAATCGTGCCTGGGCGAATTTCGGGAAAGACGATACCGTTTTCGATGATCTGGTAACCAAACGGCAGTTTGACCCGGATGCGGTGAGAACGACGTTTCTCCTTGCGCGGAACATTGAAACCCAGCGAAGGAATGCCAATCAATTCGCGCAGGCTCACGGGTACCGGCTTCCCCTTGAGATAAATGTCGATCGGACCTCTGGTGTCGACGAAGTCCTGGCAACGCTCATAGGTGCTCTGACTGATCAGGACCTGACCGCGCAAACTGAGAGCCTCGATGCGCGACGCCAGATTGACTTCATTGCCAATGACGGTGTACTCATGATAGAGGTCTGATCCCAGCGTGCCCACAAGCACCTCGCCGGTGTTGATGCCGATGCCCATGTACAGTTCCGGCCATCCCTGATCCCGGTGCGCCTGGTTGAGGGCATCCATCGTGATCTGCATTTCGACAGCGCAAGTGAGTGCTCGCTGAACATCGTCAGTACGCCGCACTGGCGCGCCGAACAGCGCCATGATCGAATCCCCCATGAATTTGTCTATGGTTCCCTGATACTTGAAAATGATCTCGCTCATCCTGACGAGGCAGGGATTGAGAATCTTGATGACATTACCCGCCGGTTGATTGGCGACCATTGCCGTAAACCCGCGCAGGTCGGCGAACAGAATGGTGACCTCGCGGCTCAGAAACTCCCGCCCGAGATGCGCAGGAGGAGAGCGCGTGTCGAGTTCATTGAGCAAGGTCTCGACCTCTGCTTGGGCTGGGCCGCTGAGCGTCCTTCCGGTATCTCTCGCAATGATGCCGTGCAGACATTGCAGCACACGCTGTACCGAACTAAGTCTCATATCCTGAGGAGGATACGATGCGTCAACCACGCATCGTTCTTTTGCAGAGGGTCATGCTTGCGCAGGCACATCATGTTTTATCCAAGGCCAACTCATGTTTTATCCACGGCCAACATGAGGTATTATGACATACAAATCGATGTTGCGACAATGAATATTGATGTGGCAGGACATGTCCGGTTGTATGCGTCTTCAATGATGCGGCGTATCGCTTCCAATAAGATTGAGCGATACGATATCGGCGACGAACCCGGAAGCAGCACCTTCGTCCAGGCAAGCCGCTCCCCGGCGCTTCTGGCGTTCATCTGGAGGGGATGGGTAGGCGCTCGACTTCAAGAACCCGACCGCGGCCCTGCTCGGCAAGCAACAGATGGCCCGGTGCCAGCGACAGAACGGTTTGCCCCGAATGCAGACCGCTCAGGATGGTCTGCAACGATCCGGTCCTGTCGAGCAGCAGCAGGCGTGCCCGATGCGTGGCATCTTCGGTGATCCACAGCCCTTCATCGTTGCACATCAGAAAACCCGGCGCGTTGAGCTGTTCGAGGACCAGCACGTCGGCGCCGTCTGCCTGCCACCGCTTGACCCAGCGTTTTCCCTTTTCAGCGTAGAACAACTGCCCGTCGGGACAAATCGCGACGCCCTCCGCCTCGCTGAGACCGCTGCGCAAGACAGTCAACACCCTGGTGAGCGGGTCGAAGCGCAACAGACGCCCGTCACCCTTCCGATCTTCGACGGCGTACAGAGACTGGCCATCAGTGGCGAGACCTTCGACACTTCGACCCTGGAATAAGGTGTCCATTTGGCCGCCATGCAACCAGAGCACCGGTAGATCGCCTTCTTCCTGACTGATCACGATGCCCTCTCGAAACGCCACCAGCCCGTCTGGCTTGGACAGCCCGACCACTATCTGGGTCAGGCTGGCATCGGCTGCACGGCTGAACAGAATGCCGCGCCCATTGCCGAGTTCCTTGCTGATGTATAAGGCACCCTCCCGGTCTTTCGCTAGGGCGCTGACATGCGGAATTCCGTCGAGGTAAACCCGGAATGACCAGCCATCCGCGACCGTCACCGGGGCGAAATGCTGCCATCCAAAGAAGCCGCCGAGTAGCACGGCCAGCAGCGCTGTCAGCCATAGCCCCTGCTTCCTACATGTCGACGAAAACGGCGTGGCAGTCATTCTATTCATCGGAGGTGTCGTATTGGATCCTGCCACGATAGTGGACAGCTGACTGCATGCGTTTTCCTCTCCGAACATGCGCCCCGAGAGGGATCGGAGCGTATCCTAAGCCATGGGATCCTGCATACGCAGGCTGAATTGAGCCTTAAACCGCGCTTGCCGATGCACACCGCAGCCAGTCTCTTCAAGTCAAGTCAAGTCAAGTGCCGAACTGTAGCGCCGCCAAGCGAGCATACAAGCCGCAGCGCTCGACCAGCGACGCGTGCGTGCCAACCTCGATGACCCGACCCTGGTCAAGAACGATGATCCGGTCGGCGCGTTGCACGGTGGCCAGGCGATGCGCAATGACGATGGTCGTTCGCCCGGCCATCGCGGCTTCGAGCGCGGCCTGCACGACGCGTTCGCTTTCGGCGTCGAGGCTGCTGGTTGCTTCGTCGAGCAATAACAGTGGCGCGTTCTTCAATATCGCACGCGCAATGGCGATGCGCTGGCGCTGGCCGCCGGACAGGCGGACACCGCGTTCACCGACGAAAGTGGCGTAGCCGCCGGGCAGCCGCTGCACGAATTCATCGACGAAGGCAGCGCGCGCAGCGGCATAGGTTTCCTCATCGGAGGCGACAGGTTTGCCGTAGCGGATGTTGTCGGCAATGCTGCCCGAGAAGATCACCGCCTCCTGTGGCACCACCGCGATGCGCGCGCGCAACTCGGCCAGGCGCGCACGCCGCAGGTCGATGCCATCAATCCGGACAGACCCCGCATCAACGTCGTAGAAACGTTGCAGCAATTGGAAGAGGGTCGTCTTGCCGGCGCCCGAAGGGCCGACCAGGGCAACCGTCTGTCCGGCCTCGATGGTGAAATCGAGCCCTTGCAACACCACTTGTGCCGGGCGTGACGGGTAGGCGAAGCGTACCCCGCAGAAGCTCACCTGCAGGCCTGCCGCGGCTGCCGGCAGGGCGATGGGTCGCGCCGGCTCGGTGATCGGCGAGCGTGCACCGAGCAGTTCCATCAACCTTTCAGTGGCCCCCGAAGCGCGCAGCAGATCGCCCCACACCTCGGCCAGCACCGCCACGCTGCCGGCGACAACCATTACATAGAGCGCCGTCTGGCTCAGTTGGCCAGCACTGATCTGGCCGGCAAGTACCGCCTGGACGCCGCCGTACATGCCGTAGAGCAGTGAGGCAAAGACGCCGATGATGACGAAGGCGGTGAGCAGCGAGCGCGTACCGCTGCGGCGGATCGAGGTGGCAAAGGCCTGTTCGTTGGCAGCCGCAAAGCGTATCGTCTCGGCGCTTTCCTGGGTGTAGCTCTGGACCACAGGAATGGCATTGAGGATTTCGCCGGCGATGCCACTGGTATCGGCAATGCGATCCTGGCTGGCACGCGAGAGCTTGCGCACGCGACGAGCGATGAGCGCCGCCGGCAACACCACCAGCACGATGATCACCGCCACCGTCAGCATCAGCCGCGGCGTCGTGGTAACCAGCATGGCCAACCCGCCAACCAGCAACACCAGGTTGCGCAGGCCCATGCTGATGCTCGAACCAACGGCGCTGTGAATCACCGTCGTGTCGGTGGTCAACCGCGACAGCACTTCACCAGTCTTCAGGGTCTCGAAGAACTGCGGACTCTGCCGCAGCACATGCGCATAGACCGCCTGCCGCAAATCGGTGGTCACCCGCTCGCCGATCCAGCTCACCATGTAGAAACGTGCGGCGGTCGCCAGCCCGAGTACTACCGCGACGGCGAACAAAACGATGAAATGGTCGCGAATTGCCGGCAGTCGAGCGTCGAGCGACCAGCCAGCCGGCGCCGCGAGACCGCCGTCGACCAGCAGTTTCACGGCGTAGGGCAGCGCCAGCGTCGCGCTGGCGGCGAGCAGCAGGAACACCAAGGCCAGTGCGACCTGCCCACGGTAGCGGGCCACGTAGGGCAGCAGCGTGCGCAGCGGCCGCAGTTTGCGTGCCGGTCGCAGTGGTTGCGCGCCGTCGTCGGTTGACGTGGGCCAGGAAGGTTCTTGGTTCAGACGAGCAGCCCACGCAGTACACCCCAGGCACCGCCGAGGGCCAAGGCGCCGAAGGCAAGCATCGATACCAGGAAGCCCTTGCCGCGCGTCTTCGGATCGCATGCATAGGCCCTGGCATACCAGACCCGGCCCAACAGCCAGACGCATCCGATCCCCGTCGCCCAGAGGCTCGACAGGAAGATCGCGAACACCCACAGTACCGGCAGGAAAGCCACTGTATTCTCGAGGGTGTTCAACTGGATCCGATAAGCGATCTCGAATTGCGGGTGACCACTGGTTGCCGGCGCCTGGATGCCGAACTGGATGCGGCAGCGGCCGACATAGGCCGCACAGGCGAACAACAGCAGCGCCGTGGCGAGAGTGACCAGAGCCGGTCCTGGATAAGCATTCATGAGGTCGATCCGTATCAGGGCAGAGCAGGCAAAGACAGCGGGAAGCCGGGAAGATTCAAGATACCTGACTCCCGAGCAGGAAGTTGCCGATGCGCAGCAGACGCCGCCGCGCTGCCTCACCGTCGAGACCAGCACTCAGCGGCCCGGCGGCGACGGCCAGTTCGGCTGCCCTCTCGGGTGTCAGCAGCGCGGCGCGCTGGCTGTACTCGATGATCGCCAGCTGTTCTTCGCGTGTCAGCACACAGGGGGGGGCTTCGCTGCCGAACTCGCTACCAGCACTGGCTGGCCGGCGTGTAGCGCCATCAACATGCACCACCAGCGTACCGGCAGCCAGGTCGCCCAGGCGTTTACCCTCGGCATTAAGCAGGCTGGTGACGAAACCAGCAGCGTAGAGCAGCGGCAGGAAATCGACGCTGCGCAGCGTGTTGCGGATGAACGCGGCACTCCAGCCGACGGGGCAACCATCGTCATGGACGACCGCCAGGCCGCAGGCTTTCTTGCCCGGCGTCTGGCCGTGGCGATACACCTCGAATATGATCGGATACCCCCACTCGAGCAGGAATGCACCGAGCAACAGCAGGCCAATGCCGAAATCGCCGATCTGCCCGGCAGCCATCGCCAGCAACAGCCAGAGTCCCAGGCGGAGCAGAAAATCGAGAATCCAGGCACGCGCGCGCGTGAACGGTCCAGCCACCCGCAGTTCGATCTCGCAGCCTTCGGGCGTGGCGATGCGGCGGAGGCTGTCCAGCGGGGCGGCAAGCACAACGGTCATCGATGTTCGGCGAAGAACAGCTCCCGGTAGGCCGCGTACAGCGAAGTCCAGGCACGCGCGCGCGTGAACGGTCCAGCCACCCGCAGTTCGATCTCGCAGCCTTCGGGCGTGGCGATGCGGCGGAGGCTGTCCAGCGGGGCGGCAAGCACAACGGTCATCGATGTTCGGCGAAGAACAGCTCCCGGTAGGCCGCGTACAGCGAAGCATAGAGCACCGGCAGCAGCACCAGCCAGCCGAGCAGCAGCGGCAGGCTGGCCAGCACTGCGGCGACCAGCACCAACAGGACGTAGACCAGAAACGACGGGAAATTGCGTAGTGCAACGAGGACGCCGGTCTTGATCGCCTGATAAGCGGACAACTCGTGAAAGAGCAACAATGGCGGCGCCAGCCAGACTGCCATGGCCAATGGCGCGAACACCAGGATCATGGCCAGAAAGGAAACCACAACGGCCCACGCGGCGGTACTCCCGGCGCCGTCGAGACCGATCGTCGCCAGCGCGGCGATTCCGGTGACGGTGGCAATGATGCCGACCGCGACGGCGACCACCAACAAAGCCAGCAGGTAGAGCAGCCCGACCATCAGCAAACCTCCCGGTTGACGCGAAAAACCGGCAAACAGGTGTTCGAAGCGAATTCCCTCGCCCTCTTCAATGGCACGACAGCCCACGCTGATGCCGCCGATGAATACCGGGATCAGCAGGTTGGCGAGGATGTTCAGGAGCGGGAGCATCCCGGCGATCAGCATCACCGCCATGAAGGCAACGGCAATGCCGATCCAGGTGCCCGGCGCAGTGCGGAACATCTCCCAGCCGCGCAACAACCACTGCAAACCGCTCCCGGCCGACACCAGCCGGCCCTCGGGAATGAAAGTGCCAAAGTTGCTTTCACTGTAGTCATACAGCCGCGCAGAAGGTGGCCTGAACGGATTGTCGTCGATCTGCATTGCGGCCCCCTGCCGTCAAAATAGTGGAGTCACGATTCTTCGCGATCGGGCAACCGGTTTCTTTGCCCGGCGGCAATGATCACACGGCGCATACTATCACGCGCCAGAACGCTTTCTGGCCCAGTAGTGATTGATCAGCGCCACCGGCAGTTGGCGCGCAGCGACGTCGAGAACTTCGACGCCACCGTGTCGCAACAGCGCCACCTGCCGCCGCCTCGTCTGCAAGTATTCAATGCCGGCAGCGCGTACCAGCGCGGCTTCAAAATCATTGACCGGCGCTTCGAGCAACTCGTCGAGTACCGCTTCGCGCAGGCTGGCAACGCTCACCGCATGACGGCGCCGCAACTGTTCGACTGCCGGCAGCAGCGTGTCGTCATCCTCGTCGCGAAGGTTGGTGACCAGAATCACCAACGCCCGTTTGCGCAGGCGCTGGCTGAGGGTTTCACTGGCGCTCAGATAGTCGGGCACCTGCAGTGACGGTTGCAGGTCGTAAACTGCATTCATCATCGCTTGCAGGGTCGCCAATGACTTGCGCGGCGGCAGCACGCGCGGTGTGGGGTGGCCAAAGGTTGCCAGTCCCACGGCGTCGCCCTGGCGCAGGGCAACCCAGGCGAGCATAAGCAAGGCGTCGAGGGTGTGGTCGAAATGCGAAAGCTCACCGTCGCGAGAACGCATCCGGACACCACAATCCAGCAGAAAGACGATCTGCTGGTCGCGTTCATCGGCGTATGCACGCGAGATCAGGCGGCCGACGCGGGAACTGGCTTTCCAGTCGATCTGCCGCGGCGAGTCGTCCTGACGATAGTCGCGCAACTGCTGGAACTCCATTCCCTCGCCACGCCGCCGACGCTGCAGGATACCGATCTGCGACAGGCGGTGATCGGTCGCCAGCAGCGTGTAATGTGCAATGCGCGCGAAATTCGGGAAGACCCGCACCACGTCCTGCTCTACGACGCTTTCTTGCAGCAACCACAGGCGCAGCGGCGACGAGCAGCGCAGGCTGACGCCTTCGAACACTTGCCGGCCGCGCTCGCTCACCGAAACCCGGTAGGCGACGCGCAGGCAGCGATCGGCGGTGACCGTGAAGCGCAGTGGCAGGCCCTCGCTGAGGAAAGCTGTCGGGTGCCGGTCGATCAGCCAGCCGGTAGCCTTCCCTGAATCGCAGTGAAGGCGCAGGCCAACGTTCTGCCAGGTTCCGACCGGCATGGCATGCGAGAGGTCGCGCTGCACGGCGATGCGGCCGCGATGGCGCCAGGCGCTTAGCGCGTCGGCAGCGGCCAGGCCGAACAGCGTTGCCGCTGCCGCCTGCCAGAGGGCCAGCAGGCTCGGCACGACGGCCACCGCCAGACCCAGCCACAGCCACAGCCCGGCAGCAAACAGCAATCTGCGGTCGGGAAGCAGCATTTGACCGTCAGGTCCGCGGCGCCGGCACACGTTCGAGCAACGCGCACAGCAGGTCGTCGGCGCTGAGCCCTTCGATCTCTGCCTCGGCGGCCGGCGTCACGCGGTGGCGCAGCGCCGGCAGCGCCACCGCCTTGATGTCGTCGGGCGTGGTGAAACCCCGCCCGGCCATCAGTGCCCGCGCCCGTGCTGCCCGCACCAGCGCGATCGGGCCACGTGGACCGGCGCCACTGGCCAGCCCCGGTGTTCCGCGACTGGCACGAACGATAGCCACGGCATAAGCAACGACGCGCTCGTCGACGGTGACATGCGCCGTCCATTGCTGCAGGCCAACCACCGTTGCCGGCTGGATCAGCGTGGCGACCGCCTCGACGTCGAGGTCACCGCCGGTTCTCGCCCTCGTCACCTGCCGGGTCAATGCCACTTCCTCCTCCTCGCTCGGGTAATCGATGCGGATCTTGAACAGAAAACGGTCGAGCTGCGCTTCCGGCAATGGGTAAGTGCCTTCCTGTTCGATCGGATTCTGGGTCGCCAGGACCATGAACGGGCGCGGCAAGGGTGAGCTTTTCCCTTCCAGGGTGACCTGTTTCTCCTGCATCGCTTCGAGAAGTGCCGCCTGCGTCTTGGCGGGCGCCCGGTTGATCTCGTCGGCAAGCAACAAATGCGTAAACACCGGCCCCTGGCGAGTGACGAAATTGGCCGTCACCGCGTCGAACAGCGTGTGGCCGACCACATCGGAGGGCATCAGGTCGGGGGTGAACTGAATGCGCCGGGTCTGACCGCCGAAGGTTCTGGCCAGAACTTTCACCAGCAGCGTCTTGCCGAGACCCGGAACACCCTCGATGAGCACATGCGCATCGGCCAGCAAACCGATCAGCACTTCGTCGATGACCGCCTGCTGGCCGATCACCGCCTTGGCGATTTCGGTGCGCAGCGCACTCAGCAGTTGTCGTGCCTGTTGGAGTTTTTCTGCCGGCAGAACCGGCACGGGGGTATTCATGGCGGGGTTCTCAGAGCTGACGTTCGAGGTCGCGCAGGGTGCGCAGGGCATCGGTAAATGCGTGCGGGGCATCGACCCGGCCATCGAGGGCGGCGGCGATGCGCTCCGCCGACAGGCCGGTGAGGGCCGCCAGGGCGGTAACCTGTATCCTGGTGGGATGAGCGGCGATGCCCGGCTGACGCAGCGCGAGGCGGTTGCGAAAATGCTCGCGCGCGGGGACCAGCAGCGTCGCCAGCGCACCCGACCGCCACAGGTAGCGAGCGACGGCAGCCAGGTGTTCGCGTAGTTCGCGGCTCGCCGGCGGCACCTCCGGCTGCGCTCTCCCGAAGCGCGGAACGATGCGCCAAAGCCAGAGGACGAGCAGCGTTGCCGCAGCGACGCACGCTGCCCCGGCATTGTCCAGTAGCCAGTCCAAAAGGGTCGGCATCTGCAGACGCGACAGCAACAGAACCTGCGGCGGTGACGAGCGGTCATGCTCGCCGAGCAGTGTCCAGAAGAGTTCGGCATGATCCATCGCGCCGATGCGCTGGTTGCTCAATTGCCGGTCAAGCTCGCTGGCGATCGTCAGGTGCCCACGACCGAGGTTGAAATGCAGGATCTGTTTCCCGACCCCGTCCGCATTCTCGCCGGCCGACCAGTCCGGTTGCCGCCCGCCGGCCTCCAGGTGTTGCCAGCTAGCGTCGATCCGCAGCGGTCGGAGCATGCCGGGCAGTGTCACTTCAAGTACGCGCTGCTGCGCGCGCGGCGCTTCCGGAAGTGTCTCGGAGTGCCTCACCCCGAGGCTGTCGAGCAGCGGATCGGCGACGCCAGGACGTTCGGCGACAGCGATCAGGTAGCCGCCGTCCTCGACCCAGGCGAGCAGGCGATGCAAGCGCTCGGGCGGCAGCCGATGTGCGCGCTGGCGATCGAGAAACAGCGTACCGCCCGCCGGCAGCCGATCGATGACGCGCGCGTCCGATTGCCGTGTCAGTTGGCCACCCATGCGCATGGTGAAGCGTTCGAGCGCCAGATAAGGATTACGCCGGGCCTCGGCCTGCGGCGCTTCGCGGTAGGTGACCGGCACCCGTTCGAGATGGTTGCCCAGCCAGCCAGCGAACAGTGCCAGCATGACGAGGGCGAAGATCGATGCCATGCGCTGGCGGCGCGTCATGGTCGTGACGCCGGCTTGCCGAACAGGACATCCCAGCCTGCCAGCAGTTCCTCGATTCGCTCGACCGGGATCGACAGGCGGCCGTAGGCCGCCATCCGCCAGGTCTCGACGATCGCATTGAAACGCCGGTCAAGCGCCTCGGGGACGCGCCCGGCGATGCGGCGCAGGCAGTCGTTTTCGGTGTCTCCAGAGGCAAAGTCGATCTGCCGCTGATGCATCAGGGCAACCAGAGCACCGCGGTAGAGCAGACTCAACGCTTCGACGCTATCGCCCCGATCCAGCGCCGCGTGCGCCGCCGCCGCCACATCCGCCGGCAGGGAAGTGGGGCGCAGGTCGAGACCGAACAGAAACTCCGGAGCCATGGGTGCAGTGCGCACGCGCAATCCGGCCTGCCGATGGCGAAGCACCAGAAATATCGCCGCCGCCAAAGCGAAGCCGGAGAAGATCCAGAGCAGGCTCCTGAGCCACTCGGCGAGGATTTCGAGGATCCGCAAGATTCCCATGATCCAGTTGCTCTGATGGTCATCGAGGTTGTCAACAGGCGAACTCGACGGCTGCCAGCGCCAACGCCAACGCAAGTCGTTCTTGACCTGACCGAAAACCGGATCGGCGAGGACTGCGTCGATCGTCTGCCTGGCCATGCTGGGCGGCTGCGGCACTTCTTCGGCATGCACGGGTGCCGCTGGCGGCACCGCCAGTGCCAGGAAAACTACCAGCAGCGATGTCGTGATGGCTGTCGGAGACTGCCGCTCGGCCAGGCGTCGGAATGCAAGCTCGATATCCCAGGCTTCGAGTTCGCTGCGCCGGTTCAGATAGAGCGAAAACCCCGAGGCCACATAGAGCGGCTCGACCACCGTTTCGGCAAGCATGAACATCAGGTTGCCGGCGAAATACCCGGCAGTCGAGCGCTCGCCCCCGAACCACTGCCAGGGCGACAGATCCTGCCCATTTCCCGGTACCAGCACCAGCAGCACGATCACGATCGAAACCAGAAGAATCGTTGACATGTTGGCGCAAAAGAAGGTCAGCCAGACAGCCTGCGCCCGGCAGCGCCTCGACAACAGCCGGAAACGCGCACGCGCGCGCGCGCCGGTCTGCTGCTCGAGCTGCCATACCGGCAGCAGCAGCGAGCGTGCCAGGCTGCCGCGGCGCAGCGTCAGGCCGGAGACGACGCCCGGCCCGCGCAGCAGCCGCGGCAGTGCGCGCAGCAGGTCGCGCATGCGACACTCGTCGCCGAAGACCGAACGGCTGAAAACGAATAGCAGTACCCGGTCGAACAGTGGCTTCAGCCACCACAGCACGAGCATCGCGTATTCCGGCCACGGCCACATGACGAGCAGAATGACGACCCCGACCGGCCAATAGGTCGCGAACCAGGCGCGGTAGACCCGACCGCTCCAGTGGCGCAACAGCACACGCCCTAGATCCAGCGCCTCCCAGGGGCTGCGCCGGCGCAACCGGACGGTCATCTGCTCAAGTTGCACGGGATCGGCGTCCAGCCAGCAGCAGATAGGCGCCGGTGAGTAACCAGAAAGCGCAACCGACCGCAATCTTGACTGCCAGCGGCAAGCCGCGCAGAGGCGACCAGAAAGCCTCGATGAATGCGGCCAGAAAGGTCAATGCCGCCGCGCCATAAAGCAGCCTCACCGCAACGCGGCCGTTCTCCTGCAAGGCCACCAGGCGCGTCCGGAGACCTGGCGCAAGTAGCGCCATCCCGAGCTTCAGTCCGGCAGCGCCGGCAAGCACCGCGCCGGTCAATTCGAAAGCGCTGTGGCCGGCGACAAAACCCCAGAACGTCTCGACCAGGCCGATCTGCGTCAGATGACCGGCAATCGCCCCGATGTAGAGGCCGTTGTAGAGCAGATAGAATACCGTGCCGAGACCAAAGGCGATGCCACCGGCGAATGACTGAAAATCGATGCGCACATTGTGGCCGATATAGAAAGCCCACATCGCCCACTCGCTCGACGCTGTGCGTGGACGGCCGAAGTGCGGGGCCGCCGGCGAGTACATCTCTTCGATCTCGCTGACGGTATCCGGTGAGAGCAGCAGGAAAGCAGCATCGGGCCAGACCTGAATGGCCATCAGCATTGCCAGCAGGGGCCCCAGCAGAAGCAGCATCGCGGCGACAACGACCCGCCACTCGCCGCGCACCAGCACCGGCAAATCGCCGGCGAAGAAACTGAGCAAGGCATTGCCTTCGGGCTTTGCAGCTCCGTAGATGTACTGATGGACAGCCAGCACGCGCTGTTGCAGCTCCTCGGCCAGCGTCGCCGAATAATTCCGGTCACGTACCAGCGCCAGGTCATGGCACAGGCGGCGAAAGCGCTGCGGCAAGCCGGCAGGATCGATGGCGAGCTGCTCCGGCATGGCAGCGACAGGCCGTTTCGCTGGCGCCAGCCAGCGGTCCCAAGCCTGCCATTCTGCCTGCCGGCGAGCAATGTATTGGCGTTCCTTCACAAGGCAGTACGCAATCAGTAAGCGGTCAGCGTCATCAGGATGTCGGCATACCAGGCGCAATTGAGGCCCAGCGCTTCATCGAGCTTGCGGTCTCGACCGCCGACGTCGAGCCGCGCCGAATGAATACCGAGCAGTAGCCACGGCAGATCGCCGCGCGTCGGATCCTGGCCGTAGGTGCGCATGACGACCGCTGCGCCGCTGGTGCCGCGGTGCGTACGCGCATCGGTCAGAAAGTACCCTTCGCCCTTGAAGCGCAGGCCGAATGACGATGACAGCACTGCTTGCCGAACCACCGGAATGTGGTGCAGGGTGTCGTGGAAGCCGAGTGGAAAACCGACCACCAGCAACGAACTGCCGACCTCGACGGCGTCCCCGCAGGCGGGCAGATGCCCAGGAGTGAAGGCGCGATAGAGAGTCGCGGCCGGCAGGGCGCTGCGGTCGATCTCGATCACCGCCACGTCGATGTCCCCAGCTGTGTCCAGTCCCTGCCGCCAAAGGCTTTTTCCCCCGTTGTACAGCGGAATCGAGAACCTCGTCGACCCGGCCAGGTTGTTCGGGTCGATGTGTAACTCGATCTCGATACGACTGGGGAAATGCCGGCTCGGCTTGTCGAGCAGCACATGCCGGCTGGTCACCAGAAACAGTCGCTGGTCGCGCGCGAAGAAAAACCCACTCGCGTTCGTCAGAGGCCACTGCTGCTCGAAAGTGCAGATGCGCGCAGCGGTGAGCAGAATGGTGTCAAACATGGAACATGAAAACTTGAATCCGGAAGATGAACGGGGTTGATTGATTGAATGCTGGTCTTGCCATCACTGTAGGGTATGAGGTATCTGCTTACGCTGCGCCAACCCGATCTGTGCGCTACCCGTGACACGCCTTCAGCGCAACCGACTACTTCTTGTTCTCGCCTTCCGGGCTGGGCGGCGAGGCATCCTGCTTCGGCGCATCGCCGAGCACCGTTTTCAGCGGGCAGATCGAAAACGCCGGACATTTCTTGCAACCGGCAACAATGGCGATTGGACACAGAGTCATGGCAATGCTCCTTCAGAGTGGCAACCTCCCTAGCATACAACGGTTTAAGTCACGTAGATCAGCTTAGCCCGACGGAAGCCGACACCCCAGCCGAAGCTTTCACTCCTGCCTTTCCGCCGGACGTATTGCCGCCCAATACGGAAGACACATTTCTTCACACCCGGTTTGATCAGGCATCTTGCTTCGCTTTACAGCATATGTTCGAGAAAAGCCTGCGTACGCGGATGCTCCGGACTCGCAAACATTTCGCCCGCCGGACGCGCCTCGACGATCTCGCCTTCGTCCATGAAGACGACGTTGGTCGACACCTCGCGGGCGAAAGCCATTTCGTGGGTCACCACAAGCATCGTCATGTGCTCTTCGGCAAGCTGGCGCATGCTGCGCAGGACTTCGCCGGTGAGTTCTGGGTCGAGCGCCGAAGTCGGCTCGTCGAAGAGCATGATGTCGGGTTCCATGGCCAGTGCTCGAGCGATGGCGACGCGCTGTTTCTGGCCGCCAGAAAGGCGTGATGGATAACTGTCACGCTTGTCGAGCAGGCCGACCTTGCGCAGCAATTCCTCGGCTTTGGGAATGATCGTCGCTCGCGCCAGACCCTTGACGGTGATCGGTGCTTCGATGATGTTCTGCAGTACGGTGAGGTGCGGAAACAGATTGAACTGCTGGAAAACCATTCCCATCTTGCGGCAGATGCGGCGCAGCTCGGTATCCTGCGCGTAGCGGCAGACACCGGCGGCGTCAGTACTCACCAGCGTTTCGCCCGCGATCACGACGGCACCGGAATCGATGCTCTCGAGGTGGTTGAGGCAGCGCAGAAAGGTGCTCTTGCCCGACCCCGACGGGCCGATGACCGCAACGACGTCACCCCGGTCGACTTCTAGCGAGACACCCTTGAGGACATCGACGACGCCAAAACGCTTGCGGATATCACGTGCGACGATCATCGGCAGCACGCCGGACAGCTTATTCGTCGTAGACGGCATGTCGCTTTTCCAGGTAGTTGAATCCCCAGGTCAGGGCCAGCGTCATCAGCAGGTAGAAGGCGGCGGCGACGACGAAGGGCATGGTCGTGAAATCGCGCTGGACGATCCCCCGCGCGGCGCGCAAGAGGTCGTTCATCGCCAACACATAGATCAGCGAAGTATCCTTGACTAGGGTAATGGTTTCGTTGCTCATCGGCGGCAGGATGCGTTTGACGACCTGCGGCAGGACGATGCGGCGCATGGTCTGGCCATACGTCAGGCCGAGCACCCTGGCCGCCTCGTACTGCCCACGCTCGATCGACTGGATGCCGGCGCGAAAGATTTCGGCAAAATAAGCGGCGTAATTGAGGACGAAAGCGACGATCGCCGCCGGGAAATCCGGCAAGCGTACGCCGATCACTGGCACAAAGGGCAAGGCAAAGTAGATGAACAGCATCTGCAGCATCAGCGGCGTGCCACGCATCAGCCAGATATAGCCATTGACGATGCTACTCGCAAGCCGAAAGTGTGAGACGCGCAGCAGCGCCAGGACGAGCCCGAGCGGCACCGAGAGCAGCAAGGTCAGCAGGAAGACCTGCAGCGTCACCGCCGTCCCCGCGAGCAGCGGGCCGAGAATCTGGATGATGTAGTCCATGGAGTCAGCCTGGTCAGCCGAAAGGCGCGGCACTGGCGGAAAGCAGCAGCGAAGCGCAGCTTGCGCAGAATCTCTTGCCGCGTAGAGGCAGCGCGAGAATCCCCTTCCGTTTCTTGCCGGGGAATGCCTTCCCGATCGGCAAGATACAGAATTACTTGACGATGTTCTTGCCGAACCACTCGCTGGAAATGCGGGCAGCGGCACCGTCTTTCTTCATTTCATCCATGGTCTTTTGCAGTTTGCCGAGCAGCTCGGTGTCGTCCTTGCGGACACCGACGCCATATTCCTCTGTGCCGAAATGGTCTTCGAGCACGAGGTATTCGCCGGGTTTCTTGGCCAGGTAATAGCGGCCGACGACTTCGTCCACGACCAGCGCGTCGAGGCGACCGGTCGAAAGGTCCATCAGCGCCGTGACGTTGTCGCCGTACTTCCTGACTTCCTTGATCGATTTGGCGACGCCATCCTTCTCGACCGCTTCGACCGCGCTGCTGCCTTCCTGCAGTCCGACGATCTTGCCGGCGAGGTCAGCCTTGCTCTTGACCGGCGACTTGGCGGTGACCACGACGATCTGCCGGTTTTCCAGGTAAGGCGTGGTGAAGGCGATCTTTTCCTTGCGTTGCTCGGTGATCGTCAGACCGTTCCACAGGGCGTCAACGCGCTTGCCGTTGAGTTCGGCCTCCTTGGCGTTCCAGTCGATCGGCTTGAACTCGACCTCGGCACCGAGACGCCTGGCTGCTTCACGCGCGAGGTCGATGTCGAAACCGACCAGCTTGTTCTCCTTGTCGCGGAAACCCATCGGCGGGAAGTTGTCGTCGAGGCCGACGACGATTCTGGTGACCGCAACCGGCTGGGCCGCCGCCTGCGACTTCGGCGCCTCCTGCTTGCCACAGCCAATGAGCAGGACGCTGGTAGCCAGCGCGCCGAGCAGCAATGAAATTTTCATACATTTTTCCCTGATTGAATGGACATGAAGTAGCACGAGATCGCCTGTTGTCCCGGCAGCCGACCGATTTTTTGAGGATGGCGAGTACAAACCTCGAACAGGCGGCGATTATCCCGGAAAATGAGTCCCTCAAGCCTTTTTCCCCAGCAAAACACTTTCTCGAAAGCCCATTCCCATGCGTTCTCCCCCTCTCGCCGGCCTGCGTGTCCTCGACCTGACACGACTCTTGCCGGGGCCTCTGGCCAGCATGCATCTCGCCGACCTCGGCGCCGACGTGATCAAGATCGAAGATACCGGCGCCGGTGACTACGCGCGTAGCGCCGGTGCAGTGCACGGCGACATCAGCTACTTTCAGCTCGTGAACCGCAACAAGCGCAGCCTCACCCTCGACCTCAAGCAGGCTGCCGGTGTCGCGGCATTCATGCGCCTCGCCGCGACCGCCGATGTCATCCTCGAAGGCTTTCGCCCTGGCGTGGTAGACAAACTCGGGATCGGCTACCAGGCAGTGTGTGCGATCAACCCGCGCATCGTGTACTGCGCGATCACCGGCTATGGGCAGAACGGGCCGTATCGTGACCGTGCCGGCCACGATCTCAACTACCTCGGCTATTGCGGTCTGCTCGACCAGATCGGCGTCGCCGGCGGCACCCCTGCAATACCGAACTTCCAGATCGGCGACCTGCTCGGCGGCTCCTTGAGTGCGCTGGTCGGCGTCCTCGCGGCCGTCCACGATGCCCGCGGCAGCGGCAGCGGCCGCTACGTCGATGTGGCGATGGCCGACGCGGTTTTCGCACACACGATCTTTCCCTTGCTGGCCGTACTTGGACTCGGCCGGGCCTTGCCCCGCGGCGAGGACGTGCTCTCCGGCGGCATGCCCAGTTACGGGGTTTACGCAACCAGCGATGGCCGCCATTTGGCGGTCAGTGCGATGGAACCGAAGTTCTGGGAGATGTTGTGCAAGGCCATCGACCGCCCGGACCTCAAGCCTTTCGCTTTCGCGACCGGTGCCGAAGGCCAGCGCATCCGCCACGAACTCGAAGCCGCTTTCGCAAAGCGCAGCTTTGCCGAATGGACGGCGCTGTTCGAGCGCGTCGATTGCTGCGTCACGCCGGTGCTTCGTTTCGAGGAGAGCCTGCAGAACGAACAGTTGCGGGCGCGCGGAATGATCGTCGAGGTCGCCGGCGTCAGGCAGTTCGCACCGCCCTTCAAAATCAGTGAACTGCCTTTTGAAACCCGTCTGCCGCCACCGGAAGCCGGCGAGCACAGCGAGGAGATTCTGCGCGAGAGCGGTTTCAGTGCCGACGAGATCGCCGACTTGCGCGCGCAGAAGGTGATCTGAGAGGCATCTCCTTCAAGGTATTTTGACCGTGGCGTCGCAGAGGAAAAGGGCGCTGGAGAGATGTTTGCGAACCACAGCGGCATCGACATCAAACCCGGGCTGTTCCTTCTTGGAGGAGCGCTTTCAGGTGGCCACACGGCGCGGTGAGACTTGACTGTCGTGAATCTGTTGCTGGAACACGGCGGCGTCGATCGACAGTCCCTTATCGAGGAGAAGAATGGTCCGCGCTCGCCGACGTTCGCGCCAGTATCTGTCACGCTCGTCTATCTGCTTGAGTTGGCCGCCTTCCTCATCGGTGAGCGTCAGCGTTCTGGCCTTACGGGACAGGGCGAGGCTTTCGGGAGGTGGGGGTGGCAAGTATTCGCGCATAAGTCGGAGGATTTTTCCGGAAGCGCTTATCAGAGCCTGGAACACTTGCGGAAGTGGCGATGGATTTCCTATCCTTTGGTGGCAAACTTGCCGGCAGCCGGGAGAGCCAAGCGATGAAGGACGCGAATCTGCAATCGGCAAGCGCGCGCAGTGCCGGTGGCGAGGCCGTGTGCCGGCCGGCCTTCTGGAGCGCTGGCGCGCACGCTGCGGCGCAGGCCGAACAGCAACTCGCGCGCTGTGGACCGAACGTCCTGCGCGGGAAGTCTGAGCCGGCGCTGATCGTCGAATTCCTGGCCCGTTTTCGCAACCCGCTGGTACTCGTCCTGCTTGCCGCCAGCGGGATTTCCGCGCTGACCGGCGAAGAAGCGAGCTTCCTGATCGTCGTCGTGGCCAGCGTCACCCTCGATTTCTTCCAGGAGTACCGCGCAGGACAGGCAGCCGAGCGCCTCAGCGAATCGGTCACCGTTCGCGCCAAGGTGCTGCGCAACGGGCGCGAGACCAGCATAGCCGCTACGACGGTCGTTCCGGGCGACGTCATCGTCGTGGCTGCTGGCGATCTGGTGCCTGCCGACAGCGTGCTCATCGAGGCGAAGGACCTCTTTGTCAATCAGTCGTTGCTGACCGGCGAGTCGTTCCCCGCCGAAAAACGCGCGCAAACGCCAACGGGCGCGAGCACCGACCCGAGTTGCGCCAGCAATGCCCTGTTCATGGGCACTTCGATCATCAGCGGAACGGGCAAGGCGCTCGTCTGCCGCACGGGACGATCGAGCGAATTGGGCGAGATCGGCGAAGCGCTGGGGCGGCGAGCACCGCCTACAGCCTTCGAGCACGGAACGCGCCAATTCGGCATGCTGATCATGCGTCTCACGGTTCTGCTGGTGCTCTTCGTGTTGCTGGTCAACACGCTGCTGCACCGGCCGTTGCTCGAATCGTTTCTTTTCGCCATCGCGCTGGCCGTGGGACTCACTCCCGAGCTGCTGCCGATGATTGTCTCGGTCACGCTGTCGCGTGGCGCGCTGCGCATGGCGCAACATGAGGTGATCGTCAAGCATCTGCCGGCAATCCACAACCTCGGCAGCATGGACGTGTTGTGCACCGACAAGACGGGAACGCTGACCGAAGCACGGATCCGCCTCGAGCGGCACGTCAACGTCGCTGGCCAGGACAGCGTAGAGGTACTGCACCTGGCCTTCCTGAACAGCTTCTTTGAAACCGGTCTGCGCAGCCCGCTCGACGCGGCGATCCTCGAACACCAGGAAATCGACGTCAGTGCATGGCGCAAGATCGACGAAGTCCCTTTCGACTTCGAGTGCCGGCGCGTCTCGGTGCTCGTCGATGACGGGCAGCACCGGCGCCTCGTCGTCAAGGGAGCGCCGGAAGACATTCTCGGACTGTCGACGCACTGCGCTGACGATTCGGGCCAGTTGCAGTGCCTCGACGAGCAGACGCTGGCGCGCGCCATGGCGGTACACGACCTGCTCGCCGCCGATGGCTTTCGTGTTCTTGGCATCGCCTGGCGCGACGTCGCTACCGAGCACATACACGCGCGCATCGACGACGAGACCGAACTGACGCTGGCCGGCTTTGCCGCCTTTCTCGATCCGCCGAAAGCCGGAGCAGCCGCCGCGCTGGCCGCGTTGCAGGCCAGCGGTGTCAGCGTCAAGGTGGTCACCGGCGACAACGAGCTCGTCACGCGTCACGTCTGTGCCGAGCTCGGCCTGGCGATCAGCGGCGTTCTCCTCGGCAGTGAAATCGAAAATCTCGACGATCCGGCGCTGCTCGCGCGTGTCGAACGCGTCAACGCCTTCTGTCGCGTCACGCCGGCACAGAAGAATCGCGTGATTCTGGCGCTGAAGGCGGGCGGCCACACGGTTGGCTACCTCGGCGACGGCGTCAACGACGCCCCCTTCGCTGCACTCGGCCGACGTCGGCATATCCGTTGACAGCGCGGTCGATGTGGCAAAAGCTGCCGCCGAGATGATCCTCCTGCGCCACGACCTTGGCGTCCTCCACGAAGGGGTCATTGAAGGCCGGCGTACGTTCGGCAACATCATGAAGTACATCATGATGGGACCAGCTCGAACTTCGGCAACATGTTCAGCATGGCCGGCGCGACGCTGTTTCTGCCTTTTCTGCCGATGCTCCCGGTGCAGGTGCTGCTGAACAACCTCCTCTACGACATCTCAGAAGTGCCGATTCCGTTGGATCGCGTAGATGACGATTACCTAGCGCAGCCTCGTCACTGGGACATGAACTTCATCCGCAACTTCATGCTGGCGATCGGCCCGGTCAGCTCGCTCTTCGATTTTCTGACCTTCGCCGCGTTGATCGTCCTGTTCCAGGCCGGCGAGGGACTGTTCCGCACCGGCTGGTTCATTGAATCGATCGCCACACAGGTTCTCGTGATCTTCGTCATCCGCACGCGTGGCGCCGCGCTGCATAGCCGGCCGAACCCGATGCTCGCGCTGGCCTCGCTGGCCGTCGTCGCTCTCGCCTTTGTGCTGCCGTTCACCCCCGCGGCGGCGCACCTCGGGTTCGTCGCACCGCCGCCGCAGTTCTTCGTCTTCGTCGCGCTGATGACTGCTCTCTACCTGTGCGCAGTCGAAATCGTCAAGCGCGCTTTCTATCGCCGCTTCGGCCACGGCCCGACGGCCAGCTAGCGTCGGCATGGCGATTCGCCCGGCAGCGACGGAGTTGCACCTGGCGAACACCGAACATCTGATGTCATCGTTATATCATCTTTCTGTAGTGTGATACACGGTTGCGCTGGCTCTCTTTGCGATGGTGAAAGGCCATGTACTCCTCGAAGTCGCCGCTGGCACAAAGCGAGCGCAAGCGGAACACCGCTTCAGCACCGTCGTGACCCGGCGAACGCGTGCAGCGGTAGGTTTCCCGTCGGACCGACGGGAAGTCTTGCGCAATGACGCTGATCCTGGCGCCACGGATCGCTCGGCGCAGCGCCGGCGCGCTCCGGCTTACGCCGAGGGAAAATGCCCTGCCGCCCTGCTCGCGGCAATGGACGATTTCTGCCGGACCGTCCGGCCAAGGGCCATACCGAACGCGGTCAAGGCACTTGCGGCGCAGGCCTTTCGGCCATGGCCGATGTTCCGTGGTATAAAGCCGCCATGTCCACCGACGTGCAACTGCCTTCGACGCCACAAGCCAGCAGCGGGTACCGGTATTACGACCTGGTCATGGCTGCTTTCGTCGCCGTCTATCTGTGCTCGAACCTGATCGGCCCGGCGAAGGCGGCGCAACTAACGGTCCCGGTGATCGGACCGGTGACTTTCGGCGCCGGCGTCCTGTTCTTCCCGATTTCGTACATCTTCGGCGACATCCTCACCGAGGTCTATGGCTACGCCCGCGCGAGACGCGTGATCTGGGCGGGTTTCGCGGCGATGACTTTCGCCTCGCTGATGGCCTGGGTCGTCGTCCATCTGCCGCCGGCGCCCGCATGGCAGAATCAGGCAGCGTACGAAATCGCCTTTGGCTCGACCTGGCGCATCGTTCTCGCTTCGCTGACCGCCTTCTTCTGCGGCGAATTCGTCAATTCTTTCGTTCTCGCCAAGATGAAGATCCTGACGCACGGGCGCTGGCTTTGGACACGCACGATCGGCTCGACGATCGTCGGCGAGGGCGTAGATTCGCTATTGTTCTACCCGCTTGCCTTCTACGGTTCCGGACTCATTCCGAACGAGATTCTCTGGCGTGTGATGCTCGCGCAGTTCGTCACGAAAGTCGGCGTCGAAGTGGTCTTTACGCCACTGACCTACAAGATCGTCGCGGCGCTCAAGCGCGCCGAGCACGAGGACTACTACGACATACGCACCAACTTCACGCCTTTCCGCCTGAGGACCTGAGACGCTGTGAACAAAGCCACCGTGCGGCCGAACTGCGGCGTTGCACGCTCGCGCCACGCACCTCGGCCGGTTCGCGACGATTTCTGCACCAGCTCCCGCTCATGCCGCGCGTGGCGCTGGCCCGGCGCCAGCGCTGTGTCTGCATTGCCCAAGCAAACAAGGAGGAAGACAGTATCCATGAACCAGTCGCTCGTACGCATTCTCTCGACCGCCGCAGTGGCCGTGCTCAGCCATTGTCCGGCATTCGCCGACAGCACGCCCAGCGCGAGCGCCGCTCCCGACACACTGGCGCAAGCGCGTGCGTACGTCGAGGCCAGACAATGGACAGCGGCGATTGCCGAACTGAAGCGCATCAACGATCCGGCCAGCGCGGACTGGAACAACCTGATGGGGTACAGTCTGCGCAAGTCTGCGTCGCCGGACCTCGAGGCTGCCGAGCGCCACTACAACGAAGCGCTGCGCATCGACCCCAGACACCGCGGCGCGCTCGAATACTCCGGCGAGCTCCACCTGATGCGGGGTGACCTTGCCGCGGCAGAGAAACGCCTCGCTGTCCTCGACAAGGCGTGCCTGTTCGGCTGCGAAGAGTATACGCATCTGAAGAAGGCGGTCGAGCGCTTCAAGGCATCCGGCGGCAAGGCAAGCACTTCTCAGTAGCGGGCGATCGCCACACGCAAGCGTTCCGGCGCCACCGCGCGCTCACCGTGCTCCCAGGCACCGATCGCTTGCGCGACTTCGCGCGCGAGCAGTCCGCGCCGGGCGGCTTCGCGCCTGGCGGAGGACGCGGCTGCGCCGCGTCCGTGGAATCGCCACTGCGCGGCGATTCAGAGTTTCCGTGGACCAGAGTTGCCAGAGATCAGCGTTCCAGTGGGCAGCGTTACAGGATGGGGGAGAAACACACCAACCGCAACCCCAGGGACTTCGCTCCGGAGGCCT
Organism: Candidatus Accumulibacter cognatus; assembly: GCA_013414765.1. Taxonomy (GTDB): domain Bacteria; phylum Pseudomonadota; class Gammaproteobacteria; order Burkholderiales; family Rhodocyclaceae; genus Accumulibacter; species Accumulibacter cognatus. The sequence continues at coordinate 1,467,248 of CP058708.1, forward strand.
GGATCGTTGGCGCGGCGGTAGGCGCCGCGCGCGTAGTCACTGGAGTTGCCCAGGAGCCGCCGCGCACCACAAGCCGGGTATCCGCCTGGCCCGCGTCCTCGCGCCCATCGTCGGCGACGTACGGATACTGCCCGACCACGCTGTTCGTCCACTCCCCGACGTTGCCGCTCACATCGGCCAGGCCTTCCGGAGTATCGCCGCAGAGAAAGACGCCGACCGGAGTCTTTGCGCACACGTTCTTACGGTACTCTTCGGCGTTCTCGCGTATCCATTGCAGATCGTCGCGTAGCTGCTGCTTCATTCCGTCGGCGCTTCCCTCGCCACTGCGCCAGCGCTTTGCCACCAGCGCTCGTCGTCGTAGCCGCCGGCTTCGAGGAACATCCGCCATTCGGCGTTGGTCAGCGGAAAGCGTGCGATCGCGAACTCGCCGACTGCGAGCGTGTGCGCGGGCGCCTCGTCGGGGTCGATTCCCTCGTCGCTGCCGATCGGGTACGTTCCGGCCGGAATCGTGACCAGCGGCAGCAGGTAGTCGCCGTACGCGCCTTTGCACCGTTCGAAGCGCGGTTCGCCGGGCGAGCGCGCAGGTCGGCGCTGGCGTCGCGGCTGCGCTCGAACAGCGTCTGCTGCAGCATGGCGCGCAGCGCCGGCGAGATCGACACTTCGGGCTGCGCCGCGCAACGCCCGGCGAGCGGCACGTTGTGCGCCAGCAGCGCGCGGACGAAGCCTTCGCTGTCGGCGGCCAGCGCATCGGCGAGGACGAACGTTTCCTCCCAGCCGGTCGGCGGCGCTGCCGGCAGTGCGTCGGCAACGGCGAGACCGGCGAGCACTTCGGCCAGGCCGGACTGCATCTCGGCGGCGCGCCACGCGCTCGCCGTGAGCGCGGGCTGTGGCCGGACGGCAAGCGCGTGCGGCGAAGTATTCCTGCAACAGTTGATGGACGAAGAACACTTCGTCCCATTGCACTTCGAGCGCCGGCAGCGCGACGCCGGCGTACAGCAGGTCTTCGGCAGACGTGAGCGCGTGCAGCGCGAGCAGCGCGAGCGCGTCGTTCCTGCATCGCGTAAGCCAGGCGCGCCAGCGACTGGCGGACGAAGCCGGTGAACAGCGCGTCGGTGCCATCGTTTGCCTGCGCGAGCAGCAGCCTGAGGTAATACGGCGGGCGGAACAGGTCGAACTGCGCCGTTCCGCGCAGGTGCTGCAACAGGCACGGGCCGCGTGCGGCGTCGTAGAGCGTCAGGAAGAGTCCGACAGCGCTTCGACGCGCAGGTGTAGCACCGGCAGGTCAGCAGTCGACAACGATGAGCTGTAAGTGAGACGGTATTCATCGAGGCTGCGCGCCGGGTGGTGAACGATTTTCTGCAGCATTGTTCAGCATATGGGATGCCCAGGCATGGGGTGCGGACCTGCCTCGCGGTACTCATGGATGAGGCCCTGCGCGACCAGGCACACCGCCGCCAGGACCTCGGACACGATGCAGCAGGTTCCCGTACGGAGAGTTCTGCGAGTGCGTGCGTCAACTCGGCGATGGATCAAGATTCCATGGCCCCCGAACCTCGCCGAAACGGGCGTGGGCATTCCGACCCTTTGCCGGAACCGGAACGACTTGATTCTTACCTCCCTGTTTCGCCAGATACACGCCTTGATCGGCCCGTCGGATCAAGCTGTCCTCCGTTTCCGGTTCCGAAAGCTCGGTCGCACCAATACTTGCCGTGATCTTCAGGGGAATGCCCGCAGCGGTGGTTAGCGGTTCTTCGGCAAGACACCGACGAAGGCGTTCGGCAAGTCGAACGGCACCCGCCAGGTCCGTCTCCGGAAGCAGGAGAGCGAACTCTTCTCCACCATATCGGAATGCAGCATCGAGCCCACGCAGGCAACGCCTGATCACTGCACCGGTCGTTGCAAGGGCCTGATCCCCTTCAAGGTGGCCGAAGGTATCGTTGAGTTGCTTGAAGTTGTCGAGGTCGATGACGAGCAGGGAAAGTGTTCGATGGTACCGTCGCGCTCTTTCGGTTTCGATTTTGAGGCGCTCGTGAAAATGACGCGCATTGAACAGAGAGGTGAGAGCATCGGTGATGCTCATCGTGCGATGAAGGCGTTCGCTTTCACGCAGCGCTTCTTCGGCGCGCTTGCGCTCAGTGATGTCTTGGAGTGTTTCGATCGCGCCGATCAGGTTGCCTTCCACATCATGGAGCGGTGCCGCGGTAAAGAACAGCCACAAGCCGCTTTCTCCGAGATGGGGAAAGAAGTCTTCGATCTCGTACGCCCCATCGAGCACTGTGGAGGGGCGAAACTTGCCTTTGTAATAACGAGAAACGCTTTCGTCCACGGCAGATTCCAGGATCAGATCGGCAAAAACGGGGCGTTGGGATTCGTAGAACGGTTGCCATTGATTCCGGGTACCCACCATCTTCTGCGCGGAATGGCCGGTGATCAGTTCGCAAGCACGGTTCCAATGGGTCAGCCGGTGCTCGCGGTCGATGACAAAGGTGGACACCGAGCTGCAGTAGACGATCTGACGCAAAAAGCCCTGGCTTTCCAACAGCAGGGCTTCGGTGTGATGTCGAGCGGTGACGTCGAGCAAGATCTCGATCGCGCCAACGATCTGCCCGTCTGCATTCTTGAGCGGTGCTGCGGTAAAGTGCAGCCAGAGACCGTCCGGACCAAGGCAGGGAAAGAAGTCACAGACTTCGATGCCGCCCTCGACCAAGGGCGAACGATGGTATTTCCCGTGATAGAGTTTTTCCACCTTTTGATCCACGGTCCCGTCGACGATCAGATCGGCGAGAGTGGGTCGCGGTTGCGTATGAAATGCCCGCCATGAGTCGCACGTGCAACACATCCTTTCGGCATCGAGGCCAGTCAGTCTGGCAAGCGCCTTGTTCCAGACGATGATCTGGTGATTCTGGTCAATGACGAAAACGGGAATCGACAGTTCCGCCGTGGCTTCGGTCAGGAGAAATGGCGCCAGCGGCCCGAAGTGGTTTGCCTGGGACAGGAGGTCGTGCTGGTCTGCCCAGGAAGTACTCTCCTCACTCGCCCGGTTTCGCACGACTCGCTCGCTGTCGGACGTCCTTTCTGTGTCTTTGTCACTCATGTGTTTCCTCCTCCTTGTTTTTTTTCTACCAATGACTGAAGAAAGTGGTGTGATCCAGGCCGGCTAAGGATCAGCAACAAGAAGAGGGAAGTTTGCCATGCAAGGCGGCGATATTGCTATGCATGCAGGGACAATTCCTGCACTCCAACATTCTGACTGCCCATGTTACTGCCACTGAAGTTTAGACACACGCGTGCTCCGCTCGCCGGGTTTTCGCGGAGGCGAGCGATGGCTTTCAAGACAATGGCATTCCCCAGCGCCGATCGACGCTGGGCGAGACGTCTCAACACTGCAAACGCTGATCCTGACCGGGGAGAGGCATCACGAATTGACCGGACTTCGAGTCGTAGGCGTCGCGCACGGGAAGTCCGATAAATTGCATGCGCAGCCACTGGGCGAAAAGGCCCGCAGTGATCATGGCACCCTTTCTCCAGGGGGCGATGGCCATCAGCGGAAAGGACGGCCACAACTGCAGGGCGAGCAGTTGCGTCAACGCGTAGGCCGTGGAGCGAATCTGCATCCACAGTTCCAGCGCGGCCTTCGACTGCTGCCACAGATTGGCCACGCCCCACCAGCGCTTCAGGTTGTGAAACAAGGGCTCGATATACCATCACGGATGCCGCTATAAATTTGGCGGGAACGACCACCGCACCGAAATTGAGTCGAGCCGCCCTCTTGGGGTTGGCACAATGGCTGGAGAGGCGAACTCGCCCTGAAATCTCGACTCGAAATGCTGTGGGGACTGATGATGCCTGCGGATTGGCGCCGCGTGATCCGTCTGCTGAGCCCCCTGGCGCTACGCCAATAGCCTTCAGTCCGCGGCACGGAAGCCCAAGGTGATGAACAGCAAGAGCGCCCCGTGGCCGTTGCTGAGCGAGAAGGTCCGGAACGATCATCGGGACCGTCTCGCGGTGGTGTACGTTCGCCAGTCCACCTTGCAGCAACTGGTTCGACATCAGGAGTCGACTCGTTTGCAGTACGGACTGGTAGAGCGGGCAGTGGAACTGGGCTGGCCGCGCTCTCGAGTCGAAGTGATCGACGATGATCAGGGTAAATCGGGGGCCAGCGCGGAAGGCCGGGTGGGCTTTCAGCGGCTGGTGAGCGAGGTCAGCCTCAACCATGTCGGCATCGTGCTGGGCCTCGAGATGTCCCGCCTGGCGCGCTCATGCCGGGACTGGTATCAACTGCTGGAAGTCTGCGGACTGTTCGGGACCTTGATTGGCGATCTGGATGGCATTTATGATCCGACCGATTACAACGACCGACTGCTACTGGGTTTGAAGGGGACGATGTCGGAAGCGGAGTTGCACGTGTTGAAGCAGCGCCTGCTGGCCGGCAAGCGCGCCAAGGCCACCCGGGGTGAACTCGGAATGCAGGTGCCGATCGGCTATGTGCGCCGGCCGTCGGGTGAAGTAATCAAGGATCCCGATGAGCAGGCGCAGACGGTGATCGGGCTGATCTTCGATCAATTCGAGCGTTGCGGCACGCTCAACGGGATGCTCCAGTATCTGGTCCGCCACCAGATCCAGCTTCCCTGTCGCGTGCGTACCGGGGTGAATCGAGGCGAGCTGGAATGGCATGCGCCGAACCGGGTGACGCTCTCGAATCTGCTGCACAACCCGCTTTACGCCGGCGCCTACGCCTATGGTCGTCGGCCAACGGATATCCGGCGCAAGCAACCCGGACGGCCGGCGACGGGCCGACGGGTGGCGCCACGGGAGCAATGGGCCGTCCTGCTCAAGGATCACCTGCCGGCCTACATCAGCTGGGAACAATACGAGCGCCACCTGCGTCAGCTGGAAGCCAATGGCATCAAAGCTCAGGGCGCCATCCGGCATGGCCCGTCGCTCCTCTCGGGGCTGCTCGTGTGTGGGCGATGCGGACATCGCATGATGACCCGGTATAACAGCAGTGGCACCGGGCTGCGCTACGCCTGCGATACGATGGCGGCCAGCTACGGCCAGGCCCTTTGCCAATCGCTGGCTGGCCAGGCGCTCGATGACTTCATCACCGAGCAGGTCCTGGCAGCCCTGCAACCGGCCGCGCTGGAGATCAGCCTGCAGGCGCTCGAAGATCTCGAAAGCGAGCGCGAACAATTGCACCGGCATTGGCAGCAGCGCCTCGAACGAGCCCATTACCAGGCCGAGCGGGCATACCGGCAGTTCAATGCAGTCGAACCCGAGAACCGTTTGGTGGCCCGCACCCTGGAGCAGCAGTGGGAAGCCGCACTGACCGTCGAAGGCGAATTGCAGGCCGAGTATGCGCGCTTTGCCGCCGAACAACCGGCCACGCTCAGCGCGGCCGAACGTGAGGCCATCCGCCGGCTCGCCTGCGACATTCCCGCCCTGTGGCACGCGCCCACGACGATGGCTGCCGATCGGCAGGCCATCATTCGGCAACTCGTGACGCGGGTAGTGGTCACCGTCCAGGGCGAGAGCGAACGGGTCGATGTCCAGGTGCATTGGATCGGCGGCCACGACACGCAGGCGACCCTCATCCGGCCGGTGGCCCGTCTCGACCAACTGAGCTATTACCCGAAGTTGATGGCGCGCGTGGCCGAGTTGCACGCCCAGGGTGAAAATGCCGCCGCCATTGCCCGTCGGCTGAACGCCGAAGATTGGCGCCCGGCCAAGCACTGCGACACCTTCAACGCGCCCATGGTGCTCACGTTGCTGTTGCGCCAGGGTCTGCGCAGCCGCCAGTCCGCTTACGCGGGCATGATCGAAGAGGCACAGGAAGAACTGACGCTGAATGAACTTGCCCGTCGTCTGAATGTCCCTCAGCCAACGCTGTATAGCTGGCTGCGCCGAGGTCTACTGCACGGCCGGCAGGTGATCCATGCCGACCATCCACTCTGGCTCATTCAGGCCGACGAAGCAGAACTGGCCAGGCTGAGCGCGTTGCGGGCAAGTGCGAAGTCATAACGAACTTCACTCTTATGGAGGTTTTATGTCTGGTAAATGTCGATCCCCCAGCGCTCGGCGTAGATCGCGACGACCTGTTGGGCCGACAGGTCGGTCTCGGTGGCCAGAATCAGGCGTGGGCGCGACCAGGTGTGATCGGGCAGGAGCATCTCGCACCACACCGCGCGTACCGGGAGCCCCTTCAGGAATCGCGCCACAGCGATGACCGAACGCACCCGAACCCGCTGCACCTTGCCGTACAGCATCAGCTCCCTCTCCTGCACCGGCAAGGTTTCGAGCCTCGCCGCATCGATCCGCTGGCCGTACTTGCGCTGGCGGCCTCGGCGTTTCGGCTCCGGTTCCGGCGGCAGAAACAAGGCCGTATCGCGGCGCACCTGTCCGATGATGCGGACCGGTTGTTCGAGCAACGGAAGAATCAGGGTGCGGCGCATGAACCAGGCATCGATCAGCAAGCGCCCCCCCTGGACGTGCCCCCGGACCGAGTCCATCAGTTGGCGTGCCCCCCAGAGCTTGCCGCGCTGACCCGATTCTTCGAGCAGCCACGAGCGAATCGGCACCGTCAGCGCCGAACCCAGGCGGACGCGCACGACCAGGGCCAGCGTGACCCAGCACTGGCTGTTCAGAAAGGTCGGCCGATTGGCCTTGTGGCTGTGATCGTGCTTGATACTGATCCCCGGCCCGGACTTCGCGCCGCGCAGAACCAGCGTATCGTCGAGGATCAGGGTGACCAGTTCGGTGGGGCACACCGTCAGCACCAGCTGTAACAAACGCAGCGACAATTCCGTGACCGGCACCTGTGCTCGCTCGATGAGCTTGTAATAGGTGGTCCAGTGTGCCTCCCGGCGAATGGCCCCGATGGCCCGCGTGACCCAGCCTTCCGGGTTGAGCAGGCAACCGATCAGCAGTTCGACGAAGGTCCGGCGAGAACGCGGTGGCACCGCCACCAGGAGAAAGGAAATCCATTCCGAGAGTAGCAAGCAGACGTTGGCAGCGAGAGACATGAGGGAAAGTCCAGGATCGAAAACGATCCCTCATTGGTCGCCGCGCGCTGCTTGCGCGAGAACCCTGCGCAAGCAGCGCGCGGCGACCTCACGATTCCCACGTCATGTCAAGTCTTTTTTGTATTTCTTCGAAAAATTTTTGCGGCGCCGGAATGTCTTCGGCATCCGCTGGCGATTGCGAGTGTCTAAACTTCAGTTACTGCCAGAATCCTCCGCTACCCATGGGGTAGGCGATCACTCGCGCAGAATTCTTCCAATGGATGTGCTACTTCGGTTGGAATCAGGCAGTTTTTCGGGTGGAAACTCGATGTTCAAGTTTTTGCTATACCGTGCGCGGTCACGATTGAATCTTCTGGAAGGTTTGGAAGTTCAGGGTCAATAGGGACTGTAGCGCCTTGGCGTGGATGGTGTGGGTATCTTGCAAGCAGCGTTCGATGGCCGTCGTGAAGGAATGGAAGTCGGGGTAGTACTTGGCGTAGAGGCACTGCTTTTTGACGAACTTCCACAAACGCTCGATGAGGTTCAAATTTGGGGAGTAGGTGGGTAAAAAGAGCAACTCGATCTTCAGTTTCTCGGCGCAGGTTTTCACCAACGCACAACGCTGATAGCGGGCGTTGTCCAGGACGACCGTCATAGGCAGCGTGGGCCGTAGGGTAACCAGTTTCTCCAGCAAAGCACAGACGCTGAGCGAATTGATGTAGGTGGAATTGACGACGGTGACGACCTCTTTGGTGACGGCGTCGAGCGCACCCAGTACGTTGAAGCGCTGCCGGCCCGAGGGCGCCTTGATCCAGACCCGAGCAAGGCACCACACCACCGACAGGAAGGCGCCCAAGACAAAGTGTGCCGCGTCTACGAAGAACACGGCACGTTGGCCCGCTTGGGCTTCTGCCAAACGCGGTTCAAGTTCTTTTTTTTAAAGGCTTCCTGGACCTCGGGATCCGCCTTGGCCGGCAGGGTGCCGGTCTTCAGGCGTCTCATCCCGCACTTCTCTCGCAGGAAAAGCCGCACCTGAGTCGGCGAGCGGCTCAAACCCGTGAGCTTTCTGATCGCATCCACGGCCTCATGGATCGAAGCCGGCGGATGGGTGAGAAAATAAGCCCCGATCGTCTCCTGATGCGCCACCAGTTCGCTCTGCGGCCGACGGAAATGCAGTTCCTTCACCCCGGCGACGCCGCCCTCCACCTACTGCTGGAGGTAGGTGCGAAGCGTCTTGCCGCTCACGCCCGCGAGCCGCGCGATATCTTGATGCGCAAGCCCCTGGCTTTTCAGCCACAGCGCTTCCATCTTGCGTCGCACGTGGGGATGCGGATGGTGAAATCGCTCGTGCTCTAAGGCGTCCGCCTCCGCCGGGGTAAAGGTCAGTCTCAGCATCGCAGCCTGTCCCTACAGAAAGCAATGCTCGAATTCTACAGCCCATTACACCAGACAGTTAAAGTCGTTTGTTACCTATTTCAGTATATCTGACGACCAGCGGCTAACATGAAAGTATTGTTCCGGAGGGTTCTGCCATGTTTGCCGACACCTTGCCCTTTGCCAGCCAGTACGTGTCCCGTTGAGGGAGGAACTGAGCCGGCGGCATCCCTAACATCGCCTGAGCCGGCTCCAGCAGGGCTGGCTGAGTTTCTGCCTAACTGGGCGATTGCTTGGGGAGCCTGAACTGGTCGGCGTTCGAACGTATGGGCTTGGGCCGCTATAATATTGGCGCGCTTTCCTGGATGTTTCGCTATGCCCAATTGCCGTGATCGAAACTGCTCCAGGCCGGCGTCTCTCTTCTTCTGCGCCGCTTCCACCTCAAGCGCGGCGTTCTGGTTGCCGATGACACCGACCATCAGCGGGCGAAAAGGACCACGCTGATCTACGGCGCCCACAATCTATTCGACAAGAAGAGCGGCGGCTATTTCAACGGCCAATACAAGGAGATGTCGATCCAGGACAAATGCACCCGGCATCAGAGCACGCCGCAAACGGTTGCACTGCGAGGCGCGGAGTCCGTCCAAATGAGGATCAACAGTGCCCGCCTGAAGGTCAAGGCGCATGGCACGCAGCGTTTTGTGATTGCAGTCAAGCGCGTTGATGAAGCGCAATACCGTTATTGGGTGGCGACCGACTTATCCTGGCGAACGCTAGATATCGTAGGTTGCCATACGTTCAGATGGCGGCTGGAAGTGTTCTTTGCGGACTGGACAGCCGGACGAAGACGGATCAGTACGAGGGTTGCCCCTGGGCCTGCTGCTAGACCATGCCTTGCTCATCCACCCTGAGCAACGTGCCTGCCTGGAAAACAGGGCACCCGCGTGCACCGTGAGTAGCCTGAAACAAGCCGCCTGTGCCGAAACCGTCATGCGGCTTGTCCGGAACATTCTGGCCGCAGGCGGAACCTGCACGAATGCCTTATGAACTGGCTGAAAAGCTCAGCATGCTGTTCTCGCTGGCGCCCTCGGGAAAACACATGAGCGATCGGGATCTCGTCCGACTTGAACCTTCGGCGTCACTTCGCTATCAGGCCGCTGCACCATAAGGGGGTGACAATCCCGGCATGAAAACTTGAACATCGAGTCACATCACTTGGATATCTTGCCATCTTTGATGATCAGCGAGTCGTTGCCGCTGGCCGTCGCGCTCGAACCGGTCTTCTTGACCGTCACGGTACACGGCCCATTGCCCAGATCACGCGTTGAGCTGGCGCCCACGCTGCCGTCAGTGGTCGAGGAGCATTTGATCAGCACGTCGTGCGAGGTGCTGTCCCGGTTGACCAGCTTGACAGCGGCCAGCGCCGACTGACTGACACAGAGCATGCCGGCGATCGCGGCCATCGAAACGATTCTCATGATCTCTCCTTGGTCAGAACCGATTGTGGCAACTGACGCCAGTCACCTCGGGTCATGCTACTCCGGTGTGTCGTTTATTTCAACGACAACACGACTGGACATGTGCAGCGTGGCGTTCGCGCAAATCGCGCCAGATGGTCTCGGGTACCAGCGCCTGGATCTGCCCGGCCAACTCGTCGGCCAACCGGGCGTCGTCTGCGGACAGTTGCGTTGGTACCTGCACCTGGCGGTCACCCCGGCACAGGCTAAAGGCGCGATGGCTACCCCCAACCATGAGGCTCGGAGATTCCTGCCATGGCCGCTCCACGATCCGCTGGCCGCGTACCCAAGCCTTCAGGGCCGCGGCGCGCTCGGGCGCGATGGGAAAAGGTTGCACCCACTGAGGCGGCGCCTCAAAAGGGTAGCCCGGAACGAAGACGATCTGACCGTTCCCGCCAGTCCAGCCCTTGATGCTGAACCAGTAGTGGTGTGGTGGCGGCACACTGCCTTCATGCCAAACGTATTCGAACTCGATCTCGGCACCTGACGGATCGACCTTTTCGGCCGACCATGCGGTACCCGGCGACGGTGATGAATCGGACATGGTTGCACCTGCTGAGGTTATGTGTTGCACGACACTCATCAATGGCCAGGGCCCCTGCGGGAATACGCGACCTGGAGAGAGGAGGCATCGCAGGGAACATGGCCAGGACAATGTAGCCGAGCAAGCGAGATCGAGTCAAACCGCCAGCGGGTCAGCTCGACCAGTGGCGCGAGCTCAGTCACGACACGAACCAGCATGCCTGCGGTCGATAGGGCTTGGTCCGGCCAGAATAGGAGACGACCGTCCCGGCCCGGCACCTTCAGCATCGAGACCTCGGAACCCATGGCTTAGCGCGGCGGTTGACGGCAATCAAAAAAGCTCCGCCTCGCGTTGCCGGCGTATTTATGCCGTTGTATTTAATTTGCGAGGACAATATTCTCAACCCCAAGCAGGAGGTAGGCCACCACACGGCAACGGAGGCGATATGGACATTTTCCTCGAAAACACCGGGAATCAATCCTGGATATATTTCAACAAGCACAATGTACCAGCGGCATCGTCTGCGCACCGGCCAGCTTGACGAGTGATAGTCTTGAATGAGACAAAGCAAGGGTCTCCCGATTGGAGTATAGCCATGCACATCATTTTCCTCGTTCTGCTGATGCTGGTCGTGGGCTGCAGTCATTCCCCATCGCTGACTGCGAGCGCAACTGCCGAAAGCCGTCAACCTGAAGGCGCCTCGGGCCTCAGTGCACAGCCCGGATGGCACGGCCAGAAGTTTGCCATTGCCACGGCCAATCCACTGGCCAGCGCTGCAGGACTCGCCATGCTCAAAGACGGCGGCACGGCGATCGACGCGGCGGTTGCCGCGCAGATGGTGTTGACCCTCGTCGAACCACAATCCAGCGGCATCGGCGGTGGCGCTTTTCTGCTCCACCACGATGGTCGCCAGACGGTTGCCTTCGACGGTCGCGAGACAGCACCAGCAGCAGCCAGTGAGAGTCTGTTCGTCAAGGCCGACGGCAAAGTGATGACTTTTCAGGAAGCCATCGTTGGTGGCCGCGCCGTCGGCGTGCCAGGTGCCCTGCGGATGCTCGAAGTGGCGCACGCCGAATATGGCCGGCTGCACTGGCCGACCCTTTTCGAACCGGCGATCCGGCTAGCCGAAAATGGATTTCCGGTCAGCCAGCGCCTGCACACACTGCTCAAGGCCGACCCCCATCTCCGGAAGGATCCGCAGGCCGCTGCCTATTTTTATGATCCGGATGGTCAACCCGTCACCGTCGGCAGCCTTTTGCGCAATCCCGAACTGGCTGGCGTCCTGCGCAGGATCGCCAGCGAGGGGTCACGGGCACTGCACGAGGGCGAGATCGCGCAGGCGATCGTCGATAAGGTGCAGCAATATCCGGAAAACCCCGGCCAGCTTACCTTGGCGGATCTGGCCGCATACCAGCCGCAGCGCCGCCAGCCGCTGTGCAGCAGCTATGCGCCCAAACGGGTTGAGCCACCGCGAACTTACCTTATCTGCGGTTTTCCGCCTCCAGGTTCGGGAGCGATCGCCATCGCCCAGATTCTCGGCATCATCAATCACACCGAAGCTGCATTCCTGCCGTTTGCCACCCCACTCTGGATGCACTATTACAGTGAGGCAGCACGCCTGGCTTTTGCCGATCGCGCCCAGTATGTCGCCGATCCGGATTTCGTCGCTGCACCGGTGGGCAACTGGTACGCGCTGATCCAGCCGGAATACCTGGCTGAAAGAGCGAGGCTGATTGGCCCGCACAGCATGCAGGTCGCCAGACCAGGCTCGCCATCGCCGGGACCAATGACCCAGGCAGCGATGCCCGAACAGCCTGAATACGGAACCTCGCACCTCAGCATCGCCGACCAGTACGGCAACGTCTTGGCAATGACCACCACCATCGAGGATGCCTTCGGAGCACGCCAGATGGTACGGGGATTTCTCCTCAACAACCAGCTCAGTGATTTCGCCTTTACCCCGACCGATAACCGAGGTTTGCCCATCGCCAACCGCGTCGAACCGGGCAAGCGCCCGCGCTCATCGATGAGTCCAACGTTGGTCTTTGACCAGGACAGCGGTGAGCTGGTGATCAGCGGCGGCTCACCGGGCGGCGCGTTGATCATCCACTACACGGCCAAGCTGCTTTACGCGATGCTGAACTGGGGATTAAAACCGCAACAGGCCATCGACCTGCCCAACTTTGGTTCGCTGAACGGGCCGACACTGCTTGAGGAAAAACGTTTTTCCCCGTCCTTTGTCGAAGCGCTTAGGGCCCGCAGCCACGTGGTGAACGAAGTCGGCATGAACAGCGGTCTGCAGGCCATCGAAAAGACCTCGGCTGGATTCGCCGGCGGAGCCGATCCACGCCGTGAGGGCCTGGTGCTGGGCGAGTGATGATCACGCTTCCATGCCCTCGCTGATGCGGGCAGCAAGCGAACCGGGGACTTGGCCTGCCAAGCAACGTCACCAGCAGACCACCCTCACGGCGCCACAGCACACCACTACATCACATAACAGTGTTCTTTAAGGAAAGCCACTGCCTCGCCAAGGGTCGTATCAGAGCTATCGAGCAGATAGCTTTGAGCCTCCGGAAAAAATTCATTCCATAATTTTTCCAGGCCTTCCTGCATCTCATGGGGCGCGCACTGACGAATGAAGCCGAGCACTGGTTCCTGCTTTAAACCGTCTGCACGAACCTTGCGGATCAGGGCTCTCGCTGCCGATCGTGTCAGAGTAGGTTTGGGAACCGTATCGGCTGCGATGCAGACAAAAATCGTCAGCAGCGAGTCATCGTCAGTCTTGCCTGCAGTCATCTTTTGCCACTCCTTCGAAACTGCGGCATCGAATAGACTGGCATCTTCGAGATCGACATCCCGCAGAAAATACCCTTTCTGAACAGTCTCTTCGAACAACTTGTCGATCGCCAATGAGGAATCGAGAATCCTCGGAAGATCCTCTGTTTCGACCTCCTGCAAGTGGCGTCTGGCAATCTCCTGGTACGATTCAGGCAGGATCTGGAATATCTCCTTGACTCGCTTTCTGCCTTTCGGCGCTATCCCTTTCTTCCTGATTGCCTTCAGAATACTGACTAAGCCGGCAGCATTGGGGAGTGCAGGTGGGGTGTTTCCGCCAAGATAGACGAGCATGGCCGTACGCAGGAACGATCCAACGGGCACCATCGAAAGGCTGGAGGGGGCTACTCCAAGGTTTTCGGCAAACCAGAGTGCCGCTTCAATCGCCAAGTGATACGCCTTCCTTTGTTCGAGGGCGATTCGATATTCGGCAGGCTCCCTGAGCGACCACTCAGCCAGGAATTCCCTTTGTGACTTCGCGCTCATACCGCCAATGATGTCACAATCGGGCAAGGCCCAGAGCGCCTTGATCATTTCGGAACCGCCACGCGAATGTGACAGAAAAGTGTGGTCCCGCAACGATCGAGCTGCTTTGTCGAGGTCACCACCGCTGCGGTCAGCAAGAAAAAGACTGACCAGATTGACGATCCGCGTACGCGCCTCCTCGATATTCGGCCGCAAATACTGCGTCCCGAAATACTCGGCAATCTGCAGCATTCCCTTTGGGGCGTCATTCAGGATACTGACAACTCTATGCTGATCGATGATCCCATTGCGCACCCCGTGAGCGAGGGCCTTTTCGAAAAAAGACCGCGCATCGAATACTGCGATTTTCTGGCAGCTAGGCGGCATGGGCGGTAACATCCTTCTGTGAGTAGCCGGTAATTCAGAAACCTGCAACTATAGCGCTGACTCCTCCCCCAGTTCGACCGGCGACCTGTCCGCAGGCCTGGGCCTTGCCAGGTCAGGCGACACGAGTTCTTCGGCCCTGCTACGCGCACGCAGGATCAGCAGGACATCCCGAAAGATCTCGGGGTATTGGTAACGAAGTATCCAGGTCAGCTCCATCCAGTCGTGATCGTTGACTTCATTGTGCGTCAGGAAAGGACGATTGACACCGGGATCAGCGAGCGCGTCCAGACGTTCTTCGTCGGTCATGTCGTCGGCAGATTCCTCTGCATCGGCGAAGAAATCAAAGGTCGCCGTCTTGAAGAAATGCTCGACGTTTTCGACACGCTCGCAGAGATAATCGGCCAGGACCTCGCAGCCGCCTTCGAATTCTCCGATCGCCTCGAGGAATTCGCCGGGATCGCTGCCTGCCCGGAAAACCACTGAATTGATCATGCCGTGCAACCGCTCATGACTTTGCTCGCCGTAGCGCCGTTCGAGGACGATTGCACGGGCGAACTGTTCTGGCGAGACCAACAGGTTCACCACTGATTCCCGAGATGAATCGAAGTCGCGCAGAACAGCCAGCAGGTCTTTGGCTGGAAAGTCATCGAGAGCCACCACCAAGGCATCGTCACCATCGCTTTCCGCCAGCGAAGCCAGGGCTGCTTCGGCACCGACGATGTTGCCGAGTTGGATCAGTCTCCCTGCTTTCACCAGTACCGGATGGCCCATCAGTGATCCTCCGAAAATTGATCTTTCCGATCAAAACCCTGTTCGGCAAGCCAGTCGGCACCGGACTCTGCAAGGTCGAGGCTGTCATCGAAGTCCTGCTCGTTCTGGTCGCTGTTGACAGCGTCACGCGTGTCTGTCGACCGTTCAGGCTCTGGCTCAGACGACGCTGCAAAGCGCCCTTGCAGATATTCCAGGCAGGCGGTCACCACCATGAACCGGTCACCGTTCGGGTCCTTGAGGACGACCTCGGCGAGGGCTTCGGCCCAGGATTCCAGCTCCACCGCCGTCAGCAGTGTTGACCAGTCGGGCAGGTCTTCGGGCTCCTGTGCGGCAAGCTCCCGCATTACTTCCGGACTGGCAAAACGCATGCCGCCGTGAAAGGCAACGGCTACCATTTCAGGGTTGCACTCAATCATCGGCAGGAGTTGCGCAAGCTGCCCGCGCTTCGCCTTGAGCCGCTTGGCCAGGACATCGTGCCCTGCCGAATCGGTCATCAAGTCGTCTAGCTCGGCGTCATAGGCAGACTTCAGATCTTCAAAGAATGGCGACAGCCTCACTACAGTACTCCTTCAAGATAATTTTTCCAGATTTCCCGCGCAGTTTCCAGAGGCTTATCGAGAAGATTACGGCGTCGATTCTCATCGTAGACCTGTCGACGACTGGTGTCAGAAAGTGTTTCATAGGCTTCCTGAACGTCGCGAAAATGGTCGGTCGCTTCCGGAGCCTTGTTGCGGTCTGGATGAAGTAACCAGGCCTTTCTGCGATATGCAATCTTGACCACATCTTTTGAGGCATCACTGGCGATCCCGAGTATGGCGTAATAGTCTTTCATGCATTCTCATCAAGACGGTTGCTCCGGAGGCTTCGACCAAAGGCCATGACTTTATCATGGTCAGAGCCACTGCCGTTCCCTTCGCCCCCGAACCTTCTTCGGCGTGCGGGCGAGTGAAGGTTCGTGAGTTGCTGACGCGATTTCACCTTAATATCGCCTAGAAAGGCCGAGACGCTGCCACAGGGTAGTGGTCAGCTCCACTTGGTTGAGTGTATAGAAATGCAAACCAGGAGCGCCACTGGCCAACAGTTTTGCACAAAGCGAGCTGACCACATCGAGACCGAAAGCGTGGATCGACAAGGTGTCGTCACCGTAGCTTTCAAGTTTTTTCCTGACCCAGCGCGGTATCTCCGCACCACAGTTATCCGAGAAGCGGGCAAGACTGCTGTAGCTGGAGATCGGCATGATGCCGGGGACGATCGGCACATCAATGCCGAGCGCCTGGCACTCGTCGATAAAATGCGCGTAGGCGTCGAAGTTGTAGAAATACTGCGTGATTGCCGAATTGGCACCAGCGTCGAGCTTTCGTTTGAAAGCCAGGAGATCCTCCATCGGGCTTTTTGCCTGCGGATGGTATTCCGGATAAGCCGCGACTTCAATATGAAACCAGTCGCCTGTTTCGGCGCGAATGAACTCGACGAGCTCGTTGGCATAGCGAAAGGTGCCCGGCCTGGCCATACCCGACGGCAGGTCACCGCGCAGTGCAACCAGATGGCGAATACCATGTGCCTGATACTGTTCGAGAATGCTGCGAATGCTATCCGGAGTCGACCCGATGCACGACAGGTGCGGTGCCGCCTGATGACCTTCGCGCTGGATTTCAAGCACAGTCTCGAGCGTGCGGTCACGCGTCGAACCGCCGGCGCCAAAAGTAACCGAGAAAAACCTGGGCTCCAGAAGCGCCAAGCGAGCACGCGTGCCCCGCAACTTTTCCGCTCCCTCGAGGGTTTTCGGCGGAAAAAGCTCTAGGCTGAAAACGGGAGGCTGCGGGGTCATGAGTCGGCAAATGTCAGTAGCGATATTGCTCGGACTTGTAAGGACCTTCCTTCGCTACGCCGATGTAGGCAGCTTGCTGATCCGTCAGCTCGGAGAGCTCGGCATTGAGTTTCTTGAGCTGCAGGCGGGCCACCTTCTCGTCGAGGTGTTTGGGCAGGGTATACACCCCGACCGGATAGTTGGCATTGCGTGTAAACAGTTCGATCTGGGCAATCGTCTGGTTGGCGAACGAGGAACTCATCACGTACGAGGGATGGCCGGTACCGCAACCGAGGTTGACCAGACGACCTCTGGCCAGCAGGATGATGCGCTTGCCATCGGGGAAGATCACATGATCGACCTGCGGTTTGATCTCTTCCCAGACATAGGTCTCGATCGAGGCGACGTCGATTTCGTTGTCGAAGTGGCCGATGTTGCAGACGATCGCCTGATTCTTCATCCGGGCCATGTGCGCATGGGTGATCACGTGATAGTTGCCGGTACAGGTGACGAAGATATCGGCCTTGTCAGCCGCGTAATCCATGGTTACCACGCGGTAGCCTTCCATGGCCGCCTGCAAGGCACAGATCGGATCGATTTCGGTGACCCACACCTGTGCGGACAGGGCGCGCATGGCTTGTGCCGAGCCCTTGCCAACATCGCCATAGCCGGCGATCAGGGCAATCTTGCCAGCGATCATCACGTCGGTGGCGCGTTTGATACCATCGACCAGCGATTCGCGGCAACCGTAGAGGTTGTCAAACTTCGATTTGGTAACCGAGTCGTTAACATTGATCGCCGGAAATTTGAGCTCACTCCTGGCGTGCATCTGGTACAGGCGATGCACGCCGGTCGTGGTTTCCTCGGTCACGCCCTTGACCGCTGCCAGACGACGCGAGTACCAAGTCGGATCATTGGCCAGTTTGGCCTGGATCGTCGCAAAGAGGATCGCCTCTTCCTCGGAAGTCGGGCTGGCAAGCACCGACGCGTCACCTTCGGCTCGGGCACCAAGGTGCAGGAGCAGCGTCGCGTCGCCGCCATCGTCGAGGATCATGTTGCTGTAACCCGCATCCGGCCATTCAAAGATGCGATGAGTGTAATCCCAGTAATCTTCCAGCGACTCGCCTTTGACGGCGAAGACCGATACTCCGGAAGCTGCGACAGCCGCAGCAGCGTGATCCTGGGTCGAAAAGATGTTGCACGAAGCCCACCGTACTTCAGCACCAAGAGTAACCAGGGTCTTGATCAGTACGGCGGTCTGAATCGTCATGTGCAGCGAACCAGTAATGCGTGCGCCCATGAGGGGCCTGGTGGTCGCGAACTCTTCACGAATCGCCATCAGTCCCGGCATTTCGGTTTCGGCAATACGAATTTCCTTGCGACCCCATTCGGCGAGGCCAAGGTCAGCAATCACATAGTCTTGAGTAACAGCATCCGACATGGCAAGGCTCCTTAAGAACGGTGACCAGGGGAAGGAAGCTGTCGGGCATATCTGCTGAAGGACTTCAGCCTGCGCCCATCCCTCTCCTCGCGCCCGGCACGGGTTGGTTGGATGAGCGCCGTTTGAAAAATCCGAGCCTGAAACTGTCGGACGACAGCCCTGCAGCGCTCCTCGGATTGAACCCGGATTATAAACTGGCTCGGCAAGTACTGGCCAGTATTAGTACGCGAGCGAATCATAGGTCCGTTGCCTTCCCTGGATTTCGACGCTGACCTGATTGGGTGCACAGATGGCGATTTCGCCAGGGCGAGTTAGCCAACCTTGGCGCACGCAATATTGCCGGGGACCTGGATCCGCAGCGACACGCACCCGACGCTGGTCGACGACAACCGTCGTCATGCCCAGTGGCCCAGGGACTTCAATGCGGCGATTGCGTGCCAGATCGAGTTCTGAGAATACTTCGCCGCCGCGCTTGACGATGGCTTTTTCAGCGACGCCGGCCCGCCATGCCCAAGGAAACGACGCGGCGCAAATGCACAAACCCAAGATGACCAGCATCCAGTCGCCGGACCTGAGCAGCCCGACCCAGCTCATCACGGATTTTCGACAATCACCATTGGAAAGCGCAACTCGCGGTGACGAACCAGGACACGCGCACAACCACGAAACTCGCGTCCCAACCATTCGGCAAAATAGACCGAGCGATGCTGGCCACCCGTGCAACCGATGCCTACCGTCAGATAGTTGCGGCTGTCCCGAACATATGACGGCAACCACGTACGAAGGAAACCGGCGATATCGCCACGCATACGCAGCACTTCGGGCTCGGCTTCGAGGAAATCAATGACGGGTGCGTCACGACCAGTGAGCAGACGCAGGATGGGATCGTAGTGCGGATTAGGTAGGCAACGAACATCAAAAACGAGGTCGGCATCGAGCGGCATGCCATGCTTGAACCCGAACGATTCGAAAAGCAGGGTCAGTCCCTGACAGGAATCTGAAGGAAGATCTCTAGTCACGAACTGGCGGACCCACTCGCGCAGTGCGCTGGCCTTGACGCCGCTGGTATCGATGTGATGACCAAGGGCGGTCAACTCGGCAAGACGAACTCGTTCTTCGGTAATGGCCTCGGTCAGCGTCAGCTTGTCACTGGCCAGAGGATGTCGGCGCCGGGTTTCAGAGTAGCGCTTGATCAAGGTTGCATCCTGCGCATCAAGAAACAGGAATTGCAGGTCGAGATCGTTGGCGCGCAGGGCATCGAGTTGCAAGGGAAGCATGGCCACGCTATCGCCCCCGCGAATATCGATCACAACTCCGACATGGTCGTAACCCTGCTGCTCAAGTTGTCCGACAAGCGGCTGCAACAACTGAGATGGCAGGTTGTCCACGCAATAATAGTTGGCGTCCTCAAGAACTTTGAGGGCGATCGATTTACCCGAACCGGACAGGCCACTGATGAGAACGAGATGCATGCCTCGCAGCATAACGGATGCCAGGCTTGACGGGCAAGCCATTCGTCAATAACGTTTTATAACATGCTGAATTAAAATATGTTTTATTTATTTTTTGGGCCCGTGTAGGAACTCATGGTGGGATTCCTTCGGTGCAAGTCGCAGTAGCCTTCTCTTTCTCTGCAAGCCGGGTATCTGATCCTGTATCAGAAGAATCTATATATAAATACTACCATAGCTATAGTGACAACAAACCTGTTGATATGTTTTTTTCTCTCTAAAAATCAAAATGATATACCGTCTTTTCGGGTTACAGAAAGACGGTATGAAGCTGTGGATAAAATCTGATAACTTACCCACAAGCGCTTTTTGCTAAGCTTATTCACTGCTTCTCAGAGGTTTTTCCCCTGACTTTTCCCAAGACCCGGCGGCTTCTCGAGGCTGCCATGCGATCTCGCATAAATTCTACTTTCCAAGCAATTGGTTCGAACTCATGACAATTCTGAATATCCCTTTCCTCGTCGACCTCGTGGCAATTCGGCGCGATATACATGCTCACCCTGAACTAGCCTTCGATGAACTGCGAACAGCTGAATTGGCGGCTCGCGAGTTGACCAGCTATGGACTGGAAGTTGATTGTGGTCTGGCACGCACTGGCGTCATCGGCATCCTGCGCAAGGGCAGCAGTCCCCGTGCCATTGGACTGAGAGCTGACATGGACGCGCTTCCTTTGTGCGAGAAGAACGACTTTCCACACTGTTCGAGAAACGATGGACGTATGCATGCCTGTGGTCACGACGGGCATACGGCGATTTTGCTCGGTGCCGCGCGCTACATGGCCGAGCACCGGAACGATCTGGATTTCGACGGCACCGTTTACTTCATTTTCCAGCCTGCCGAGGAGTCCGAGGGAGGCGCCGAGGTGATGATTGCTGAAGGGCTGTTCGAGAAATTTCCGATGGACGCGGTGTTTGGTCTGCACAATTGGCCGGGTATCCCGGTTGGTGAGATGGCAGTGATGCCGGGGCCAGTGATGGCGGGCACATCTACCTTTGAAATCTTGGTACGGGGGCAGGGTTGCCATGCCGCGATGCCGCATCAGGGGGTCGACACGCTGGTTGTAAGCAGTCATCTGGTACTCGCGTTGCAAACTATCGTTGCCCGCAACCTGCATCCCTGCCAGTCGGCGGTGGTGAGCATCACCCAGGTGCATGCTGGTGAAGCCTGGAATGTCATCCCCGACGATGCTGTTCTACGCGGTACGATCCGCAGCTTCAACGTCGAAACCCAGAATCTTGTCGAAGGCGCAATCGAGCGGCTGTGCAATGGCATTGCTCGTACATTCGGAGCGCAGATTACTGTTTGTTTTGACCATCGCTATCCTCCGACGGTAAATAGTGTTTCGGAAACGGAAATCTGCCGGCGTGTGGCAAGCGGCCTGCTTGGTGCTGATCAAGTGCATGTGCATGAGCTGCCCTCGATGGGGGCCGAGGATTTCGCTTACATGCTTCGCGAAAAGCCAGGTTGCTACGTTTGGCTAGGCAATGGTCCGGGCTCCGGGGGCTGCACCCTGCACAATCCGCATTACGATTTCAACGACGAGATTCTGCCGCTAGGGGTGAGTTACTGGGTCAGGTTGGTTGAAGCGGTGTTGGGGCGTAAGTCGTGACTGGAGCAGCCCGGCTGTCCCTTCGGGGCAGGGCAGGTTGTGTCTCAGCTGGCCCTGGAAACCATGGGCAGATTCGCGCGTACGTTTGCCAACGAAACCAATGTCTTTTTTGTTACACTCGCCAGGTGAACCCATGGGCAGCGTACCCGAGGATTGGCAAAACGCGCCGATCCCCCTATTTCAAAAAATGGTGGGGAGTACCCGGTGCAGTATTCAGGCACCCCCCGAGTCCGGGCCAAAACCAGAACTCCCAGGACCATAAAAGGAGAACAGCAAGGATAGTGTAATGGCGGGGACTTACAAGCAACTTACGCCAGTTAAAGCAAGAACGGTACGCCGTGCGAATTCTCCTCGCTGAAGACGACCGAATCATTGCTGATGGTCTGTGCCGGTCACTGCGTCAGGGAGGCTATGCGATTGACTGTGCCTATAACGGCACTGACGCCGATACGGCCTTGTTGACCAATCCCTACGATCTACTGATTCTCGATCTTGGTTTGCCGAAAATGCCGGGTTGGGATGTGCTGCGTCGTCTGCGGGCGCGCAATGCAACGACGCCGGTCCTGATTCTGACTGCGCTTGACGGCATCGACGATCGGGTGAAGGGACTCGATCTCGGGGCTGACGACTACATGGCCAAGCCCTTTGAACTGGCTGAACTCGAGGCTCGTGTTCGGGCGCTAAGCCGTCGGTCGTCCGGTACTTCACGGATGATCCAATGCGGGTCGCTGACTTTCGATCAGACCGACCGCTGCGCGCTGGTAAATGGCGAGATGCTTGATCTTTCGGCACGCGAACTGGGTCTGCTCGAGGTTCTTCTGTCACGGGCAAAACGCCTGGTCAGCAAGGATCAATTGGTGGACCACCTCTGCGGTTGGGGTGAGGAGGTCAGCCACAATGCAATCGAGGTCTATATCCACCGCTTGCGCAAGAAGCTCGAATCAACCGGAGTCAATATCATTACCGTGCGCGGGCTCGGCTACAGTCTTGAGAAACCTGCGGAAGAGAGAAAATCCTGATATCCAGCGCTCGCTGTTTGGCGAGATTCTCGACTGGATGCTGGCCCCGCTTCTTTTCGTGTGGCCAATCAGCATTGCGTTCACTCACTACTTCGCCAACAGTGTTGCCAGTTTCCCGTACGATCAGTCCTTGCGCGAACATGTTGCCGCGATATCGCGCCAGGTCAGCTTCGTCGACGGGCAGCCGCAGTTGGCCTTGCCCAGTCTGGCACAACTCTTCCTGCGCTCGGACGAGATCGATAACGTCTATTTCCACATGCTCGACCAAGATGGTCAGTTGATTGCCGGCGATCCGGAGCTGCCCGTGCCGAAGATGGCTGGCACGCTCTTGAAGAATGAGCATAATGAGGTGTTTTTTCGCGATGACGAGTACCACGGACAGTCCCTGCGTATAGCCTACATATCGCTGTTCGAAGCAGGGCCTGACGGGCGTGGTGTCCTGATTGAAGTCGGTGAAACCACTGAAAAACGTTCTCAACTGGCGAACAAGATCATCGCCAGTGTCATCCTTCCACAGTTCGTGATCATTCCGCTCGCAGTGATCCTGGTTTGGTTCGGCTTGTCGCAGGGTTTGCGCCCGCTGACGCGTTTGCGTGACCGGATTGAAGCTCGTCGCGAAGCGGATCTATCGCCGATTGCTCTGCGCCGTATCCCTGAAGAATTGCGCCCGCTGACCGAAGCATTCAATTCAATGTTGGCAAGGATGCAGCAAAACGTGGCTGCACAGCGCCGTTTCATCGCCGATGCTGCGCATCAGATGCGGACCCCGCTGACCGGCCTGAAGACGCAAGCTCAGTTGGCGATGCGCGAGACCGATCCAGCCGAACTGCGGCACGCCCTCAGGCAGATCTTGAACGGTGCTGATCGTGCTTCGCATCTGGTCGATCAGCTACTGGCTCTGGCCCGTGCGGAGGCAAGCGAGCACTCGCAACAGACCCTGGTGGCGCTCGATCTTGATCACTTGCTGCGAGAGGTCGTCGAAAACTGGGTTGTGCAGGCACTCGAAAAATATATTGACCTGGGTTATGAACCTGCCGGTAGCGTGCTTATCCTGGGCAATGCCTTTCTCTTACGCGAAATGATCAACAACCTGCTCGATAATGCTTTGCGCTATACACCTTCTGGCGGACGGGTGACCGCGCGGGTGGTTGCGCAAGGCGATTTCGCCCTGCTTGAAATCGAGGATAGCGGACCAGGGATTTCCGATACCGAGTCCCAGAGGGTTTTCGACCGCTTTTACCGCGTCGATGGCAGCGACGGTGAGGGCAGTGGCTTGGGATTGGCCATCGTTCGCGAGATCGCTGAAGTCCATCAAGCCGCAGCCAGTCTGCGTCCAAACAACAGAGACACAGAGACTGATGAGCCCAGTGGTTGTGTCGCTAGAATCGTCTTCCCGGTGTTTAGCCCGCAGCGTTCCCAGGCCTTGGCACAGGATCCTGTTCAGACTGGTTTTGCCTGATTGCCTATCGAGGATCGAGCATTCAACGCTCAAATGTACCAGTGGACTCGGTGCCTTCTGTGCGGGACGTCGTCAGACCAGCTTTCGCAGTTGGGCGGGGGCCACTTCGACCATGAAATCCCAGAAGGCGGCCAGTGCAGGGGTCAGGTGTTTGCTCTTGTGGCGAACGATGTGCCAGCGACGCATCACGGGTGTTCCTTCGACCTTGAGGATGCGCAGACGTTCGGCTTTCAGTTCGAGGCCGAGCGTGTGCTGGGAAATGAAACTGATGCCAAGACCCGCCACCACTGCCTGCTTGATGGCTTCATTGCTACCCATTTCCATGCCGATGCGCGGCTTGACCGAACGTTCGAGAAAGAATTCCTCCATTGCCGATCGTGTGCCCGATCCCGATTCGCGGACGATCAGCATTTCGTCCGCAAGGTCCTCGACGGCTACATTGGGCAGCCGGCTCAAGGGATGTGCGGTGCTGGCAATGATCACCAGCGGATGCGGTGCAAAGGCCACCGCTACAGCGTCGAGTTCGGCCGGCGGACGGCCCATGATGGCCAGGTCGACCTCGTTGCCGGCGAGAAGGCGATTGACGGTATCCCGGTTGTCGATCAGCATCCGGATACGCACGTCGGCCTGGGTCTTGCGAAACTCGGCCAGCAGTCCTGGCGCGAAATATTCGGCAGTGCTGGCCACGGCGACGGCAATGCGTCCGCCCTTCAATCCTTTCAGAGCGAGCAGCGCTTCATCCGCCTCCTTCAGCGATTGCAGGATCTGGCGCGTATGACCGAGGAGAATTTCGCCAGCTTCGGTCAAAAAGACGCGTTTGCCGATCCGTTCGAACAGCAGGGTGCCGCTGACTTCCTCCAGCTGTTTGATCTGCAGAGAGATGGCAGCATGCGTCAGGTGCAGCTTTTCCGCTGCGCGCGCAAACGACAAATGACTGGCGGCGACCGAAAAGATCTGGAGTTGGCGGATCGTGGCGTTTCTCATCGATAAGGTTATATTAAATTAAATGAACAATACGTTTAACTGGCGTTTTTGTATCAGACCGCTAGAATCCGAACAATCCCCGGTTCGACAAGATTTCAATCGCCTGGAGTATCACCATGCTATGCGGACGCACTAACGTTAACAAATTCCTGATCGAGGAACAGCGCCGGAATCCAGCGCTATTCGGAGATTTTTCGATGCTCATCAGTGACGTCGTGCGCTCGTGCAAGGCCATTGCACAGGGAGTTTCGCGGGGCTCACTGGCCGGTGTGCTGGGTGATGAGGGCCGTGAGAACGTTCAGGGCGAGGCCCAGAAAAAACTTGACGTGCTGGCCAACCAGGCGTTCATTCACCACTGTGAATGGGGTGGCCATCTGGCTGCAATGGCGTCGGAGGAAATGGAAGACATCTATCCGATTCCATCCGAGCATCCTCGTGGCAAGTATCTGCTGGTCTTCGACCCGCTCGATGGTTCGTCGAACATTGACGTCAACCTTTCTGTCGGCAGCATTTTTTCAGTCCTGCGATGCCCCGAGAATTGTAATGCCGACGCACCGATTGCAGCCGATTTTCTACAGCCCGGCAGCCGTCAGGTTGCTGCTGGCTACGCACTTTACGGTCCATCGACGATGTTGGTGCTCACCGTTGGCAGTGGCGTGTATGGGTTCACACTTGATCGTGACATCGGCGAATTCCTGCTGACGCACCCGCATCTCGTGATTTCCCCGGAAACCCGCGAGTTTGCGATCAATGCTTCCAACGAGCGTTTCTGGGAGCCGCCGGTGCAGCGCTACGTCAGCGAGTGTCTGGCAGGCAAGACCGGCATTCGCGGCAAGGACTTCAATATGCGCTGGGTGGCTTCGATGGTCGCTGAGGTCCATCGGATTCTGATGCGCGGCGGAGTTTTCTTGTACCCGCGCGATAGCAAGGATATCTCCAGACCAGGGCGACTGCGCCTGATGTACGAGGCCAATCCGATGGCGATGATCGTTGGCCAGGCCTGCGGCCTGGCATCGACCGGCAGGGAACGTATTCTCGATGTGCTGCCGACTAGCCTGCACCAGCGGGTGCCGGTCATTCTCGGTTCGCGCGACGAAGTTGAGCGTATCGAACGCTACCACCGCGAACATGAAACCGGCGAAGACCAGCCTTACAAATCGCCCCTCTTCTCGACGCGAACCCTGTTCAGGAATGATTGAGCAGCACCGCGAACCGGAAAAACACTCTTTATGCAACGGAGCCACACCCATGTCGATCAAAAATCCAGTTATCGCAATCACCGGTTCTTCGGGTGCCGGCACGACCTCGGTCACGCGCGCGTTCCAACACATCTTTCGGCGCGAGAAGCTGAACGCTGCGATCATCGAGGGCGACAGTTTTCACCGTTACGACCGAGAGGCGATGCGCGCAACGATGGCTGAGAGAAGCCTCGCTGGCGACAACCATTTCAGCCATTTCGGACCCGAGGCCAATCTGTTGACCGAACTTGAAGGACTGTTCCGCGAATACGGCGAGAGTGGCCGCGGCAAGAGTCGCCACTATGTTCACGACGATGCCGAGGCCAAGCTTTATGGCTCGCCACCGGGAACTTTCACCGAATGGGTCGATCTGCCGCCGGGCAGCGATCTGCTCTTCTATGAAGGCCTTCATGGTGCTGCCCAGACCGACGCCATCGATATCAGTCGCCATGTGGACCTCTGTGTTGGTGTCGTGCCGATCATCAATCTCGAATGGATCCAGAAACTGCATCGCGATAAGGCGCAGCGTGGTTACTCGACCGAAGCGGTGATGGATACCATCCTGCGGCGGATGCCTGATTACATTCATTACATCTGCCCGCAATTCTCCAGGACGCACGTCAATTTCCAGCGCGTACCGACGGTGGATACTTCGAATCCCTTCATTGCCCAGGATATTCCGTCGCAGGACGAAAGCATGCTGGTGATCCGTTTCGCCAATCCCAAGGGGATCGACTTTGCCTATCTGCTGAGCATGCTGCACGATTCGTTCATGTCGCGGCCGAACATCATCGTCTGTCCTGGCGGCAAGATGGGTCTGGCGATGCAGATCATCTTCACGCCGATGATCATGCAGTTGATGGACAAGAAGCGTCGTTCGCGCTGAATGCGGCAAGCCGTGTTGCCTGCCCCATTGTGTTGTCTAAACCTAGCTCTGATTAAAGGAGATTGTCTTGCCCACTGAATCCCGCAAATTCCGCCGCCGCTGCGCCAATGCGCTGCGCTTTCTTGCCATCGACGCCGTTCAGGCAGCGAATTCCGGCCACCCTGGAATGCCGATGGGAATGGCAGACATCGCCGAAGTGCTCTGGCGCCACCATCTCAAACACAACCCGGCCAATCCCCGATGGCATGACCGCGACCGCTTCGTGCTGTCGAACGGGCATGGTTCGATGCTGATCTACGCCTTGCTGCACCTCAGCGGTTACGGTTTGTCGATCGACGAATTGAAGTGCTTCCGGCAACTTCATTCAAAAACCCCTGGACACCCAGAGTTCGGCATCACCCCCGGCATTGAAACGACCACTGGCCCTCTCGGTCAGGGCCTTGCCAACGCAGTCGGCATGGCCTTGGCAGAAAGGCTGCTCGCCGAGACCTTCAACCGTGATGGTCATCGAATTGTCGACCACTATACCTACGCCTTCATTGGGGATGGCTGTCTGATGGAAGGCATTTCGCACGAGGCCTGTTCGCTGGCTGGCCGACTGTCCTTGTCAAAGTTGATCGTATTTTACGATGACAACGATATTTCGATCGATGGCCATGTACAGCCTTGGTTTGCCGACGACACGGCAAAACGCTTCGAAGCTTACGGATGGCGCGTGGTCTCCCACTGCGATGGCCATGATGCCGATTCGATCGAAGCTGCAATCCGTATCGCCAGGACCGCAACCGGGCGACCCACGCTGATCTGCTGTAAGACGATGATCGGCTTCGGGTCACCAAACAAGGGTGGCACACACGATGTGCACGGCGCGCCCCTCGGTGCCGAAGAGATCGCCAATACGCGTCGCCAGCTTGAATGGCCTTTCGCCGCTTTCGAAGTGCCCGCCGACGTACGCGCCGGCTGGAATGCAAGAGGCAGGGGAGAAGCCGCAGAATATGCCTGGAAAGCAGACTTTTCAGCCTATCGTGCCGCTTTTCCCGCACTAGCTGCCGAATTCGAACGCCGGATGGGGGGGGAATTACCCGCCGAATGGCCGGATCATGTAGCCGCGCTGCTCGCCCAATGGACGAGTCAAACCACTGCCGTGGCCACACGCAAAGCCTCGCAGAATGCCATCGAAGCGATTGCCCCGCTGCTGCCTGAACTACTGGGCGGTTCGGCCGACCTGACCGGATCAAACCTGACCAACTGGAGTGGTACCCGGCCGGCCAACCGGGAGGCCGGCGGCAACTACATCAACTACGGGGTGCGTGAATTCGGGATGACCGCGATTGCCAACGGCATTGCTTTGCATGGCGGCTTCATTCCCTACACGGCAACCTTTCTGGTGTTCTCGGATTATGCGCGCAACGCGATCCGTCTGGCTGCACTGATGAAACTGCGGCAGTTGATGGTCTATACGCATGATTCCATCGGCCTTGGCGAAGATGGCCCAACGCACCAGCCGATCGAGCATGCAGCCTCCTTGCGGCTGATTCCAGGTCTCGACGTCTGGCGCCCAGCCGATGCCATGGAGACAGCTGTAGCTTGGACTTCAGCACTTGAGCGGGACGATGGTCCTTCATGCTTTCTGTTGTCGAGGCAGAACCTGCCGGCGTTGCCCCGCAGTGCCGAGCAGATAGCCAGCATCCGGTTGGGTGGC
Organism: Candidatus Accumulibacter cognatus; assembly: GCA_013414765.1. Lineage (GTDB taxonomy): Bacteria > Pseudomonadota > Gammaproteobacteria > Burkholderiales > Rhodocyclaceae > Accumulibacter > Accumulibacter cognatus. The sequence continues at coordinate 1,495,774 of CP058708.1, forward strand.
TATGTCCTGCGCGAGGCCGAAAGTGGAACGCCAAGTGTCGTGTTGATCGGAACCGGCTCAGAACTCGGCCTCACCCTGAATGCCCAGGCCATTCTCGCTCGGGAAGGAATCGCTGCGCGCGTTGTCTCCATGCCTTGTACCCAACGCTTTGATCGGCAGCCCCTGGCTTATCGCAGGGGAGTGCTGCCGCCATCGCTGCCGATGCTTGCCGTAGAAGCCGGACACCCCGATCTGTGGTGGAAATACGTTGGGCTAAACGGAGCCGTGATCGGTATCGATCGCTTTGGCGAATCGGCGCCAGCGGCCGAGCTTTACGAATACTTCGCAATCAACGTCGCGAACATCGTCGCGCAAGCGCGCTGTCTGATCGCACCAGAACCTTGAGGAAAGTGGCAATTCTTCAGTCTCAGCGGAGCCGCCTGACTTGCGCTCCAAGTTGTCCGAGTTTCTCCTCCATGCGTTCGTAGCCCCTGTCAAGATGGTAGATACGCTCGATTAGCGTCTCGCCCTGCGCGACCAGACCGGCAATAACCAAGCTGGCCGACGCGCGCAGGTCGGTAGCCATCACTGTTGCACCTTCGAGACGCTCGACGCCGGTGACCATCGCATTGCTGGCGTCGATCTTGATGTCTGCCCCCAGGCGAATCAGTTCAACAGCGTGCATGAAGCGATTCTCGAAGATTGTCTCGCGGATTACTGCCGACCCCTCCGCGACACAGTTGATGGCCATGAATTGCGCCTGCATGTCGGTCGGGAACGCAGGATAGGGCGAGGTGCGAATGCTCACTGCCTTGAGCCGTCGCGGTGCCTTGAGAGTAATCGCTGAACGCTCGGCTGTGATGTCGCAACCGGCGTCGAGCAACTTGTCGACCACCGCATCAAGGCAAGCAGCCGAAGTTCTGGTCAGACGAATGCTGCCACCGGTCGCAGCTGCCGCGCAGAGATAGGTGCCGGTTTCAATGCGATCGGCCATGATCGAATGCGATGCGCCGTGCAGGCGCGCAACGCCGCGGATACGAATCTTGTCGGAGCCGGCACCGGAAATCCGCGCACCCATTGAAATCAGACAGTTGGCCAGGTCGACGACCTCGGGCTCACGCGCAGCATTCTCGATGATCGTTTCGCCTTCGGCGAGGACCGCTGCCATCATCAGGTTTTCGGTTCCGGTGACGGTGACCATGTCGGTCACGATATGGGCTCCCCTGAGGCCTCCAGCACCTGACTTGGCATGAATGTAACCGTGCTCGACATGGATCCTCGCACCCATTGCCTGCAAGCCCTTGATGTGCTGTTCGACCGGCCGGGCACCAATCGCACAGCCTCCCGGTAGCGATACCCTTGCTTCGCCATGACGCGCCAGCAACGGGCCGAGCACCAGGATCGAGGCACGCATGGTTTTGACCATGTCATAGGGAGCTAGCGGGTTGTTGAGACCGAGGCTATTCAATAGCACACCATCGACTCCCTCACGAGTAATCGCGACGCCCATTTGCTCGATCAGACGGAGCATTGTCGAGACGTCCTTCAATCGCGGCACGTTGCTCAGATGTAGCGTCTCGGGCGCGAGCAAGCTGGCGCAGAGGACCGGCAGCGCTGCATTCTTTGCACCGGAAATGGCGATCTCGCCTGAGAGCGGCAGCCCCCCCTGGATCAACAGCTTATCCACTCGCTGTACTCCACTCTTCAGGGGTCTGGGTTTTCATCGATAGGGCGTGCAAGTCACCGCTGTCAAAATGCAGCCGCAATATTTCGTTGACGCGCTGCTGCCGCTGTACGCGACTTCTGCCAGCAAACTCAGTACTGACGATCAGCGCCTCGAAATGCTGGCCATCACCCACCACTTGTAGATGCTCGCAGGGAAGGCCTTCGGCGATGATTTTCTGGAGTTGTTCAGGGTGCATCATGATTCAGGACCTCAGTTTGTAACCGCTCCGGAGGAGTGCCAGGGTTGCCGCCGACACCAGCAGGAAGCTCGTGCCAACGACCGTCAGACTATTTTCTGGCGGCACGTCCGAGACGCCGAAAAACCCGAAGCGAAAGCCATCGATCATATAGAAGACGGGATTGAAACGCGATACCTTCTGCCAGAATCCGGGTAGCGAATGCAGGGAGTAGAAAACGCCGGAGAGCATCGTCAGTGGCATGATCAGGAAATTCTGAAAACCCGCCAATTGGTCGAACTTGTCAGCCCAGATGCCGGCGATCATGCCCAATGCCCCCATCGTTCCACCACCGAGAACGAGAAACAGCAGAATCCACTGAGGTGCCACCATGGCCGGTACAGCAAACCAGATCGTTATCAGCAGTACGCCCAGAGCCACCATCAAAGCGCGCAGTACCGCCGCGACGACGTAGGCGAAAAAGAATTCGACGTAGGATATCGGCGGCAAGAGAACGAAAATCACGCTGCCCGTCACCTTCGACTGGATCAGGCTCGAAGAACTGTTGGCGAAGGCGTTCTGTAGCGCCGACATCATCACCAGGCCGGGAATCAGAAAGCTGGTGTAGGCGACACCATGCACCCACACTTGAGCTTCGAGTACATGCGAAAAGATCATCAAATAGAGGAGAGCCGTCAGCACCGGCGCAGCGATGGTCTGAAAGTTAACCTTCCAGAAGCGCAGAACTTCCTTATAGAGCAGGGTCCGAAAACCGGATATCATGACACGGTTTCCTTGCGGTAACCGCTGCTCTGCATCACTCCCAGGAAAACGTCTTCCAGGTCGGCCTGCGTCAGGCGCAGATCGTCAATGACGCAACCGGCCTCGCGCATTGCGGCGAGAAGCGGTTCGATTTCGCCAAGACTGCCGAGATGAAAGGTCCACATGCCCTCGTTTTGCGTTGCGCGCGCAGAGAGCACTGATGGCAGCCTAGCAGCACTTGCCAGACGCAGGGTCAGGGTATGACCCGCGAAGCGTGCCAACAGGTTGCTGGTCGTATCCAGAGCGACCACACGCCCCTGTTTGAGCATCGCAATCCGTCCACACAGGGCTTCGGCTTCTTCGAGATAATGCGTGGTCAGAATCACCGTGTGCCCATCTCGATTCAGGCGCCGGATGAATTGCCACAAGCCTTGCCGAAGTTCGACGTCTACCCCGGCGGTCGGTTCGTCGAGAACAATGACCGGCGGTTTATGCACCAGTGCCTGGGCGACGAGAACCCGGCGCTTCATGCCGCCGGACAGACGACGCATATTGGTATCAGCCTTGTCGGTCAGATCCAGATTGGCGAGAATTTCGTCGATCCAGCCTTCATTGTGGCGAATTCCAAAATAGCCGGATTGAATGCGCAGGGTCTCACGTACAGTAAAGAACGGGTCAAAAACGAGTTCCTGCGGCACCACCCCAAGCAGGCGCCGTGCGGCGCGGTAATCGCTGACCACATCGTGTCCCATCACTACCAGCTTGCCGGCACTTGGACGAGAGAGGCCGGCCAGGCAGGAAATCAGGGTCGTCTTGCCGGCACCGTTGGGTCCCAGCAAACCAAAGAACTCTCCTTCACTGATCTGCAGGGACACGCCAGCAAGCGCCACAAGGGAGCCAAAGCGCTTTTCAACACGCTCAACTGCAACCGCGACAGGCATGGAACTTGTCTTGGCGACGAGGCTTGTGTGCCCGCTCAGGTGAGCGGTAACAGTTCGGCGACGCCATATAGGGTTGCCAGACTGATCAGATTTGCCGGCGGATTAGCCATCCGCAGGTTGATACCGTACTCGGAAGCGGTACGTAGCCAGGCAAGAATAATACTCAGTGCCGAGGAGTCCACCTCGGAAACGGCTACGAGGTCAAGAACCACTTGCTTGCTCAGGCGGCCGGAGCGCAAGTAATGACGCCCGGCCTCCAGCAAGGAACGCGCGTTGACAATGAGCATTGGCGCGGTCACGCGCAGGCTGTTGCCAGCATGCTCGATCATTTCTTGCCGGCTGCGAGTTGCTTGTTGCGATTGCCGAGCAAGGTGATCAGGCCGTCGATCCCGGAGTTGTTCACTTCCTGCTTGAAGGTATCGCGATAATTGGTGACCAGGCTGACACCCGCAACAACAACGTCGTAAACCTTCCAGCCATTACCTTGCTTCTCGAGCGTGTAATCGAGCTGGATTGGCTTGCTGCCGGGCTGTACGACTTCGGTCCTGACCACCACATTCGTCTCGCCTTCCGGGATTTTGCTGGGCTTATAAACGACTGTCTGGTTCTTGTAGGAGGTCAGCGCGTTTGAGTAGGTGCGTACCAGCAGCGTCCTGAACTCTTCCGTGAGGATCTTCTTTTGTTCCGGCGTCGCCTTGTTCCAGTCACGTCCTACAGCCAGCGCGGTCATTCGCTGAAAGTTGAAATACGGAAGCACCTTGTTTTCAACCAGATCGATTGCCTTCCGGGTATTGCCGCTCTGAATGTCCTTGTCCTGACGGACGACGGTTAATACATCCTCGGTCACTTGTCGAACCATGGCATCCGGAGCCAGTTCCTGGGCCGTGACGGGTGCCAGCACGATCAACAGAGCAAACAGCATTGACAATATCATTTTCATGGATATTTCCTGGGAGATCGGGAATTCTGGTGAAGCAGCGAGTATCGGCCTAGCGCAATGACTGATCCTCGGGAACCTCGTGCGGCACTTCTCCGTCGAGGATCTCGCTGCGGCGATGTTGCAGGTAAGCATCCCTGATGTAGTTGTATTTGTCGAAAGCAGCTTCTTCGACCACCTTGTCGGTAGGCAGCAGGCTGGCCCGCAAGTGGATATAGCGTGTTGCCAACAGGCTGTTGCGCAATGGGATATCATCAAGACGCCACACCGGATCGTAAAACAGAAAAGTGTCGACCATCCAGCCGAAGGTATCACGTGTCGTTCGTGGTCCGATCAGTGGCCAGTAAAAGTAAGGGCCATCGGCGACTCCCCATTTGCCAAGAGTTTGCCCGAAGTCTTCCGAGTGCTTGGCCAGACCCATTTCGGCAGCCACGTCGAAGGCACCTCCAATACCGATGGTGCTGTTGACCAACACTCGGCCGGCATCGGAAACGGCTTGCTCACCCTTACCCTGCAGCAGATTGTTCAGCGCTGTCCACACATCCCAGAGATTGCCGAAGAAGTTGCCGACAAGCACCTTCACCGGTAGCGGAGCGACGTAGTCATAGCCTTGGGCAACTGGCTTGACCACCACGTCGAGGCCTTCGTTGACAGCGAACATGGCACGGTTGAAACCCTCAAAAGGGTCTTTGGGATTATTTGCGGTCGTCGCGCAGCCGCTCGCAGCAAGCATCACTGCCGCGTAGGCCAGACAGGATACGCGTATTGGTATTGGAAAGCATGGTTGCACTGATTTCCCCTTTATCCTATTTCTCGACCGGTCCTTCGGACGCCTTGTTGAACATGAACTGACTGATCAGCTTTTCCAGTACCACCGCCGACTGCGTCTTGACGATCACCTCGCCGGCCTTCAGCATCGCCTCATCTCCGCCCGGATCCAGTCCAATATACTGTTCGCCAAGCAAGCCGGCGGTCAGGATCAAGGCAAAGGTATCCTTGGGAAAATGATAGCGGCCATCAATGTTGATGGTCACCACCGCTTCATAAGTCGCCGGGTCAAAACGGATATCCGCAACACGTCCGACGACCACGCCGGCGCTCTTGACTGGGGCACGTACTTTCAGTCCCCCGATGTTGACAAATTTGGCGGTCAAAGGGTAAGTCTCGGAAAAATTGGCGGCGGCCAGATTGCCGACCTTCAGTGCCAGGAACAGCAACGAAGCAAAGCCCATGGCAACAAAAATACCGACCCACAGGTCGAGCAACTTACGACTCATCAAGCCTCCCGGAACATGAACGAAGTCAACACAAAGTCGAGTGACAGGATCGCCAGTGCCGACTTGACGACGGTGCCCTTGATTGAGCTTGAAACGCCTTCGGCAGTTGGTTGCGCATCGTAACCCTCGAAAACAGCAATCAGCGAAACGGCAATGCCGAAAACGAAACTTTTGACGATGCCGCTCCAGACATCATAGCGAAAATCAACCGATGCCTGCATTTGCGACCAGAACGCGCCTTCGTCCACGCCTATGAACACTACCCCGATCAGATAGCCACCGAACACTCCGGTGGCCGAGAAAAGCGCTGCCAGCAAAGGCATCGAGATCACCCCGCCCCAGAAACGCGGTGCAACGACACGGGCTATCGGATTGACCGCCATCATGTCCATGGCGGTAAGTTGCTCGGTCGCTTTCATAAGTCCGATTTCAGCTGTGATCGACGAACCGGCCCGCGAAGCAAACAATAAGGCAGCCACTACCGGGCCAAGTTCCCGCACCAGCGACAGCGCGACCAGCACTCCGAGGGCGTCGGCCGAGCCGTAGCGCTGCAGGGTTTCGTAGCCCTGCATGCCGAGCACCATGCCGATGAACAGTCCGGAGACCATGATGATCAGCAGCGATTGAAAACCGGCATAATAGACTTCCCGAATCGTCAGGTGTAGGCGTCGGAAAGACTGGCTGGACCAGAGCAGCAGCATGACGAAAAAACGTGCCGCAAAACCCAGGCGCTGAAGCGCACCATTGACATGGTGACCAAGACGGGTTAGCACCGCTACGATCGCACTTGGACCCTGCCTATGGCCGCGCATACGCACCTTTCCCGAGTAGTTCCTGGTTGAGCGGAGCCGCCGGATAGTGAAAGGGTACCGGTCCATCCGCCTCGGCGAAAACAAACTGATGGACAAAGGGATGCTTCGATGCACGAATCTCTTCTGGTGTTCCGAGCGCGACAATTTTTCCTTCGGACATGAAATAAATGAAATCGACGATCAGCAAGGACTCCTGGATGTCGTGGGTGACCATGATGGTCGTGGCGCCCAATGCATCATTGAGACTGCGGATCAGATGCCCGATGACGCCCAATGAAATCGGATCGAGCCCAGCGAAAGGTTCGTCATACATGATCAACATCGGATCAAGCGCAATCGCCCGCGCCAGTGCGACTCGTCTGGCCATGCCCCCAGAAAGCTCTGCCGGCATCAGATGATGCGCGCCGCGCAGGCCAACAGCATTGAGCTTCATCAATACCATGTCACGGATCAATTCTTCGGGCAGATCGGTGTGTTCCCGCATTTGATAGGCTACGTTGTCAAATACCGAGATATCGGTGAACAGTGCGCCAAACTGGAAGAGCATTCCCATCCGCCGACGCAGAGCATAGAGTTCGTCGTTGCGCAAGCGCTGCACCGCCTGGCCATCGACCAACACCTCGCCGCGGCTTGGCCGGAGTTGTCCGCCGATCAGCCGCAACAGTGTCGTCTTGCCACAACCCGAACCACCCATGATGGCCACAACCTTGCCGCGCGGGATCTGTAGACTGATGCCGTTGAGGATCAGTCGATCTTCGTAGGCAAAGTCGAGATCCCTGATCTCGACAAGATGATCAGCAGCCACAGCATCGCACCCAGGACAAAGCGCGGATTATACCTGACCCCCCTTGCACGTCACCGTGAAATACTTGCCGCCAATATAATTGTGGAATAATGTCCATCAGGCACTTTCTGCCACAACCACAAGCCTTGCATGCTCACTCTCTCAGGAAACTCTCTGCCCGAGAAGCCTCTGTTGCTCATCATTGATGATGATGCGCTGATCTGTGACACCTTGAGTTTTTCGCTGAGTCCGCTTTTTGAAGTGATCACCAGCCATTCTCGCCTGCATTGCCTGCAATTGCTTCGACAATTGCGCAAGACGCCCGAGTTGGCGCTGGTTGACCTCGGCCTACCGCCCGTGCCGCACCGTCCGGATGAGGGTTTTTCGCTGATTGCAGACCTGCTCAAGGTTGCGCCCAAGATCCGCATCGTGGTCCTCTCCGGACAAAGCGACGAGGGCAATGCGCGTCACGCACGCACTCTCGGCGCCGTTGATTTTGTTGCAAAACCGTGCAGTCCTGGTGACTTGCAGCAAGTGCTTACGGGTGCGCTAACGTTTAGCATGGTGGACGACGTGCGCCACGAAGGCTCTTCGTCGTTGCTCGGCAACAGCCCGGCCATACAAAAACTGCGGTTGCAACTCCTGCAGTATAGTGACCTACAGTTTCCGGTACTGATCGAGGGGGAATCAGGCAGTGGCAAAGAGGTCATCGCCTCAAGCTGTCTGCATTACCATACCAAGCGCCGCGAGCGGCCGTTCCTAGCGATCAATTGCGCAGCGATATCGCCCAACTTGGTTGAAGCGACCTTGTTTGGCTACGCCAGAGGCGCTTTTACCGGTGCGGTGACGATGAAGGCAGGTTATTTCGAAGATGCTGCCGACGGCACTCTGTTCCTCGACGAGATTGGCGAATTGGCACTCGACCTCCAGGCCAAACTGCTGCGAGTATTGGAAAATGGGGAGTACCAACGCGTTGGCGAAACCCAGAAGCGCTTCAGCCGGGCACGCATCATCGCCGCTACCAACCGAGACCTGCGCAAGGAGGTCAAGGCAGGCAACTTCAGGTCTGATCTATATCACCGGCTGTCGGTTTGTTCGATCGTCGCACCGCCATTGCGCGAGATGGGCGAGGACAGACTCGTCCTTCTCGACCACTTCAGGGATCTCTACGCGGCACAGACACAGCAGCGGCCGTTCAGCTTCTCGGAGGAGGCGACAGATTTGTGGTGCAGCTACAGTTTCCCTGGCAACGTTCGCGAGCTACGCAACATTATCATCCGCTTGACCACCCGGCACTCTGGACAGATCGTCGACACCGCAGCGCTAGCAGCAGAACTTGATCTACCCGACGAGCCGCAGGAGGTTGCAGCGAGTCCGCCAAGCGGGACGGATGCGGCGACCGGCGATGCAATCATCGCTGCGGCAATACATCGCTTGCGGCAAAGAGTTCCCTTCAACCTCGATCGTCTGCTCGATGCCACCGAACGCGGCTACATCGAGGCTGCATTGAAACTGGCGCACGGGAATGTCAGTCAGGCGGCACGCCTGCTCGGCATGCACCGCACGACACTCTATAATCGCATGGAATCGTCGGCGCGGGAGCAGTGATGTACCTGGACCATTTCGGACTGCAGCAGGCGCCTTTCCGGATTACACCGCACACCGAGTTTTTTTTCGCAGGGGCCAACCGAGGCGCTACGCTCGAGGCGCTGATCTACGCGATCACCCATGACGAAGGTATCGTCAAGGTCAGCGGAGAGGTCGGTAGCGGTAAAACGATGCTCTGCCGGATGCTGCTGGAAAAACTTTCGGGTCAGGTCGAGACGATCTATCTGGCCAACCCCTTGCTGTCGCATACCGAGATCCTTTGCGCCATCGCTGAGGAGTTGCGGATTCCGCTACAGCAAGGGTATGGTCATTTGCTGCTGCGGTCCTTGCAGGAGCGTCTGCTGGAAATCTACGCTGACGGTCGCCAAGTCGTCGCCCTGATCGATGAGGCGCATGCCATGCCACTGGCCGCACTCGAAGAAGTGCGCCTGCTCTCCAACCTTGAATCGAGCCGGCATAAGCTGCTACAGATCGTGCTATTCGGTCAACCCGAGCTGGATCAGCGCCTTGGTGAACCCGCCCTGCGCCAGCTCAACGACCGTATTACCCACCACTTCAGGCTCGAACCGTTGCACCCTAATGACATCGCTGCGTATCTGATGTTTCGCCTGCGCGCTGCCGGCTATCATGGCCCGGATCTGTTTACCAGACGCGCCATCCAATTGATCAGCCGGGCTTCCGAGGGTCTGACCCGGCGCATCAACATCCTTGCCGATAAAGCCCTGTTGGCTGCATTTTCCGAAGGGGTGCACCAGATCGATGGCAGGCAGGTCCGGGCAGCAATTCGCGACGCCCAGTTCAAGCGTATCGCAGACCCGGCGCGCGCGCGCTGGCTGTGGGTGGGTGTAAGCACCGCCCTCTGTGCGCTTGGCGGACTAGCCTACCTGGCCAGCGGCAACAATGCCGGCGGTCTACCGACAGCGGCGGCGAACAAGGCAACAACTTTGGCACCGGCCACGCTGCGGGAAACTGAATCCTCGGCTATGTCCACAATGGCTGAGCCAGAGCCGACTTTCTCAAGGACGGCAACGCTCGGCACAGCCAAACTGGACACACTTGCCGAGCGAATTGCCGCAACCGAAGTCTGGTTGGCGCAGACCCCGGACAGCCATTATTTCATTCAACTGTTGATGACCGACGCCGGTAGCCAGCGGGAAATCTCGGATTTCATCGTTAACCACAAGCGAACCCTCGATTTGCGGCAGCTTCGGGTTTATCGTTCACGATTCGGCGGTCGAGAAAGACTCGGCATCATTTACGGTGACTACCCTTCCCGCGAGCAGGCGAATGCCGCGCTGGCGACACTTGGAGAAGTCAGCCAAGAGAGCAAGCCCTATGTGCGTGCGGTCGCCAAACTACGTTCGGCACAACTGGGAAGGCTCGAATAATTATCACTAATTCAATAAAAATCATGCGCTTGTGTGGAATTTCCGGCATGGTATCATAAACTCCCCTTTGACTGGATCAGGCTTGAGCGTGTCCCTGAAAAATCTGCGCATGCTGCGCATTCCTGGTGTCATTTCTCTTGCCATGCTGCTTTGTGCCTGCACTCCGAGCACGCTGAGCAAGGGGCCATCTGCCGGACATCTGCAGGCCGCAAGCGTGCCCAAAATCCAGGGGGCAATTCCCCAGCCCGTACAGCAAAGCGTCTTGCTACCCAGACCCAGGATCATCGGCAAGACTGAAACCTACAGCGTCGTCGTTAACAACGTGCAGGTTCATGACCTGCTATTTGCCCTCGCCCGCGATGCCAGGCTGAACGTAGACATTCATCCCGGCCTCACCGGGCTGGTGACCCTCAACGCGATTGACCAGACGCTGCCACAATTGCTCACCCGCATTGCCAAACAGGTCGACATGCGCTTTGAGATGGAAGGCCCGAACCTGGTGGTGATGCCTGACTCTCCCTACCTCAAGAACTACAAGGTTGACTACGTCAACATTGCCCGAGATGTCACGGGAACAGTATCGACTAGCACACAGATCTCGACCAGCGCGCTGACGACCGGTAGCGGTGGCGCCGCCGGCACCGGCAACACCTCGCGTATCCAAATCGACAACAAGTCGAAAAACCGCTTTTGGGAAACTCTCGAGAAGAACCTGAAAGAACTGCTGCACGAAACCGACAAGATTTTCCCGGAAGGGTCGACCGAGACCGTTACCGAACAAACCGCGGCGCAGAGTACAACTGGCACTGGTACGCCAGCCCCGACGGGTACCGCGGCGCGTGTGGTAAGCCAGATGGTGCAGTCCCTGGCTGGCAGTCCGAATCCCGCCACGCTGCAAAACACCGGAGCCTCTGTAGTCAAGCGCATGACCTTCCGCGAGGCAGCGTCGGTGATCGCCAATCCGGAAGGCGGAGTGATCACTGTCAGAGCCACTGCCAGGCAACACGAAAAAGTGCAGGAGTTCCTTGATCGGGTCATGAGTGGTGCAAGAAGGCAGGTACTGATCGAAGCGACCATCATCGAAGTCACGTTGAGCGACGGCTACCAACAAGGCATCGAGTGGAGTCGCTTGACTAGTGGCACCGACTACAGCATCAGCAAGCCGACGCTGACGACCAACGTGCCCAGTACCGTGACACCATACGTCATCAAGTACAGACAGATCAACCCGCTGAATTTGCTGGCGACCGTGGAGTTGTTACGTGCTTTCGGTACCGTCAAGGTGCTCTCCAGCCCTAAGCTCGCGGTGCTCAACAACCAGACGGCAACGCTCAAGGTTTCCGAGGATTTCGTCTACTTCAACGTCAAGCAGGACGTCGTTCCCGGCAATACCAACACTAACGCCACAGTGACCACGACGACGACGCCACAATCCGTTTCGATCGGCTTCTTTATGAGCCTGACCGCTCAGATCAGTGACAACGGCACCGTCACCCTGAGCGTACGGCCATCGATTTCGAGTATTGCCGAACTGAAGCAGGATCCCAATCCGGAACTTGCCAAGAACAACATCAAGAACCTGGTGCCGCAGATTCGCATGCGCGAGATCGAGTCGATGATGCGTGTCGAAAGTGGCGACATCGCGGTCCTCGGCGGTCTGATGGAAGATCGGCTTGATAACCGCGACGGTCGTCTACCAGGCTTTGGGGATATCCCTTTTCTTGGTGAAGTGTTCAATACCCGCTCGAACTCCTCGGCCAAATCCGAACTCGTCGTGCTCCTGCGCCCCACGGTGATCAGGGACGCTTCCATCGAAGGCGATTTCAGCAGCTTCAGGGAGTCCCTGCCGAACCGGGATTTCTTCAAGAACGACCAGGTCTATCGCCCCTTCTCGTCGCCTGACCAGCCTCTGGAGCCGCTGCAGTGAGCCTGCTGATGGATGCGCTGCGCCGCGCCGAGGAGGCCAAACGGCAGGCTGCTGGCCCAAGCGGCAGCGTCGCCCCACTTGAATTGCGCCTAGACCCGCTGGAAACACCCGCGCCGAATCCTCAGAGACGGACCCTGCCGCCGCTCTCCAGCCCTCTCGATACAGACGCCCCGGGTCTAGCAACCGACGCCACGGCAACGCCGCCAAGCAGACCTCTGCCAGGACTGCCTCCGACCGACCTCGGCGGTAGCGACACCGCGGCACGAATTGCAGCGGGAAATGTGTTTGCCGTCAAGCAGATCCCGAGGTCACGCACAGCCCTATGGCTTTTCCTCGGATTCTGCGGTATCACGATGCTGGCTATCGGCGGCTATTTCTGGTGGCAGTTGCAGACCATCTCAGGTGGCTCGCTGGTCAGACCGACAGGCTCTACACTATCAGCAAGCCCGCCGCCAATTCAACCACCCGAAGCGCCACTGCAGGCGGCGGCGGAAACGCCCCTGGCCCTGCCGACAATTGCCGTCGAATCGTCACGTGCGGCGCCGGCACCGAGCCCCCGCGCAGCGCGTCCGGAGCGGCTGCGCGAAAGCGCCACAAGTTCGCTGCCAAGCGAAGCGGCGGGCGTTTTTCGGACCGGCAACCGGCGGCTGATACAGAACCAGACGCTGAACCAGGCCTACGAAGCATGGCAGGCGGACAGGCTTGACGACGCACGGAGCGGCTACGAGGAAGTGCTGCGTAGCGACGCTAGAAATCCCGATGCGCTTCTCGGCCTGGCAGCGATAGCCATTCGCCGCAGCCAGTTTGAGCATGCGCAGGACTTGTACCTGCGGGTACTCGAATCCGACCCCGGCGATGCCACCGCGCAGGCAGCACTGATCAACCTGCGCGGGCAGAACGACATGGGGTCATCCGAAAGCCGTTTGAAGACCCTGCTCGCCAGCCAGCCGGACTCGGCTGTACTCCATTATGCACTGGGCAACCTGTATGCCCGACAGGGTCGTTGGCGCGATGCGCAGCAGGCTTATTTTCAAGCCTATGCGGCAGACCCCGATAATGCTGACTATATTTTCAACGTCGCGGTCAGCCTTGACCATCTTCGCCAGAGCAAGCTGGCGGCACAGTACTACCGGATGGCGCTGAGCGCCGCCGCAACACGGCATGGCACCTTCGACCGGCAGGCCGCCGAACAACGCATCCTTGAATTGCAACCGTGATCGTGTCCACTTGCAACGAGCCATTCGCCTGAGTTGCCCGTCAAGCCGCTTATGAACCTACATTCTTTCGCTGATCATTCCCCTTTGCGGCCGCTTGGTCAGATCCTGATCAGCAAGGGCATCCTCAGTGAGGATCAGTTGCGGATCGCCTTGTTGGAGCAATTAAAGTCGAATCATCCGATCGGAAAACTCCTGGTCGCGCTCGGCTTCGTCTCCGAAGCAACCCTGCGCGACGCGCTCTCTGAAAGCCTGGGCAAACAAAGCATCGATTTATCGAATGCGATTATCGATCCTTCGGCACTGAGACTGGTCCCGCGCGACCTCGCCAAGCGTCATCATGTGCTGCCTCTCGACTACGATGCAGAGAATCTGCGCCTGACAGTCGCCATTGCCGACATCAACGACATCGTTGCCCTGGACAGGATCCGCAGCCTAACCGGCGATGAAATCGTGATCGACACCCTGCTCGCCGGTGAAACCGAGATCGACCGCAGCATCGATCAGTGCTATGGTCATGAACTGTCGATCGACGGCATCCTGCACGAAATCGAAACCGGCGAGATTGACATCCGCGGCCTGCAGTCTTCCTCTGACGAATACAGCCAGCCGGTAGTCCGCCTGATTGACTCGATCCTGACTGACGCCGTCAAACGTGACTCTTCCGATATCCATTTTGAGCCGGAGGCGAGCTTCCTGCGCATCCGTTACCGAATCGACGGCATGTTGCGGCAGATTCGCTCGTTGCACAAGACTTACTGGCCGGCAATGGCGGTGCGTATCAAGGTGCTGTCGGGAATGAACATCGCTGAAACGCGTGCGCCTCAGGACGGCCGCATCTCGCTCAACATGCGTGGTCGACAGGTGGATTTTCGAGCCTCGGTACAACCGACGATTCACGGCGAGAATATCGTTTTGCGAATTCTTGACCGCCAGAAAGGGATTGTACCGCTCGCAGGGCTGGGTCTTGCCGAGACGCAACTCAACCTGCTCAAACTGATGATCGCCCGTCCCGAAGGAATCATTTTCGTGACTGGTCCAACCGGCAGCGGCAAGACGACAACGCTCTATTCGGTACTCAGTCACATCAACTCCGAGGGTGTCAACATCATGACTCTCGAAGATCCTGTCGAATACCCGATGACACTGGTCCGGCAGACCTCCGCCGCCGACTCGATGAAGCTCGATTTCGCCAATGGAATCCGCTCGATGATGCGCCAGGATCCAGACATCATCCTGGTTGGCGAGGTACGTGACGCCGACACCGCGGAGATGGCGCTACGTGCGGCGATGACCGGTCACCAGGTGTACTCGACGCTGCACACCAATTCTGCACTGGGCGCCATTCCGCGCCTACTGGATATCGGCATCCTGCCAGACATTATGGCCGGCAACATCATCGGTATCGTAGCGCAACGGCTGGTACGACGTCTCTGTGTGCACTGCAAGATTCCCTACCAGCCCGAAGCACACGAGACTCGCCTGCTGTGCAGCCC
Source organism: Candidatus Accumulibacter cognatus (assembly GCA_013414765.1). Lineage (GTDB taxonomy): Bacteria > Pseudomonadota > Gammaproteobacteria > Burkholderiales > Rhodocyclaceae > Accumulibacter > Accumulibacter cognatus. The sequence goes on from CP058708.1 coordinate 1,510,800, forward strand.
GGCCGAGGCACCGCGACCGGTTATCTACCGGCCAGGTGGTTGTGAGCACTGTGAGTTCCAGGGTTATCGTGGACGCTTGGCGATCATGGAGTTGCTGCGGATTACCGGTGATATGGACGAACTGATCTCTCGTCGCAGCACGATTCGTGAAATGCGGCAACTTGCCGACCGCCAGGGTTTCGTCACCCTTGCCGACGACGGCTTGCGCCGCGTTCTAGATGGCTCCACCTCCCTCGAAGAAGTTGGCCGTGTCGTCGACCTGACCGACCGGATGTAACCACCATGCCCCTCTACACCTACAAGGCGGTAAGTCCAGAGGGACGCATGGTATTGGGTAAGATTGACGCCATCAACCTCGTGGACCTGGAGATGCGATTGCGACGCATGGAGCTTGACCTGGTCAACGGCGAGCCGGTCAGCAACCGCAGCCTGCTTGATCGTGGCAGGGTGCCGCGCCGGGAGCTCATCCACTTCTGCTTTCATCTGCAGCAACTGGTGCGCGCCGGCGTGCCCATTCTCGACGGTCTGACCGATCTGCGCGACAGTCTCGAGCACCCACGCTTTCGCGAAGTGGTGGCCAGCCTGATCGAATCGATCGAAGGTGGCCAGACCCTTTCACAAGGCATGGACAGTCATCCGCGTGTCTTCAACAAAGTCTTTGTCAGCCTGATTCGTGCTGGCGAGGCCACCGGTCGCTTGCCGGAAGTCCTGCAGAGTCTCGACGAATCGCTGAAGTGGGAGGATGAACTCGCCGCACAAACGAAGAGGATCATCGCTTACCCGGCGTTCGTTGCAATGACGGTGCTAGCCGCCACTTTTTTTCTGATGGTCTACCTGGTTCCGCAGCTCAAGATTTTTGTGAAAAGCATGGGGCACGTCCTGCCCCTGCAGACGCAAATTCTCTTCTTCATTTCCGATCTGATGGTTGCCTATTGGTACCTGCTACTGTTGCTGCTGGCACTAATCGGAGTCGGGCTGCGAATTCTGCTGTACAGCAATCCCTTGGCACGTTTCCGTTTTGATGTCCTGAAGCTGGGGCTTCCGCTGTTTGGAGATATCCAGCGCAAGATCGTCCTCTCTCGTTTTGCCAATACTTTTGCTCTGCTCTATGCATCCGGGATCCCGATTCTGGAGTCGATCCGAACGACGCAGGATATCGTCGGCAACCTGGTCATTCGCCAGGGGCTGGAGCGAGTCGAACAACTGATCGGCGAGGGACAGAACGTGACGGCGGCATTTCGTAGTATCGGTTTCTTCCCCCCGCTGGTGATCAGGATGCTGCGCGTTGGCGAAAGTACCGGCGCGCTTGATGCGGCGCTCCTGAATGTCAGTTATTTCTACAACCGCGACGTCAGGGAATCGGTCCAGAAATTGCAGCAGGTGATTGAACCGCTGCTGACGTTGGTGATGGGCAGCCTGCTCGGTTGGATCATGCTGTCGGTTCTCGGACCCGTCTACGATGTGATCAGCAAGCTCAAGGCCTGACTTCATGCACTCCCGTTGCCTCATCTACCTCAGTCCGCATCAGCTGACGGCCTTCCACTGGCGAGCCGGGATGTTGACCAGAGAAGGCGTCTTTGAAGCGACTGACGCAGGCAAGCTAGAATTCATCCACTATCTCGGGAATCATTCCAAAAGCGTTGTGACCATTCTGGCCAACGTTGCGGAAGAAGGTTTCCACATCGAAACGATCCCTTTCCTGCGTGGTGCAGATCGCCGCTCGATCATCACGCGCAAACTCGGGCAGCAGTTCTTCAATGCTTCCCTGACGACCTCGGTCTCGCTCGGACACGAAAAATCACGTCGCAGGAACGAGCGCATTATGCTCGCAGCACTCACCAATAACGAGGCTCTCACTCCCTGGCTAACGGCCCTGGCCAGCGCCGAGACGGCCCTCGCCGGCATTTATTCGCTCCCCCTGTTAAGTCCATTGCTGCTCAGGAAGCTCGGTATCGTAGACGAGCGCTGCCTGTTGTTGACGATTCAGGATCAAAGCATCCGGCAGACCTATGTGGAAAGGGGAGAACTACATTTCAGCCGCTTTACCCACCTAGCAAACAACAGCATGGACAGCATTGCGCAGACATTTTCGAGTGAAGCGCGCAAGCTGCAACAGTACCTTGTTAGCCAGCGCCTCCTGGGTCGTCAGCAACCGATCCGCGCGTATCTCCTTGTGCACGCGAACGCCAGAACAGCCGTCGAGAGCCGCTGTGTGAACAGCGAAACCTTGTCGTTCGCAATCCTCGACATCGAGGATTGCGCGCGCATCTGCCATCTCAAGACACTGCCAGTGGACACCCGTTGTGAAACCCTCCTTCTCCATCTGCTGGCCACAGATCCACCTCGCACCCAGTTTGCCAGCGCCCAGCAGCGCCATTACTATCATCTCTGGCTGGTCCGCGCGGTCCTTAGGAATATGAGCACAGTCGTGCTGCTCGGCTGTCTGCTATGGTCTGGCAAACAGTTCTACGATGCCTACCGACTTAGCCGGGAAGCTGAAATGATTCGCGCGGAAACGGCGCTGGCCCACCAGCGTTACGATCACATTATCAGTACCTTTCCGTCGATTCCAACGACCACCGAGACCCTGCGCCGAGTCATCGACCGCTATGCCGAATTGATAAAAGGCAACACCTCGCCCGCTTATTTGTTGCGTGACATCAGTCAAGCCCTGCAGGCCGACAGTTCGGTCGAACTCGATAGCATCGAGTGGAAAGTGGCTGTGCAGGCGCCGCAAGAGGCTGTCACGGCAGGAGCACAGCGCACTCCTTCTGTCGATAGCGAGATAGCGGTTGTGCGCGGTACTCTGCGGCCAGGGCCCGACAGCCATCCGAGGCAGATACTGGCTGTGTTCAACAGGCTGCTCGATGCTCTGAAGCATCATCCAAAACTGCAGGTCGAGGTGTTGCAGCAGCCTTTCGACGTTGAGTCCGGGAAGTCACTCAAAGGAGGAGACGCGGCGGTCGATGACCTGCAGCCGCGCGTGTTCAAACTGCAGATCCGCAGGACGATCGACTGATGAAGATCGACTTCGCTGACCTTCGCAAGTTGAGGGCGAGCATTCTGGTCGCCGTATCGATGTTTGCCACTGCAGCGGCGTTGTTGCATCTCGCGCATCACACCAGAGATAGCGCCCAACTCGCCAGGCTGGTCGCCACCACACAGCGTGACGAAGCGGACGGCAAGCTCAAAAGGGTGCGTGACGAGGAAAACGAGATCAAGCAGAAATCAATTCTTTTCAACAGGCTGCAGGAGCGTGGCATGATTGGCGACGAGCAACGCCTGGACTGGGTGGAGTTGCTCAAGGAGATTCGTGACAAACGTCGCCTGCTTGATCTGCAATATGAGATCGAACCACAACGCTTTCTCGACAGCAACTTGGCCGGTGATTATTCCTTTGCCAGCAGCACCATGAAATTGCAGGTGAAATTGCTCCATGAAGAGGACCTCCTGCGGTTGCTCGGCGATTTGCGCAGTCAGGCAAAGGCACTGATCCTGATCAAGGCCTGTACCATCGAACGCCGGCCGACAAACGCTGATGAGAGTGCTGGCGGACGAGAAAATCTTTTCGCCCACTGTGAAATCGACTGGCTGACGCTGCACAAAGTGAGTCGGAAGTAGGAAAGAGAAAACCCATCCATGATCAGGTTCTCGCTCATGGCTAGGAAAGCCTGCGTTGTCGGGCTGCTTGGCTGGCTGTTGGTAAACCCGGCAGTAGTTGCCGAGGAGGCGATCGGTCGTTTGTTCTTCACCCCTGAACGGCGTCAGCAACTTGATCGGCGTCGAGAAATGAATACCCTCGACAAACCACAGATTGCGACTGATGCAACGCTCACGATAAACGGAATCGTCACCCGTAGCAGCGGCAAGCGTACGATCTGGATCAATGGCAACCCACAGCCGGAAGATGAGACCGCCAATGACTTGACCGTGGTCGCGCAGCGAGGGAACCCGGGAAGGGTGGTGGTTCAGTCCGGTGCTTCTCTAGCCACCAGGGCGCGCGTCGGTGAGACGGTGAACCTGAATACCGGTGAAGTAAATGACCTGCTGAACGGTGGTCAGGTACGTGTTCAGCCTGGCTCAAGAACGACGAAATAGACCTTGAAACGATGCGACGACTGGCGACAAGACTCCGAACATCGATCAGACGGCGATCGTCGACGAGGGTGAAACACGTGCGCCCAGAATACTGCGCCAGGATCGGTCAGCAGCGCCAGAGTGGCATCGCGCTGCTGGCGATGCTGACCTTGCTGACTCTTTGGGGGCTGTACCTGTTCATCGGCCAGCTCAGCGCGCTTCAACTCAAGATGGCAGGTGAGCGGAATGCCGAGGCTGCGCTGACGGAGGCGAAACACGCCCTTATCGGACGCGCCGCCACCGACCAGAACCGGCCTGGCAGCTTACCCTGCCCTGCCATCGACGAGACCGGCGTATCCCCACTTCTGATAGGCAATCAGTGTCCTTCGTACATTGGCCGCCTGCCTTGGAAAACACTGCGAGTGAGCGATCTGCGCGACCAGTCTGGCGAGCGCCTCTGGTATGCCCTCGCGCCCGCACTGCGCGACGACGATTCAGCGCAACCGATCAATTCCCAGACGCTACCGGAACTCACGCTCGACGGTAAGTCAGGCATTGCAGCCATCGTATTCTCCCCGGGTGTGCCCCTCTCGGTCCATAACGGCCGACCGAGCAATTCTGTCGCAGACTACCTGGACGGCAGCAACAACGACGGTGATTACGCCTTCGTTTCCGGGCCGCTTTCACCGACCTTCAACGACCGGGTATTGTCCATTAGTTGTGGCGACCTCTTCCGCGCAGTCAATCAGCGAGTTCTTGGAGAAGTGCGTGGCCCTGCCGACAATCCGGTGGGGCCGCCGACCTACGCATTGCGCCGTTACCATGCGGAGCATGCTACTTTTCCCTGGGCCGACAAAGACGGCGACGGATTCGGCGATGTCGACACGACTGTTGGCAAACTGCCCAACAATGATCTCGTATTGCCAAACTCCCTCGCATGGCTGGGCACCAATGGCTGGCTGCCCTTGATCACCTATCAGCGACTGAGCCCCAACTCGGCTAGGGTCGGAATAGTCGGCAGCAGCAATACCCTGAACGTTCTGCCCTGCCCAGGTTCGCCCTGCCCGTGAGTGCTCTCGCCAGCAACGGCCACGGTGAATCGCTCCGGGGCGCTTTTTCTCCGGACGGGTTAGCCATCCTTCTCGATTTCGCAATCGACACCATCAGGTGCCTGCCATGAAGAATCCGTCCTTCCAGGCTCCGACAAGCCGGGGCTTCACCCTGACCGAACTGTCTGTCGTGCTGGTCATTACCTCAATCCTGATCGGGGGGCTACTGGTGCCCCTGTCGTCGCAGATCGACGCACGCAACAGCAATGACACCAAGGCAGCCATGGCCGAGATCCGTGAGGCGTTGCTGGGTTTTGCTGCCGTCAACGGTTATTTTCCCTGTCCTGCAATACCGACCATCGCCAGCGGGAGTCCGGATGCCGGACTTGAGGGGGGCCGCAATGCGGGTAGCTGCATCCATCCAGCCGGGGTATTGCCATGGGCAAGCCTGGCGGTCGCAGAAAGAGACGCCTGGGGACGGCGCTACAGCTACCGGGTGACCCCGGAATTCAGCAACGCCCCCCCCCTCCTCCCATTCAACCTCTCGTCCATCGGCGATATCAAGGTCTTGTCCGCAGCCGGTGGCGTTGCTATCGCGACCTTCGTACCGATAATCGTGATCTCCCACGGCAAGAATGGCAACGGGGCTTACACGACCGAAGGAGCGCAGTTACCTGAAGGAAGCGATGCCGATGAACTCGAGAACCGGGTCCTGATCACGCCTGCCGGTGTGTGGTCAGACGGCTCCGTTGCCAAGGAGTTTGTCAAACGAGCGGCACCGGCGGTCACTTACGACGATGAAGTCGTGTGGATTGCCCCCGGCGTGCTCTTCAACCGCATGATCACTGCCGGCAAACTGCCTTGATGTCGCTCGCAAGAACCTTTCTCGACCGGCTGCGCAATGCCGGCATCACCGATGCCGACAACGAAGAACAGCGTCTGCAGAAGTCCCTGTTGTTTTTTGCGACCGGGCTGATCTGTCTGGCCTCGGTTGTCTGGCTATTGCTGTACTGGCATCTCGGGCCTCGATTTCCGTCCAACCTGTCTTTTGCCTTGCAGTTGCTGCTCGTCGGCAATCTTCTCATCTACCTGAAAACGCTCAACTTCAACGTCTTCCGCTGGATCCAGCTATCGTTGTTCCTGTTCACACCCTTTATCGCACAATGGAGTATTGGCAGTTTCATCACCGCCAGTGGCATGAGTCTCTGGGCTTTGCTGGCACCGATCGGCGCAGTGCTGTTCATCGGCCCGAGAGAGTCTGGGGCCTGGTTTTTTGCCTATGTTTTTCTCACAGCCCTCTCCGGTGGCTTCGACTACTATCTCGCGGACTCGCTGAGCATGGCGCAACACCCAGTGCCGCCGCAGACCTCTGCATTCTTCTTTGCCCTCAATTTTGCGGCCGTATCAGCCATTGTCTATGTGCTGCTTCGCTATGCGGACTCCCAAAAGCACCAGGCTCAGCAACGCCTGCAGGAAGCCCATCGGCTACTGCAAAGTGAACAGGATCGTTCTGAACGACTGCTCCTGAACATCCTTCCCGCGCCGATTGCCAGGCGCTTGAAGAACGGCAACCAGACGATTGCGGATGGCTTTTCAGAAGTCTCGGTGATGTTTGCTGACATCGTGAGCTTCACGCGCGTTGCCGAAGGACTGACCCCCCAACAAGTCTTCGCCATGTTGAACAAAATCTTCTCCTGCTTTGACGAGCTTGCCGAAAAATATGGCCTCGAGAAGATCAAGACCATTGGTGATGCCTACATGGTCGCCGCTGGCCTCGACACCACAAGCAAGAATCCAACCGAGGCGCTGGCCGATATGGCGTTGGAAATGTGCAGCCTGCTTCATCATGACTTCAGCATAAACGAGATGCGCCTCGAACTGCGCATCGGCATCGGTACGGGCCCGGTGGTTGCCGGTGTCGTCGGCAAGAAGAAATTCATTTACGACCTCTGGGGTGACACGGTGAACATCGCCAGCCGAGTGACCACCGAGGGCACCCCTGGCATGGTTCAGGTAGATGAACGAACCTACCGGCGTCTGCAATGGGGTTTCGATTTTCAGGAACCCCGGACGATCTTCCTGAAAGGCAAAGGGAACATGGTCGTCCATCGCCTGATTGGCCGCCGAACCGCCGACAGCGCTTAGGCAGCTGGCTTGCCCGTTGGCAGCCTCCGCAACTCGAAGCATACCTGTCCAGTGACATTGTTTGCCAGTTGCAACTCGTAGCCGCAGCTTTCCGCCTGCCGGGCTGCATGATAAAGCCCGACCCCAAGACCGCTTTCGGATGTTACGGGCGCGCGCAGCAGGTCGCCCAGGATATTTGGGTCAAGCGCGCTGCCGGTATCGCAGATACGTAGTACCGCGGCATCAGCGGTGATGGAGACGCACACCTGCACGTCGCTGTCCACTTGTGCCTTGAGGAGTGCGTTCTGCAACAGGTTGTCGGCGACGCTGTCAAAAAGCGCTACGGGCAGCAGGGCTTCGGGGTTCAGATTGACCGCTACGAAAGTAACCGGCGTCGTGGCGTAACGCTGTTGCTGGAGCTGCCACCACACCGCCACCGGCAGGAGGCCACCCGCCTCGGTTTGTGGCTTCTGGAGTTTGCTCAGGGTTTGTTGCAATCGTTGCGTGATCTGCGGCAACTGGCGCTGCAACAAGCGATCGAGCCGTTCGCCGTGCTGGCCGTTCATCGTCTGTGCCAGGTAACACAAATTGCTCAGCGATTGCAGCAGATTCTTGACATCATGCGTAAGGCGAGCACCCGTTTCATGTATCGCGCGCAGATAGCTCACCTGCTGCAACTCACGAGCCCGCAACTTAGCGATGTAGTGCTCGTTGGCGAGTTGCACCAGCAGATGAAAATGCCAGATCAGTGCAGGACTCAGCTTATGGCGCGTATGCAGGGTAAGTTGCAGGGGTTGTCCAGAAAAATCCTGACGAAAGCGCGACTCCCTGCCGAAGGCGCCGCTGCGCGCTCCGGCAACCCAGCTTCCACCATCGACCCATGGTAAATCGAGCATTTCCGCGAGCGCCTGCGACAGGAACTGTTCCGGCTCGCTTTCGCTGCCGGCCAGCGTCGTCAGGCGATGTAACCACGTTTCAAACGGTAGCCCGATGGTCAGTAGATAGCGAGAGAAAAAGACGTCGAAACCGGTAAATCCGGGACGTGTGTTCCAGGCCCAGCCGATCAGCAGCAGCAGCAGGGCAATCGAGATCAGAGCGTTGAGTACTGCCTCGAGATATCCTGATTGGCGCAGCAGCATGAAAGCCAGACTACCCAGGATCAATACTGCAATCAGGAGGAAAATGAACAGGCTGTAGAACAGGTCGATCATCCCGCCGCCGGGCCGGTCGCCTTCCTGTGAAAGTGGCAACAGCAGCATCACCAGAAAGAACACGGGTATTCCCCAGGCAAATTCTCGATCCAGTGACGGCCCGGTCAGCGCGGCATGCGGTACCACCTGGGGTACCAGCCAGAGTAGCAGCGCGGCTAGAAGGTAGGCAAAGGCAATCAGGTAGAATATACGGGTCGGTCGATGATCAATGAACATCACCCGTCCGCCGACCAACGCAGCCAGCATGACCACCCAGACGATCAGCAGCCACCACCCGTACCAGGCGACGCCACAGCCAAGCACCAGGGTGAGCACCACCAAACCGCTCAAATCAACATTTCGTTCGGCGTAAGTGAACGGTTGCCAGAGAATGAATAGTCCGACATTGACCAGCCAGCAAAGCAAACTGATCGTCGTATCTGCCCCGGAGACTAGTGCCAGGTGCAACACCAGCAGCAAGGAAACCAATAGCCAGCGCTGACGCTGGCGCAAAGCGCTAGCGACACGCTGCAGCAAGGTCATGCAGCGTCCTTGCCAACTACCCGCAGCCCGATCCGTACGCCCATGGCCAGTCCAACTCTGGTCAAGGGTGTCGAAATACCGACAGGTCCGACGACCCTGACCGGCAAATCGGCGGGATTTTCCCGGTACGAGTCCGGGCACGGAACGTGCTCTGGATCCACCACCATATTCGTCAGTCACCGGAGAATGACATGAACCAGCCGAACAAGCTGCAGTCGGGCTTTACCCTCGTAGAGGTTGCCATTGTACTCGTCATCATCGGCCTGCTGCTTGGTGGAGTGCTGAAAGGACAGGAATTGATCAACAGTGCCAAGGTAAAGAATTTTGTCAATGATTTTCGCACCGTTTCAGCCTTGATCTATGCTTACCAGGACCGCTTCAGGTCATTCCCGGGCGACCAGAATCAGACGCAACTGGATAATGCTTTTGGAGCCAACGTAGCGAACGCGTGTACCCCGGCTGCTGATGGGAAATGCAGGCAAAACAACGGACGCGTTGAAGGCGCCTGGGATGCCGGTGGCGCCGATGGCAAGGGGGTTGCCACCGACGAAAGCGTCGTCTTGTGGCAGCATGTTCGCTTGGCCAATCTGGCTACCGGCCCCACGGGGTTTGACTCCACTGACTACCGGCCACGCAATGCCGATGGCGGTTTCATCGGTATCGAGAGCAACGGCGGAGTGACTGCGCCGTACATCAAAGACATGCGAGGGTCGTTCTTTGTTTGCTCGGCCGGTATCCTCGGCCGCCACGTCAAACAGATCGATACCACCATGGACGACGGTAATACCGCCGGCGGATCGGTTCAGGCAGTAGCGAATGGTGCCGCCCGTGGCAGTACGGCCGTCAAAACCATCGACATTCAGGAAGGGACCTCGTACACGGTCTGCGCCGCCTTCTGAGCAGGGGCCGTCTCCTCGTCCACCAAATTTAGAAGAACAGCCGGCTGCTAGCGGGCTCCCTCCTCCCTTCCTGCAGCAAGCCAAGATCAATGCTTGGCTGTGTCTCCATCTTTCACGCCATTGTCGGTCGGCAGGATGCCGAGAGTCCAGGGTTGCCGGCGCGGGATGAGTGCTTAGGGGGCTTCTGCTATACTTGCGCCATGATCAACGCTGCCTTCTCATGAGCCCAATACTGCCTTCTCCGAAAGCACTCGACCTGGCCCGCCAAGTCCTGCGTATAGAAGCTGATGCCGTACTCGCACTGGTCGGCCGCCTTGACGGCGGCTTCATGCAAGCGCTGCGGCTGATTCTCAATTGCCATGGTCGCGTAATTGTCAGCGGCATGGGCAAGTCCGGTCATGTCGGACGCAAGATCGCTTCGACCCTGGCCAGTACCGGGACGCCCGCCTTTTTTGTTCATCCGGCCGAGGCCAGCCATGGCGACCTCGGAATGATTACCCGCGACGACGTACTGATTGCGCTTTCCAATTCTGGAGAGAGCGCCGAGTTGCTGACCATCGTGCCGAGCATCAAGCGCCAGGGTGCCAAGCTGATCAGCATGACCGGCAATGCGCAGTCTTCGCTGGCGATTGAGGCCGATGTGCACCTGGATGCCGCAGTTGCGCAGGAAGCCTGCCCACTCAATCTCGCGCCAACCGCCAGTACCACCGCGGCGCTCGCACTCGGCGACGCGCTAGCGGTAGCCCTGCTTGATTCTCGCGGTTTTGGTCCGGAAGATTTTGCCCGTTCGCATCCAGGCGGCTCGCTTGGGCGTCGGCTACTAACGCATGTACGCGATGTGATGCGCGTTGGGTCGGCCATTCCAGCCGTCCTTGCAGATACCAGCCTATCCGATGCTATTCGCGAGATGTCGCGCGGAGGCATCGGCATGACCACCGTGCTGGCTCCTGATCGACGGGTGATCGGTATCTTCACCGATGGCGACTTGCGGCGTGCTTTCGCCACTCAGCAGGATCTGCGCACCCTGTCGATAGGCGACATCATGTCGCCAGAGCCGCGTACGATCGCTCCCGACCGGCTCGCGGTGGAAGCTGTCGAGATGATGGAGCAACACAAGATCAACCAGTTGCCGGTAGTCGACGGTATGGGTATTCTCGCAGGCGCACTCAATATGCACGACCTTTTCAAGGCCAAGGTGATTTGATGTCGGACGCCCCCGACGGCAACGCCAGGGCGCGCGCGCGACGGCTCAAACTGATGGCTTTTGACGTCGACGGGGTGCTCAGCGACGGCTCGTTGTTCTACAGCGACGCCGGCATCGAGATCAAGGCGTTCAACACGCTCGACGGGCTTGGCCTGAAAATGCTCCAGCAGGCTGGAATCACGGTCGCCATCATCACTGGCCGGCATGCCCGCTGCGTAGAGCTGCGGGCGCAGGACCTGGGTATCCAGCACCTCTATCAGGCGGTCGACAACAAGCTTGAAACCATGCGTTTGCTACTTGCCGAACTCGGTCTCGGTACTGATGATGCGGGTTACATGGGCGATGATGTACTCGACCTGCCGGTGATGACAGCCTGTGCCTTCTCTGCCACACCGGGTGATGGACATGCGCTGGTACAGCGCTATGCTGCGCTCACCACAGGACGTCACGGTGGTCACGGTGCGGTACGCGAAGTCTGTGAGTTTATTCTTGATGCACAAGGCAAACTGGCAGCCGCGCTGGCACCGTATCTGACGATGGCCAGCCGATGAAAAAGTGGAGTAGCGCGCTGCTACCGCTGAGTATTTTGCTCGTTCTGGTCGTCCTGACCGCTTGGCTGCGCTACGTCACCGAATTCCCTGAAGTACGCAATGACGGCAGGAATCGTCACGATCCAGACTACATCATCAGCGGTGTGCTAGGGCGTAAGCTCGATGCCTCGGGAAACCTGCTATACACCCTGAGCGCAGACGAGATTCGTCATTACCCCGACGATGATACGACCGACCTGCTCAAGCCGACACTGATCTACCTGGACCCCAAGCAACCGCCGGTCACCATCAGATCAGGGCATGGACATTCGAACTCACAAGCCCAGCGCATCGAGCTTTGGGACCAGGTGGAGATATACCGTGCTGCGACTGCCAAAGAAGGGCAACTGGTGGCCACGATGTCCGAGCTGACGGTGCTGACCGAAGAGGAACGGGCTTTCACCAAGAGCCGGGTACTGATCACTCAGACCAACTCCTGGGTACAGGGTGTCGGCATGCAAGTTAACAACCAGTTGCGGACTTACCTGCTGGAATCTGATGTGACTGGACAAATCGAGAGCCATTTTTCCAGAAAGAAAGCTCAGAGATGAAGAAAATCCATTGCTGTGCCTGCGCCGCCAGCTTCCTGCTGCTCGCACTTTCACTACCGGCGCAAGCCGAGCGTGCGGATCGCGACAAGCCTATTCATCTTGAAGGAGATCGCCTGAGCATCGATGACATCAAGAACGTCAAGATTCTCGAAGGTAATGCGGTCCTGATTCAGGGCAGCATGGAACTTCGTACCAGTCGCCTGGTGGTTACCCAGGACGCCGATGGTTTCCAGAAGGCCGTTGCCACCGGTGGTGCCAACGGCCTTGCGCATTTCAGGCAGAAGCGGGAGGGCGTCGACGAATTTACTGAGGGAGAAGCCGAGCGCATCGAACACGACGCACGCAACGAGATCACGCAGTTTTTTGTTCGTGCCTGGATCCGCAACGGCCTTGACGAGGTCAAGGGCGCGTACGTTTCCTATGATGCGTTGAACGAAAAATTCCTGGTCACCACGGCTGGTGGCAACAACAAGAGCGCCACCGGTGCAGGACAGGCACGCGTGCGCGCGATCATCCAACCAAAGGCCAAGAACGCGGATCCCGCGCCTGCTGACAAGAAAAGTGCCCCCCTGACCCTCAAGCCCGCAGCAGGAATCAACCCCAGATCCGACTGAATCGGCTGGTACCGGCGCCGCCGACAAATCATGACATGCATGACTGAAGAGGGAACTTGGTGATCGGGAAGCCGATAAAATGATGGCTGCTTGATGCGGCGCAACAAAGTGCTTGACAGGGTTCATCGAAAGTCTATAATACGACGCATGGTGCAGTGCAGCAAAAGAATCGCGAAGCCAAATGGTGCCGCGATCGGCGAGTTAACCATTGCACATGTTGTGTTGTACCCACGCTTTTATTGAGGAGATTAACCATGTTTAACACCCCAGAACAATTTGCCGCCGCCAACAAAGCCTCCGTTGATGCGATGCTGACCCTTGCCAACACCGCGCTAGCCAGTGCCGAACGGATTGCTGCTCTCAACCTGAATACCGCCCGCTCGATGCTCGAGGATGGCGTTGCCAATGCCAAGGCGATGCTGGGTGCCAAAGACCCGCAAGAGTTATTCTCGCTGCAGAGTTCGCTGGCACAACCCGGTCTTGAGAAGGCTGTGGCCTATTCCCGCAGTGTCTATGAAATCTCGGCGCAATCGAAGGAAGAGATCTCGAAGCTTCTCGAAGCACAATTCAGTGACTTCCAGAAACAGGTCGTCGGTCTGCTCGAGAAGGCCACCAAGAATGCACCCGCTGGCTCTGATGTCGCGGTTAACGCCGTCAAGTCGGCAATCGCCGCCGCAACCTCCGCTTTTGACAGCATGAACAAGGCTGCCAAGCAGGTTGCGGATATTGCAGAAACGAACGTTGCCGCAGCAACCAACGCCACCGTCAAGGCGGTGGGCACCGCTGCCGCAGCAGCCAAGAAATAAGCCTGTTTTTAGAATCCGGCACACGCCTTTCCATTGCCATTCACGGAGGACTCCATGAGCACCATCGACCTAGAACAACTCGCCGAGAGCCAGAAAGCCAACGCCCAAGTCATGATGACCCTGGTCCGCACGGCCTTCCACGGTCTCGAACAATTGTCAGCACTCAACCTCGCCGCTAGCCGCGAGCTGTTCAACAGCACTGCCAGTGGCGCACAACAACTGCTGGGCGTCAAGGATCCAAAAGATCTGGGCAACATCGCCGGTTCTCTGGCTCGCCCCAATGTCGATAAGCTGATGGAATACTCCCGCAGCCTTTACGATCTGGCAGCCAACATGCAACGCGAAATCACTTCGGTGATGGAAGATCAGTACAGTAGCATGCGGCACAACGCTTCCGGCCTGATCGAAAAGGTCGGTGTTGCCAACCCGATCTCGAGCGATGTCTTCGGAGCAGCAATGAAGCAGATGATGACGGCTTCGAGTACGGCATTTGAAAACATCTCGCAGATGGCCAAGCAGATGACCGACATCGTCGACACCAATGTCAAGGCGGTTACCAACGCCACCGCTCAGGCTGCTGCCGCCCTGACCCCGAAGAAGTAATCCGCTTGCTTCCTGGCGCCTGACTTGCGAAAACCCCGGCTATGGTCGGGGTTTGTTCGTTTACGAGATCAGGCCCGCCATTGCCAACGGATGCCCCGCCTCTCTACCTCTTGCCGTATCGACTCCATGGCTGCGTCAACGAGTGGCGGCTCTCCTTCGACCCCGAGTTCAAGATAACGCCGCTGCCCCTCGTCGGACATTGACGGCAGGCTGTACAGCCGCAAGGCAGGAAAGTCCGCGACGATGCGCTCCATCAGATCGAGGAGCGCACTCTCATAGGCATTCACGCCAGTGAGCAAGAAAGCCTTGTCCACGCAAGCCTGTGGGGCGAACAAATGCGCGTAGAAAGTATCGAGCACCCATTCGGCCATCGGATGCGCCATTTGCGGAAAGCCCGGCAGGAAGTGATGATCGCGTACGCGAAATCCTGGAATACGGTTGAACGGGTTCGGAATGATCTCTACCCCGCGCGGGAAGGTACCCAGCAGCAAGCGAACGTCGGTGATCTCGGCGCCAAAACGAGCGCGGATTTCGTGCTCAGCATCGGGATGCAGGACCAGGTCGACGGAGAGCGCCGCCGCCGCTGCTTGCCGGGTATGGTCGTCTGGCGTGTTGCCGATGCCGCCGAAACAAAAGACCACGTCCCCGGCAGCCAGGCTGCGCTGCAGCGTCGCCGTGATGCATGCGCGTTCGTCGCCCAGATATTCGGCCCACGCCAGGCGCAAACCACGTACCGACAGCAGTTCGGCAATTTTCGAAAAGTGCCGGTCAACGCGTTTTCCCGACAGGATCTCGTCACCGATGATGATTGCCCCGAAACGCATGCTTACTCCTTCAATAGTTCAAAGGCCTTCCCACATCTTCTGCAAGCGCTTGCTCGATACCGGTACCGGCGTGCGCAGTTCCTGCGCGAATAACTGCACGCGCAATTCTTCGAGCAACCAGCGGAACTGTTCGAGCCGCGCATCGGTCACTCCCTGCTTGGCCAGCACACTGGCACGGCGCTCGTAATTTGTCCAGAGCAGTGCGAACTCAGCCAGCAGGCGTGCATCCCGAATTGCACCTGGAGCGCCGCCCGACTTCAGTTTGTCGAGTCGCAGGGTGATCGCCTGGAAGTAACGCGGATACTGCTGCAGGCGTTCGAAAGGCGTCTCGGCAATGAAACGCTTGTGGATCAGGCGCTTCAATTGTCCTTCGATATCCTGCAGCGTACTGGCGAATGCCCTGAACGACGGCAGTTTTTTCTGCAGCGCCTGCCAGTCGCCGAGAATCTTCCCGAGCAGATGGCAGATTTCCTGCGCCAGCAGCCCAAGCCGCGGCTTGGCTTCGAGGCAACGCGCGTGGAAAGTGGTCGCATCGTTCGGCCATGGATCGAGCAGGCAGGCACGAATGAAGCTCAGATCGATCAACTGCCGCCGCAACTCATCGAGCGTACCGAGCGCCATGAACTGCAGTGCCATCTGGTTGAGCCCCGGCAGATTTTTCTCAAGGTACTTCTGCTGTTCGCGGAACTGCAACATGAACAGTCGCAATAGCCCAACCGCATGCGCCTGGCGCGCTTCATCGGGAGAATCGAAGACGCACAGCGAGACACTGTCACCGTTGTCGACCAATCCAGGGTAACCGAACACCCGTTGTCCACCGCCCACCCCAACTTCCATCCGCTCGGGCAGTTCGCCAAAGGTCCAGTCGCTCATTCCCGAGTACTCGCCAGGTGTTTCGTGCAGTTCGGAGAACTCCTGCTGCGCTTCACGACCCCACTCTGCGCGCAGGTCGCTGAGGCTGCGGCTCATTCCAAGCTGGCGCCCGCTTTCGTCGAGCAGGCGGAAATTCAGGGAGAAATGCGCGGGCAAGGCGTCGGGGCGAAATGCATCAGGCGTAATCTCCCAACCACGCGCGTTGAGTCCTCGCGACTGCAGGATGAAGGCGATCAAGGCGACTATCAGCGGCTTGTCCGAAGGCGACACCTGCGCGACGAACTCGGCCGCGAAGTCGGGTACCGGCACCAGTTTGGCACGCAAGCGCTGCGGCAACGTCTTCACTAGCTGCACGACCTTTTCCTTGAGCAACCCCGGCACCAGCCACTCGCAGCGCGAGGCCGGAATCTGGTTCAGTTGCGCCAGCGGCACGCTCAGCGTCACCCCATCGCGTGCGCTGCCGGGATCGAAGTGGTAAGCCAGCTCATAATCGACTCCGCCGAGCCGCAGCTGATGCGGAAAGGCCTCGCTGGTCACGCCGGCGGCCTCGTGCCGCATCAGGTCTTCGCGCTGCAGGTATAGAAGACGTGGTGTGGCGCGCTCGGCGTCGCGTCGCCACTTGTCGAAGCTGGCACCGCTGTAGATGCCCTCGGGGATGATCTGATTGTAAAAGGCAAAGATCAGCTCGTCGTCGACCAGTACGTCGGGCCGGCGTGACTTGTGCTCGAGTGTCTCGATTTCGAGCATCAACTGCTGGTTGTGCTGATAGAAGGCCCAGCGCCGTTCGAACTCTTCGCCGACCTCGCCGCCGACCAGCGCCTGGCGGATGAAGAGCTCGCGCGCCGCCTGTGGATTCAACGGCCCGAAGTTCACTCGCCGGCGCGCATCGACGACGATGCCATACAGGGTGATCCGCTCGAAAGCAATTGCCTGCATCGCCTTCTTCTCCCAGTGTGGGTCGAAGCAGCTGCGCTTGAGCAGGTGTGCGCCGACCTGCTCGAGCCATGTGGGGTCGATGCGCGCGACGCAGCGCGCGAAGAGCCTTGTAGTTTCGCTGATCTCGGCGGCGACGATCCATTTGCCGGCCTTCTTCTGCAGCGTCGAGCCCGGATGGATCAGGAACTTGATGCCGCGCGCGCCGAGATAGTGCGCAGATTCTTCCGACTTGCATCCCAGGTTCCCGAGCAGGCCGGCGAGCATCGCGCGATGGATCGCGTCGTAAGTTGCCGGCAACTGATTTTCCTGCCATTGGTGCTCGGCTGCGACGGCTTGCAACTGGCCATGAACTTCGCGCCACTCGCGCATGCGCAGAGCCGAGAGGAAATGGTCGTGACAGGCCTCGACGAGTTTGCGCTGCGACTTGCGGTGCTCGAATTCGGCCTGATACCAGTCCCAGAGCCTGAGCCAGGAAAGAAACTCCGATCTCTCGTCGGCGAATTTCCGGTGCGCGGCGTCGGCCGCCCCCTGTCGCTCCTGTGGCCGCTCGCGAGGATCCTGTACGGAAAGGGCAGCCGCAATCACCAGCACCTCGCGCAGGCAGCCTTCGTCGCGAGCGGCGACGATCATCCGCGCGAGCCGCGGGTCGAGCGGCATCTTCGCGAGTTCCTGGCCGGTTGCGGTCAGCGCATGCTCGGCACTCACCGCACCGAGTTCGAGCAGCAACTGGTAGCCATCGCTGATCGCCTTGCGCGGCGGCGCCTCGATGAACGGGAAATCCTCGATGTTACCGAGGCGCAATGCCTTCATGCGTAGGATCACGCCGGCCAGTGACGAGCGCATGATTTCCGGATCGGCAAATGCTGGCCGCAGCGCGAAGTCCTGCTCTTGGTAGAGACGGATACACACCCCTGCCGCCACCCGGCCGCAGCGCCCGGCCCGCTGGTTGGCCGAAGCCTGTGCGATTTTTTCGATCTGCAGTTGCTCGACCTTGTTGCGATACGAATAGCGCTTGACGCGCGCCAGACCCGAATCGACGACGTAGCGAATTCCCGGCACGGTCAGCGAGGTCTCGGCCACATTGGTCGCCAGCACGATCCGCCGACCGACGTGCGGCTTGAAGATCCGGCTCTGTTCCTCTGCCGAAAGGCGGGCAAACAGTGGCAGGATCTCGGTGTGCGGTGGGTGGTGCTTGCGCAGCGCCTCGGCCGCCTCGCGGATCTCGCGTTCACCCGGCAGAAACACCAGCACGTCGCCCGGCCCGACGCGATGCAACTCATCACAGGCGTCTGCGATCGCATCGTAGAGATCGCGTTCGTCGTCGGGAGCCGCTTCCTCCTTTTCCATCTGCAGCGGGCGATAGCGCACTTCGACCGGATACAGGCGGCCCGAGACCTCAATGGCCGGCGCACCGTCGAAATGCCGCGAAAAACGTTCGGCGTCGATCGTCGCCGAAGTGATGATCAGCTTCAGGTCGCGTCGCTTCGGCAGGAGCTGCTTGAGGTAGCCGAGCAGGAAATCGATGTTCAGGCTGCGTTCATGCGCCTCGTCGATGATCAAGGTATCGTACTGTTCGAGCCAGGGGTCGCCCTGGGTCTCGGCAAGCAGGATGCCGTCGGTCATCAGCTTGATGAAGGCATCTGGAGAAGTGCGATCGCTGAAACGAATCTTGTAGCCGACGAGCGTTCCGAGTTGGCTCTGCAACTCCTGTGCGATACGCGCTGCGGTGGCACGCGCAGCGATGCGGCGTGGTTGCGTGTGTCCGATCAGACCGGTCGTTCCGCGTCCAATGTCGAGACAGATCTTCGGGATCTGCGTGGTCTTGCCTGAACCCGTTTCGCCACAGACGATCACCACCTGATGCCTGACGATCAGCGCCTTGATTTCGTCGCGGCGCAGGTTGACGGGCAGATTATCGGCAAATTCCGGTCGGGGTAGCCGCGCGCGGCGGGCCTCGACGGCCACCCGCGACCGCTCGAACAGGCGATCGCTTTCGGCCTGCAGCGCATCGCGCTTCGTCCCGAACAGATGCCGGAGATCGCGCGCCAGCGAGCGCAGCCGGCGCTGATCGAGCGCCAAGCAATCGGCAAAGGCCTTGGCTGGCTGGCGAGTGTGCGAGGAAGATACGGTTTCTAGGGTCATCGGTCAGCAAAGCAGGCGTACAACCGAGTTGCAAGGGTTCAACCCGACGACAGATCCGGAGTCGATTTCAGGAGCCGTGAGCCATCGGTTCATTCTCGACGAACTGTTGCAGCATATCGAAGAAAGGACATCGCGCATTGCCCGTTCCGACTCGCGACGGCTCGGTGGGTGGGCGAGCGAGAAAAATGCACGGACACCCCATAATATGGGAGCCGGGGACTACTGTGCATGATAGGTAAATCTTACCGGCCCTTCCACTCGGCTCGACGCTTGCCAATGAACGCGTCGATTCCCTCGCCCGCGTCGTCGGTCATCATGTTGCAGGCCATCACTTCGGAGGCATACTGGTAGGCAGCGTCCAGCCCCATTTCAAGTTGCTTGTAGAACATCTGCTTGCCCATTCCGATGGCTACCGAAGACTTGGCAACGATCGACCGGGCGAACCGGTCAATCTCGGCATCGATCGCATCGGCAGCGACGACCCGATTCACCAGACCTTGCTGCAAAGCTGTTCGGGCATCGATGAAATCGCCGGTGAGCAGCATCTCGAGCGCCTGCTTGCGACCGAGGTTGCGCGACAGTCCGACCGCCGGCGTTGCGCAGAACAGGCCGACGTTGATGCCAGAGGTGGCAAAGCGCGCACTGTCGGCAGCGACCGCAAGGTCGCACATCGACACCAGCTGACAACCGGCGGCAGTGGCAATGCCATGCACTCGCGCGATCACCGGTTGCGGCATCTGCGTCAGGGTGGTCATCATCTTGCCGCAACGCCGGAACAGATCCTGCATGAACGCATGGTGGTGATTGGCCCGCATCTCCTTGAGATCGTGTCCGGCACAAAAGGCCTTGCCGGCACCAGCGATGATCACGACGCGAACTGCCGGATCCGGCGCGATCGCATCCAGTTCCGCCTGCAAGGCCGCAATCATCGCCTGCGACAAGGCATTGAACTGCTGTGCGCGATTCAGCATCAGCGTCGCGATGCCCTGGTGATCGGTGCGGATAACGTAGGGGTCTTCCTGGGTTGACGTCGGGGGATGCATGCTTCTCTCCTGGGAACGGGTTGTAGGGGATCATTTTCGAGGGCCGGACAAGCGTACTGCCCCAGACGGTCGACAAGCGGCGTCCAACCGCTTGCCGGCCGCAGCGGCAGCTTCGGCTCACTCGATCGCGGCTGCGGATTTCGCCTGTTCGCGCAACACGTACTTCTGGATCTTGCCGGTCGAGGTCTTTGGCAAAGTACAGAAGATCACCCGCTTGGGAACCTTGAAACGTGCCATGTGCTGACGGCAGAACTCGATCACCTCCTGCTCGCTTGGCGCCGCCCCTTCGCGCAGCTCGATGAAGGCGCAAGGCACTTCGCCCCAGGTTCGGTCAGGCGTGGCCACGACCGCCGCAGCAATCACCGCAGGGTGCTTGTAGAGGACGTCCTCGACCTCGATCGAAGAAATGTTTTCTCCCCCGGAGATGATCACGTCCTTCGAACGGTCCTTGATCTTCACGTAGCCATCGGCGTGCATCACCGCCAGGTCGCCGGTGTGGTACCAGCCGCCGGCAAATGACTCCGCGGTCGCTTTCGGATTCTTGAGATAGCCCTTCATCACCAGATTGCCACGGAACATGATCTCGCCCATGGTCTCCTTGTCCCAGGGTACCTCCTCCATGCTCGCTGGATCGAGCACGGTGATCGCCTCCTGCGCGTGGTAACGTACGCCCTGTCGACCGTTCAGATCAACCTGTTCGGCCACCGGCAGCGCGGCCCAGTTGGCGTGTTTGGCACACACCGCCGCAGGCCCGTAGGTTTCGGTCAGGCCGTACACATGTGTGAGATCGACGCCGATGTTCGCCATCGCTTCGATGACCGCGGCCGGCGGCGGCGCGGCCGCGATCAGGCCGGCGACCTGGTGTGTGATGCCGGCTCGCAAGTCGGCCGGCGCATTGGCCATCAGACTGTGCACGATCGGTGCGCCACAGTAATGGGTGACACCGTGTGCGCGGATCGCTTCGAATATCAGCTTCGGATCGACGCGGCGCAAACAGACGTTGGTGCCGGCGTTGGCGGCCATCGTCCAGACGAAGCACCAGCCGTTGCAGTGGAACATCGGCAGCGTCCACAGATAGACCGAATGCGGCGGCATTCCCCAACTGACGATGTTGCTCATCGAGTTGAGATAGGCACCGCGATGATGGTAAACCACGCCTTTCGGGTTGCCGGTGGTTCCCGATGTGTAGTTGAGCGAGATGGCATCCCATTCGTCAGCCGGTCCGCCCCAGGGAAACTCCGGGCTCCCGCCGGCAATGAACTGCTCGTACTCCTGCGTGCCCAGACGTTCGCCGGGGCCGCTGTACTCGGGATCGTCAACATCGATCACCAGGATCGGGCTGTGCAGAATGGCCAACGCCTTTTTCACGGTAGGCGAATACTCGCGGTCGGTAATCAGCACCCTGGCCTCACCGTGTTTAAGCATGAAAGCAATCGTTTCGGCATCCAGACGGGTATTGAGCGTATTCAGAACCGCGCCGGTAACCGGCACGCCGAAGTGGCACTCGACCATCTCCGGGGTATTGTTGAGCATCACGGCCACGGTGTCGCCCTCGCCGATACCGTGCTCGGTCAACGCCGATGCGAGACGTCGGACGCGGGTAAAAGTCTCGAGCCAGCTATAGCGACGCTGACCGTGAATCACTGCAGTGCGCTCGGGATAGATATAAGCGCTACGGGCAATGAATGTCAGTGGCGTTAGCGGCGTGTAATTGGCCGTATTCTTGTCGAGACCTTCTTGGTAAATATTTGGCATCCCCAGCTTCTCCTCTCAGGTGATATCAGTGTGATGGGCTTTCGCCTGCCGTTGACCGACAGCCCTTCAGCCTGCCACGTTTCTCCAGATCATTCAACCACGCAGCAAACTCTCGCCCGAGTTCTTCGCTAGCGGCAACCAGGGCAATGACGCCACCTTGGGCATCGGCGGTCGGCGCCGACTGCTCGATGAGCAGCCGGCGCTCAGCAACGACGAGCTGGCGCCTGCCGTCGAGGATGCCGGCCTGACCCTGCAGGATGCCGCGACTACGCTGCGGGGTATCGAACGCTTGTGAAAATTCCTGCAATTCGAAACGCAACACGCAGCCGGCGGCGATCTGCCCACCAACGCCCGGCAAACCCAGTTGCTGTCGCAGCCGTTGCGACAACAGTAACGCCGGCGCTGCCGCCCAATGACTACGCGCATAGTTTCGCAACTTCAGTGGGTTTTCGTAGAGCAGGCGATACTCGATATCGCGCGCATCAAACCAGTGCGGCGCCCGGATATCGAGCAGCACGCCCGGCCAGCGCCCTTCTTCGGCGAGTGGCTCGACCGGTACTCCAAAATCGTACACTTCGGCCGGCGACAGGTTGCGCGTGCCGCCGACACAGCCAGCGAGCAGACCAGCGACAAGCCAGATCAGGAACCTGTTCATGGACGTTCCTCACGGCTTGGCGGCGCGACAAAACCGGCCTCACCGGGTCCCGGAGCAGACGCAGGCGGACCAAAAACAAGGCTCTGCGGTGATTCTTCGAGCATCTGTAGTACGCGATTGAGCTGGCGCGAGTTTCCCGACAGATCGTTGCCAACCCCATTCAGACGGGCAACCAGGGCGGTAATCCCGTCTGACGACGGTTCGCCGACCAGGCGATCCAGTTTTTCACCCAGCGGCTGCAGGCCAACCATCAGCCGGCGCGATTCGACCAGCAGCGGCGCCGCCTCGGCTGCCGCCTGCTCGGCACGCACCAGGGTGGCATGGAGCAGGCGCAGATTTTCCGGTGCCAGTAACTGGCGCAACTGGCGTGTGACCTCGTTGGCGTGACCGGTCGTCGCTTCCAGGTTGGCCAGAATTGTGGCCAGATGCTGCCGGTTTTCGCTGTCGAGCGCCAGGTTGGCGCTGGCCAGGAATTCGCGCGCCTGGCCCAGTACAGCCGCGCCGGAATCCGATAGTTCCTGGATCAGGGAGGATCGCATCTCGATGCGCGGTGAGTCCTTGCCACCCGCCAGGCGCGTCGGATCGTTGCCGCTGTCTTCAAGCAGAATGTGGGCGATGCCGGTGACTCCCTGATAGCCCAGCCTGGCGGTCGTCGCACGGGTCACTGGCACCTTGCTGTCGACACTGATACGAATCAGGATATTGTGTGCATCCTGAGGATCGAGCTCGATCGCCTGTACCTTGCCGACCCGGATACCCCGATAACGCACCTGCCCTTGCAGGCTGAGGCCAGTGACGTTGTGTCGGGTGACCACGGTGTACTCGACGGTCGCTTCGTGCTTGCCACCGAACCACCAGATCGAGAGCGCTCCCGCGAAACCCAGAAACAGGGTGAACAACCCGGCCATCAGGGCATGCGAACGATTTTCCATGACTAGCTCGCTCCTTGTCCGAAAGCCATCGCCGCGGCGCGCCCGGAACTGAAAAAATTGCGGATGAAGGGATGCTCGACCGACAATACTTCGGCTGCCGTCCCACAGGCGATCAGTCGCTGATCGGCAAGCACGGCCAGGCGCGTCGCCAGCCCGGCCAGTGTCTCGGGATCGTGGGTCACCATCACCACCGTAAAACCGAGTTCTTTCTGGAGCATTCTGAGCAGCTTGACGAAGTTCTCGCTACGATCCGGGTCGAGGCCGGCAGTCGGCTCATCGAGAACGAGGAGTTCGGGTTCCAGCGATAGGGCCCTCGCCAGAGCCACCCGCTTGACCATGCCCCCCGACAGCTCAGCGGGCATCAGGTGGGCGTGCCGCGCTTCAAGTTCGACCATGGCGAGTTTGAGCATGACCAGATCGGTAATCATCGCCTCGTCGAGCGTGTGCAGTTCGCGCAGCGGAAAAGCGATGTTGTCATGAACGGAGAGTGCCGAAAAGAGTGCTCCCTGCTGAAAAAGCATGCCGAAACGGCGGCGCAGCGCGCGCCGGCGCGCCGGATCTGGATCGAGCACCGCTTGGCCAAAAAGCCTGACGCTCCCCTGGCTCGGCGCCAGCAGCCCGACGATCTCGCGCAGCAGCGTGGTTTTGCCGCTGCCCGAACCGCCCACCAGGCCGAGCATCTGTCCGGCTTCGATGTCGAGATTGATGTCTCGATGGATCACGACATCGCCGAACTGCGTGCACAGACCGCGAATCTCGATCGCCGGCAGCCGGCGCGGGCAGGCCTGACCGCGACAGTCGCTGAGCACGCTAGGGAATCCCGAGGTTGCGCGTCAGCACCGCAAAGACGGCATCGACGATGATTGCCACGGTGATCGAGGTCACCACCGAAGTGGTCGTTCGCGACGACAGGCTTTCGGTATTCGGCTTGACCTGCAGGCCAAAGTGGCAGGCAATGAGGGCAATCAGCAAACCGAAAACCACACCCTTGCCAATGCCGATCCAGACGTTGGCAACCGGCACCACCCTGGGCAGGGTATCGATGAAGAAGCC
Source organism: Candidatus Accumulibacter cognatus (assembly GCA_013414765.1). Taxonomy (GTDB): domain Bacteria; phylum Pseudomonadota; class Gammaproteobacteria; order Burkholderiales; family Rhodocyclaceae; genus Accumulibacter; species Accumulibacter cognatus. The sequence continues at coordinate 1,535,263 of CP058708.1, forward strand.
GTAAGACAAATCCATCTGCAGCTTCGCCGACACCATGCCGCCGATGATTCCTGCGGCCGAGCACCAGATCACCAGCAGCGGCATCGCCACCGCCAGGGCCAGGACCTTCGGCAGGATCAGACGCTGGCTGCGCGAGACGCCCATGGTGGCCAGCGCATCGATCTCTTCGGTTACCCGCATGACCCCGATCTGTGCGGTCATCGCCGAACCCGAACGTCCGGCCACCAGTACCGCGACCAGCACCGGCCCGAGTTCTCGAACGATGCTGATGCCGAGCAGATTGACGATGAAGACATCGGCACCGAAGGTCTTCAATTGCAGGGCGGACAGATAGGAAATAACGACACCGATCAGAAATCCGATCAGGGCGGTCACCGGCAAGGCCTGGGCACCGGTCTTGTAAAGGTTCGCAGAAAACTCGCGCCAGGGTATGTCACGTGGGTGTACGCACAGATAAGCGAGGTCGAGAATCATCTGGCCGATCAGGGCGACCATCGCCAGGAGATGGCTGGCGGCGACCCACGACCCCTGACCAAGGGCGAGTAGCCAGGCCAGTAACCGTGACTGCTTCGGCAGGACCGGCTCGACATCGACGCGGACCCCCTCGATACGTCCGAGAAGCGCCCGATGCCCAGGTGAAATCGCCAGTACGGCCGGCCATTGTCTTCCCCAGGCGCGCCACAGCAGGATCGCACCGGCGCTGTCCAGGCGGGTGATCGAGCGCAGATCCCAGCCTGGGTGTCTTGCTGCCAGATCGCAAAGACAGCGTTCAAACGCAGAAATCGGCTGAGGCAGGGTCGCCAGGGTCCAGTCACCGGACAGTACGAGCCGCTCCTGGTCGGCATGCTTGACGGACTCGATCGCGGCCACCGCCATGGCCACTCAGAATTTCTTCACAGCACCAGCGGTACTGCAATCTGGCCAGGCACCGTCGACCGGATTCGCAGCTTGATGCCAATGCGGCGCCAGAGCAGCGCTTCCTCGGCCAGTGCTGCGGCCATCATCGGATTGGTCTCCTGCCAGCCGACGGGCAGGTCGAGCTGGAAACCGACCGGATCTTCGAGAACCGACAATTCGGAGAATGGATGAGCGTCGCGCGCACGATGCAGAAGCACGGCCAGGCGAAGACAGAACACCAGGCGCCAGTTCGGATCGCCGATCGGCATGGCAGCCAGTTTCTGGAGTTTGCCGCGCTGGCCGAGCACCAGCAGGGCCAGGCGCGCCTGATCGCGCTTCGAGAAACCCGGCATGTCGGCATGACCCAGGATGTAGGCGCCATGCTTGTGGAACTCGGTATGCGCCACCGAGACGCCAATCTCATGCAGGGAGATTGCCCAGCGCAGAAAGTGGACATTGTTCTCGTGCTCCGGCGAATCGAGCTTGATCAGCTGTCCAAGAAGCGCCAGGGCGGTTTGCTCGACGCGACGGACCTGTGCCGCGTCGACCTGGTAGCGGCGCCGGAAATTGAGGACCGTTTCGTCGCGCGTGTCATGATGCTCGAAGCGCCCAAGCAGATCGTAGAGAACGCCCAGCGGTAGCGCGCCATCGGAATAGGTCATGTGTTCGATAGCCAGTTCCGAGAATACTGCGGACATGATTGCGATGGCACCGGGAAGAATCATCATGCGGTCACTGCGCATGCCCTGCAAACCCAGTGCTTCCGCGGAACCAGCCCGAATCAGCAATTGACGCAGCCTGGCCAGCCCCTCCCGACTGATGCCGCTGATCCCTTCGGGATTGAGATCGTTCATTTCCAGGATGTCGGCGAGTTCCTGGGCTGACCCTGAAGAACCGACGGCTTCCAGCCAACCGAAGCGCTGGTAGTCGGCAGCGATCGCTTCGACCTCGCGGGCCGCCGCAACTTCGGCCGAGTAGAAGCGCTTCTTGTCCACTTTGCCTTCCGGAAAGAAACGCTGCCGATAGCTGATGCCGCCCATGAACAAGGACTCCATCAGCAACGGTTCGGTATTCTCGCCGATGATGAACTCGGTCGAGCCGCCACCGATATCGACCACGAGACGCCGGTGACTGGCTGCGGGCAGGGCATTCGCCGCACCGATGAAGATCAGGCGCGCTTCTTCGCGCCCCCCGATGACCTCGATCGGAAAACCCAGAGCCGCCTCGGCCTGTGGTAGCACGATGCGCGCATTCCGTGCCACCCGCATCGCATCGGTGGTCACCGCGCGCACGGTTTCCGGATCGAAACCGCGCAGACGCTCGCCAAAACGCCGCAAGGCCTCGATCGCACGCTGTTGTGAGGCATGATCGAGCAGTTTCTCACGGGTCAGACCGGAACCTAGCCGGACGTTCTCTTTGAAGGTATCCAGCGGGTGGATGCGATTGCCAACGACACGCCCGATCTGCAGACGAAAGCTGTTGGAACCCAGGTCGACCCCGGCAATTAGTTCGTAACTCATGACTGTTTTGGTCTGTACGGCGAAGAAAAGGCTGCAGGCCGGCCATTTTACACTGCCGGCAGGACATCATGCCCTGGCAAGCACGGATAGCACAGTACCATCGAGAAAACAGCGCGCCAATCGACCCACAACGAAGGGATGGCTGTAATATGCTCGCTTTCATATCCCCCTTGCTGATCTATCTTTCCTGACGGAACGCACTCATGAATATCGTCGCCACGACCACTGAAACCCCTCCCATCCAGACCGCCAGCGGGTTCCCGCCGGAATATTTTCAGAATCGCGAGATGAGCCTGCTGGCTTTCAATCGGCGAGTCCTCTGGCAGGCCAGAAATCCCCGCACACCCCTGCTCGAACGTTTGCGCTTCCTGTGCATCGTGAGCAGCAATCTGGACGAGTTTTTCGAGATTCGCGAGGCTGGCATCAAGGAACAACTCAAGCTGAATTCGGTGGCGATCACCACCGACGGCAAGACCGCTCGTGAAGTCTATCGACTGGTCAGCGACGAGGTTCACGCGATCGTCAAGGAGCAGTACGCGCTGCTCAACGAAGAGATCCTGCCACAACTGGCCACTGAAGGCATCCGCTTCCTGAAACGCGGGGACTGGAACGACGCGCAGCGTGAATGGATCCGCGGCTTCTTCTTCCGCGAAGTCATGCCGGTGATCACGCCGATCGGCCTTGATCCCTCACACCCGTTCCCACGGGTACTCAACAAGAGTCTCAATTTCGCCGTCGAACTCGAAGGCCGTGACGCCTTCGGTCGCAGTTCAGGCGCTGCCATCGTACAAGCGCCACGGGTTCTGCCGCGCGTCATCCGGCTGCCACGCGAACTCGGCGACTGTGAGTACGCCTTCGTTTTTCTGTCGTCGATTCTGCACGAGTTTGTACACGAGTTGTTCGCCGGAATGAAGGTTCTCGGCTGCTACCAATTCCGCGTCACGCGCAACAGCAATCTCTTCGTCGACGAGGAAGAGATCACCAATCTGCGCGCCAAGATCCAGGGCGAGTTGCCACAGCGCCATTTCGGTGACGCTGTACGGCTCGAAGTGGCCAACAGTTGCTCGGAAGCGATGACCCAGTTTCTGCTCGGACAGTTCAACCTCAGCGAGAGCGATCTCTATCGCGTCGCCGGTCCGGTCAATCTGGTTCGCCTGATGCAGGTGCCCGACTGGGTGCTGCGCAGCGATCTCAAGTTTCAACCCTTCAATCCGGGAACCCCGAAGGCACTACAGAAGTGCCACAGTGTCTTCGACAGCATCCGTGGCGGCGACATCCTGCTGCACCATCCCTACCAGAGCTTCAATTCGGTGATCGAACTCCTTGAACAGTCCGCCAACGACCCCTTGGTGGTCGCGATCAAGATGACCGTTTACCGCACCGGCACCGACTCGGTATTGATGCAGTCGCTACTGCGAGCAGCGCAGAACGGCAAGGAAGTCACGGTGGTCGTCGAATTGATGGCGCGCTTTGATGAGGAGGCCAACATCGGATGGGCAACCAAGCTTGAGGAAGTAGGCGCGCATGTCGTCTACGGAGTGGTCGGTTACAAGACCCATGCCAAGATGCTGATGATCGTCCGTCGTGAGGAAGGAAAGGCCGGCAACAGCATCCTGCGTCGCTATGTGCATCTCGGTACCGGTAACTACCATCCCAAAACCGCTCGTTTGTACTCCGACTTCGGTCTCCTGACCTGCAACGAAGAGATCGGTATCGATACCAATGAAGTCTTCAAACAGCTCACCGGCCTCGGTCGCGCGCAGACCCTGACGCACCTTTGGCAAGCCCCGTTCACGCTGCAGCCGAACGTCGTCGCCGCGATTCGTGCCGAGGCCGAAGCGGCACGCGCCGGCAAGCGTTCACGAATCATCGCCAAGATGAACTCGCTGCTCGAACCGGAAACCATCGCCACGCTCTACGAAGCCTCTCAGGCAGGTGTCAAGATCGACCTGATCGTGCGCGGTGTCTGCGGCTTGCGCGCCGGCGTCAAGGATCTGTCGGAAAACATCAGCGTACGCTCGATCATCGGCCGTCAGCTCGAACATCACCGGGTGTTCTATTTCTACGCTGGTGGCGAGGAAAAGGTCTATCTGTCGAGCGCCGACTGGATGGAGCGTAATTTCTTCCGACGTATCGAACTGGCGTTTCCGGTGCTCGACCGCAAACTGAAGCGTCGGGTCATCTCCGAAGGCCTGCAGATCTATCTCACCGATAACACCCTGGCCTGGGAACTCGGACCCGATGGCACTTACCACCAGCGGCGTGGCTCACGGACCAGCCCGCATTCGTCGCAAGCCGAGTTGATCGAATTGCTACAGGCCTGAAATCGACAGGGGGACACCAGTCCCCTCTGCCCTGGAAGACTTCACGCGCGGCGTGCGCCGACGACACCCTGTACTGAGTGCAGCAGGGTCAGGGTGCGGTTGAGCTGCGGGATGCTGCCGACTTCCGCGGTAAAGAGCATATGCGCGTTGCCCTGACGGGACTGCGTGTTGACGGCGATGACATTGATTTTCTCGCGCGCGAGAACGTCCGAAACGTCGCGTAGCAGTCCCTGCCGGTCGTAGGCGTCAATCACGATATCAACGGCAAAGACGCTGTCGGTGCCTCGTCCCCAACTCGTTTCGATGACCCGCTCCGGATGCCTTGTCTGCATGTTGGAGAAGTTGCTGCAGTCGGCACGATGCACCGAGACCCCCTTGCCGCGGGTGACAAAGCCAACGATGGGGTCAGGCGGCGCCGGCTTGCAGCAACCCGCAAGCTGCGTCAGCAAGCGATCGACGCCAACAATCAGGATTCCCTTTTCAGCCACATCGCTGTCACGTTGCCGGCGTACAGGCAATTCGGTGAGCACACGCTCATCCACCGGTGTCTCACCCCCGCGCACCGCCACCTGCAACTGACGCATGTTCAACTTGGCGCGAGCCACCGCAATGAACAGATCGTCGCTACAGGCAAAGCCCAGCCTGGCCGCAAGATCGTCGAGGTTGCTGCTGGTCTGCCCCATTCGCTGCAGTTCGCGGAGAACCACCACACGCCCCTCGGCAAGGGTATCCTCGAGCGCTAGGCTGGCGAACCATTGTCTGACCTTGAGACGCGAGCGATGCGTAAACAGATAGGCCAGCGCAGGGTTGAGCCAGTCGCGCGAAGGCCCCCCCTGTTTGGCAAGAATGATCTCGACGCGCTGGCCGGTGCACAGTATCGTGTTGAGCGGTACCAGTGCACCGTCGACCTTGGCACCACGGCACCGGTGGCCAATGTCGGTGTGCACGCGGTAGGCGAAATCGATCGGTGTCGAGCCATGTGGCAGATCGATGACACGGCCCTGCGGCGTCAGAATGTAGACCGTTTCGTCAAAAGCCGCCTGCTTGTAGTGTCTAACCCAGTCAGAGGAATCGGCGACTTCGTCGCGCCAGGTCAATAGCTGCCTCAACCAGGCGATCTTCTCGTCGTAACGGTCTTCCGGAGTGCTGCCGCCTTCCTTGTAGCGCCAGTGTGCCGCAACCCCCAGTTCGGCGTGGCTGTGCATCTCGCGGGTACGAATCTGCACCTCGAGCGCGCGCCCATCAGGACAATGCACCGCTGTATGCAACGATCGATAATTGTTGCCCTTGGGATGCGCAATGTAGTCGTCGAATTCCTGGGCAATCGGAGACCAGATATGATGCACGATGCCCAGGGTGGTGTAGCAGTCCCTCACTTCATCAACGATGACGCGTAGCGCGCGCACGTCGTAAACCTCGGAAAACCCGACCTTCTTCTTGCGCATCTTGTTCCAGATGCTGTAGATGTGCTTGGGACGGCCGGAAATCTCGACGTTGCCGACGCCAGCGTTGAACAGCTCATGGCGCAGGCGGTCAGCGGCTTCGCTGATGAACCTCTCGCGCTCGGTTCTCTTCTCGTCGAGGTGCCGCGCAATCTCCTTGTAGATCGCCGGATGCAAAAAGCGGAAGGAACGATCCTCAAGTTCCCACTTCAGCTCCCAGACACCGAGCCGATTGGCGAGCGGCGCATAGAGCGCCAGTGTCTCGCGCGCCACCGGTACGCGCAATTCATCGGGCTCGCTGGCAAAGTGGCGCAGCGTTTGCGTGCGCGAGGCCAGCCGCAGCAAAACCACGCGGATGTCCTCTACCATGGCCAGCAGCATCTTGCGCAGCACCTCGATCTGCGCTTTCATTTCCTGCGGATTCTTTTCACTACTGTCGACGGAATGGGCAACAAAGCCCCGCGTGATTGGCCGCATGCGGTTCAGGCGCGAAATCCCGTTGACCAGTTGCGCAACGCCGGGTCCAAAATCGCGCTCGATCTGGAGCAAGCCATGTTCGAGTTGCGCTGGCACTGCAAAGAGCAGTGCCGCCAGCCGTGAATCCGCGTCAAGCTTCAAACCGGCGATGATCAGGGCCATTCCCAGCGCGTGCCCCCAGACATCCTCGGCACTGCCGAGCAGGCGATGACCATAGATCGAGCGGGCAAAGTCGACGGCCCGTTGCAGCCGCTCGACCTCGGCCGCAGCAAGACCTTCGCCGAGCATCAGCAGGGATTGTTCGAGGTCGCTCTGGGCGGCGACCGAGTGCACGACGGAAACCATCAGCTCATTATAAGGTCATCTCCGGGCATTCATGCATAATGCGCCTTTACCTCCGGCTTGCCGTCGATGCCTGCCAACCTGCAACACCCCTATCTGCTGCTCGTGCTGACCACCCTGTTCTGGTCGGGTAACATGGTCATTGGACGCGCCATTCGCGACCAAGTGCCGCCGCTCTCGCTCGCCTTTTGGCGTTGGGCAATCGCTCTGGCACTGGTTTTGCCGCTGGCCCTGCCGCACCTGCGCGCGCAGTGGCCGCTACTGCGATCTAGCTGGAAGGCCATCATCGTTCTCGGCCTGCTCGGTGTCGGCGGCTACAACACGCTAGCTTACATCGGCCTGCAATACACTCCGGCAACCAACGCCGTTCTGCTCAACTCCTTCATTCCGATCGCCACGATCACTCTGTCGTGGATCTTTCTGAACAAGCATCTGCGCAGCGTCGAGTGCCTCGGTGTTCTGCTCTCCTTCATTGGTGTCGCAACGATTGTCTGCCGCGGCGAGGTCGAGACTCTGGCCAGGCTGAGTCTGAATGTCGGTGACCTGTGGATGCTGGCGGCAGTGTTTACCTGGGCACTGTACACCATTGGACTGCAATGGCGGCCGGCCGGCGTAAACCCGATGCTATTACTCGCCGCATTCACCATCGTCGGCCTGCTCGCGCTGGCCCCCGGCTACGCCTGGGAAATCGCGCAGGGCAAGACGATCCGGGTCTCGGCCGGCGTGCTGGCGGGAATCGCCTACACCGGGATATTTCCCGGCTTCCTCGGCTATGTGTTCTACAACCGCGCCGTTGCCGAGGTCGGAGCCAACAAGGCCAGCCTGTTCATTCACCTGATGCCAGTGTTCGGAACCCTCCTTTCGGCGATCTTTCTCGACGAGATTCCTCAGCTCCATCACTATCTCGGCATCACCTTGATCTTCGCCGGCATTTACCTGACCACGGCGACCCTGCCGCAAACGAAAACCGAATGATCGACAAAATGCTCGGCTGGCTGCGGCATCGCCGGGAGCCAGTGCCGGATGCCCTCTGGAACGTGGTCATTGCAGCGCTGCCGTTCCTCCAGGCACTCAACCAGGACGAACAACTGCGGCTTCGCCGTCTGGCCGAGGGTTTCCTAGCTGAGAAGGAATTCACTGCCGTTGGTGAACTCGAACTGTCCGATGCGATCTGTGTCTCGATTGCCGCGCAAGGTTGCCTGCCGATCCTCGAACTCGGCCTCGACTTCTATCGTGGCTGGGTAGGGGTGATCGTCTACGCTGACGAATTCATCATCCCGCGCAGCGTCGAGGACGAATTCGGCATTGTCCACGAGTATCAGGAATTGGCTTCGGGCGAGGCCTGGGACGGCGGACCTCTGCTGATTTCGTGGCGCGACGCGCAGATGGCGGGGAGTGGCTATAACGTGGTGATCCACGAGTTCGCGCATAAACTGGACATGCTCAATGGCCAGGCGAACGGCATCCCGCCGCTGCCCGCTCAGCTATCGCCGGGCCACTGGCAACAGGTGCTGGACGCTGCTTACGACGATTTCTGCGCGCGCGTCGACGCCGCGGCAGACAGCGCGCAGGAAATGCTGTTCGACCCCTATGCCAGCGAGAACCCGGGCGAGTTCTTCGCGGTCATGAGCGAAGCGTTTTTTGAGACACCCGCACTCCTGCGCACCGAATATCCGGCGCTCTACGCACAACTTGCCGGCTTTTACCGGCAGGATCCGGCATCGCGAATTTTCCGGAAAGCGTTTGGCCGACAGCCGTAAGCGGAGGGAAGAACGCGGATGGCCGCTTCTCTTCTCAGCGCGCCGCAGAACGGATGGGGAAGCGGACGCCAGACATTATGCCAGGCAGTGTAAGATTAGCCGTCATGAAAGAGCTTGCCCTCCCCTACCAGTACGACCCCCGACGCCCTACTTCGCTGAAGTGGTCGAACTGGTATTTATCGATCCTCAAGCTGGCGGTTGGTCTGCTGCTGGTGCTGCTGATCGCACTGCTGTGGTTGCTGCACCGCAACGAAGTCGATGACCAGCGCTCGACCCTGATTGCCGATGTACTCTGGCTTGAGCAAAGCATGCGTTTTCACCTCGAAGGCAACTCCGAGCAGCTGCAGCAACTCGCACTCGACCTGGCACGGGCAAGAAAGCCAGGGGAAATCTTCGACCTGCGGGCCCGCCACATTCTCAAGAACAACCCCGAACTTCGGCAGTTGCTGTGGCTCGACGCGGGGGCCAGAATCCTTCACGGAATGCCGACGCAGAGCCTGCAGCGGGCCGGACAGGAAACATCTGGCGAGGACCCCCTCAAACGATCAATCGAACTGGCACGCCTGGGCAAACCCATCTACAGCGATGCCTATCGGACGACCGAGAACAGCCAGTTCGAGGTGTATGTCCCGATCTTTGACGACGGCCACTACCGAGGCATCCTGCTCGGAGTCTATTCGCTCAACGGCCTGCTCAAACAGCAGATCCCCTGGTGGTTCGCCGAAAAATACCAGGTGCGCATCGTCGACGGCAACGGCAGCTTGCTGGCCAGCAAGTCAAAGATCGACGCCTCACCAACTACGCTCAGCTACCCGGTCAGCCTCGACCCGCCCGGTTATGGCATGGTGCTCCAAGTGACAGTTTACCGTGGCGCGGACAACCTGGCACAAACCCTGATTGCGACACTGATCATCATTCTTGCCGCAGCGGTTTTCTGGAGCCTGTGGGCGGTGCGCGGACTGATCCAGAGACGCCTGTTCGCCGAACAGGCTCTGCGCTCGGAGTATGCTTTCCGCAAGGCGATGGAAGATTCGCTGGTGATTGGCATGCGCGCGCGTGACCTCGATGGCCGAGTGACCTACGCCAACCCCGCCTTCCTGCAGATGGTCGGATTCAGCGCCGAAGAATTGATCGGCAGGGAACCGCCCATGCCCTACTGGGCACCCGAAGAAATGGAACGGACACTGCTGCTCAACAAGCGCGTTCTGCAGGGCAAGGCGCCGCACGAGGGCTTCGAGATTCGTCTGATGCACAAGAACGGTAGCCGCTTCGACGCCCTCATCTACGAAGCCCCGCTGATCGACGCGGATGGCCGGCAGACCGGCTGGATGGGATCAATCATCGACGTGACCGAGCGCAAGCACGCCGAGGAACTCGCCCGCCAGCAACAGGAAAAACTGCAGGTCACCGCGCGCTTGGTGACCATGGGCGAAATGGCGTCGACGCTGGCACACGAGCTGAATCAGCCACTGGCGGCGATAACCAGCTATAACACGGGCTGCCTGAACAAGCTCGAATCCGGCAATTTCACCACTACGCAGCTCAAGGAAGCGCTCGGCAAACTGGCGGTGCAGGCGCAGCGGGCGGGCCACATCATCCGCCGCGTGCACGACTTCGTGCGCAAGAGTGAGCCCAAACTCGCTCCCTGCGACCTCGCCGAGGCGGTCGATGACAGCATCGGCTTCATCGAAGGGGCCGCCAAGAGCCGTGGCGTGCGCATCGTCCGCGAGATCCCCGGGAGGCGTCCGGAACTGCTGGCCGATCAGGTGATGATCGAACAGGTTCTGCTCAACCTGATGCGTAACGGCATCGAAGCAATGGCTGAAGCCCCGGCCGATCGACGTCGCCTGACGGTCAAGCTCAGCCAACGGGAGAATCAGATGGAAATCCGGGTGATCGATCATGGCCCCGGCATTCCGCCGGAAGTCGAAGAAAAACTGTTCACCCCCCTGTTCTCGACCAAGGCGGACGGAATGGGGATGGGACTGAGCATCTGTCGTTCGATCATCGAGTTTCACCATGGCCGCCTCTGGGTCGAGAGCAATCCCGAGGGCGGTTCGATCTTTGTCATGACGCTCCCGATCGGCCGGCAATGACCCCGCACGCCTATCTCGTCGACGACGACGAGGCCATCCGCGATTCACTCAGTTGGCTGCTCGAGTCACGTGGTGTCGCCTGCCTCAGCTACCCCTCGGCCGAGGACTTCCTGGACGTCTGGCAACCAGAGCTCAGCGGCTGCCTGCTGCTTGACATCCGCATGGACGGAATGAGCGGTCCAGAGCTGTTTGATGTCTTGTGCGAGCGTGGCAACCGCCTGCCGGTGATCTTTCTGACCGGTCATGGCGACGTGCCGATGGCCGTCTCGGCGCTCAAGAAAGGCGCTTTTGATTTTGTCGAGAAGCCCTGCAACGACAACGAACTCGTCAATCGCGTCATCGAAGCCCTGCAGCTCGACAAGGACCAGCGCGCTGCAGCATCGGGTGCGGATTCGGTCAATACCCTCTGCAGCCGCCTGACGACACGCGAGCGACAGGTCATGGAAAGGATTCTGGCCGGCAAGCTCAACAAGGTGATCGCCGACGAACTACAGATCAGCATGCGCACCGTCGAAGTCCATCGCGCCAATCTCTTCGAAAAAATGGGCGTCAGGACGGCTGTCGAACTGGCACAACTCCTGGCCGGAAAGCGTTGACCACACTGAGCGAGCGCCGCTTTCAGCGCTGCGAGAACAGATGACCGGCGGGCGGCGGAACGACCCTCTGCCAGGCTAGCAGGAGTCCAGGCTCACCCGGAGGACAGGCAAAGGCCGCATCGACGCCGATCCCGGCCACCCAGACCAAATGCTCACCACTCCACAGCAGTGGCAGGCGGAACCGTTCCCAGGGTGGAACGGCGGCCTCCTGCAGCAGATTCTTGAGGGTTCTCAAGGGTCGCCGAGGGTCAGGTTGCAGGCGTTCACCGCCTTGCCGGGAAGTGATCCGGAGCGGCGCGCCGGAGAGCCTGTGACGGTTGATGCCGGCGCCCGTGGTCGGCGTGAATGTGACGCGGTCAGCCCCCCACGGTAGTTCCTCCTCACCACACCAGGGCAGGTCGCCCGCGGGAACGGCTGAAGGCCGGCGACAGACATGCAATTCTCCCCGGTAGGCGTGGATTTCCCCATCGGCTGAGCGGATGCAGGTTTCTGAAACCGCATCGACCGTCGACAACTGGCGCAAGGCCTCATCAAGCCAGCGCGCCGCGGGGGCACGAAAGCCCGCTGAAAGCAGCTCGGAACGCAACAGATTGCGCGCTCTTGGCGTGCTCAGCGAATTGAAACGGGCCAGACCGATCCGCCCCGAGGAAGTCGCCGCCAGCGCCCGATCGGCCTGCGCCAGTTCCTCGAGCAGCAGCGCGGCTTCGGCAAAGTGGCGCCCGGCACGCGCCAGCGACTCTGCCGCACCGGGAAACTGCATCTCGATGCGCGGCATCACCTCATGCCGCAAGTAGTTCCGGCGGTAGCGCGAATCGCCATTGCTCTCGTCTTCCACCCAGGCCAGCGACTGCTCTTGTGCGTAACGCGCGATCACCGCGCCTGGCACGTCAAGCAGCGGACGAATCAGCCGCGGGCCGCCGCTCTGTCCTCGTTCGGCGGGCATCCCGGTGGCACCACTGACCCCGGCACCGCGCAGCAATCTGAACAGCATCGTCTCGACCTGATCGTCGCGATGATGCGCCAGCGCCAGCCAGTCTGCAGAACAGCCGCCAAACACCGCATGTCGCAGGCGGCGCGCTGCGGCTTCCAGCCCTTCGGCACTGCCCCGCGGTACCTCGACGCGAACGATTGTGAGGGGCACGCCGCAACGCTTGCAGAAATCGCTACAGAATCCGGCCCAAGCGTCGGCACTGGCGCTCAGTCCATGATGGACATGCACCGCCGACAACTCAAAAGCCGGGTTCGACGAGCGCAACGCAACCAGCGCGTGCAACAGGACCAGCGAGTCGCGGCCACCGGAAAAACCGACGCACAAGCGCGCTCCAGGAGCCACGCGCGTGCCGAGGAATGCCGAGAGCGTCTGCTGGATCTGCCGAGTGGCTGGCAACTGGGAAAGTTCAGCGCTGCGCCTGCTCGGTGACCCGACCATAGCCCCTCAGGCGGTCCAGGCGTGCCTTGAGCAGATCGGCTGCCGGCAGCGTCTGCAGTTGCTGCAGCGCTTCCTGCAAAGCCTGCTGGAGATTCTGCGCCATCGCCTGATGATCACGATGGGCACCCCCGGCCGGTTCGCTGACGATGCGGTCGATCAAACCCAAGGAGTGCAGCCGCGCCGCGGTGATGCCCATGATTTCGGCTGCTTCACTCGCCTTTTCGGCACTCTTCCAGAGGATCGACGCACAGCCTTCCGGGGAAATCACCGAATAGGTCGAGTACTGCAGCATCTGCACCCAGTCACCGACGCCGATCGCCAGCGCTCCCCCAGACCCCCCCTCACCAATGATCGTGACGACGATCGGCACCTGCAATTCCGCCATCACATAGAGATTGCGTCCGATGGCCTCGGACTGGCCACGCTCTTCGGCATCGATGCCAGGATAGGCGCCAGGGGTGTCGATGAAGGTCAGCACCGGAATGCCGAACTTTTCGGCCAGGCGCATCAGGCGCATGGCCTTCCGATAGCCCTCCGGGCGCGGCATGCCGAAGTTTCGGAAAATCTTCTCCCTGGTGTCTCGCCCCTTCTGGTGGCCGATCACCATCACCGGATCGCCATGCAGGCGCGCCAGGCCGCCGACGATCGCGTGATCGTCGGCAAAAGCCCGGTCCCCGTGCAGTTCCTCGAAGTCGGTGAAGATCAGCCGCAGGTAATCGAGCGTGTAAGGCCGTTGTGGATGCCGTGCCACCTGGCAGACCTGCCAGGCCGAAAGCCGGTCATAGATCTCCCGGATGAGGTTCTGACCCTTCTGTTCGAGGCGCGTGATGGCATCGGAAATATCGACGGCGGAATCCTCCTGCGCCGCGCGCAGCGATTCGATCCGCTCCTCGATCCTGGCCACGGGCTGTTCAAAGTCGAGAAAACTGGTTTTCATCTAAGGCAGTCTGAAATCATGCTGATCCGGAAGCGCCCTATTCTAACCTGAAAGGTCTTCCCGTCGCCTCGCTGAGGGGTGCTGGCGTGCCGGTTCAGTATTCGACGGGTAGCGGATCGAGGCTGCGCCAGAGATACCAGGTCGCCACAGAACGCCACGGCCGCCAGCGTTCGCCGTACTCGGCAAGCAATCGCCGCCCCGGCCGTTCTCCAGCGCAGTAGTGAATGGCCACGGCTTTCTGCAGGCCGAGGTCATCGAGGGGGAATACGTCTGGACGCAACTGATTGAAGATCAGGAACATCTCGGCGGTCCACACGCCAATGCCGCGCACTGTGGTCAATTCCGCAGTGATCTCGGCATCGCTCATCGTCGTCCAGCGATCAGGGTGAATCTGCCCGCCGTCGAAATGGCGCGCGAGATCCACCACATACTCGACCTTGCGCGCCGACAGTCCGCAGCGACGCAGCGTCGCGGCTTCAATGGCAAGCACCGCGGCCGGGGCAACCACCGGCGGCATGGCGGCCAGAAAGCGCGCCCAGACACTGTCGGCGGCCTGCACGGAAATCTGCTGACCGACGATCGAACGCAGCAGGGTCACGAAGGGGTCACCACGCGAAACCAGCGCGGTTCCGGCAAAACGCCCAACGAGGGTGGCCAGTACCGGGTCGAGCAGTGCGAGATCTGCAGAGGCCTGATGCCAGTAGCCAGGGGTCATTGAAGAAGGATAATGATCAGCACAGATCGGCAGCGTGCGGCACCATGATTATGGCGTGGCGAAACAACGGTCCAGCCGAGTGCCACGGCTGCCAGCTGCGGTCATGCCCTTCGTTCAAGCCCTTTTCCGTTCCTTTTCGCGGGCTTTGGCCTTGCGGCGGCTTGCGTCGATCTCGGGCGGGCGGTAGACGAGAACCGGGATGCTGGAGTGGGTCAGCACCCGGTAGGTTTCACTGCCGAGGAGCAGCGAGGACAGACCGCCGCGGCCATGTTTGGACATGAAGATGAGATCGCAGTTATGGTCCTCGGCGGCGTTGATGATCGCCTCCCAGGGGCTCTCACTCACCACCGCGAGCGCCGTGCACGCAACCCCGGCGTCCTTGCACAGTTTCTTGATGAAACCGAGATATTCCTTGGCCTTCCCTTCGGAACCCGAAACCATCTGCGCGAGCACGGCGGGCTCGACCATGCTGCCATAGCTCTCCGATTCCTGTCCGGGATGCTTGGCATACAGAGCAGTGATGGTGGCATTGGCCGCCTTGGCAAAGTCAACCGCGCGTTGTGCGGTATCTCGGGACAGTTGGCTGCCATCGGTCGGCAGCAAGATATGCTGAAACATCCTCGTTCTCCCTCGGGTTGGCGGTATTCAATAGCCATTGGCGCGCGTGATGAAAGCCCATTTTCATTCAGATTCCTTGCAAACACTGCAGATCCCTCTGAAAAAGTCGTTCGTGTTTCGCTGCGGAGGTATCGACCCGGCACATCCGCTCGGAACTACAGAACAGACCCGCCCACCATCGATCTGATGATGCCGGAGGTGGAGCAGTGGCTCCCAGATTACCTATTCCTGCATGGCCATCAGTTCCTTGTCGGCATAGCGCAGGCGCAAGGCCAGCACCTTGGCAAGTTCCTCGACCAGGGTACACGCCAGACGTTTGTGCTCTTCCCTGAGAGTGATGAACTGCTCGCGCTGGAGGACGAAGAGTTCGGTATTTTCGAGCGCAGTCGCATCGTTGAGGCGGGTCATCTGCGACAGGAAAGCCATGCCGCCGAAGAAGTCGCCGCGCCCGTAGGTCAGCGCGTGGTGGCCGCCTTCTTCGACAGGGCTCGGCAGCGTGATGCGGACTGCGCCCTTGCGAATCAGATAGAGCTCGTTGCCAGGGTCGCCAAACGCGTACACCTTCTCGTCCTTGGCCAGCGAGCGTCGCTGCAAGGCTGCTTCCAGGTCGATCAGGGTCTCTTCCTTGTGATCCTTGAAGAGTTCGAGATCCTTCAGTTCCAGTGCCGTCACTTCGGTTGTCGGCACGGTACTCTGACCCTGGTCAAGTATCTGGTCCTCAACCCACTCGACGGCGTCATCGAGTTGACCGAATACCTTGACATGGTCGGTCATCGTCGTCAGTTCCATCTGGTCGAAGAACTCGGCAATATTCCGGCCATTCGGCAGGGTATGCGACAGGCTGCTGAAGATCAGGAAAGCATTGCGTTCGATCAGCGAATCACGTATCTGACTCAAGAGATGCACCGCCGTTACATCGACCGACTGTACGCGCCGCATGTCGAGTACGATGTACTTGCGTTTGCCGAGTTCCGGTTCCAGTGCCGTGTACAACTGGTCCTTGGTGCCGAAGAAAAGGCTGCCCTGCAACTCGAGAATGACCGACTGGTAACCCTCCTTTTCGAGGATGGCCATGTCCTTGCGCAGGCGCACGCGCTTCGAAAAACGGCTACCGCCGTCCATCTTGCGGCGAATCACCGTACTGCTCAGTTGTTCTCGGATGAACAGGAACATCGCCAGGGCGATGCCGACGCCGGAGGCGGCGATCAGGCTGTAACCGACCGCCACGGCGACCACCGCCACGATGACGATGAAATCCATCAGGGTCCACGGCGACTCCAGCAGATGCAGGCTGTGCCGATCGATCATGCGGATGCCGACGACGATCAGGATGCCGGCCAGCGCTCCTACCGGAATCCAGGCGATGAACGCCCCCAGGGCGAGAAAGGCGATCAGGGACATGATCCCTTCGACGACCCCGGAGACGCGGGTCTGGCCACCACTTGCCAGATTGACCAGCGTCGCCCCCATCTGACCAGCGCCGGGCATGCCGCCGGCACAGGCCGAAGCGACATTGCCAAGACCCTGTGCGATCAACTCGCGGTTGGAATCATGGCGGCTGCGGGTCAGGGCATCGAGAACGACGGCGGTTTTCAGAGTGTCGATCGACAGCAGAACGGCCAGCGTAAAAGCCGGTCCGAGCAGACTGCCGATCTGGCTCAGCTTGAGTTCGCCGATTTCCTGCCAGCGGCCGGTGATCGCCTCGAACATGCTTGACGCCGTTCCCCCCAGCGGGCCGATGATCAGCTTGTTGCCTTCGACGACCAGCAGCGACTCGTCGACCGTGGCCAGTCCGAAATAGGTCAGCACCCCGGCCAACAGGCCGAGAATGGCCGCAGGCACGACGCGCGTGAGCATCGGTGCGGTGACCATCACCCCGGCCGTCACGGCGCCAATGAGCGCGCTCTGCCACTGCCACATTTCCGGTGAACTCAGTGCCCGCCACCACGCCGTACCACCGGGAGCCCCCAGGAGTTTCGGGATCTGACTGCCGATGATGATCAGACCAACACCGGTCAGATAGCCGCTGACTACCGGAAACGGAATGTACTTGATCAGGCTCCCGATCCCCATGAAACCCAGCATCAGTTGCACCAGCCCTGAAACCAGGCCGAGCGCGGTCAACATCAGTACGATCGACGGCGCAGCCACGCCATGCTGTACGAGTTCAATCGCAAAAGCCGAGAGAACCGCCGCAGCCGGAGCACACGGCGCCGTAATCAGGCGGTTGGTTCCCCCCATTGCTGGGGCCAGCAAGCCAAGCGCGGTGGCTCCGAGAATCCCGGCCAGGGCACCCAGGCCGGCGTATGCCGGGCCGATCGAGGCGTAGATGGTGACGCCAAAAGCGATTGCCGACGGCAGAGCGACCAGCATCGCAGCCAACCCTCCCCAGAAATCGCCGACCAGCTTGTCATTCTTGAACTTGATTGCCAGTTCCATAAATCCAGGCCCCTCTTCGGTCCCGCATCAACACATCTCGCAACAGACCAGAAGACGGCCTGCACGAGCCAAGCGACGCCCTTTCCAGCAAAGTGGCCCAGGCTACGCAGCCTGGGCCACACGCGATGCTGCGACGAATCTGACACGGATGGTTCTTGTCCAAATCCTTGTTCAGCGCAAGGCCGGACCCCGGCAATGGACCACCGGATCAGGAACGGCCTGCTCAGCTTTGACCGCGATAAAGGACTTAGTGCGTTTCTCCGGCATCGACAGTTGGCAGACCCGCCCGGAAGCGAGCTCGCAGCCCCTGGTCAATACCTTCGGCCTGGTCCGCCACGCGGTCGATCTCCTCGACGAGTTGCGCCAGCGGCAGCTTCACCTCGAGATCGAGGCTGTCGTCGGCAAAGATCTTTCTGAGGATCTGCATCGAGAGACGGTCTGCCTGATTTTCGTACCAACTGACGCCTCGCTCTGCCTTGCCCGGCGATGGTTGTTCCCACCACAGCAACGACGGCCGATAGCTTTCGACCAACACATCAACCGCGGTGCACACCTCATCGGTCAGTTCCTGAACATCCGCAACCAGATTCGCAGGCACATAGCGGTGGGGACTGGAAAACCCCGATTCGATGGCAAAACCGGTGATCTGCCGCTTCATGTCCTTGAGCAAGCGGCTCACGCCGTTCAGCGGGTCGATCATTCCGCACACCAGATTCCCCAGTGCCGATTGCGGGTGTATGCGGGTCTCGAATTTCTGTTGCAGGTCGTCGAGCAGGCGCAGGTGATCAGAAAGCTTTCCGGCGTGCCGCCAGCATGCCCCTTCCGATTCGCTGTTCAGGTAAGCGTCTACCGCTTCCCGGAAAATCGCCGTTGCGTCAGCGATGGCATCCAGATAGCTGTCGAGATCGCTTTCGATAGAACGCGAGGTGACGGACCTTGACGCAGCTTGCACTTGAGTTTCCATGATGACTTCTCCTGCCTGAAATAAAAAAACTGCCACCTGACCCGCTGGTAGGCAACTTGCCCTCAGCGGCCGGTACTTCTTGAAATGCGCGCCTGTCAGCGGGCCACAAACACTATTGCGGCAAGCGGGCAGGACTGACGGCCCCGTAAAGTTGCCGCGACCATACTTTGAGAATGACGCCGGCCCTAGAAAGTTCGCGAGCGATGTCGTAGAGATTTTCGTACAGACCATTCAGCCGGCACGAACGATCCGGAGAAACTCCCGATGGCGAAGTCCGGTGCCACCCCTCGGCGGCCGCCACCTCCCGCTGGTCGTCGAACGTCCGCCAGCAAACCAGCGCACGCTGGCTGGCGATGGCCGCATCGGCATCGAACTCGGCAACGGTTGATCCATTAGCCAGCCGGGTGTAGCCATGCCGCAGGCTCTCGATCGCTTTCCGAATCACCCCCATCATCTGGAAGACGGTGGCGTCCGGGTTTGAGCCCCCCGAAAGGCAGTCGCGAGCGGTCCGGATCAGCACGGCTGCCGCCCGATCCAGGGCTTCCATGGTCGAACGAATCTCTTCAAGTCCGGAATGCGGGAGTGAATCAACGACCGCCTGATGCCGCCGCTGCAGTTCCTGCCGGTGCTGCTCCAAATCGATCAGGCGCAGCGAATGCGCCGATTCCTTCCCCTGCAACACATCTCTGCAACAACTCTCGCCAGATTCACGATCATCCTTGCCTGTTGGTCGATCATGCTGAAAAAGTCCGGGGTATCGGCCGCACCCACGGACGAACGGACTCTACTCACAACTTGCGATACGGCGATGGTGGTCATGGCATTCACCTGTCTTCTGCTGCGATGTTGGTTGGAAAATGGTCATCAGTAAGCGATAGGTCGGACGGCGAGAACGGAATCCCGGTGGGTCCGTTTTCACATGATGGGCTTGAAGCATAATGCGTACCAGCTACAACAAAAATATTGTTCCCGCTTAAAATCAAAGTCCTGGAAGCAATCTCCGAAGCCTTAGCGAGGCCTTTGGGGGTGCAACAAAACACCATCAGAAACTCGCCGAAGAACCGGGAGGAGCTGTTATATCAACATTAATTCATGTAGTTAATGAACAAATCGAAGGACTGCCGGGCGACGCAGTGTTACACCTTCGAGCCATGCATGCCGCCTAAGGGTCATGACTTTTCCAACCCCCCTGATCATGAAAGCGATGACCATTTCCCCTCCCTTGAAGGGTGTATTCCGGATTGCACGCCAGAATCACCCGATGTGCAAGGGGCATGGCTCCGCGAATTCCTCCTTTTACTTCCGACTCGGCTTCGGGATTCGAGAGCGGTGTAACGTTTTCGTATTGCCTCTGCCCCTGATAGCAGACCGTAACTGACTGTTATGTATGGATGATAACGATCGTCGATAGATTGGGCGGCGGCCGATCCGGCCGATTTGTTGCACCCGTGCAAGTTCCGCTGGCTCCTCTGGCTGAACGCCTAGCGGCTTGATCTTTGGGAAGTCTTGGCTCATTATGCGTTTCGGACGGCTAGGCCAAGAGGGCATGGAGGAGAGGTTTCAGCAAGCCTTTGCCACGAATTCTGGCGTTGTGCACGAACTGGAAGAAGCCCAGATAGAGCGGGAGTTTTTCTTGTGAGAGGCCACGATGGGGACGCAACCAAGAGCGCAGCAACGACCAGAAGCCTTCCATCGTATTGACATGGACTTCATGAAACCCGTCGCCGTCCTCATCGCGGGCGTACTCGCCCCGACTATGGCACACGGTTTTGTGTCCGTACCCCCACTCGGGCAGGCGAGCGTAGATGTCATACTCATCGGTGTAGAGGGTCGTGCCTGGTACGATGACGGCCAAGATCAACGGCTTGAGGGTCGGCTGCTGGACGTTTTCGAGTATCCGCACCACGACCTCTCCACCGCGTTGAAGCATCCCGAAAATTGGTGGCTTCTCTTTTTCGAGGGTACCGCGCCCGCGAGCGCCCTTCAAGCGCCGCCGTCGGCCCTTACGGCCTTTTTTTTACTGCCTCGGGGTGGCCCTTGTGGCCTGCCACGACATAGACCTCGTCACACTCGACCTCGCCCGAAAGCGTCGGCTCCGCTTGCACCGCCACGATGCCCGTGCGCAATTGCGAGGTCATGCGGTGCGCATCATCTTTATTCAGACCCAACTCCTGCCCGATCTGCTCGTTGGAGAGGTTCAGACCCATCAAGTACAGGCACAAGATCCACACCCCCAACGGTTGATGGTGACCCGCGAAGATCGTGCCGGTCAAGTCGTCAAAGTAGCGTCGGCAAGCCGTGCAGCGATATTTCCGGCGCGACGGCTGGGTCGTGTCATGACCTTGCCTGGTCACTTCGGGTGAGGCACAATGCGGGCAGCACACTCCCTCCGGCCAGCGCCGTTCGCGTACTTCGTCGTAACACTTGGCATCGTCCAGCAAGTTCTGAAGGTGGAGCATCGGGCCATATCCTTACGGAATAACAACCCAAAATTCTATCGGAATGGGCGCCTCCCTGCACATAGATCTTCAACCGTCCGAAACGCATAAAGAGCCATTAGAATTTGTACACACTTTGCTTATATCCGCAGCGCTGCAAGGGTGCCTTCGGGATGAATCGTGCGTTGGGGCAATCAGCGGCCGCGGCCAGCCAGATTCCGAATGGAAAGCAGACGCCGCACACCAGCCGTCAACAGGCCTGATGGCCATGCGACCGCCAGCCACGCAGGCGGGGAAAGGAACTGGCCGGCCGATTCCCCGGGTCTGACCCGACCAGGATGCGAGGGGGATCAGCAGAGCTTGACGACGATGTCCAGCAGTGTGCTGTTGCAGATGTTCAGACGTTCTGCCGCACCCAGCAGTTGATTGTAGATTTCTTTGCGGCGGAAGATATGGTGGAAATCCTCGTCGTGGAACAGCTCGGCCAGGGCGCGTCGGTGGGTGCGCGTCAACTTCCGGACCGCCTGGTCGGATTTCTCGGCGTCGGCGCGGCCGAGTTTGGGTTCGCTGCCCAGACGGCCATACCCGGCGGCCACCGCCTCGGCGCCTTCCTTGAGGTACACGGCCATTTCCAGACAGTATTTGTCGGCCTTCAAGGCGAGCAAATTCGCGTCCATCTCGGCAACCACCGTCTTGCAACTGTTGATGATTTCATCGAGGTTGATGATCGCCCGGTGCAGATCCTCACGGTCGATCGGCGTCGAAAAAGCTTCATTGAGCAACGTCAGATTGCGAACCTTGAGGCGGTCGCCTTCATGTTCGGCCTCGACCACCCGTTTGGCGACTTCGGTGGTGCCGGAACCCATGTACTCGACCAGCAGGGCGGCGCTGATCCCGACTTGCGTGCTTTGTTCGGCCAGCAGGGCGAAGAAATTGGGTACTTTCGGAAATACCCGATGCAGGATTCGGCGAGTGAAGGAGGGGGATGCGGTGCTTGCGTTCGACATGAGATTAGACCTTTCCGATGAAGAGATTGACGAGAGCGAATGTCTGAATGGCAACCAGTGCCGAGCCGGGGATGGTGATGACCCAGGTAATGGCAATGTCCTTGGCCTTCTTCCAGCGTACGGCTTTCGGCCGCTCCGAGGAACCGATGCCCATGATCGAAGTCGCGACGACGTGGGTGGTCGACACCGGCGCACCGATGAATGAGGCGGTGAGGATGACCGCTGCCGAGGTCAGTTGCGAACTGAGTGCATGAATCGGGCGGACGCGGTAAATCGCGAAGCCGAGGGTGCGAACGATCCGCCAGCCGCCCGAGAGAATGCCCAGGGTAATCGCGATGGCGCAGGCCAGCATCACCCAGAAGGGCACTTCAAAGGTCGGGATGAATCCGCCCAGCAGTAACGCCAGGGTCAGCATGCCCATGCTCTTCTGCGCGTCGTTGGCGCCGTGCGAGAAGGCGAGGCCGGCAGCGGTGACGAACTGCGCGTAGCGCAAACCGGTATTCGCCGAAGGAGTGGCAGTGAACAGCAGAATGCTCAGCAGGCGCAACATCAGGAAACCCGCCCAGAATCCGATGATCGGTGACAGGATCAGACTGGCCAGAACCTTCATGATGCCGGTCAACTGGCCGTGCATCAGTTGCGAGAAACCCCATACGACATTGTCCATGCCGGCAGAGACGACGACAGCGCCGATCAACCCGCCGACCAGCGCGTGCGACGAGGACGATGGAATGCCGAAATACCAGGTCGCGAGGTTCCAGACGATGGCGCCGACCAGACCGCTGATCAGGATGGCCAGCGAGAGAACCGCCTGGACATCACCCAGAGTGACGAACTTGCCGATGGTATTGGCGACCGCCGTTCCGCCCAGCAGAGGGCCGAGAAACTCGAAAGTGCCGACGATGATCACCGCCTGCACGGGCGTCATCGCTCGCGACGCGATGATTGTCGCCACGATGTTGGCCGCGTCATGAAAACCGTTGGTATAGTCGAAGAAGAGGACGATGACGACAGTCAAAATCGTCAAAATCAATAATGTACTCATGAAGAGGCCCTATGGTGGTGGTCGTGGGTTGAGGTGCGGCGGCCAGACATCCGGGGGCTGCAAAGCGCACCTGGCAGGATCCGACGGGTGAGGTATTCGTGTTCGCGTGCGGTCGATCCTCCTGGCATTGATAAAGGGCTGCGGTGATCGCCGGGAACAACTCACGGCCATGACTTTTCCATGCACGCCAGACCATGAAAATGTCATTACTGTTTCTCTCCCCCGGCCCTTTCCCGCAAGCGGGAAAGGACGATTCGTGAGTCGCTGACGCGATTTTCACACTCCCCTTCAGTGCGAAGCGACGCTCATCTCACCGTCGTAAGCATTATTCATGCCAAAACCCTGGAAGTCGGACAGAGCTCTGTTAAAACAATTGCTTGGTGAACGCCAGCGGCAGTGATTCGGGAACTCGAAGGGGTGTAACAAAACGCGTCGCAAATCATGCAATTGATTTTTTATTTATTTTAAAAATCAATTTACATCAACATGTTGAAAGCGGCGATGCGGAATGTATCAAGGTGTCGAAAGGTAACACCCTAGAAGAATAAGGAAAACTGCGGTCTGGCAGTTCCTCCGCAGGCTGATGGCCGGCCGATCCGGCAAATCAATGGCCCCACCCCCCTCGTTCCGAGCTTGTCAAGAGCCCTGATTGATCATCACGATCACCTGCTTCAACAAGCCCACCGCGAACGCTGATGGTTGTTCCGGAACGATCGATGCGGCCGCGGGGTGCAGATTTCGCCGCTTCAGGATTCGGGTGGCAGTGCGCGCCGTGCCAGGCGTCGGTTGAGTGCCGGACGTGACAGCCCGAGCAGGGTCGCAGCGACCCCCTGATTGCCCTTGGCGCGCTTGAGCGCTTCCCTGACCATCGCCTCTTCAACCTCGTCGAGGGTGGGAAAGCGCCCCGGAATCAGGATCGGCAAGCCGTCGGATGGTTCCACCGCCGGATCGTCGGCGCCCGTCTTCTGCTGCTTCTGGATCGCCTGGCGGAAGCTGTCCATGGCCAGCACCGCCCCCCCGCGATGCAGGGCCATGGCGTTGAAAACCATGGCCCGCAGTTCGCGCACGTTGCCGGGAAAATGATAGTTGGCGAGCAGGGTGAGGAGTTCGTTCGAGGGCTCCGGGGCGGGTTTGTGGATCGCAGCCGCAGCCTCGTCGAGAAAGTGTTGCAGCAACAGCGGGATGTCCTCCTTGTGCTGGCGCAGTGGCGGCACCTCGATCTGGTGCACCGACAGCCGAAAAAAGAGGTCCGAGCGAAAGTGGTTCTGGCGCATCATCTGTGCCAGCTTGCAGTTGGTCGCACAAACCACGCGTGCGTCACTGGGACGGGCGACATCCGATCCCAGCGGGAAGTACATGTGTTCCTGCAGCAGGCGCAGCAGTTTGACCTGCGAGGCCATCGACAGGTCGCCGATCTCGTCGAGGAACAGCGTGCCGCCGGCAGCCTGGGCGATCAGCCCGGGCCGTGACTGGTCGGCGCCGGTGAAAGCGCCTTTCTTGTGACCAAACAGGGTGTCCGAAAAGAGCGTGTCGTCGAGGCCGGCTACATTGACCTGCACGAACTGTCCGCTCAGGCCGCTGAGCTTGTGCAAGGCTTGCGCGAACATCTCCTTGCCGGCACCGGTCTCGCCGGAGATCAGCACTGGCTCGGCAGACACAGCCACCGCTTCGAGGTACTGAAAGAGCGCTCGCATCTTGCGGCTGTGGGTGATGATGCCGGCAAAGGCCTCGTTGTTCTGCAGGCAGTCCGACAGGAGGTAGCGCTTCAGCACTCCCATCTGCCGACGCAGCGAGTGCACTTCCAGGGCATGGCGAACGCTCGCCACCAGGCGACTTTCCTCTACCGGCTTGACGAGGTAGTCGAATGCCCCTTCCTTCATGCTGCGCACGGCGGTTTCGACATCCTGGGCGGCGGTCATGACGATCACCGGCACTTCCGGGTAGAGGTGAACGATGTCCGGCAGCAGCTTGGTACCGCTGAGATGCGGCATCATCAGGTCGAGCAGCACGGCGCTTGCCGGTTGCCCCTCGAGCATTGACAGCAGTTCCCGGCTGTCGCTGACCATCTGGATGTGGGCAACGCCCGCACTGTGCAATACGGCTGCACTGGCGTGCAGGACCGACTCCTCGTCATCGACGAGAAAAACGGGCAGGCTGGCAAAGGATTTTTCCTTCATTCACTCCTCCGTGCTGATCGGCAGGTCGATGCTGACCGTGGTGCCAAGATGGTGGTTGGCTTCGAAACGCAGTACGCCACCGTGTTTTTCGACAATCGACAACGAAATCGACAGGCCCAGACCGGTGCCACCGCTGTCGGCCTTGGTGGTGAAGAAGGGCTCGCCAATCTGCGCCATGACCTCCTCGGCGATGCCTTTTCCCTGATCCTCGACCTGTACGATCAGCCGATTTCCAGCCTGCTCCGTCCGCGCCGAAACCTTGACCGAGCTACTGCGATCAGGCAAGGACTCGAGGGCGTTGACGATGACGTTGATGAACACCTGCTCGAGCTGCTGCACATTGCCCTTGACCGTCGGCAACGCTGTCGGCAAGTCCAGCGTAAAGGCATCGGTATGTTTGTGGATACGGGTATCGAGCAGGATCACCACGGCATGCAGGATCTTCCCGATGTCGGCGAGTTCGTTCATATGTCCGCGATCCTGCTTCCCGAGGTGCTTGAGATTATCGACGATCTTCTGAATCCGTTTGGCGTTTTCGGCGATGTCGCGCATCCCTCTCGAAATGGTCTGGCGCGCCTGCTCGAAACTCAGGCCGGCAAGCATGAAGCTGCCCTGCTCCTGTTCATACTCGTTGAGGATCGGCAGGGCATCCTGCCAGATGCGGGCCAACAGGGGTGCATTCGCCAGAATGGCGTGATTGGGGTTGTTGATTTCGTGGGCGATGCCCGCCGAGAGGACACCGAGGGAAGCCAGGCGAGCGCTGCGGATCGCCTGCCACTGCAGCTTGCGATTCTCGGTGATGTCGGTAATCACCACCATTGCCGCCATCACCGTAGTCACCACATTCGCCGAACTGATCGGCACCATGCGGATCTCCCACCAAGTGGCATCACTCGAGTTGTACTGGAAATGCTCGATGCGTCCGCTCCGGAACACCTGCCGCAGTTTCTCGAGGTAACCCTCGCGAACCTCCGCAGGGAGGATCAGTTCCGATCGTTTCTCGCCGACCCCGCCGACCGGATACGGTAGCGGCCGGTTGGTGAGCAAGATCCGGGCCTCGCCATCGACCGTAAAGATCAGGTCCGGCGAATGATTGAACAGCGTACGCAACTTCGCTTCCGAATCGCGCAGCGCATCCTCGGCCAGCTTGTGCTCGGTAATGTCCTCGAGAAAACCGACGATGCGGCTCAGCGGACTGCCCGCTTCGCGTACCGGGAAGCCGCAGACCCGCAGCCAGCGCAAGCCCCGTTCGCCACGTGAAACCGGCAAAACGACGGTAAAACGCTCGCCCTCGGCCTGCAACTGGCGGATTGCCTCAAGCAGCGTGTGCCGGTCGTCGGACGCGAAGACGTCGAGCAGCAGCGACGGCGCGGCACCGGCGAGGCCATCGAGCATTGCCTCGCGGCCTGCAAGTTGTCTGAAAGCCGGACCAATGTATTCGATCCGTGTCGCCTCGGCATTGATCGCCCAGAATACGACATCGACGGTTTCGGCCAGCTGGCGAAACAGTTCCTCGCGCTCATAGATGGTCAGCGTCAGCTGGATTCGATTCTCCAGTTCGCGACGGCTGCGCACCAGGTAGAAAGTGAGCAGTGCGGTGAACAGGAAGCCTCCGACGAGAACCGTCCAGTGCGCCTCGGTGAAGGCCTCGGCACTCCGGAAATTATGGGTGGCAACGCAGATGATCGACCAGTTACGGTCGCCGACGGGAATCCTGGCCTCCATGCGTGGCTGATCCTCGTCGTAAACCGGCATCCGGCCACTGGCTGTGGAAGTGGCACGCGGCTCCAGCCTACTGGCATAAAAGTGAAGAAACTGCTTGTCACTGCCAGCCGAATCGTCCCGCACCAGAACTTCGACCCCGCGCGGCTCAAGCAGATTGATGGCAACATGCACGAGTTCCTCAATGTCGTAGACGCCCACCACGAATCCCAGCGGATCGGCCTGCCGGCGGGCACCGAGTGTGGCAGCAGTGCTGTGCGAATGGCCGGGAGAATAGACCGGCAGCACCGCATAAATCACCGGCACTGTTGCGTTGCCGGGCTGCACGAGGTCGATACGGCTGCTGACCGCGATGTTGCCACTCTCTCTGGCCCGCCGCAGCAATGCCGCAAGCTCAACCGTCAAGTTCAGGTCGACGCCCTGGGCAGCCGCCGACTCGGTGCGCGCAGCGGCAAGAAGCACCGGCACGCGCGGTGGTCCGGCGATTGCATCCTCGCGGCCATTTGCCACCGCGGGATCTGCCGGCGACGTACCGGTTGCCGCTCCGGGCAGTGCACGCTGCGATGCATTTGGCAACGGGGCCCACAACAGGCTATGGATGTAGGGCCGGCGCTTGAGGATGGAATCGGTAAAGACCCGGAACGCCTGCTCTTCGATCCCCTTGGCGGCGTAAAACAGTCCGCGGATTTCCAGTAGTGCGTCGAGCCCCTGGTCGACGACCGAATGTACAGCCTGAATGCGGTCGCCGGCCGCCCACTGGAATTCCTTGAAATGGCTGGTCTGCAGCTCCTGACGGACATTCCACGATGACAGACAGGTCATGAGGAGGCCCCCAATTGCCACGGCATAGGCGGCAGTATATCTTCGCAAGTTGTCGAACATAGGCGGCGTTCACCAGGTCACTTACTGTATGTAGCGGGCGGCACCAGAAGATCAGAGATTTCCTTCAGGGCAGGAAAACATGATGCTGCCAGTGATCTGCGACGAAATGCTGCCGGCCAGGCCTGCTGCAGACGCAGGCTGAAACCCGGGCGAATCTCGCCACGGCTCAGCCTGGTCTCACTCAACCCAGGCCAGAGTGTCTCGGCGAGTGTCCAGAGACATGATTTGTTGGAGGCGCGAGCGGGAGTCGAACCCACCTACACGGATTTGCAATCCGGTGCATAACCGCTTTGCTATCGCGCCGCGCCTATCTGACGACAGGGTCTTTGGCCGTTGATTCGTCTTATCGGTGAGTCCGTGAGCCCACAATGGCCTGTTGCGGAAAATGTGGAGCGGGAGAAGAGTCTCGAACTCTCGACCTATACCTTGGCAAGGTATCGCTCTACCAACTGAGCTACTCCCGCGTGAAGCGAGTGCGCATTATAAAGGCCTATCCCTGGCTGTCAATGCCTTCTTTTGTCCGCGCACCGCTGGCGCAACTGTTGGGGATCACCGTTGGCGATCCTCTTCGATCAGGTATGGCCACGCCATCCGCATGTAATAACCCATCGACCAGAGCGTCAGCACGGCCGCCACGTAGATCAACCAGACACCCCACTGATAGATATCGAGACCAAGCAACGGTGCGTAATAAAGCAGCATCGGGATGGCGGCCATCTGTGCAGTGGTCTTGATCTTGCCAATCATCGACACGGCGACACTCTTGTGGGCACCGATCCGCGCCATCCACTCGCGCAAGGCGGAAATCGTGATCTCGCGACCGATGATGATCATCGCCAGAGTGGCGTCGAGACGGCCGAGCTGGACGAGGATAATCAGCGCTGCGGCAACCATCAGCTTATCGGCGACCGGGTCAAGGAAGGCGCCAAATGCCGAAGTCTGCCGCCAGCGTCGTGCGAGATAGCCGTCAAGCCAATCGGTCATGGCAGCGGCAACAAAGATCAACGTTGCCGCACAGTCACGCCCGATACCCTGAATCCATCCCTCCGGAACGTAGTAGATGGCGATCAGAAGTGGGATCAAAATGATTCGCAGCCAGGTCAACAGGATGGGTATGTTCAGTGGCATCAGTGCAACGCTGCGTAAATTTTCTCGGCCAGCTCCCGACTGATTCCAGGAACTGCTGTCAGTTGGTCTATCCCGGCATCGGAGATTCCCTGCAGACCTCCAAAACGGGAAATCAGCGCCTTGCGCCGCTTGGGTCCGATACCGCCGATCTCTTCCAGGCGTGAACTGCGCGAAGCCTTGCCACGCCGAGCGCGATGACCGGAAACCGCGAAGCGGTGCGCCTCGTCTCGGACTTCCTGAATCAGGTGCAGGGCGTGATCTTCAGGAGACAATTGTAACGGCTCACGGCCATCTGCGAAAACCAGGGTTTCCAGGCCCGGCTTGCGCGTTTCTCCCTTGGCGACACCGAGCATCGGCAGGTGGCCCAGCCCGAGTTCAGCGAGGGCTGCGGCTGCAGCACTGACCTGGCTGCTGCCGCCATCGATCAGGATCAGCGTCGGTACGACGCCGTCACTGCGCAACAGCTTTTCGTAACGGCGGTGGACCACCTGCCGGATGGCTGCGTGGTCGTCACCGGGTTGGATACCCTCGACATTGAAGCGGCGATATTCGGACTTGCGCATGCCACTTCCCTGATAGACCACACAGGCCGCCACGGTCGAATCTCCTTGGGTGTGGCTGATGTCGAAACACTCGATGCGTGCCTCCTTGCCGTCCTCGATGTCGAGACCCAGCGTCTGACGCAGCGCTTCAAGCCGTGCGCCCTGCCGTGACAGCACGCTGCGGCGCGCGTCGATTGCCAGGCGGGCGTTCTGTTCGGCCATTTCGACCCAGACGCGCTGCAGGGTCAGTCTCGCTTTACCTACCCTGATCGGCTGCCTCGCCGTAGCACTGAGCCAATCAGCAAGCTCCTCATCAGACAGGGCCAGATTGACGAGAATTCTCGGCGGGATCGGGTGTAGGGGATAATGCTGATAGAGAAATGCAGTCAGCGCCTCAGGCGGCGACGAGGCCACGCAATCGACGGTACTGACCGGAAATTGCGGTCGGTCGCCGAGATGCCGACCACCACGAACCATCGCCAGGTTCACGCACAGCAGGCCGGTATATTCAATGGCGACGACGATATCCACATCGCCCGCGTTGCCGCTCTCGACGTACTGTTTTTCCTGCACCTGCCGCAAGGACTGGATCTGGTCACGGTAGACCGCAGCCTGTTCGAAAGCGAGCCTGGCTGCCGCCTGATCCATGGCGGCCGACAGACTGCCGATCACATCCTGTTGTCGTCCCTGCAGAAACATTGCCGCCCTCTGCACATCCTCGGCGTAGCGCGCTGGCTCGACGAGTCCGACGCAGGGTCCGGAGCAACGCTTGATCTGGTACAACAGGCACGGTCGTGAACGGTTGTTGAACACCGAATTCTCACAGGTACGCAGACGAAACATTTTCTGAAGCAGATGGATGCTCTCGCGCACCGCCGGTGAAGACGGAAAAGGACCGAAATAGTCGGCATGCCGGTCGGTGGCGCCTCGGAAGAAACCCAGGCGCGGGTAATTGTCGTGCGTGAGGACGATGTAGGGATAGGACTTGTCGTCACGAAAGAGAATGTTGTAGCGTGGCGACAGGCTCTTGATGAGATTATTTTCAAGCAGCAGCGCTTCGGCCTCGGAACGCGTCACGGTAGTCTCGACGCGGGCTATCTGTGCCACCATCATGGCGATGCGCGGGCTCGGAGGATTGTCGCGGAAGTACGAAGCAAGCCGCTTGCGGAGATTTTTTGCCTTGCCGACGTAGAGCACCTGACCAGCGCCGTCGAGCATCCGATAAACGCCCGGCAATTCGGTCACGGTGGCAAGCAGGGATTTGGCGTCGAAGGGTTCGGTCATCACGGTCAGGCAGCGATCTCTCGCAAGGCGGGCATCAGCGGGTCGATCTCCGAAATTGTCCGACGTGGCCCCTGGGGTGCCAGATCGGCGTAGAAGGCCAGCGCTTCAGCGTTCGGACGTCCGACCAAAGAGGCAAGATCGGAGAAACGTACGCCCTGCCGCACCAGCCAGGCTACGCAGGTATGCCGCAGGGCCGCGGCGGTGACCTCCGCCGAGCGGGCAAGTCCGGCGTCGAAAGCGGCGCAGGCCAGTACCGATTCAATCTCATTCGGTGTGATTGGCGCTCCGACCGCGTCCGTCACCAAGGAAGCCTGCGCACCATTGCCCGGTGGCGACTGGCAGGCTGCCAGCCAGGCTGGGACCGTGAGCGTGCGCGGTGCGTGGCCCCTGACTCGCAGGGTGTTGGCCACGGGATCGAGATCCTCCTGGCGCAGATCAATGGTCTCCTCCGGCGTCAACCCCATGAGCAGAACCGAAATGATGAAACGGACCTCGCCGACCGACGCCGTCAACAAGGCTTTCGCCTCGCTCTGGGTCAACTCGCGTGCAATCGATGACCTGGCAGGCAGCAGGACAGTGCTGTGCGCATTGGCGACCGGCAGGAGTTGCTGCGATTCGGTGGTCTGCTCCAGCAAGTGAGGCATTGCCCAGGGTTGCGGAATGACGACCGTCGTGCCTGCCGGAGCCTGCGTGGGCGGCGACCGGTTGAACAGCTCGACGAACCACATGGCCAACAATCCGCAAACGAAAGCGGCGGCAACAACAAGCGCCGCATCCCTCAGATATGGTGGCCGAAAGGATGACTGGGGAACGCTCGCCAGTTCCACCAGATTGAGTGCAGGCAGCCGGCTGCGCTCACTGGCTTCGAGTTTGACCAGACGTTCCTGGGCTTCCCGGTTGGCCTTTTCAATCTGGGCGAGGTCGTCTTCAAGTGACTTGGCCTGAGTGAAACGTTCGGAGTACGTTTGCACGCCTCGGCGTTGCTCGTTAATTTGTGCCTGCAGGTGGCTGACGGTTTCTCGTGCACTGGCCAATTCTTCCTGTGCCGTAGCAAGGGACGCCTGTCGACCCGCCGAACGCTGCCCCTCTATCTGCTGCTCCAGCTCTTTAAGACGTGCCTGCAGGGCCTTCGCACCGGGATCGATGCTCATGAATCTGGAAGTGTAGGTATGTTCCATATCGCGTATTTGCTCACGCAGAGCCGACGCTCGCTGCTCCATGTTGGCCAGCGTCGGATCATCCTTTGCCCGGCTGCTTCCGCTATTGCCGGCTGCAATAGCCTCCCTCAGGGTGCGCACATGCGCTTCGGCTAGCGCGGCCTTCTCGCTGGCCGTGGCAAGTGCGGTGGTGAGTCCTTTCATTCGACCCACGGCCTCGTTGCCATCGCGTTCGGATGACCACACGCCATGCTGGCTGCGAAAAGCCTCCAGGCGCGCACGGCGCTCGTGCACCGCCCGGTCGAGCAGCGCGGCCTCCGTACGCGCCTGTGTCAGAGTGACGCCGGTAGCGGCTTCGTAAGAAGCTTTCAACTCTTCACGATAGGCATCCAGCAAGGTATTCAGCGCTGCTGCGAGGAGTTCCGGGGGGGCACCGGTCGCCTGCAACTCGACGATTTCAGTACCACTCACTGGCACCACCGTGATCATTTTCTGCAATTCTGTGACCTCGTCTGCCGCCCCAACCAGGTAACCCGCCTGAGCGAGCAACTCACTTACCCTGGCCAGCAGGGGCCGGCTGGTGAGTACCTGCACCTGCGTCAGAAGATCGGAGGCAGTGTGCGGGGACGGTTCAGCGTTCTCCCTTGCTGACAAGGAAGGGTGTGGTTCAATGCTCCCAGGGCTGATCTGTACCCTGGCCGTGGCACGGTATTCGGCAGGTCGGAGGAAATCCCAGGTGAGCCCGGTCAGTAGCACCACGCAAAATGCCATCAGGAAAACCCTGAGGCGCCGCCGATTACCTCGCCGGGCCAGTGCGGATTCTCCGCCATCAGAGTTCACAGAGTGTTCGATAGAGCCATGCAAAGAAGAATGGATGTGCATCTTGCCATCGCCCAACAAAAAGATAAGAGAATCGGGCGCAGGTCGCGAGATCATGATCGTTCACTCGCTCCGGCGATTGCCAACCCAGCCTGCGCTGGCCGTGCGGAGAACGTTGATCGCAAACTGTTCGCTCAGGCCAGCAGGCTGCTGGCTGTCGCTACCCCGGTCCAGTATAGCCAATCCTGCTGCAGATCGGTCCAGTCGACAGCAGGGCTGGTCGGCACAAGACGCTCGACGCGCTGTGACCGCAATGGGTCGCCTGGAGGTTGCCAGTTCGCCAGTAATTCGCCGACCGCATCCGGCGAGTTGCATACCAGCAACAGGTCGCAGCCCGCATCCCAGGCAGCGGTACAACGCTCGCAGATGCCGCCGGCAACGCTGGCGCCGGCCATCGACAGATCGTCACTGAAGATGACGCCGTTGAAACCAAGCTGATTACGCAGCATGCCTGTCCAGAAACGCGAGAAACCTGCAGGACGCGGGTCCAGCCGCCGATAGATGACATGTGCCGGCATCACCGCGTCGAGTTCGAGCCGGCGGTAGGGTTCGATGTCTGGCGCCAGTTCTTCGAGTTCGCGTTCGTCGACCGGCAGCGCGACATGCGAATCGGCCTCGACCCAGCCATGCCCCGGAAAGTGCTTTCCGCAGGCGGCCATCCCGGCTCGGTGCAGGCCTTCGATCAGCGCACCGGCCAGCCGCACCACCGCAACCGGGTTGGCGTGCAACGAGCGATCGCCGATCACGCTGCTGCGCCCCCAGTCGAGATCAAGTACTGGCGTGAATGACAGGTCGACCCCGCGCGCGCGCAATTCCGCGGCGAGAACATAGCCAATCCCGCGCGCAGCCAGCCAGGCTGCTTGTGGGTCGCGGTCCCATTGCTCGCCGAGACGGCGCATCGCCGGCAAGCGGGTGAAACCGTCACGACAGCGTTGCACCCGGCCCCCTTCATGGTCGATGGCAATCGGCAGTGCCGGTGAGCGCAAGGCATGCACCGCAGCCGTGAGTTGCTCGAGTTGCTGCGGCGAGGCGTAATTGCGTGCGAACAGGATCAGGCCACCGACCAGAGGGTGGCACAAGCGCTCTTGTTCAAGGTCGGACAATTGCAGCCCGGCAATGTCGATCATCAGCGGGCCAAGCGGGAGTCGGGTATTCATTGCTGCTCCATGATCACAAAAGCGACCGCGAAGTCGTGCTCGTCACTGATGGTCAGGTGCGCGACGAGCCGGCGCTGCGCGAGGTGGGCGGCGAGTGGCGCCGCGTATTCGAACAACGGTCGGCCCAGCGAATCGTGGTCAATGCCGATGCTTGGCAGGGTGGCGGGCGCGACCAAGCCGATACCGAGCGCTTTGCCAAAAGCTTCCTTGGCGGCAAAACGCTTGGCAAGAAACCTGGCCGGATCGCGAACGCCAGCAAATTCGGCATGTTCCCTCGGCGACAGGAGTTTCACCAGGGCACGCTGACCGTGCCGCTCGTATAGCTTGCCAAGGCGAGCCACGGCGACGATGTCGGTACCAATGCCTGCGATCATGACTATAAAGGCCGTGCCAGCGAGCAAGCTTGCGCCTCTCGCAGCAGGCGCTTCATTTCCCTTACCGCCTCACGCAGGCCGATGAAGATGGCACGGCTGATGATCGCATGCCCGATATGAAGTTCGCGGATGCCGGCGAGTTGGGCAACCGGTTGCACATTGAAGTAGTTGAGCGCATGGCCGGCGTTGAATCGCATTCCGAGTCGTCGTGCCAGGTCTCCGGCGATGCGAATTTTTTCGAGTTCGGCGAGCACGGCCGGACTTTCGGCATCGCGTCCCTGTGTATAGAAGGCGTGTGCATACGGACCGGTGTGCATTTCGCAGACGCGCGCGCCAATGCGTGCCGCGGCTTCCACCTGTGCCGGGTCGGCATCGATGAACACGCTGCTGACGATGCCGGTATCGCGGAGTCGGGCCACCGAATCGGTGAGCCGGGCTTCTTGGGCGGCGATATCGAGCCCGCCTTCGGTGGTCACTTCATGGCGCCCCTCGGGCACCAGCATGGCCATTTGTGGCTTGATCCGGCAGGCAATCGCGATCATCTCGTCGGTCGCTGCCATTTCGAGGTTGAGCTTGATCTGTGCCAGGTCGCGCAGTTTCTCGACGTCGGCATCCTGGATGTGTCGCCGGTCCTCGCGCAGGTGGATGGTGATGCCATCGGCGCCGCCGAGATGCGCTTCGACGGCCGCCCAGACCGGGTCGGGCTCGTAGGTGCAGCGTGCCTGCCGGATCGTCGCCACATGGTCGATGTTGACGCCAAGTTCGATCATAGTTCGTGTAGCTCCCTAAAAATCCTGCGGCTGGCGAGACTCTTGCCATCGGTATAATGGTTGATCAAGGTGCGCATCAGTTGCTTGGCTTCGGCCAGCGAGCGCGGATCGGAGAAATCCTCGCGCGCCAAGTCAAGCAGCGTCCGGCCGCTGACCGCCGACACCGAGCCACCGGGTGCCGGCAGTCGCACCGGACCACGCTCGATCTCGTAAGCGTAGGCTGCATGGATGTCGATAGCGACACCCGCGGCATCGGTTTCAAGCGTCAGGCCGTATCCGAGTTCCTGCAGCAGCGCCCGCTCGAAACAGCGCAGATCGGACTCCTGAGCGCCATCTGCGAAACGCCGCAAGGTTTCGGCATAGACCGCGAAAAGTCGGGCATGCGCGTCCTCGCGCGGCAACAGGTGCATCAACAGCTCGTTCAGGTAGTAGCCGCAGAACAGCGCCTTGCCTGCCAGCAGCGGTTGCCCGCCCTGCCACTCGGCCTTGATCAGCGTTTGCACCTCACCGCGACCTGTCCAGCCGAGTTCGAGTGGCTGAAACGCTTGCAGGAGACCGCGCAGGACCGAACGTGGCCGGCGCGCGCCGCGCGCCATGAGCGCGACACGACCATGGTCGCGAGAAAAGACGTCGACGATCAGGCTGGTTTCGCTGTAAGGATAGGCGTGCAGGACGAAAGCCGGCTGGGCATCGACCTTGGGTCGCTGCGTCACTTCCCGACTCGTTCGCGAGCACGCGATCTAGTCGTAGCCAAGAGTCTTGAGCATTCGCTCATCGTCGGCCCAGCCTGACTTGACCTTGACAAAGACTTCGAGAAACACCTGACCATCGAACATCCGCTGCATGTCCTGGCGTGCCTCGGAGGCAATGCGTTTGATGATTGCGCCGCCGCTGCCGATGATGATCGGCTTGTGCCCTTCGCGATCGACCAGAATGGCGGCGCTGATACGCCGCAATGCCCCGTCGACGACGAACTTTTCGATCTCGACGGCAGCAACATAGGGCAGCTCGTCGCCGATCAGGCGAAAGAGTTTTTCGCGAATGTACTCGGCGGCCAGAAATCTTTCACTGCGGTCGGTCATTTCATCCTCGCCATACAGCCACTCGGTGTTCGGCAAATGCTTGCGCGTCTCGCTGAGCAGGGCTTCAGTCTGTACGCCGCGCATCGCGCTGACCGGAACGATCGCCGTGAACCGACCTTCACCGGCGAGGCGGGCGAGGAACGGCAGGAGTTGCGCCTTGTTCTTGCACTGGTCGATCTTGTTCACCACGATGATCACTGGACGGTCATCCGGGATGAGCTGGCGCACCACCCGGTCGCGATCGTCAAAGCGCCCAGCCTCGACAACAAACAGGACAACGTCGACTTCGGCCAGCGCCTGTCGAACGTCGCGATTCATCGCCCGGTTCAGCGCATTGCCATAACGCGTCTGGAAACCTGGCGTATCGACAAAAACGTACTGTGCATCCGGTCTGGTGAGAATGCCCAGGATGCGGTGACGGGTGGTCTGTGCCCGCCGAGAGACGATGCTGAGCTTCTCGCCAATCAGCTGGTTAAGCAGGGTCGACTTGCCGACGTTAGGGCGGCCGACAATGGCGATCTGCCCACTACGGGTTTCATTCATGGTTTTCATGATCTTTGCAGCCGGGAATGGTCATGAGCGCTTTCCAGGCTTTCCAGCGCACGTTCGGCGGCCATCTGTTCAGCCGCCCGGCGACTGCCACCGCGGCCTTCGGTCCGGATTTGCAGGGACTCGATCACACAGACCACCCTGAACTGTTGGGCATGCGCCTCGCCTTCGGCACCTGCCAGAGAATACTGCGGCAAGGCCAGTCGTATGCCCTGGAGATACTCCTGCAAGCGCGTCTTGGCATCCTTGATCCCCTGTCCGGAAGTAAGGCGTTTCAGGACTCCGGCATAGACATGGACGATCACCTGGCTAGCAAGATCAAAACCGGCATCCAGCCACAGCGCGCCAAACAGCGCTTCGAGGGCATCGGCCAGAATGGAGGGTCGTTGCTGTCCGCCACTCTTCTGCTCGCCCTCACCCAGACGTAAGCATTCTCCCAGCGATAGATCCACCGCAAGCTGGTGCAGGCTGTCCTGACGTACCAGACTGGCTCGCAGTCGCGAGAGATCGCCTTCGGGAAGCAGGGGAAAACGTTCGAACAGGCAGCGCGCGATGACGGCATTGAGTATTGCATCGCCAAGAAACTCGAGTCGCTCATTGTGGGGCGAGGTGAAGCTGCGATGCGTCAGCGCCAGTTGCAGCAGATCACGATTCTGGAAGGTATGCCCGAGCGCCTGCTCGAGACGTGAAACGGTCATTGCTAGAAACCGCGGCCTGATGACGAACCCCGAAAATCGATTAACAGGCTGACATTGGCGACTAGGGGAATCCGCCTCTCGTAAGCAAAGGCAATGATTAGCCGGTTGTCCTCCTTGAAGATATCGAGATCAGCCGGGCTGATCGTTTTGATGTGCTCTATTTCCAGATATTTCCCAAAAGCCTGCCGGATCTCGGGCACCGTCCTGCCGTTGGATTCTTCAGCCACCGCCTTGAGCGCATGCCGGATCTTGTAATATTCAATGACATCGGGAAGCACTCGGATCACGAGAACGGCTACCAAACTAATCAGAACACCCCAGACTATCAGGCCCGAAAGGGCCACACCACGCTGACGATTCATAGCCACCGCTCCTTACCTGAATGAGCCGATCCGTTTCAGATCACTGAAATTCAACCAGATGAAAAACGCCTTCCCAACGATGTTTTGTTCCGGAACGAAACCCCAATAACGGCTATCGCGGCTGTTGTCGCGATTGTCGCCCATCACGAAGTACTGACCCGGCGGTACCTTGCAGATTACCCCTGCCGCATTGTAGGAACAATCCTGTCGGTTGGGAAACTGCACCGGACCTTGAATATACGGCGGAGCATCTTCATCGTTGAGGGTTTGATGCTGTGCTGAGTCCAGCCTCTCGATGAACTGCCGCGAATAGTAAAGACGCTCCGAGTGCAGATAATCGTCGATCCGCGTGGTCGGCACCGGCTGACCGTTGATCGTCAGTTTCTTGTTCAAATAAGCGATGCTGTCACCCGGCACGCCGATCACCCGTTTGATATAGTCGAGAGAAGGATCCTCGGGATAACGGAAGACCATCACATCCCCGCGTTGCGGATTGTTGATGTCGATGATCTTGCGGTTCAGTACCGGCAGGCGAATGCCATAGGTGTATTTGTTGACCAGAATGAAATCACCGACCTGCAGGGTCGGGATCATTGATCCCGAGGGAATCTTGAACGGTTCGACGAGAAACGAACGCAGAACGAAAACCACCAGAATCACCGGGAAGAAACTCGCCCCGTACTCGACCCACCAAGGGTCCTTGGCACCGGCCGGGCGTCGCTTGCGCAGAAAACAGGCATCGACTGCCCAGATCGCGCCACTGATCAGCAACAGGACAAACAGAATCAACGCAAAATTCACTCGATTACTCCTTTACTTGCCGACACGCAACACAGCAAGGAAAGCTTCCTGGGGAATCTCGACCGAGCCGACCTGTTTCATGCGCTTCTTGCCAGCCTTCTGCTTTTCGAGCAGCTTCTTCTTGCGCGAAATGTCGCCACCATAACACTTGGCCAGGACGTCCTTGCGCATCGCCTTGACATTTTCACGGGCAATGATGTTGGTGCCGATGGCCGCCTGAATGGCGACGTCGTACATCTGACGCGGAATAAGTTCGCGCATCTTGGCGGCCAGTTCGCGGCCACGATAGACCGAGTTGACACGATGCAGGATCACCGACAGGGCATCGACACGTTCGCCGTTGATCAGCACGTCGAGCTTGACCACGTCCGCCGCCCGATATTCCTTGAATTCGTAATCGAGAGAGGCGTAGCCGCGTGAAACGGATTTCAGGCGATCGAAGAAATCCATCACCACTTCGGCCATCGGCATTTCGTAAACCAGTTGCACCTGCCGGCCGTGATAGTTCATGTCGACCTGGTTGCCACGCTTCTGATTACACAGCGTAATGACGTTGCCCAGATATTCCTGCGGAACGAATATCGTGGTGGTGATGATCGGTTCGCGAATCTCCTCGATCTTCGATAGTTCGGGCAGCTTGGCCGGGTTTTCGACATTGACCAGGTTGCCATCCCGCAGCAGGACTTCATAAACGACGGTTGGCGCGGTGGTGATCAGGTCCTGATCGAACTCGCGTTCGAGACGCTCCTGGACGATCTCCATGTGCAACAGCCCGAGGAAACCGCAGCGAAAACCGAACCCGAGTGCTTGCGAGACCTCGGGTTCATAGCGCAGCGACGCGTCGTTGAGTTTCAGCTTTTCCAGCGATTCGCGCAGCGAGTCGTACTGATTCGACTCGACCGGATAAAGCCCGGCGAAGACCTGCGACTTGATCTCCTTGAATCCGGGCAGTGCCGTACTCGCCGGTCGCTCGTGCAGCGTCAGGGTATCGCCGACCTGGGCCGCCTGCAGTTCCTTGATTCCCGAGATGACGTAACCGACCTCGCCGGCACGCAGCGCATCGCGTTGCAGCGCCTTGGGAGTGAACACGCCAACCTGTTCACAGAGGTGAGTCGAGCCGGCAGCCATCAGACGAATCCGGTCCTTGGGCCTGAGTGTGCCATCGAAGACTCGCACCAGCATGACCACCCCGACATAATTGTCGAACCAGGCATCCACTAGCAGGGCCTTGAGCGGCGCATCGGGATCGCCCGTCGGAGCGGGAATGCGCTCGATGATCGCTTCCAGGATGTCCTCGACGCCCAGACCGGTCTTGGCCGAAGCGAGGATCGCCTCGGAAGCATCGAGGCCGATGACGTCCTCGATCTCTTGGCGAGCATGGTCAGGCATCGCCGACGGCAGATCGATCTTGTTCAGTACGGGCACGACATCGACACCGAGTTCGATCGCCGTATAGCAGTTGGCGACGGTCTGCGCCTCGACTCCCTGCGAGGCATCGACCACCAGCAGGGCCCCCTCACAGGCGGAAAGCGAACGCGAGACCTCGTACGAAAAATCGACGTGACCCGGCGTGTCGATCAGGTTCAGGTTGTAGACTTTGCCGCTGCGCGCCCGGTACTGCAGGGCCGCGGTCTGCGCCTTGATGGTGATGCCGCGCTCGCGCTCGATATCCATCGAGTCGAGTACCTGCGCTTCCATCTCGCGATCGGAAAGACCACCGCAAAGATGAATGATGCGGTCGGCGAGAGTTGACTTTCCGTGATCGATATGCGCGATGATGGAAAAATTGCGGATCAGTTGCATGGACATGGTGTGGGCTCTATCGCGACCGAGCCGCCCCTGAAAAGAAAGGGTGCCGACGGCGGGCACCCTTGGTCGAACTGCCTGAAGGCGCGGATTCTAGCGGATTTCGCTCAAATAATCACGGACTTTGCTAGTGTCGAGAAAGTAATGGCAAAGCTCACGGCCTTCATGCAGGAGGACCGGGACGAGTTCGTCGTAGAGCGCTTCGAGAGTCGCGTCGGCGTCGACGTCGACAACCTCGACGGCCACGCCGAATTCGGCAGCCAATGTTTCAAGCGCCACGGCCATCTCTGTACAGAGGTGGCAGTAGCGACGCGAGACTAGGGTCAGCTTCGCCGTGTGCATCACTCGCCACGACGCTCGGTCAGTCCTTTGATGGTGACGAAGGTCTGCAACTCGCCGCGGCGGACCAGCAAGGTCACGTTGGCCGACTTGTCGAACTGCGCGAGCAAACGGTTGAACTGGTCGCTGCTCTTGATTTCGATGTTCTCGCCACGCGTGATCAGCGCCAGGATGACATCCCCCGGCCGCAGATCGACACGCGCGGCATTATTGCGAACATCCTCGATTAGCAAACCGCCATTGACCTTGAGTTCGCGCTTCTGCTCGGCAGTCAGCTCAGAAACCACCAACCCGAGACGATTGGCCGTCCGATCAGGTGATTTTGCACTTCTGCTGCTGCGGGAAGCAACCTTCTCTTCTGCGATTTCACCGATGACGACCGATACATCCCGGATCGCTCCCTTGCGCCAGATCTGAATCGTGACCCGGCTTCCCGGTTTGGTACTGCCGACGATGCGTGGCAAATCGCTGGAACTGCCAATCGTCTTTCCGTCGAATCTAAGGATGACATCACCCGCTTCAATGCCCGCCTTCTCCGCCGGACCACCCTTCTCGACAGCATTGACCGCTGCGCCTTGGGCTTTGCTCAAACCAAAGGATTCGGCCAGTTCCTTCGTCACTTCCTGAATGACCACACCGATTCGACCGCGGCTGACCCTGCCATTGGCGCGAAGTTGCGCCTGTATCTCCATTGCCACATCGATTGGAATGGCAAAGGAGATCCCCATGAAACCGCCCGAGCGGCTGTAAATCTGCGAGTTGATGCCGACCACTTCACCCTTCATGTTGAACAAGGGGCCGCCCGAGTTGCCCGGATTGACCGCCGTATCGGTCTGGATGAAGGGGACATAGTTCTCCTGCGGCAAGGAGCGGCCCTTGGCGCTGACAATGCCGGCCGTCACACTGTTTTCGAAACCGAACGGCGAACCGATCGCGATCACCCATTCACCGACCTTGAGTCCACCCGGGTCACCCAGACGAACGGTCGGCAAACCGGTCGCTTCGATCTTGATCAGCGCCACGTCGGTGCGCTTGTCCGTGCCGATGACCCGTGCCTTGAACTCACGCTTGTCGGTCAGTCGAACGAGAATTTCGTCAGCCGAGTCCACGACATGCGCATTGGTCAGCAGATAACCGTCGGTACTGATAACGAATCCGGAACCGAGGGATCTGCTTTCGTAGTCGCGGGGGACGCCAGGAATTCCCGGCTGGCGAGGAATGAAGCGCCGGAAGAACTCATACATCGGATCGCTTTCGTCGAAGGGGAACGGCTGTGCATTTCGCCCACTGCTCCGCACCGACTGGGTTGTACTGATATTGACGACCGCCGGCCCCTGCCTCTCGACTAGCTCGGTGAAGTCGGGCAATCCTCGACTGTCGGCTTGTGCCAGTACCGAGGACACTGTCAAAAAGAAAGCCACAAGCAACTGTTTCATGGCAGCAATAGCCTCCTGAACGTCTGAATGACCAACAAGATGCGGGTACAGGGCGCCAAATCAAGATCGGATCGAGATCTGCAAACGGGGGTCATGCTGGCTCTGCCGCTGCGCTCGCCGCAGGCCCAGCCAGCCGACCAGCAAACCGCCCATGGCACCGCCGATCGCCCCCGCCTCGCCGCCACAGGCCGATCCCGACAGCGCACCGGCAAACAGCGCCAGCAATGGAGATGTATATGCATACAGCACGCTGCGGCTCAGCGAGCCCTCGGCCACAGTCACCTGCACGCGCGCACCGACGTCACAATGATCGGGATTCAGCACCCGGAAAGTGCGTGGCGAGCCACACCACAACGGACCTAGATGGTTGCCCCCACACCCTCCCGGCTGTCTGCAGCGACCACAGCCGCTTTCGTCCATGCGAAGGTATGCGTACTGGCCATCCACCGCGGTAACTGTTCCCCAGGCATCAGTCATCATTCATCCTCTCTAGCAGCAGCCCACTATTACCGGGTTACCATCTGCGATCCTGCGAGGTGTCAAGTAGCGGTCGCAACTTTTCTGCGACCGCCTCGCGGGCACGAAAAATCCGTGAACGCACCGTGCCAATCGGACAACTCATGGCCTCGGCAATTTCCTCATAACTCAGGCCATCGATCTCGCGCAGGAGAATCGCATGACGCAATTCCTCGGGGAGTGCGTCCATTGCCGCGTTGATCGTAGCACCCGTCTGCTTGGATTGCAGTAGGCTCTCCGGCGTGTTGATGTCCTGCAACTGAGTGGCATCCTCGAAGCCTTCGGCTTCTTCAGCGTCAAATTCGGTCGAAGTCGGAGCGCGGCGCCCCTGTGCAACGAGATGATTTTTGGCCGCGTTGATGGCAATCCGGTACAACCAGGTGTAAAACGCACTGTCCCCGCGAAACAAGGGCAACGCCCGATAAGCCTTGATGAATGCCTCCTGAGTCACGTCCTCGATCTCGGCGTGATCATAAAGAAAACGAGACAACAGGCGCGCCACCTTGCGCTGGTATTTTACGACCAGCGCGTCGAACGCGTGTTTGTCACCGCCCTGGGCGCTCTCGACCAGTTTCTGGTCAATTTCGCGTTCGCTCATGCTCTATGCTTTTCCTTTGGCATACGAAAATCCGCGCCGAAGTATAGCGCAAGCATCAAAGTGCCATCGTAACAGTGCATGACCAGCCATGCCGAGCCATCGGATCTGTGCATCATCCTGAAGAGAGCCGTCAAAAAGCGGGAATGGGCTGGCCCATTTCAGCTTGGTCAACAGGGCGGCTCCTCCCCCCTGCCAGTCGGGGCCTACGCAGTGTCGGCAAGCCAGGCGTCGCGCGGCAAGTCGGGTACGCCGGGAGTGATCACGAAGCGGGTCATGGCATGTGGATTCATCAGGCCAACGCCGCCGTGCGCCAAGCGATAGGTGATCATCGGACGCTCAAAGAGACTGGTCAGGCTCATCAGGCGCTCGGCAAGCGCCGGCTTGCGGATGCCTTCGGCGAGGGTACACAAGACATGGCCGCCCGTAAAGAAAAACGCTATCCGCCGCGTGAACTGCTCTCCTTCGAGATGGCCTGCGAACGGTTCGGCGTACTGCTTGGCCGTCAGTGCCGTCAGGGTCAGGTTGCCAGGGCTCGGCAGGTAGCCGCTGAGATCGTGAGTCGTTTCGATCTCTAGGCAGGCGATCGCCGCCGCGGCAAACACTTCGGTCTGATCCGCCGAGCCAATGATCAGCGGAGTGCCGGAGAAGAGCTGTGCGCTGCGCTGGAGGCTTGAAAAAATCTGCTCGAAAGCGGTCGCGTCGGTCTGGAAAAAGCGCCGCACTTGGTTGGTCGTGGTAATGACCGTAATGCCGATCGCCATGCTGATCCTCCGTGAAAGATGTCTTGCCTGGGTTGGCATTCGCCTGCCAGCATGCGCGCGCTCAGTCGCTGTCGCGGTTCCTGGCCTGTACCCACAATACGTCTTGCCGCCCGCTAACCTTGTTGAGGGCGCGGCCCAGGATAAACATTAGGTCCGAGAGGCGATTGAGATACTTGCGTGCAAAATCGGAAACCGGTTCGGTATCCGCCAGACGCACGATGCAACGCTCGGCGCGGCGGCAGACGGTACGCGCAAGATGCGCAACGGCAGCGGCGCGGGTCCCCCCGGGCAGGATGAATTCCTTGAGCGGCGATAGATCGGCATTGAACTGCTCGACGAGATCTTCGAGTCGACCAATATGGGCCTCGCCGATGACGTTCATCCCCGGCATGCACAATTCGCCCCCGAGATCAAAGAGGTCATGCTGGACGCGCAGCATGGCCTGCCGGATGTCATCCGGCATCTCTTCGGTCAGCAACAGCCCGATCATCGAGTTGAGTTCGTCGACCTGTCCCATGGTCTCGATGCGCAAGCTGTCCTTAGTCACCCGGCTGCCATCGCCGAGACCGGTGGTGCCGGCGTCACCGGTGCGAGTCACA
The DNA here is from genome assembly GCA_013414765.1 of Candidatus Accumulibacter cognatus. GTDB lineage: Bacteria > Pseudomonadota > Gammaproteobacteria > Burkholderiales > Rhodocyclaceae > Accumulibacter > Accumulibacter cognatus. The sequence continues at coordinate 1,579,928 of CP058708.1, forward strand.
ATTTTGGAAAGTCGATTGCCCATGCCGGAATTCCTGATCAAATAAGGATGATTATAGCGGAAGGCGCATGCACGCCTCAGCCCGCAGCAAAAGCATTACAAAACCGCAGATCTTCGGGATAGGGGAAAAAATCCTCGAGATGACCGGCACGGATCTTGTCTTGCGCGCTCTTCCAGAACTTCACATCCAGCAGCGCACGATGGTACTTGAGAAAAGCCGAGCGCACCTTCGGCGAACCGAGCAGAAAACCGGCAAATTCCTCGGGAAAGACATCGTGTCGTCCGACCGAATACCAAGGTTCTCCGGACATCTCCATTTCCGGGTACGGCGCTTCGGGAATGACGCGGAAGTTGATGTCGGTCATGTATTCGATCTCGTCGTAGTCGTAAAAAACGACGCGATTGTAGCGGGTCACGCCAAAATTCTTCCAGAGCATGTCGCCCGGAAAAATATTGGCAATGGCCAGTTCCTTGATGGCGTTACCGTATTCGAGAACGGCGTGATCGATCTGCGCCGGTGTCGCCGAGTCCAGATAAAGATTGAGTGGCGTCAGGCGGCGTTCGATGTAGAGGTGCTTGATCACCAGGTCTTCGCCCTCTTCCTCGAGCAGGGACGGTGTCAGGGTGCGCAGTGCCTCGAGGAGTTCAGCCGAGAAACGTTTCTTTGGCAGCGCCACATGCGAGAACTCGAGCGTGTCCGACATGCGGCCGACCCGGTCCACCTGCTTGACCAACAGATATTTCCGTTTCACGGTTGCCCGATCCATTTCCTTCGAAGCGCCGAAGACGTCCTTGATCATCTTGAACACATAGGGATACGACGGCAAGGTGAACACCAGCATGACCAGGCCGGCGATCCCCGGCGCAATGATGAACTGGTCTTCGGAATGACGGAGGTGCTGCTTGAGGTCGCGGAAGAAAAGCGTCTTGCCCTGTTTGCCCAGGCCCAGCATGGTGTAAATCTCGGAAGGTGGTTTGTTCGGCATGATGCTGCGCAGGAAGGCCACGTAGCCCGAAGGCACTTCCATATCCACCATGAAATAGGCACGCGATAGCGAGAACAGGACGCTGATCAGCCAGCCGTGGAGCAGGATCGTGTCGACCACCAGTTTGCCGGCCGGATTGTGCACGACGGCGATGGCAAAGGGTAATTCATCATGGCCATTGATCGCCTTGCCGAAGAGATAGGCCGCCTTGTTGCGGTAGAAGGCCGAATGCAGAATCTGGATCTGCGCGTTGGCCTCGGCCCTCGGCCAGTCGCCGAGGCGCTTCCGGGCGGTACGCAGGATGTAATCGACGTCCCGGTCGAGATCCTCGAAAGGCCTTTGCCAGTCGAAGTCGGCGATGATCTGCCTGACCGTCCGGCGCAGGCCGTGCTGCACCGGGTAGTAGCTCCGGTAGGTCGGCGGGTAGGACTGGATGTACTCCGTCGACACCGCCGGCCTCGCGAAGATGTAGTCGTTGTTGAAATACGTGCGGTGCAGGATTTTCGAACATACCGAATTGAAGAAGGTCTCCGCAAGTTCAGGCTGCTTGTGGTTGATCAATTGTCCAATATAGAACAGTTTGAGCTGCTGCCAGGTAGCATCGTCCAGCGACGCGGCACCGAAGTTGGAACACAGCAGCTCGGCAGTCTCGCTGACGCGGTCATCGTAGGAACGAATCCGTTCGCGAACGGCATCATGGACGCCCTTCCAGTCGGCACTTTCGAACAGCAGCTTGGCTTGCTGACCGTAGCGACGGATCAGTCGATAGTGCCGGTTGAAGCCATCGATCATCGCCTCGGCAATACGCTGGGCGAGCACGTTTGCAACAGTCGAAATGTCCATGAATTGAGCCCGATGATCTGACGTGGAATGATTGTAGCACCCGCCGTGCTGCGCCGCACCACACCGTCGCCAGTCGCCGCAGGCGAGCAGGCCAGGTGCTTCTCCGGCCCTGAATATGTTGGCAAATCACCTGCGTTTGCGACATAATCGCGAGTGGTGCCGCAGGCGAATTGGCTTCAGACAGATCCCGCGTGCCCACGTACGCAGCATCGTTCGATCTTCGGGCTCCGAGTCACTGCAGAGAGCTGCACAACACCGCTGTTGACGCCCGAATCGGCCACAAGCAAATCACACTATATGGAGTCGGCATGAGCGCAAGTCTGATCAAAATCCCGCAGGGCGGCCAGAAAATCATTCCGGGGGAAGCCATCCCCGATCACCCGATCATCCCGTTCATCGAAGGCGACGGTATCGGCGTCGACATTACGCCGGTGATGATCAAGGTCGTCGATGCGGCAGTTGCCAAGGCCTATGGCGGCGTCAAGAAGATCCACTGGATGGAAGTGTACGCTGGCGAAAAATCGACCCAGATGTACGGTTCAGACGTCTGGTTGTCGGCCGAGACCCTCGACACGCTCAAGGAATACTCGGTGTCGATCAAGGGGCCGATGACTACTCCGGTCGGTGGCGGCATCCGTTCGCTGAATGTGGCCTTGCGTCAGGAACTCGACCTCTACCAGTGCGTCCGCCCGATCCAGTACTTCCGCGGCGTCCCCTCGCCGCTCAAGGATCCCTCGAAGACCAATATGGTGATCTTCCGCGAGAACACCGAGGATATCTACGCCGGCATTGAATGGGAATCCGGTTCGGATGGCTGCAACAAGGTCATCAGGTTCCTGCAGGACGAGATGGGGGTCAAGAAGATCCGCTTCCCGGCCACTTCCGGCATCGGCATCAAGCCGATTTCGAAGGAGGGCACCGAGCGTCTGGTGCGTGCCGCGATCAAATACGCGATCGCCAACAAGCGTCGCTCGGTCACCATCGTACACAAGGGCAACATCATGAAGTTCACCGAAGGGGCCTTCCGTGACTGGTCCTACGCCCTTGCCAAGAATGAGTTCGGGGGGGTCGAGATCGACGGCGGACCATGGCTCAAACTTCCCAATGGGATTGTCATCAAGGACTCGATCGCTGATGCCTTCCTGCAGCAGATTCTCCTGCGCCCGGCGGAATACGACGTGATCTGCACTACCAACTTGAACGGCGATTACATTTCTGATGCACTGGCTGCACAGGTCGGCGGTATCGGCATCGCTCCGGGTGCCAACATCTCCGACCAGTATGCCTGCTTCGAAGCCACGCACGGCACCGCGCCGAAATACGCCGGCCTCGACAAGGTGAACCCGGGTTCGCTGATCCTCTCTGCCGAGATGATGCTGCGTCACCTCGGCTGGATCGAAGCCGCCGACCTGATCATCACGGCAATGGAAGCGGCGATTGGCGACAAGGTCGTGACCTACGATTTTGCGCGTCTGATGGATGGTGCGACCGAGGTGTCCTGCTCCGAGTTCGGCGACGCGATGATTGCCCGCATGTAGGCAGTGCCTTGACTGCCCTGCCGTATTGACAAAGCCCCCGCAAGGGGGCTTTGTTCTTCCAGGACTGATTCATGAACCCATCGAACAAACCACTTGCCGGCCTGACGGTCATCGAACTCGGCAGCCTGATTGCCGGCCCTTTCGCCGCACGCATTCTCGCCGAATTCGGTGCCGAGGTGATCAAGATCGAATCGCCAGACGGCGGCGACCCCCTGCGCAAATGGCGCAAACTCTACGAAGGTACCTCTCTGTGGTGGTATGTGCAATCGCGCAACAAGAAATCGCTGACGGTGAATCTCAAGCATCCGGCGGGGCGTGAGATTGTCCGCAAGCTCATTCCCGAGGCCGACATCGTCGTCGAAAACTTCCGCCCCGGCGTACTCGAAAAGCTCGGGCTTGGCTGGGATGCCCTGTCGGCAATCAATCCCGGACTGGTAATGCTGCGTCTTTCGGGTTTTGGCCAGAATGGCCCGATGGCGCAGCAACCCGGCTTCGGTGCGATCGGCGAATCGATGGGCGGACTGCGTTACGTGACCGGTTTCCCCGATCGGCCTCCGGTCAAGACCGGAATTTCGATTGGCGATTCGATTGCCGCACTCTGGGGAGTGATCGGCACCTTGATGGCCCTTCGCCACAAGGAGCGGGGTGACACCGACGGTAACGGCGGCCGTGGACAGGTGGTCGATGTCGCGCTGTACGAAGCGGTGTTCGCGATGATGGAATCACTGCTGCCCGAGTTCGACGTCTTCGACTTCATTCGCGAGCGTACCGGCAACATCATGCCCGGCATCACTCCTTCGAACACCCACCGCACTCGCGACGGCAGGCATGTGACGATTGGTGCCAATGGCGATGCGATCTTCAAGCGCCTGATGGGAGCGATCGGTCGCGACGATCTGGCCAACGATGCAGAACTTGCCGACAATGCCGGTCGCGATGCCCGCCGCAGCGAACTCTACGCGGCCATCGACGCCTGGACGAGCACGCATGACGAAGCCGAGGTGCTTGGCGTCCTCACCGCTGCCGAAGTCCCAGCCTCGCGCGTCTACTCGATCGCCGACATTGTCGCCGATCCGCAGTATCTGGCCCGGCAAATGATCGAATCGGCCACCCTGCCCGACGGCAGGCCATTCAAGATCCCGGGCATTGTTCCCAAGCTCTCGGAGACGCCGGGCAGCACCGAATGGCTGGGACCGGCACTCGGCGAACACACCGACGCGATGCTCATGCGGCTCGGCTACTCGGCCATCGAGATCGGTGCCCTGCGCGATGCGGGCACCATATGAATCACCGGCACAGGGGACCAGAATGAACCGGCAATTTGCAGCCGTCGAACCTTCGCGTTCGCAGATCGATTCGCTGCCGGGTCCGGCGCTGATCGAATTCGGGACGCCGTGGTGCGGCTACTGTCTCGCGGTGCAGCCCCTGCTTGAAGCTGCATTGGCGGCCTACCCGAACTTGCCGCATGTCAAGATCGAGGATGGTCCGGGGCGCCGCCTGGGTCGTTCGTTTCGGGTCAAACTGTGGCCGACGCTGATCTTTATCGAGCAGGGACGGGAACTTGCGCGGCTGGTCAGACCAACGACTGTCGACGAAATCGTTCAGGCGCTGCGCCGCTTTCCAGGCCAGGTTTAACGGTGGGGTGGAACGCCGTCAGGCGGTTCCACCACCCAAACCTCAGGCCTCAGAGGCTGTGAATTTTTGAATTTTCGCGCCCGTCGTGGTCGGTCTGGATGACTCACCCCACCACGGGAAGAAATATGTAATCAGCATCTTTTTCCTGCTTCTGACCGTACATTTGTCGATGGCTCTTTATGCGTTTCGGACGGTTGAAGATCTATGTGCAGGGAGGCACCCATTCCGATAGAATTTTGGGTTGTTATTCCGTAAGGATATGGCCCGATGCTCCACCTTCAGAACTTGCTGGACGATGCCAAGTGTTACGACGAAGTACGCGAACGGCGCTGGCCGGAGGGAGTGTGCTGCCCGCATTGTGCCTCACCCGAAGTGACCCGGCAAGGTCATGACACGACCCAGCCGTCGCGCCGGAAATATCGCTGCACGGCTTGCCGACGCTACTTTGACGACTTGACCGGCACGATCTTCGCGGGTCACCATCAACCGTTGGGGGTGTGGATCTGGTGCCTGTACTTGATGGGTCTGAACCTCTCCAACGAGCAGATCGGGCAGGAGTGGGGTCTGAATAAAGATGATGCGCACCGCATGACCTCGCCATTGCGCACGGGCATCGTGGCGGTGCAAGCGGAGCCGACGCTTTCGGGCGAGGTCGAGTGTGACGAGGTCTATGTCGTGGCCGGCCACAAGGGCCACCCCGAGGCAGTAAAAAAAGGCCGTAAGGGCCGACGGCGGCGCTTGAAGGGCGCTCGCGGGCGCGGTACCCTCGAAAAAGAGAAGCCACCAATTTTCGGGATGCTTCAACGCGGTGGAGAGGTCCTGGTGCGGATGCTCGAAAACGTCCAGCAGCCGACCCTCAAGCCGTTGATCTTGGCCGTTGATCTTGGCCGTCATCGTACCCGGCACGACCCTCTACACCGATGAGTATGACATCTACGCTCGCCTGCCCGAGTGGGGGTACGGACACAAAACCGTGTGCCATAGTCGGGGCGAGTACGCCCGCGATGAGGACGGCGACGGGTTTCATGAAGTCCCTGTCAATACGATGGAAGGCTTCTGGTCGTTGCTGCGCTCTTGGTTGCGTCCCCATCGTGGCCTCTCACAAGAAAAACTCCCGCTCTATCTGGGCTTCTTCCAGTTCGTGCACAACGCCAGAATTCGTGGCAAAGGCTTGCTGAAACCTCTCCTCCATGCCCTCTTGGCCTAGCCGTCCGAAACGCATAATGAGCCAATGGGTTTTGCATTCGCAAGACTGGAGCACCGGGTGTGATCGCGTCCAGCGACGGCAGGTTGACGCCATAGGTACCGATTCAGATCAAGCACCGCTGCGAGCGGAAACTGGGTACCCTGCCGAATGGTGAGGCCGTACAGCCCAGGCCCTGGAATGTGGCCGTCACGCAAATGCAACTGGCGCTCGCCCGCGGCCATCGTTGGTTGGCGATGCTTGAATCCGGCGAAGCGAAATTCATCACCGAACTCGCGGCCCGCGAGAAGATCGACAACAGCTACATGTGCCGCATGCTCAACATGGCCACGCTCGCGCCCGACATCGTGGTGTCCATCTTGGATGAGACCTTGCCTCCTCACGTAGGCGTACATGACCTTGCGATCAGCCCGCTGGTGTTGTGGGAGGAGCAGCGGTTGAGGATTGGTGTGACTGGCGAAGGCATTCAGGGATGGTCGGCCGCATCCAGATCCAATCGGGTGTGGTGACCGCGAACGATCCGGAGTGTCCCTGAGAAAGGCATTCAGCTTCCGTTCGCCGCAACAACGTACTTGGCAACGGCCGCTTTGGGACGTGATGCTTGCAGGGCACCTCACCTGAGAGCCTGTGAAAATATTCCGCCAAGTCCGCCCGCCAGCTTGGCGCGCCCTGTATAATGACAATATCATTTTCGCAGTGCGCCCTGCTCATGACTCAGACGGCAGTTTTGTTCCCCGACGAACCGACACCGCCGGCCAGACCAGGCGGCGAAGGCGCTGCGAGAAGCGCTCTGCCCAAGCCTGCAGCCCGTGTTCTGATGCCCAATCGCAATCCACTGGAACTGCGGGCAAGCGATCTGGAGTCGCTGGTGCCGCCCGGGCATCGAGCACGGTTGGTTTAGTCTCTTATGACTCAGGTCTTTACATTTCGTGAGCAGATTCTGTCAAGGGGTCGCGTGGGCGAGTGCCGGAACGATGCTTTCTTCCGTGATTCGACAAGCGGCGGCGATGGTAGAGCGGCCAAGGCGGGTAAGGTAATAGCGATAGCCATGAACGACCTTCTTGATGAGACCGAACTGGCGCAGGCGCCAAAGATAGCGCGTGATGCTGGCCGGCGAGATCTGGCGCAAGAAGGGAGCGAGGTCGGCACGGCGGATACCACGGATGTTGAATTCGGGACGCTGAAGCGCGCGCAGCAAGGCTTGCTGAGTGGCGTCGAAGAAGTTGAAGCCCTTGAGGCTATGGCCATTGACGATTTGGGGGCTGGTCAGTCGATGCAGGTTGCGATCGCCGGCGGAGAAGTCGTCCAGTGCGGAGAGATATTCGAGATAGCGGCGATTAGGTGATCTCCGCAAATCCTTATACCAAGCAAGCCGGTCGGATCAAGATGTCCCACTTGGGTAGAAGCGGGTTTCGTTCCAGTCTGGATTCGACAGCTTGCATGGCGTCTTTGCCGAGGGAAACTCCTTTCTGATAGGCTGTGCGGCTCAACTCGACGATGGGATGAAGCCCTTTCCAGGTCATGCTCTTGGCCCACTCGAGCATCGTTTGCGTATCGGTCAGTTTGGCGCCGTTCCAGTGCTTTTCGAGGATTCCCCAGCAACGCTCGACGGGATTGTATTTGCTGTGGTAGGGCGGATAGTACAGAAGGTGGATGGACTTGCCGGTGTGATCGGCAAACTCGACCATTCGCTTGAGGACTTGGGTGCGTCGGCCGCTGCTCTCCGGCCCGTTATCGGTCTTGATCTGCAGGTCCGTGACACGAGCCTGCTCCTTTGGCGATTGACACTTCCACCAGGCGTAGAGGCTGTCGACGAGGAAATCGCTGGTCTTGGCCGAGCTTCCGAAGGACAGGTGCAGTTGTCCGCTGTCTTCGTTGACCACGCCAAACGGGGGGTGTTTTTCCTCGCATCCCATATCGTGGTCGGCCGCTTTAGGGTCGCCCCGCGTCTGGCCGCCTCGCGAGTACTCGCCAATCTTCACCGTCGCCTTGCAGTCGATGCTCAAGCGCATCACGGCTTTGCCTTCGCAAGCCCGGTCCTGTCGCTGGATGTTGGTAAAGATGGCGTCGGTTTCGGGGACTTTTTTTGGGGTTTGGCCTTGATCACCGGACGCAGCCGGTACCCATTACGGTTCAACACTTCCGACATGCAGCTCCTGGAGGGCAGCACGTCCTCGGCAAATCCTTGCGCCCGCAACTGCTTGATCGCTTCCTCGGCCGTCAAGCGGGTGAACGACAGCGTCGGGCGAAAGGTCGGATCCTGTTGGGAATGGCTGCGTGCCACTGCCCAGAGGGCCTGTGCCACCTCCGGGTGCTTCTCTTCCCACAATTTGGCTCCGCAGCAGAACTGGTGATGCCCCAAACAAACCATCCCGCTACGCTTCTCGTGCAAGCCAAGCTGCGCCGCCTTCCGGCTCCATCCGAAGACGTCCTCCGCGCGTCGAGGATTGCCGCCACAGTACTTCAACGCCATCTCCGCCTGAAACGCCCGGCGGTCCGCACCCGTCATCTTGCTCGAAGCAAGTTGGATATCTTCCAGGTGACTGGCCTCGAGACGAACGTGACTTCCTTCATCAGTACCGAGCTTCATCCCTAACATCCCTCCACTCAGAATCTACTCTAAGTATCGCACACAAAGGTATAGAAAAATGAGGAAATCACCTTACACCCGAGCAGGATCTCGCGCAAATCGATGAGGCTGTAGATGGTCTTTCGGAGGGGAGCGATCTCGCGCGAGTCGTGACCATCCCGATGTTCCACCTTGCGGTGGTGCTTGAAGAAGGAAACGTTATTGGTCGTGGTCTCCAGACGCAGCACGCGGTTGAACTTGTCGTACATCTTGACCGATACTTTGCCAAAATGGTGCTTGATGCAAGTGCCCTCGATGCGCGTCGTGAAGCGGCTGCCGAGTTCCTGCGCCAGTTGCGGTGTGATCTTCTTGCCCAGGAAGTTGGCGACCTGGTCTGCCTTGACCGAGAAGATCGCCTGCCGGGAGAGTTCCTCGTAGAGCGACTTCAGGATCGTATCGGAGCGGAACAGCAGATCGGTCGAGTACTCCACCTGCATCAGGCTCCAGTGATAGGACTGTCCAAAGACCTCGAGGATCGGGCAGCACTGCTCGGCGTAGCGGTCCAGGAGAGCGTGCAGGGTGTCCGGCGAGAAGGCGTCCGCGAGTTGCTGAGCCCGCTCCCAATCGGCGATACGGATGAAAGCATTGTCCGCCATCGCGTAGTCGATACCTGCCGTTGTCAGCGAGTGTGCCAACCGACTGTGGCCATTGCAGTAGAACTGCAGCCGGAATGGACTCCACGTCGGCACGCGCAGGTAGATGAGTCCGAGGGTTTCGTCCATCCAGTAGAAATAGTAGTGCAGGCACTTGCCCGAGGTGTGGCGCAGAAAGGTTGGGTGACTTTGCTTGTCGTGCCAGGGTTCGTAGGCGTCGCAGGCTTCCATGGCGGAGAGCACATGCACCAGTCCTGGATGATCCCCACGCTCCTTGAGCACCGCGGCAACGAGGTCTTCCTTGCGGATCTGCGCCTTGGCAACGTGCTCGATTCGCGCTCCCTGCGCGGTCGCCAGAGCCAGTGCGGCTTCACGAATGCGGTCACGCAGCGGCTCGGCAAAGCGCGGATAGTCAAAAATTCGAATGTGCCTGGCATTGAGAAAACTCGTCATCCCCGCCGCGTAGCACACACCGGGCAACGTCCCCGTAATCACGATCCGGTCGTAGCAGGAGAGCGTTCCTGCAAGCCGGTCGTGATATCGATCCGTCAGCATCTGTGTCATGGCCGCCTCCGATTACTTGCTAAGGCTATGACCAAAACCTTGACCTGTTTGGTTCCGGCTTCGCCGGCTTAGGTCATAGCCTTATACACAACTCATCTGACATCATAAATATCGTTATGAAACAATAAGTTACCGAATTGCATAAAAACCTGCTCGTTTGAGCATGTTTCATCTAAAAATCAACGATTTAGATCGCTTTTTTGCTCATGCTGAATGAGTTGTGTATAAGGCTATGGGCTTAGGTGGCGCAAGAAAGTCAGGGTCGCGTTAGCGACCCTGTTTAGCCGCTTTGAGCGGCTCACATATTGAAAGCCCCCGGCTCTGCCGGGGGAAGGTTACTCCACGCACCGGCAACAGCACCAGTCCGAGATTCCTGGCCTGGGCATTGACACATTCGGCCGTGGCTGCACGTGCCTTATCAAGCGCCTTGGCCTCGTCTGTGCCCATCCGTTCCCGCCAGTCTCCCACGGCCGTACTGTCTCCGGGTTTCCTCTGGTGCGGATCGACCGCCACTTTCGGCGTCACCGAAACATCGCCCGCAGCCTCGTGTCCCGCCGTTTCGTCCGTCGTTGTCTTCTTGGCTTTCGGCTTGGGCACGGGAGCCATCACTCGCGTTGGTGTGGTCACGGAATCCATCTGGTCGTGCGCCGGAAATCCACCATCCATCAACCAGTCGTCGGGTGCCCGTCCGCAACGATCCACGACCTGCTCCACCATGGGCACCATCTGCCCCATGTCACTGCCCGTGGTGACGACATCAACGCCTACGATCACCTGACTTGCCGTGTCGCGGCCAAATTCGATGTGGTACACCGGCCGGAATCCGCCATCCCCCATCTTCATGACCGTCGCCTCGGCGTCAGTCGTCGAGCGACGGGCGTCCTCGGGTTTCTGGCCTGGCTTCTTTTTGATGGCCGCCAGTTCAGGGAGGCGGGCCAGAGCAGCTTCAAGATACGCTTCACGTTCTTCTGCCGCACGCCGCTGCGCCGCTTGCTTACGAGGGCTTTCGCCCACAGGATCGTCGACGTAGGCCTTGAGTTGGGCAACTCTTTTCCGAGCCGTTTCAAGATGATCCTTGAGTTTGTCTTCTCGGCGAAAGGAAGCGGCACCGGCACTGGCTCGTACTCGCATGCCGTCCTGTGCCACTGCCTTCAGTTTGACGGCGCCTGCCGCCATCAGGCTGGAGATGCTGTCCGTCAGCAGTTCGTCCATCGCCTCGACCTCGTGGCGAAAATCAGCCAGGGTATGGTAATTCACGTCCACGCCCCCACAGATCCCCCGGTAGGCGTCGTCTTCCCCAGTCAACTGCTCAAGCCTTCGGGCACTGCCCACACCTTCCCATGTCGCAAAAAGCCACAGGGCGAACAGAATTTCAGGGGCAATCGCCGGTCGCCCCGGCCCGCCTTCAACGGCTTTGATCCCAGCATACAGCCGTGACATGTTCTGCCGCTCCACATAACCCCAGACCATCCGTGCCCAGTGCCCCGGCAGCAACAGGGATTCCAGACTGCTCGCGCGCGGCACCACTTGGTTACGATCAGGCATCAGAACAAGCGCAGCAGCCTTCAGCACCAAGTCACTGCCAGAATTCGGGCGTTTGCGTTTGCGGGTGTCGTTCCATCAGAGAAAATGAAGGAGGAAGTCTCAGTCATTGCCGTCACCTCGTAATCAACATGATCACTTCCCCACTGTACTCCCGCCACAGGCTTCAGCCCGAATCTTGCAGGATATTTTCACAGGTTCTCACTCCCTGGCAAGTCAAGTCGACGGATCGACCAGGACCGCTACCATGGTCAGGTCGTTCACCACCTCATCAAGCACGTGCCCACTTTGGGCCTCCAACAAGATCGGTGACAAGGGCATCACTCCCCTCGGTCTTGCTGCGCGCATGTTGGCCAGGCCTATTTGCGTTGGGGGGGAACACCCTCCGGCGGCAGCGTATTCGGCGGCGGATAGTTCGGCGGGGGTTTGGGCTGCGGTGGCAGGTCCGGTGCAGGCGTGCCGGGCGGCGGATAGCCCGGTGGAGGCGCTCCGGGTGGCAGGTAATTCGCCGGTGCCTGGCGGTACACGGCCGACCCCGGCACTTGGTTCCCACGCGAGTACATGCACTGAACATAGGCCATGTTGTAGCGCCGCTGCAGCTCGTAGGAAGTCAGATAGGCAGTGTGGCCACTCGCCGAGCTGCCAAAAACCAGTCCGGTCCCCGCACCGATCGCGGCACCCTGGCCCGCTCGGCCGGTCGCTGAACCGATGATCGCACCCGCGGCAGCGCCAATGGCGGTCGCCACCACGGCAGGGCTGACGGCCGCATCGGCAGCCGCCTGGCTGACGGGCGCCGTCAGCGCCCATGCGTATTGCTGGCAAGCGATGTCATCGTCCCGGAAATGCTCGAAGGATTTTTGTTGCCCCGGCAGGACCAGCACCGTGGGACCGGTCGGTATGGTCACGCACCCTGTCATGAACAAGCTGGCCGCAAGCAACCGCAAAAACATTCGTTTTTCCATGATGAGTCTCCGTTGCGGCCTATTGCGCCAGCTTGGGTCGCGTCTTCACACTCGTGTCCGCCTGCGGCAGCACCCGTATCCAGGCCTGGCTGCAATCCCGAACGTAAGGGTAGTAGCCCGCAGGTTGGGTGCAATAAAACCAGAACGTCGGTGGCGAGCCGGCATTGCCTGCAACGGATGGCGGATCCGGATGGGATTGAGCAGGCAGCGGAGCTCCCTCGACTGGCTGCTCAACATAAACTGTTGGGGCTACCGCGTAGCTTGTGGCATAGGGGATGTATCCGTAAGAATAAGCATAGGGCCAACCACCCCAATAAGCGGGCGCACCAATATAAAACCCGGCGCCTGGACCCCAGTAGGCTCCTCTCCATCCGCCATGGTAGCCTTGCCAGCCACCGTAATAGTCTACTCTTCCGTGACCTCCGTAGAAGCCACCTACGACGACACGGCCATACGCCATTGCGGTGCCGCTCCAGATCGCGCACAGCGTCAGCGCTGCCAACCACCCAAGCAGACGTCTCTTCATTGCGGCTACTCCTTTGCCTCATGCGTGCGTGACAAGCAACCCAGCCACATCAGGCACGAATGCGCCCATTATCTTCGCTTTTTCCCAGCTCGGAAACATCCCGTTATGCACACCGCTGACCCCCACTCGGTTGCAGGATGACCCCGTGGCGCCGCTCAGGCGGCACGGCCCGCAACTGATCGATTGCCCGTGATGATTGGAAAGGCAAGCGGCATATCGTCATCGGCTTGCTGACGCCGGAGGCTGGGGAACCTCTGGTGGCGCATGTCTTTGAAGGTGGTACGTCAGACCCGACGACGGTAGCCAATTAGATCACGTGCTTGCCGATCAGGGTTCGCCAACGCCGTCGGGCATGGAACCGTTCGGCCCGAGCTCGCCTTGCCTCACCTTTTGGTTGAGCCATGGCAACTCAACCCGGCACCAGGAAGTCGCGGCTGACGCCGTCGCCCAGCTCGAAGATACGATCCATGAAATCGGTCAGGTACTCGTGCAGTCCCCCGGCCAGAACATCTTCGATGCGCGCGAAATGCAGGCGGGCATGCAGCACACCGGCCTGCCGTACAGTCTCGGCAGAGGCCTTGTTGGCAACCAGTTGCAGCATGCGAACGATGCCGTCAGCGCAGGCATGCAAGGATCTTGGCAGGTCCTCGCGCAGGATCAGCAATTCGGCAACTCGCCCCGGCGTGATGGCGTCACGGTACACCTTGCGATAGACCTGGAATGCGGATACTGAGCGCAATAGCGCACCCCAGCGATAGAAGTCGCTGGCCCCTTCGTCGTCATTCTGGCGCAGGATGTGATATTGCATATCGAGAATGCGCGCGGTGTTATCTCCCCGTTCAAGCAGTCCGCCGAGGCGGATGAAGTGCAGCGCATCGTCCTTGAGCATGGTCCCGAAAGTCACGCCGCGCGTGACCGCCGAACGTAGCTTGACCCAGTCGAAGAACTCGCTGATGCCGCGCGCGAGAATATGTTCGAAGTTCTGCTGCCGCAGTTCTATCCAGGTCGCATTGACGCTCTCCCACATCTCGGCAGTCATGGTGCCGCGAACGGCATGCGCATTTTCGCGCGCGGCGCGTAGACAATTGAAGATCGACGAAGGATTGGCGGGGTCAGAAACCATGAAACGCAGGACACTCTCGACGTTGACCTCGCGGTTGGTCTCCGCAAAAGCGGCTTCCAGGCTGTTCAATGCAAGTATGGCACGCCAGTTTTCATTGCGTGAGGCAACGGATTGGGGTACCAGCGACATCTGGTAGGAGACATCGAGCAGACGCGCGAGGTTCTCGGCGCGTTCGGTATAACGCGCCATCCAGTAAAGGTGATCAGCTGTGCGGCTCAACATTTCGGCTCTCCCTGTATGCTCAGTTTTCCAGTACCCAGGTGTCCTTGGTCCCGCCACCCTGCGAGGAGTTGACGACCAGTGAGCCTTCTCGAAGCGCTACCCGGGTCAGGCCGCCTGGAACCATCCGGATACCACGCTTGCCTGACAGGACAAAGGGACGCAGGTCGAGGTGACGTGGCGCGACTCCAGCCTCGACGAACGTGGGGCAATTGGATAGAGCCAGCGTAGGCTGTGCGATGTATTTCTCGGGCGAAGCCAGGATCCGGGTACGGAATTCCTCGATCTCGGATTTGCTCGACGCCGGCCCGACCAGCATGCCGTAGCCGCCAGCGCCATGCACTTCCTTGACCACCAGTTCCGGCAGGTGCGCCAGCACATACTTCAGGTCATCCGGCTTGCGCAGCATCCAGGTTGGGACATTGTTGAGTTTCGGTTCCTCCCCGAGGTAGAAGCGGATCATCTCCGGTACGTAAGGGTAGATCGACTTGTCATCGGCAACACCCGTGCCGATGGCGTTGGCCAGCGTGACATGGCCGGCGCGATAGGCGGCAAGCAGTCCCGGCACACCCAGCATCGACTCTTTGTTGAATACCACCGGATCCAGAAAGTCGTCATCAAGCCTGCGGTAGATCACATCGACCCGCTGCGGACCCTGCGTAGTGCGCATGAATACTGTTTCGTCCTTGACGAAGAGGTCCCTTCCCTCGACCAGTTCGATACCCATCTGCTGTGCCAGGAAGGTATGTTCGAAATAGGCGCTGTTATAGGCACCCGGCGTCAGCAACACGACGGTCGGATCGGTTACCCCTTTGGGCGCCACGGTACGTAAGTTTTCCAGCAGCATATCCGGATAATGCTGAACCGGTGCGATCATCTGACGTGAAAAAAGCTCGGGGAAAAGCCGCATCATCATCTTGCGGTCTTCGATCATGTATGAGACACCCGATGGTACACGCAGATTGTCTTCGAGGACGTAGAACTCACCGGCTCCGGCACGCACGATATCTACCCCGGCGATATGGGCGTAAATGTCCGACGGTACGTCGATGCCGATCATCTCGGGGCGAAACTGCGCGTTGTCCACTACTTGCTCGGACGGAATGCGACCGGTCTTGAGGATCGCCTGCTCATGGTAGATGTCGTTCAGAAACGCATTGAGTGCCTTGACCCGCTGCCATAGCCCTGCCTCCAGCGACTGCCATTCAGCCGCCGGGATGATGCGCGGGATGATGTCGAAGGGAATCAGGCGTTCGGTGCCGGCTTCCTCGCCGTAGACAGCAAAGGTGATCCCGACACGGTGAAATGCGGTATCGGCTTCGACCCGCTTGCGCTCAAGACGCTCGGCCGACATCGCTGCCAGCCATTCGGCAAAGGCCCGGTAATGGGGCCGCAGCGTGTCTGTCGAATCGTACATCTCGTTGTAGAAATCTGCGCTCATTTTACTCACCACCAGTCAATGTGAAAGTCGCGTCAGTGACTCACGAATCTCCTCTCTCCCGAACCTAGGCGAGGGGTAGGGTGAGGGAAACGGCCATGGCATTCATGATCAAGAGTGTCTGCAATCGCCATGGCCGTCGGGCTACGAAAATCAAGCACAAACCGTGCCTGGAAAACAACTACACAAATACTCGCATCCGGAGGCGCTAAAGACTGCGCCAACGCCAGAAAACAGTGCGGCACTACCGTAACAGGCACCTGTCTGGTGCGTCGCTGACACAAATTCTGGTGGCACCAACATTCTGCGATCTCTCCAGATTCGGACGAGATCTCTGTCGAAGCCTGAATCGCCCATGGTAGCTCATGGTTCATGGTATTTCCGTCGGCATCGCTCAGGCTGATGACGACAGGTTGCGTCTGTTTACGCCGATGTAGAGCTGACGCGGTCGCGCGATCTTGTACTCGGGATCGCTCAGCATTTCCTCCCATTGTGCCATCCATCCCGCCGTGCGGGCCAGCGAAATGATGCAGGTAAACATCGAGGTCGGGATACCCAGCGCCTTTTGCACAAGGGCAGAGTAGAAGTCCAGATTCGGGTAGAGCTTGTTCTCGACAAAAAACGGATCTTCGAATGCGATATTCTCGATGGCCTTGGCCACTTTGAACAGACGGTGATCCTCCAGTCCCAGATCCTTCAGCAACTCGTTGTACGCTGCGCGCATCACCTGTGTCCTTGGGTCGAAAGTCGTGCAAACAGGATGGCCAAAGCCGACCTGCAGGAGACTGCCGCTGTCAACGCGGGCGAGAGCGATGAATTCAGCAACCCGGGTAACGTCGCCTACCGCTTCGAGCATGGCCAGACAGGCTTCGCTGGCTCCCGCATGCGCTGGCCCTGACAGACAGGCAATGGCCGCAGCGACGCAGGCAAACGGGTTGGCACCCGAGGAACCCGCCATTCGCACCGTCGAGGTTGCTGCATCCTGTCCCTGTTCGGCCTGTACGATGAACAGCTTGTTGAGTGCGCGTACCATGGCCGGAATCGGCATGTACGTTTCGCGCGGTGTGCCGAACATCATATACAGGAAGTTGGCGGTGTAGCCGAGATCGTAGCGAGGACTCATGAACGGCTCACCGATCGAATACTTGTAAGCCATGGCGACAATCGTCGGCATGCGCGCGACAATGCGATGGAAGCTGAGATTTCGCCGCTCAGCGTCGGAAAAGTCGGCCGCATCATGATGAAAAGCTGACAGGGCGCCGACCACGCCAACCATCACCGCCATTGGGCGAGCATCCCGACGGAAGCCCTGATAGAACTTCACCATCTGCTCATGCATCGATGCCTGCTTCCTGATCGCAGACTCGAAGGAGTGTTTCTGCACGGCATTTGGCAGTTCGCCATTTTTCAGAAGATAAGCCACCTCTAGAAAGTCACATTGCTCAGCGAGTTGCTCGATCGGGTAGCCGTAATGGAGAACTTCGCCCTTCTCGCCATCGATACACGTGATCCTCGACTTGCAACCGGCAGTCGACTCGAAGCCCGAATCGTAGGCGAAATAACCGCTTCTGCCGCCTAGTGTGCGAATGTCAAGACAATTTGCGCCCTGTGTCGGCGCCAGGATTGAAATAGGCCAGGAGGCCTCGCCATGAATGGTCAATGTGGCCTTGCGTTCTGTGATCATGGTATTCCTCCTTGTCAGATTAGGTTCTTCCAATGGCGCCATTTCAGTTCTCATGCATTCCGGCTAAACGGGCTCATGGTCCCGATCAACGCACCCCATAGCGCACTGTCGTAGGGAGGTATGCGTCAAATTTGCACCGATACTGTGCCCACCGCTCTTCGTACCACAACTCCTTTCTCTTGCCCGCACCCGCTCCAAGCGCCCAGGAAGCACTGTTGCCGGCACTTAGCTGCAATCAATGACACCTACAGCCACCCTGATACCAGCAAGACACATACCAGCCAGGATTTCGGCGCGCACGATTCTTGCTTGACTGGTGGGTGCCTGTCTGAAGCACCACATCTGGTCTCTCGTGGCAGCACATCGCCGCACCCGTGGAGGTCATACGACCGACACCTGCCGGCATCGTTGAAAAGGCTGATACAAGATGAAGACACCAATGATTCTTCCCTGGCTAGCGAGCAAGACCGGCGTGAGCGACCACCGTGCCGAGGAACTGTGGCGGGCTGCCTGTCGCCAAGCGGAATGGTTCACCGGCAAACGAGACGATTCGTCCTACTGGGGTGTCGTGCTGCAGAACCTGCTGGACCTGCTCGAACAGGAACGCTTGCGAGCGTATCCGCTGCTTGTCTGGCCTAGCTTGCTCATGCAGGGAGGCCTGCAGTACTGGTCCTTGCTGACGCAGCACTGGCTGCTGGCCGCTTCCCGGTCTTTACAATCCGGACGGCAGCGATGACAGCAGAGGCAGTAGCGCGTAGCGCCTTGATCACGCGCTTGAAGGTTCGTTTACGGGACGGTCAGCGGACGATCCGCGAACGTTTCCTTGCAGGGGGCGACGCCGTATGTTTATTGCATGAACGCAGCCAACTAGTCGACAAAGTGCTGTGCGAACTCTGGAACGACCTTTCCTTGCCGGCTTCGCTGGCGTTGATTGCGGTCGGCGGCTATGGACGCGGCGAGCTCTACCCGGCCTCGGACGTCGATCTATTGATCCTGCTGCCAGAACAAGCGGATGACGTACTGACAACCCGGATCGAACAACTGATCTGCGTGTTCTGGGACGTCGGGCTGGAAACCGGCCACAGCGTGCGCACCATCGAGCAGTGTCTGGAGGAAGCGGCTGGCGACATCACGGTACAGACGGCGATGCTCGAAGCTCGCCTGCTGATCGGAAGCAGCAGCCTGTTTCGGGGGCTAACCGTGCTCATCCGGAGTAGCCTCGACGCACCGGCGTTCTTCCAGAGCAAGCGTATCCAGCAGGAAGACCGGCATCAGCGTTTCAGCGATACCTCCTACAGCCTTGAAGCAAACTGCAAGGAAGGACCGGGCGGACTGCGCGACCTGCAGCTCATCCTGTGGATTGCGCAGGCTGCAGGCTACGGCAAGAGCTGGAAAGATCTCGAGCTCTGTGGCTTCATCACTGACGAAGAGGCGCAGCTTCTGACCGCCTGCGAAGCCTTTCTGTGCCGCCTGCGCATTCATTTGCACCTGCACGCCGGACGCCGCGAAGATCGACTGCTCTTCGAATACCAGACAGCCCTGGCCGAAAAGCTCGGGTTTAACGCCACGGCCGATCTTCGCGCCAGCGAAACACTGATGCAGCAATACTACCGAACAGCCAAAACGGTTACCCAGATCAACGCCATCATCCTGCAGAACATCGGCACCGCCTTGTTCCCCCCTCCTGAACTCCCGCCGCGACGAATCAACGAACGCTTCCAGAATGCGCATGAGTTTCTCGACGTGGTCCATGAGGAGGTGTTCAGGCAAACTCCAAGCGCCATCCTTGAGGCTTTTCTATTGCTCCAGACACATGCCGAGTTGAAGGGCATGAGTGCGCGCACGCAGCGCGCTCTGTGGCGAGCACGACAACTGATCGACGAGGATTTCCGCTGCAATCCAGAGCACCGGGCGCTTTTTCTGCAGATTTTCAAGCAGGAGCGCCGTCTGGTCCAGGAGTTCCGGCGCATGAATCAACTGGGTGTGCTGGGCCGCTATCTACCCTGTTTCGGACGCATCGTCGGGCAGATGCAGCACGATCTGTTCCACGTCTACACCGTTGACCAGCATATCCTGCAGGTCATTCGCCGGCTGCGCCGCTTCTCGATGGAAGAGTTCGCGCATGAGTATCCATTCTGCACTCGTCTGATCAGCGACCTCGGTAATCCCTGGCTCCTCTACATTGCCGCCCTGTTTCACGACATCGCCAAAGGGCGTGGCGGTGACCACTCTGAACTTGGCGCACTCGATGCGCGGGAATTCTGCAAACAGCACGGCTTGGCGGCGGAAGATACAGAACTGGTCGTCTGGCTGGTTCGCCAGCATCTGGTGATGTCCCGTGTCGCGCAGAAGCAGGACATCACCGATCCTGGCGTGGTGGCTCAATTCGCCAACATCGTTGGCGACGAAAGGCATCTGATCGCGCTCTACCTGCTGACCGTTGCCGACATCCGCGGCACCAGCCCGAAGGTCTGGAATGCCTGGAAGGGACAACTGCTCGAGCAGCTGTTCAAGGCCACCCAGCGCTTCCTGCAGGCGAGTGACGAAACGCTGATGACGCATGGCATAATTGCGCAGCGACAACAGGAAGCACTGCGTCTGATGCGCTTTCTCACGCTCCCCGAGGCGGCGCATGAGCCCTTGTGGAATCAACTCGATACGGTTTATTTCCTGCGTCAATCGGCCGAAGAAATCGCGTGGCACGCTCGCGCCCTGCACGAGCGAATAGAGACGGATCGACCGCTGGTTGTCGCCCGCCTGAATCCGCTTGGCGAGGGGCTCGAAGTGATGGTCTATACGCACGATCAGGCGGACCTCTTCGTGCGTATGGTCGGATTCTTCAGCCGTGCCGGTTACAGCATCGTCGACGCCAAGATTCACACCACGCGGCATGGCTACGCGCTCGACACCTTCATGCTGCTCGATGTCTCCAAACGCGACAGTGACCGGGCGATGATCAGCTATATCGAGCACGAACTCAGTGACCGGCTGGCTCACCAGGCCCCGCTGGATGTCCCCGCAAACGGACGCATCTCGCGGCAGGTGAAACATTTCCCGATTCAAACGCAGGTGAGCATCCAGCCGCTGGTCAGTCTGGAAGCCGACGAAACCGGGAAATTGTTCGTCCTCACCGTCATTGCCGCCGATCGTCCCGGCTTACTGTTTGTCATCGCCAGCGAACTAGCTAGACATCGGGCCAATCTGCACACGGCCAAAATCGCTACGCTCGGTGAGCGGGTCGAGGACACTTTTCTGATCAGAGGTGGACATCTCGAGGAAAGCGCTGGACGTGTCAAACTGGAAACTGATCTGCTGCAGCACCTGCAGGGTTGATTGGGCTAGGCATCCTTGCCCTTACGTACGTAAGCTTGCGCCAGATCGTACTGCAATGACGAGACCACCGGTCATGACATTTCCAGACACTCCCGATGATGAATATCATGGCCGTTTCTCTCTACTGCAAGAGGAGAGAGGGAGGTTCGTGAGTCGCCGATGCGACTTGCACATCAAGTAGCGTGATTCTTGCTAGAAAAAATTGATATTTTGTCCCGGAGCTGACCGTGTCCATACATGTTGCCCTCAATCACCTTACACACTATCGCTACGACCGTCCGATCAGTTTGTCTCCGCAAATCGTTCGGCTGCGTCCGGCACCGCATTCGCGCACACCGATCCTCAGCTACTCACTGAAGGTCAGTCCCGCACAGCATTTCATCAACTGGCAACAGGATCCGCAAGCGAATTATCTGGCGCGTCTGGTCTTCCCTGAGAAGACGCGCGAGTTTTGTGTTGAAGTCGATCTGCTGGTCAACATATCAGTGATCAATCCGTTCGATTTCTTTCCTGAGCCCTATGCGACGACCTTTCCCTTTCAATACGAAACGTGGCAGCAGGAAGAACTCGAACCCTATCTGCACCGATTGCCGCTGACACCGCTGCTTCGCCGCTTTCTGGCAACCATTCCCTCCGCGCCGCGCCACAGCGTCGATTTTCTGGTCGACCTGAACCGCCAGATACAGCGCACGGTGAGCTACGTCATTCGTCTTGAGCCCGGTGTGCAGACACCGGAGCAAACTCTCGAACTGGCGAGCGGCTCTTGCCGTGACTCAGCCTGGTTGCTGGTGCAAGTGCTACGCCATCTCGGCTTGGCGGCACGCTTCGTTTCGGGTTACCTGATCCAGCTGGTGCCCGACGTCAAATCGCTGGACGGTCCATCCGGAACCGACCATGATTTCACCGACCTGCACGCCTGGTGCGAGGTATACCTGCCAGGCGCCGGCTGGATCGGCCTCGATCCGACCTCTGGCCTGTTCGCCGGGGAAGGGCATATTCCGCTGGCGTGTTCGCCGCAACCGTCTTCGGCGGCTCCGATCACGGGCTTCACCGAGTCCTGTGAATGCGAGTTCGAACACCACATGAAAATCGAGCGCGTCTGGGAGGCGCCCAGGGTCACCAAACCCTATGACGAAGCGCAATGGTCGGCGATCGAGGCGCTGGGCCATCAGATCGACGCCGATCTGGTCAGTGCCGACGTACGCCTGACGATGGGCGGCGAACCAACTTTCGTCTCGATTGATGACCACGACGGCGCCGAATGGAACATCGACGCACTCGGACCGACCAAACGTCTGCGTGCCGCGGAAATTTTTCAGCGTCTGCGCGCGCGGTACGCGCCGCAGGGCCTGCAGCATTTTGGGCAGGGCAAATGGTATCCCGGCGAACAGTTGCCGCGCTGGTCACTGAACTGCTTCTGGCGACGCGATGGCCAGCCGGTGTGGAACAACCCGGCGCTGTATGCCGATGAAAACCGCGACTACGGTGCTGACGAAGTCCTTGCCGGCCGCTTTCTGAACAAGCTCGCTGAGTTACTGGCGATCGACCCGCAGCATGTGTTTCCAGCCTGCGAAGATGTGTACTACTACCTCTGGCGCGAACATCGCCTGCCGATCAATGTCGACCCCTTTGATGCCCGCCTTGATGATCCGATTGAACGCGACCGCCTAGCTAGGGTTTTTCGTCAGGGACTCGACAAGGTAGTCGGATATGTCCTGCCGCTCAAGCGCCGACCGCAGGGTGGCTGGCAAAGCGGGCCGTGGTTCCTGCGCGCAGGTCGTTGCTATCTGATACCGGGCGATTCGCCAATCGGCTACCGACTGCCGCTGGATTCGCAGCCCTGGGTGGCCAAATCCGACTATCCGTACATTCATTCTCCCGATCCGACGCAAAGATTTTCTGCGCTACCCGATCATGCACAGATGCAGGCCCGCTATGCGGTCAGCGGCAGCGCGAACTTGCACGCAGAAGCTGCCGCGGTCACTGGCGAACACTTTTCTGAGCAGGCGCTCGACCGTGCAGCCGAGTCGCTGACGCATGCAGCCGGGAATGTCGACGCACAGGGAACCCTGTCGCCGACATTGGTCATACGCACCTCCTTATCGGCGCAGGCGCGCAATGGCGTGCTGTATATCTTCATGCCGCCGACCGAAACGCTCGATGACTACCTAGAACTGGTGACCGCCGTCGAGGCCACGGCCAGGACACTGGCCACACCGGTCATCGTCGAAGGTTACGAGCCGCCCTCGGATCCACGCTTGACCAACTTCAGGGTAACCCCAGACCCTGGGGTAATCGAAGTCAACATTCAGCCATCAGCAAGCTGGGATGAACTCGTCGAACGGACGACCCATCTCTATGAAGCGGCTCATCTGTCACGTCTCTGTACCGAAAAGTTCATGCTCGACGGTCGCCATACCGGCACCGGCGGTGGCAACCACTTCGTCTTCGGTGGCGCCAGCGTACTCGACTCGCCCTTCCTGCGCCGCCCAGACCTATTACGAAGCCTGATCAGTTACTGGCACAACCACCCATCGCTGTCGTATCTCTTCTCCGGCCTGTTCATTGGCCCGACCAGCCAGTCGCCGCGTGTCGACGAAGCGCGCAACGATTCGGTATATGAACTGGAGATTGCCTTCAGCCAGTTCCCAAAGACGACGTCAGATGGGACGGAGTGCATCGCCCCCTGGATCATCGACCGCGTACTGCGCAACCTGTTGATCGACTCGACGGGCAATACGCACCGCGCAGAATTCTGCATCGACAAGCTGTACTCTCCCGAAGGTCCCACCGGCCGCCTCGGTCTGCTAGAAATGCGCGCTTTCGAAATGCCCCCGCACGCGCGCATGTCGCTGGCCCAGCAACTGCTGCTGCGGGCGCTGATCGCCCGCTTCTGGCGTACGCCCTACGCACCGGAGCGACTGGTGCGCTGGGGAACCGAGCTGCATGACCGCTTCATGCTGCCGCACTTCGTGCAACAGGATTTCGAAGATGTTCTGAGTGAACTGCGTGGCGCCGGCTATGCGCTGGAAAGTGCTTGGTTTGCGCCTCACTTCGAGTTCCGTTTTCCTCTGCATGGCAGCATCACGGCGCAGGGCATCGAACTGGAACTGCGGCATGCCCTTGAACCCTGGCATGTCATGGGTGAGCAGGGATCGGTCGGAACTACCGTGCGCTACGTCGACTCTTCGCTGGAACGGGTGCAGCTCAAGGTGACCGGCATGGCCAGTGATCGTTATGTGATAGGTTGCAACGGCCGCGCCTTGCCGATGCGCTCGACCGGCAGGCCAGGCGAGTTTGTGGCCGGTGTGCGTTACCGGGCCTGGCATCCGCCATCGGCGCTGCATCCGACGATCGGCGTGCACGCACCGCTGGTTTTCGACCTCGTCGATACCTGGATGAAGCGCTCACTAGGAGGCTGCCAATATCACGTCGAGCACCCCGGCGGACGCAACCCCGACCGCTACCCGGTCAACGCCAACGAGGCTGAAGGTCGCCGCCTGGCGCGCTTTACGCCATTTGGCCACACGCCCGGCCAAATTGATATTCAGCCAGCACCAGTCAATACCGGCTTCCCGTTTACGTTAGACTTGCGGCGATCCTGAAACTAACTAGCGCAGGAGCAAACCCTCCTGCGCTTTTTTCATGCCGCCATCCCTGCTTTCCAGTTATCAGAAGAAAACCGACCGTTTCGACGAAATGCTCGCCGAGGACGGCAGCGTTCGTCCTGCGTGGCAACCGTTTCTTGCCCACCTCGATGCGGCGACACCGGAGCAGATGCGCCACCGAGTGGATTACGTACGCCGACGCATTCTCGAAAATGGTATCACCTATAATGTCTATGCCGACCCGAAAGGCGCCGATCGGCCATGGGAACTCGATCCGCTGCCGTTGATCCTGTCACCTGGCGAGTGGCAGGAACTGGCCAGCGCCGTGACGCAACGTGCACGCCTGCTCAACGCCGTGCTCAAGGATCTGTATGGTCCGCAGGAGTTGCTGAGGGACGGCAGCCTGCCACCGGCGCTGGTCTTTGGTCATAACAACTTTCTCTGGCCATGCCAGGGGGTCAGACCAGCCGGTGATACCTACCTGCATCTTTGCGCCGTAGACCTCGCACGTTCACCTGATGGTCGCTGGTGGGTGATCGCCGATCGAACGCAGGCGCCCTCGGGTGCGGGTTATGCACTTGAAAACCGGACCATCATTGGCCGAGTTTTCCCCGAACAGTTCCGCGACCTGCATGTCCAGCATCTCGCGTCATTCTTCCGTCAACTCCAGGACAGCCTTGCCTATTGGGCAGCCCCTGCCAGCGAGGCCCCGTTGATCGTGCTCCTGACACCGGGACCCTATAACGAGACCTACTTCGAACACACCTATCTGGCGCGCTATCTCGGTTTTCCACTGGTCGAAGGACATGATTTGACGGTACGCGGCGACTGCGTCTACCTCCGAACACTCAGCGGCTTGCGCCGGGTGCATGCGATTCTGCGCCGACTCGACGATGACTACTGCGATCCGCTTGAACTGCGCGGTAATTCGGCACTCGGTGTGCCAGGGCTCTTGCAGGCCGTACGGGCCGGCAAGGTGCTGATTGCCAATGCCCTCGGCAGCGGCCTGCTCGAATCCGCGGCGCTACCGGGATTTTTGCCCGGCGCCTGCGAAAAGCTGCTCGGCGAGGCGCTGGCCATGCCCTCGGTGGCCACCTGGTGGTGCGGCGAGCAGGCGGCGCTCGAGTTCACCATCGAGCACCTCGACGAACTGGTGATCAAGGGCTCGTATCCCTCACAGCGTTTCGATCCGGTCTTTGGTAACGAACTGATCGGCAGCCCGCGCGAAGAAATGATCGCCCGCCTGAAAACACGACCACAGGCCTATGTCGCCCAGGAACTGGTCAATTTCTCCGAAGCGCCGACCTGGAGTACCCGCCATGACCGGCATCTGCTGCCGCGCGGCGTGGGTCTGCGTGTATTTGTTGCCGCCACCCCAAGCGGTTACGTGGTGATGCCGGGAGGCCTGACGCGTGTCTCAGCGGTTTCCAATGCGCGGGTCATCTCGATGCAGCGCGGCGGCTCAAGCAAGGACACCTGGATACTGACAGACCAGGCGGTCAATACCTTCAGCCTGCTCAAGCCCCAGGTCGGCAAAGCAGACCTGGTTCGCGGCGGTCGCAACCTGTCGTCGCGAGTGGTCGAGAACCTGTACTGGTTCGGCCGTTACGCCGAACGAACCGACAAGACCTCGCGCCTCCTGCGCGTCGCGTTGTCACGTCTGGTCGATACCGGCGCCGACATTCTGCCTGCACTGACATCGGCTTTCGACCTTTGCCGTGCCATGCAGTTGTTGCCGGCCGTCAGCGAAGCCGAAGCGGGCGGCCCTGCAAAGATCGGCTCGCCAGCGCCCGAGCTGTCACTCGAAGCGCAACTGCTTGCCGCAGTTTGTGGCACCGAGTTGAACGAGGGCCTAGCGGGTGACATTCGCCGTCTACTATGGGTGGCCACGCAGGTACGCGAGCGTTTCTCGCTTGACAACTGGCATGCGATCAATCGCCTGCAACAACAATTGCAACGCTACGGAAAAATCGTGGCCGAGGTCAGCCAACCCGAGCTCAGCGAGGTACTGGCCTTCCTCGACCAGGTTCTGCTCGTTTCCTCCTCGCTGGCCGGTTTTGCAATGGACAACATGACCCGTGACGACGGCTGGCGTTTTCTGATCATCGGCAGGCGAATTGAAAGACTCGTTTTCCTTGCCAACGCCGTCGCGCAATTCCTGCTCCTGGACTCGACGCGTGCTTCCGGCAGCCTGGAATGGCTGCTCGAACTGACCGACAGCATCATCACCTATCGTTCGCGCTACATGACCCAGCCACAGATCCTGCCGACCCTCGACCTGATCGTTTTCGACGAGGGAAACCCGCATTCGGTGGCATTTCAATTGCAGATCCTCATCCGTTACCTCGACAACCTGGCGCGCCTGCTCGGAGGTCCGCGTGACCTGGCACTGCGGCAAGAACTGGCATGCCTGCAGGGTTTCGACCTCGGGCGTTTCGAGGGGCAAAGCTTCAGCGACTGTCGTGCCTGCGATCCCTGCCTCGCCCTGGCAGCGATCCTCGGCGAAGTGTCACTCGCTGCGGCAACGCTTTCGGATCGCCTGGCAATGCGCTATTTCAGTCATGTCGGCGATGTCAGTCGGCCCACCCTCGCCTCTTAATCGCCGTGTCCCCGAACGCCGCCCGTTATCACATTGTTCACGAAACGATCTACAGCTACGACAGCCCGGTATCGCTTTCGCGCCAGCTCCTGCATCTGACCCCGCGCGATTGCGCCTGGCAACGCTGCCTGGCGCATCAGATCAATGTGACTCCCGAAGTGACTGCTGAGCGCGAGCGCTACGATTGCTTTGGCAATCCGGTGCGGGAGCTTGCGATCGAATTTCCTCACGACACCCTCAGCGTCCGGGCTGAGAGCACCATCGAGGTACTTCCGCACTTGCCGCTTGACGCACTGGCTGCCCTGATGGGGAAAGCGGCCACGAATGCGGGCCAAGCCAGGCCGCCGCAACCGGCATCGCCCCACTACCTGCGCGCTTCTCCGGCGTGGGAAACGGTGCGCGATGCACTCGCCTACGGTGCTCGTCCCGTTCTGCTCGAAGCCAGCTGTTTCCAGTTCGAATCGCCCTATGTACGCGTCAAGCGAGAGTTTGCCGCTTATGCCAGGCCCTGCTTCACTCCCGGTCGACCCGTACTGGAAGCGGTGCAAGCGCTGATGAGCCGCATCTACAACGAGTTCGAGTTCGACCCCGAGGCAACGACCGTCGCCACCCCGGTTCTTGAGGTACTGGCCGACAAACGCGGCGTCTGTCAGGACTTCGCACACCTGATGCTATCCTGCCTGCGTTCGCAGGGTATCGCCGCGCGTTACGTCAGCGGCTACCTGCTCACCCATCCGCCACCGGGGAAGCCGCGCATGGTAGGCGCCGATGCTTCGCACGCATGGGTTTCAGTGTATTGCCCGGGACTCGAAGGCGGGCGCTGGGTGGACTTCGACCCGACCAACAACCTGTTACCCGACACGCAGCACATCACGCTCGCCTGGGGACGGGATTTTGCCGACGTCTCTCCGCTACGTGGCGTCATTCTCGGTGGTGACGCGCATGAACTCGACGTCGCCGTCACCGTCACCCCGGTCAGTGAAACCTGCGATGACGTGGCTGCCTTGAGTGCAAGCCGGCCATAGGCAGGCCCGCACGGATGGGCAAGCGTCGGGGTTGGCGCAGTCATGCCTCCCTGTGCTTACCGGCCAAGTCCGGGAACCGCCACGCATGCTACAATTCAAGCCTTTTCAAGGCTTGAGAGGCGCATCATGTTTTCCGAAAAAGACACCCTGGCGAAAGTGGATCCCGAGCTCTGGAGGGTCATCGAGAACGAAAATCAGCGTCAGGAAGAGCATATCGAGCTGATCGCCTCCGAAAACTATGTCAGCCGCGCGGTGATGGCCGCACAGGGTTCTCAACTGACCAACAAGTATGCCGAAGGCTATCCCGGCAAGCGCTATTACGGCGGTTGCGAGCATGTCGACGACGCCGAGCAACTGGCCATCGACCGCCTCAAGAAACTGTTTGCTGCCGAGGCCGCCAACGTTCAGGCCCATTCCGGGTCGCAGGCCAACCAGGCGGTGCTGATGGCTTTTGCCAAACCGGGCGACACCATCATGGGAATGAGTCTGGCCGAAGGCGGCCATCTCACGCACGGCATGCCACTCAACATGTCCGGCAAATGGTTCAAGGTCGTGGCCTATGGTCTCGACCGGAACGAAGCAATCGACTACGCGAAGATGGAAGCGCTGGCGCGCGAGCACAAGCCGCGCATCCTGATCGCCGGCGCGTCGGCGTACTCGCTGCATATCGACTTCGAGCGTTTTGCCAACGTTGCCAAGGAAATCGGCGCGATCTTCATGGTCGACATGGCGCACTACGCAGGCCTGATCGCTGCCGGTTGTTATCCCAACCCGGTGCCCTACGCCGATGTCGTGACCTCGACGACGCACAAGACGCTGCGCGGCCCGCGCGGCGGCGTCATCCTGATGAAGGCCGAACATGAAAAGGCGATCAATTCGGCAATTTTCCCCGGTCTGCAGGGCGGCCCCCTGATGCACGTGATCGCTGCCAAGGCAGTCGCCTTCAAGGAGGCCCTGACGCCGGCTTTCCGTCGTTACCAGGAACAGGTGGTCGCCAACGCTCGCGTGCTATCAAGGGTGTTGGCAGATGAGCGGGGACTGCGCATCGTCTCGGGTCGAACCGAATCGCATGTCTTTCTGGTCGATCTGCGCGCCAAGAACATCACCGGCAAGGAAGCCGAGGCGCTGCTCGGCGCCGCACACATGACGGTCAACAAGAATGCCATTCCGAACGATCCCCAAAAGCCCTTCGTGACCTCGGGTATCCGCCTCGGCTCGCCGGCGATGACCACGCGCGGTTTCACCGAGATCGAATCCGAGCAGGTTGCCCACCTGATCGCCGATGTGCTCGACGCGCCCACCGACGCCGAGGTGCTGGCGAGAGTGCGCGCCGATGTCTTGAAGCTGTGCCGGAAATTCCCGGTCTATGGCGGCTTGGCGAGATGAAATGCCCGTTCTGCGGCGCTGACGAAACCGCCGTCGCCGACACCCGCATCAACGACGACGGCGACATCGTGCGGCGGCGGCGGCGCTGTCTGACCTGCGACAAGCGCTTCACGACTTATGAGCGGGCCGGTCTGCGCCTGCCGCAAGTCATCAAGAAGAACGGCTCGCGGGTCGATTTCGACCGCGAGAAGCTTGCTGCCAGTCTCTGGCTGGCGCTGCGCAAGCGACCGGTCAGCGTCGACGCCGTCGAGGCGGCGATTGCCCGCATCGAGGAAAAACTGCTGGCGCTGGGCGAGCGCGAACTGGCCTCGGAGAAACTGGGTGAAATGGTCATGCGCGAGCTGAAGAAACTCGACAAGGTCGCCTACGTCCGCTTTGCCTCGGTGTATAGGAATTTCGAGGACGTAGACGAGTTCTCCAAGGTCATTCGCGAGGTTTCCCCCGAAGTGCCGCATCCTACGCAACCACTCGGCCGTTGATGGCACCGGCGTTCAGCGCGGCGGATCACCAATGCATGGCGCTTGCGCTTCGTCTTGCCGAGCGCGGCCTGTACACCACGACGCCCAATCCGCGCGTCGGCTGTGTCATCGTTAACGCCGGACAGGTTGTCGGTGAAGGCTGGCATGTGCGAGCCGGGGCGGAGCATGCCGAAGTTCACGCCTTGCAGGCCGCTGGCGAGAAAGCGCGCGGAGCGACCGCGTATGTCACCCTCGAACCCTGCAGTCACCACGGCCGAACGCCTCCCTGCACCGCTGCCCTGCTGGCCGCCGGGGTGACCAGAGTGGTCGCCGCGATGCAGGACCCCAATCCGCTGGTCGCCGGGCAGGGGCTGGCCAGCCTGCGCGCGGCCGGACTGCTGGCCGAATGTGGCTTGCTGGCTGTCGAGGCGCACGAGATCAATATCGGTTTCGTCGCACGCATGACACGTTCCCGGCCATGGCTGCGGCTGAAGCTGGCGGCCAGCCTCGATGGCAGGACGGCGCTGCAGAATGGTGCCAGCCAGTGGCTGACCGGCCCGGCGGCACGGCAGGATGGCCATCGCTGGCGAGCGCGCGCCTGCGCGATCTTGACAGGTATCGGCACGATCCGTCACGACAATCCACAACTCAATGTGCGCGGGGTGGACAACCTGGTCGGGGCATTGCGTCAGCCCTTGAAGGTGGTCGTTGACAGCCGCCTCGAACTGCCGCTCGACGCCAGGGTGCTCGGCGATGGCACGGTCCTGGTCGCCGCCGCTGTCGATGAACCTGCCAGGATCGCTGCTCTGCAACAGCGCGGCGCCGAAGTCGTTCTGCTGCCCGGTCCCGATGGACAGGTGGATCTGCCGGCTCTACTCAACGAGCTCGCCCGGCGTGGCATCAACGAAGTGCATGCCGAGGCCGGTGTCGGACTCAGTGGCTCGCTGCTGCGTGCGGGTCTGGTCGATGAACTGCTGCTTTATCTCGCGCCCTGTCTGATCGGGGAGGTGGCACGCGGCATGTTCGACCTGCCGGCGCTCGAATCGCTGGCCGCCCGGCGCACACTCGCGATTCGTGACGTCCGTTCGCTGGGTTCCGACCTTCGCCTGCTCGCCCGATTCAGTTGAGCCCGGCACATACCGGACACTCCGGGTCCCGTCCGAACCGGATGCTGCGCCATTCCATCGACAGGCCATCGAGTAGCCAGAGACGTCCCAGCACCACCTCGCCGGATCCGGTGATCAGCTTGAGGGCTTCGGCTGCCTGCATCGTGCCGATGATGCCGGTAAGCGGCGCGAATACCCCCATCGTCGCGCAGCGTTCCTCCTCGACCTCATCTGCTTCGGGAAACAGGCAGTGGTAGCAGGGAGTGCGATCGCGACCGCTATCGAATACCGCAAGCTGTCCGGCGAAGCGGATCGCCGCGCCAGAAACCAGCGCCTTACGGTGCCTGACGCAGGCCCGGTTGACCTCGTGTCGGGTGGCAAAATTGTCGCAGCAATCGAGAACCACGTCCGCATTGGCGACCAGCTCCTGCAGCGCTGCACCGGCCAGGCGGGTGCTGATCGCTTCGACCACCACTTCAGGATTGACACCCTGTAATGCGGCCTGTCCGGAGAGGGCCTTCGGCTGACCGATGCGCTCCTGCGTATGGAGAATCTGGCGCTGCAGGTTGGTGAGGTCCACCGTATCGCCGTCGGCGAGAGTGATTCGCCCAATGCCGGCCGCCGCGAGGTAAAGCGCAGCCGGTGAACCCAGCCCGCCGGCACCGACGATCAGCACTTTCGCATCAAGTATCCGCTGCTGCCCTTCGACGCCGATCTCCTCCAGCAGGATATGTCGGCTGTAGCGCAGCAACTGTCCGTCGTCCATCGACCAGGCCTTACTTGTATTCGCGCCACTCCGGCGGGGTATCGTCGTGGTCGCCGTGCGGATGACGTTCCCAGGCGTGGGTATAGGCCTCCGACTGCGAGCGTTTGAGCGGCCGCTCGGGGGTTTCGAGGTTGTGCAGTTGCGTTTCCTCGACGTAGTAGATCAGTGCGCGCATCATCTTGCTCATCAGCGTGTTGTCGAGATGGTAGCCCTGGTCTTCGAGGGTGCCTTCGAGTTCCTGCAGGCAGTGGCAGCGGAGATCATAGGCGACGCCAAGTGCACGCTGCTGTTCACGCCGTTCAATTTCCAGGTCCTCCAGCCTGCCGAGAAAGTCGCTGGCTTCGGGTACCTGACCTGGCGGGAACTTGGCAAACAGGATATTCCGCTGTTTACGGATCGCTATCGCCTTGTGCGCGGTCGCTTCTGGTCGTTTCACTTTCTCCACTCCGCAAGACGGGTTCACCGCTGGCTCTGCATGATCTGCATCCCCTTGAGAAGATTCAGCGCCTGGTTCAACTGATAGTCCTTTTTCGAAGCAATTTCACGGCTCGGAAGCTCGGAAGACTCATCGGGCTCGTCTTTCACCGCGCCGCTTCTCGTCTTGACCGGTGCGGCCTTGATGGGCGGCTTGGCGGGAGTCTCCTTGATCGCCGGGGCAGGTTCCTTGTTGTTGTCGAGGTGATGCTCGAGGTTGGCTTCCCGCAAACGTTCGGTTGAGCTGCCGTTGGCGTTCTCCTCGACGACGATGTCCGGCACGATGCCTTTAGCCTGGATTGAACGACCCGACGGGGTGAAGTAGCGAGCGGTCGTCAGCTTGATCGCGGTGTTCCCGGGCAATGGCAGGACGGTTTGCACGGAGCCTTTGCCGAAAGTCGTGGTGCCGAGGATGATCGCGCGTTTGTGGTCCTGCAGCGCACCAGCGACGATTTCGGAAGCCGAAGCAGAGCCCCCATTGACCAGCACCACCATCGGCACTTTGCGTGCATCGGATGGCAATGCCTTGATGTAATCTTCGCGGCTGCCGCGCAGATAGTCTGCTGGCGAGGCGGAAAAGCGGTGCTTGGCATCGGGGGTGCGTCCATCGGTCGAGGTGACCAGGATATCCGGAGGCAGGAAGGCCGCCGAGACGCCGACTGCGCTGTTGAGCAGACCGCCGGGATCATTGCGCAGATCGAGTACCAGGCCCTTCAGTGAACCAGGCTTGAATAGATCACCCAGATGCTTCACCACTGCGGCGCCGGTATTCTCCTGAAAAGAAGTGATGCGCAGATAACCATAGCCGCCCTCGAGGAGTTTCGACTTGACGCTCTGGACCTTGATCACTTCGCGCACCAGCGTGATGTCCAGCGGTTTGGCTTCACCCTTGCGGATGATCGACAGCCTGATCTGGGATTTCGGCTTGCCGCGCATGCGCTTGACCGCTTCGCTCAGGGTCAGCCCCTTGACCAAGGTGTCGTCGATCTTGAAAATCAGGTCGCCGGGTTTCACCCCGGCGCGATAGGCAGGGGTGTCTTCAATCGGCGAGATCACCTTGACCAGACCGTCTTCCATGCCCACTTCGATGCCGATGCCGCCGAACTCTCCTTGTGTGCCGACCTGCAGATCCTTGAAGGCGTCGGCATCCAGGTAACTCGAGTGCGGATCGAGGTTGGAGAGCATGCCGCTGATGGCATGTGTAATCAGCTTCTTGTCGTCCACCGGCTCGACATAGCCGGTCTTGATGGCATTGAACACCTCGGCAAACGTGCGCAGTTCCTCAACAGGCAGACTGGCGCGCATCTCCTTGTCGGCAATCGCCGAAAACTGCAGGCTGATCAGAACGCCACCCACGACCCCGGCACAAACCAGCCCGGCCTGTTTCAACTTACCCATTTGTCTCACTCCAGTCTGCACCTCATTTCGGGCTAACCCAAACCAGCGGATTGAGCGGTTTCCCTTGGTGACGAAGCTCAAAGTATAAACCGGATTCAGGATTCCCACCGCTGTTGCCCACTGTGGCGATCGCTTCGCCGTTCTGCACCTCGTCGCCGACCTGTTTGCGCAGCGCATCGTTGTTGGCATAGATCGACAGATAACCGCCGCCATGGTCAATGATCAGCAAATTGCCAAAGCCGCGCATCCACTCGGCAAAAACCACTCTCCCGGCAGCGATGCTCCGGACCTCACTGCCGGTGCTGGCAAGGATGAACAGACCTTTCCAGGTGCTGCCCTCCTGTCGAGGAGTGCCAAATCGGTTGCTGATCGAGCCGCGCGTCGGCAGTCGCAGTTGCCCTTTCATGCTGGCAAGCCTATCGGCGACCGGCGGTGGATTCTCGGCGCGGACCTCCGGCGCTGCTGCGCCGCCTGCCGGATCTTCATCTGCGGGCGGCCCGGCACGCGCAGACCTCTCCTGGTTGGCTGGCGGTGTTCGCGACAGCTTCTCCTGGGGCGCCCCCTGCCGCGGCGACTCGCGCCGATGCGCTGCCCGCAGCGCTTCCCGGCGAGCCTCCCGCGCTTCGGCTGCCCTGGCAGCGATGATTTTCGACAGTCGGTCGACGAGTTCCGTCAGGCGTTTTTCGTCGCGTTGCAGATTGCCGATCTCGCGTCGCTGTACCGCGATCTGCGTTGATATCTTGTCAAGCATCGCCTGGCGCTGCTGGCGCTGGGCAAGCAGTCTGGCATGTTCTTCCTTCTGCCGGGCCTCGCTGGCGGATAATAGCGCGGTCTGCTGGCGGGTCTCGGAAACGATCGTCTGCTTGCGTTGCAGGGTAGCCTCGACCTCGCGCAGAATCTGTCCGCGCGCCCGGCCAATGGCCTCGAGATAGTGGAAATCGCGAGCCAGCTGATTGGGGTCGCCCCCGTTGAGAAACAGTCGCAAAGGGTCCGGGGTGCCGCGCAGGTATTGCCGGTAGAGCAGCTTTTCCAGTTGCGTCTGCTGTATGCTCAGCGTCCTTTCGAGTTCTCGAGACTGGCTACCGAGATCCTGCAACTTGGCCTGCAGCTTGTCGATCTGTGCCGTCAACCCGTGCAGTTCGCGCTGGGTGGACGAGATGGCCCGCTCGACATCCTGCAACTGATCGATGGCATCTCGGCGCGATCCTTCGGCGCTGGCCATTTCCTTGCGCAGCGTATCGATCTGGGAACGCAGCGATTTCAGGTCGTCCTGACGTTCTGCGACTTCGCTCAGCGACGCCGCAGCCGTCTCCCTGACGTTCTGGCCGCTGCTGGCGGTTCCACCGAACGCCAGCAGTGCAGACATGATCAGCACTGCGACGGGCAGCCAGCGCCAGGGATGCATTGCAGTCCGCCCGGCATCGGCCGTGACGACGGTCGACCTTGTTTCGCCGCGAGCGATGGTGCAGGAGGGAAATGAATGCTTTCTCGTCAATGAGCGGCACATGCCATGCTGAAACCCGGGCAAGTTTGCAATAACCTTCCAGGGGTGATTTTTGTCACGCTGCCCAGGATTGGCGGTGTTCTCCAGCAGTCAGGGTTTTGCTCTATAATAGCCGATTATATGATAATTGAAGAGTCGGTCATATCGTGCCTATCCGGACCAGTATCATCGACAAGCAGGAACATATTGAGCAGGCGGCACGTGCGCTGAAGTCGATATCACATCCATTGCGCCTCAAGATACTGTGCGTGATTGGCGATCAGGATATTTGTGTACAAGAGATCGTCGAAGCGGTAGGCACTTCGCAAAGCAACATTTCCCAGCACCTTGCCATCCTTCGTGAAAAGGGCGTTCTGCTCGCGCGCAAGGACGCCAATCGGGTTTACTATCGTGTCGGCGACGCCCGCACACTGCAGTTGATTGGCATGATGCGCGAGGTTTTTTGCGGAGATTGAAGCAAAATGAGGCAATGGTCACGCCAGCGACGCACGCCCATGCTTTTCCTGCCTTGTTTTGCTGGTTTCTTCTATTTGGACCTGTCAGTTTCTGGAGTTTCAGTTGGAATTCATTCAACAGAACATTTTACTGGTGACCGTTGCCGTGGTCAGTGGCGCGATGCTGCTGGCGCTTTCGGTGCGTCGTCCCGGAAGCGCGAACTCGCTCACGCCGACGCAGGCCACCCTGCTGATCAACCGCGAGAATGCACAGCTGATCGACATTCGCGAGCCCAATGAGTACGTTTCCGGGCACCTCAGCGACTCGCGCAATATTCCTTCGGAATCACTCGCGGAACGTGCCGGCGAACTGGAACAGTTCAAGGACACGCCGGTGATCCTGGTCTGCCAGTCCGGCGCCCGTTCTTCCGCTGCCTGCTCGACACTGGCCAAGCTTGGTTTCTCCAAGGTGCACTCGCTCGCAGGCGGTACGGTGGCGTGGGTCGAGGCCGGTCTGCCGCTCAAGAAAGGAGCTCGCAAATGACCGCCATGCCGCGTGTGCTGATGTACTCGACGGCCGTTTGTCCCTACTGCATTCGCGCCGAACAACTGTTGCGTGCCCGTGGCGTCGTGGACATCGAGAAAGTGCGTATCGATCTTGATCCCAAGCGCCGTGCCGAAATGCTGGAAAGGACGGCCAGGCGCACCGTTCCACAGATTTACATTGGCGAAACGCATGTCGGAGGTTCCGACGAACTCATTGCACTCGACCGTGCGGGCAAATTGACGCCCTTACTTGCGGGTGAAGGCATCTGACACCCATTTCCCCGAGCTTTACCCACCCATCTCACGACAAAGGTTAGAGAATTACCATGAGCGAACAGGAAACTCCCGCGCAAGACAACCCGGTCTTTGCGATCGAAAAGCTCTACATCAAGGATTTGTCCGTTGAAGTACCCAATGCGCCACAGATTTTTCTTGAGCGCGAAGCTCCCAAGGTCAGCATCCAGTTACAGACCAATGCCCAGGGTATCGGAGAGGGCGTCTTCGAAGTGACCTTGACAACCACCGTGACCTCCAAAATCGAAGAGAAGACGGTGTTTCTTGTCGAGGTGGGTCAGGCCGGCATCTTCCGCATCCAGAACGTTCCCAACGAGAACATGGAACCCCTGCTGTCGATTGCCTGCCCCAACATTCTTTTCCCCTACGCTCGCGAAGTCGTTTCCGATGCCGTGATCCGCGCCGGTTTCCCGCCGGTCCTGTTGCAGCCGGTCAATTTCGAGGCTCTGTACCTGTCTCGTTTGCAGCAACAGGAAGCGGCGAAGGATGCAGCGAGTGCCGCCACGATCCAGTAGGGAGCGTCGATGAAGCGGCTGCTGGGCTTGCTGCTGGGCGCAGGACTTGCCGTGCCGGCGCTGGCGATTGAATATCGCACCGTCAACATTGCGACGGTGCTCTACGATGCGCCATCGCTAAGAGGCAGCAAGCTTTTCGTGATCAGGCGGGGCACGCCGGTCGAGTTGGTGGTCAACCTCGAAGGATGGTCGAAGGTACGCGATGCCGACGGCGGGTTGGCGTGGATCGAGGCTGCGGCGCTCGTCAAGCGGCGTTCGGTCATCGTCACGGTTGCGCGCGCCCAGGTCCGGCAAAACGCCGACGAGGCCGCAGCCCTCGTCTTCGAAGCGGAAAAGAACGTTTCTCTTGAGTATCTCGAAACTTCTCCCGGCGGCTGGGTCAAGGTGCGCCATCGCGAGGGACAGACAGGCTTTGTCCGCGTCAACCAGATCTGGGGTTTCTGAAGCGCCGCCCTCATTGTCGTAGATCAAACAAGTTGCGGAACCCACGCTCCCGAGGTCACCTTCAGTACCCGCCGCAGCCATCCATCCGAAACCTCGGGGCGTCATGATTCCTGCGCAATGCATCTTGGAAGCTCCCGCGCCTGGCAGCGGATCGATTCAATGGCGCGAAATTTGCTCCATACGGTGCAAAGGCTCCCATTGGAGGTACATCAAACATGTCCAGGAAATTATTTTCTCGCTATTCGCTCGCCAGCCTGGTGCTGCCGAACCGTATCGTGATGGCGCCGATGAATCGCAACCGCGCCACAGACTCACAGCTTGCAGCATCCGCAATGACCGCCAGGTACTACGCACAGCGTGCCTCGGCAGGCCTGATCATCGCCGAGGGAACGCCGGTGTCGCCGCAGGCACGCGGTTGCGCCTGCACGCCGGGGATTTACAGTACCGCCCAGATCGCTGGCTGGAGACGAGTCACCACGGCGGTGCATGATCAGGGCGGGCGTATCTACCTGCAGCTCTGGCACGTCGGACGCGTCGGTCATTGCGGCCTGCGCGCCGACGCTTCGCCACCCGTGGGCCCCAGTACGATCGCGCTGCACAACGACCGGGTGCCGGTCCTCGATGGCGGCAAGGAGCCGGTGCTACGGCCCTGCGATCCACCGCGCGCGCTGCGGACCGAGGAAGTCAGGGCAATCGTCGTGGACTTTGCCCGTGCTGCACGGAACGCGATGGCGGCGGGCTTCGACGGCGTCGAGATCCATGCCGCGAACGGTTATCTGTTCGATCAGTTCCGCTGCCCTTATCTGAACGACCGTGCCGACGCCTATGGCGGCGCCACTCACAAACGTTGGCGATTTCTCCTGGAAACCACGGCTGCGGTCGCCGAGGCCATCGGTAGCGAGCGCGTCGGGGTTCGCATCTCGCCGCTGGGGACAGCGCACGAAATGCAACCGGACCCGGCGCCATTGTTCACCTATGGTTATCTGGCCTGTCAGCTGGACCAGCTGGGTATCCGCTATCTGCACGTCTATGACCAGTCGGGGAACTGGATACACGATCCACAGAGCGATCTGCTCCAGCACTTGCGCGCCTGCTATTCCGGCACGATGATTCTCTGTGGCGGCTTTGACCGCGAGCGGGCAGAAGCTGCGCTGCGAAACGACTGTGGCGACCTGATCGCCTTTGGCAAACACTTCATCGCCAACCCTGACCTAGTCGAACGCTTGCGCATCGGCGCGCCCCTGGCGCACTGGAACGCGTCGACGATTTACAAGGGGGGTGCGCAGGGCTACATTGATTACCCGACGCTGCAGGAGGAAGCGCACAGCGAACGCTGAGTATTGGCGGGCGACGTATGCGCCACGCAGTCGTCCGCCGGACCGCCCTCAATCGCCGATCACCAGGACGGCATCGCCCTTGCGATTTGAGAACCGGCTCAGCACCTGCTTGTGTTGCTGCGCCATCCAGCGTTGCAGCGCGGCGTCTCCGGGCTTGTCGATGAGGACGAAATAGCGGAAGTTCGGTGCCTGCTCGGCACTCATCGCCTGTTCGCGATCGAACGGCATGTAGGGATAGCCCCGGCCCGCGTAATAGGCCAGCCGTGAGTCTTCATAGAATATCGCGT
Organism: Candidatus Accumulibacter cognatus; assembly: GCA_013414765.1. Lineage (GTDB taxonomy): Bacteria > Pseudomonadota > Gammaproteobacteria > Burkholderiales > Rhodocyclaceae > Accumulibacter > Accumulibacter cognatus. The sequence continues at coordinate 1,618,927 of CP058708.1, forward strand.
CGGCAGGATGGGTGTGTTGCGATAGCCAGGCGCCGGCTTCGAGGTAATGCGTTTTCTTCGGGGCAAACGAAACGACGTTCTGCAACATCACCATCAGGGACACGGCCACGAGGATTTTCGCAAGGCGTGGGAAATCCCTGGCAAAAGACACCACGAACACGGTCAGCAAGGGAACGGCCAGCAGATTCAGGAAGCTGACGTAACGCGAGTTGATGAATCGCTCCTGTACGAAGAAGATCAGCAGCAGGCCAAAATAAATGAGCCAGGCCCAGGCCATCGGCCTGAGCTTGTGCCAGAACTCGCCGACGCCACGCCAGCCCGGCCGATACAGCAGGGTCAGGGCGAAAGGCCCGCAGAGCGCGACAAACTTGCTGATCAAAGTCAGCAACAAACCGAAGAAGACGATGCGCCGGGCATCATCTGCAGAGTACTTCGCCAGAGCCACTTCGGCAAACCTGCTGGCCATCAGATCGAAGCGCGCCAGGAAATTCTGTGGACTCACCAGAGACAGGACGTAGTCGACACGTTCCTGCGCAAGCGCATGCCCGGAAAGCAGCCAGACCACCGCGACCAGCAGTCCGGCCAGCGGCAGGAGACTGATCTGCAGCAGCCGTATCCAGGCCTGGCGTGTTTTCAGATCGGCCAGCAGGCAAAGCACCAGCGCCGGATAAAGGAGAACCGCCTCGATGCGAAACAGCACCGCGGCGACGATGGCCAGTTGCAGCAGCAGCGCGCGCAGCCAGCCGGCGCGTTCCAGCCAGCGCAGCGCCAGCCACAGCGCCAGGGTACAGAAAAACCAGAATCCGAACTCCCGGATGATGTCGTAGCGCAAGTGGTTGAAGGCAGGAATCGACAACACCACCAGGCAAGCCCAATAGCCGCTGCCGATCACGAAGCGTTGCGTGATCGCCACCAGCAGGGCGCAGGTCCCCGCCATCAGGAAAGCGCACCACAGGTAGGCCGCAAGTTCCAGCGAAATGCCCAAGAGCCGCTGCGTCGCCGCCAGCAACAGTGAAAACCAGGGCCAGCTGAACAGCTCGAAGGCCACTCGCGGGCCTTGCTCGACAATCTGCTGGCTGACGTACAGGTAACGCGCCGCGTCCTTGGCAAGGGTCACCGTGCCGGCAACGGCAAGCAGCGAAAGCAGCAAGCTGCCGAAAAACGCGAGCTGCGCTGGCGAAACCCGCGGCAGCGCGGTCACCCCATCAGCCCTCAACCAGTTCAAGTACATAGAGGACACTCCTCACAGCCCTGCCAGCAAGCGCAGAGCCTTGCGCAGGTGGCGCCCACGCAGGGCCTGCCAGGGACTCAGGCGAAAGGCATCACGGTAATAGTGCCTGGCCGCCGAGCGCTCACCAGCCAGCAGGGCGGTGCGAAACAGGGACAGATAGCGCTGCGCCTGGTAGCGCCGGCGCAGCGATTGACATTCGGGAGGCAGCCCGGCAAAGACTTCGGAGACCATCGCGCGCGCGCGCTCTTCTTCACCATCGCGCTGGTGGCGCAGGCTGTCCGGATGTTTGTGGATGCGCGCCAGCGGTTCACAGGTGACGACGACCGGGGCGCTGACCAGAAGATGCGCGAAAACCGCCACGTCTTCACCGCCGCGCAGGTTTTCCGGGTAGGGTCTTTGCAGGAGCAGATCGCGGCGAAACAGCGAACAGCCATGCGAAATCGACACGCGCTTTTCGAGCAGATAGCGTTTGGCCAGTTCACGTGCGGAAGCAGGCGGCACCGGCTTCGGCAGGCGCAGGCGCTGGCGACCGTCCGGGTAAACCGAAACCTGTGCGCCGAGCAGCATGCCCGCCGCCGGATGCTTTGCCAGCAGCGTGCGCAGACACGCCAGCGCACCCGGCAGCAACTCGTCGTCCGCGTCGAGCAGCAGCGCATAACGACCGCGTGCCGCACGAATCCCGTGATTGCGCGCCGCTGCGGCACCGGCATTGAGCTGCGCGAGGATCTGCAACTGCGGGTAGCGAGCGGCATGGCTTGCCAGAACCTCGGGGGTGGCATCGGTCGAGCCGTCATCGACGACGATCAGTTCGACATCGGCGGCCATCTGCACGAACACCGAAGCGAGCGCTCGCGGCAGCAGATGCGCGTAGTTATAGGTCGGAATGATGACACTGATCAGCGTTTCACCGGCCTGGGTCGGGGGATTGGCCTCCTGTTCGGGCTGCAGGAGTCCGTCCTCTTCGATACGGCCGGATGGATTTGTTGCAGGCAAGATCTGCCACCTCTCTGACGGGGGAGCCTGCCGAACATGGTCGGTGGCGACCCCGGCATTTTCCGCGATCTGCGCCGGGATGCAAGCCTGCGCGAGCACCGGGGCTGATTCAAAAGGATGCGTCAGCGCAGTGCCCTGCTGATCCGGCTTGTTTTTCGACCCCCTGCCCCCAGGAAAACCGAGCCCTGTAGGGGAGAAATCCTTGAGTCGCATACGCGACCTGCACATTCGGGCCATCGCCTGCAGAAAGAATCACCGGCCGGGTCACGCGGGACGCGTGACCCGGCTTGCCTCAGGCAGGCGCGTAGCGCCTGCCTCCTGCTCCTGGCGGGTGGACCTCAGGGCAAAGCGGAAACCGCCGCTCCGGAAGGCGTAGTCGGGCGCGTTGGCATCGCGGAATGCAGAGCGGGCGTACCTGGCGTGGCTGAACCAGGAGCCGCCGCGCAGCGCGCGCGCGGCAAGCCCCTCGGGGCAACGCGGATTCTCCTGCTCCGCTCCGTCATAAGTCCGCATCCCGTCGGCGCACCACTCCCAGACGTTGCCGTGCATCTCGTACAAGCCCCAGTCGTTGGGCGGAAACGACTTGACCGGAACCGTCGTCTTCCGGTCTTTGCCTTTGCTGCCGCCTATATAAGGGTAATTGGCCCGCTCCGGAGTGATCGTCGCGCCGAAATGGAACGGCGTTTCGCTGCCCGCCCGACACGCGTATTCCCACTCGGCCTCGGTCGGCAATTCCGCAACGATCCCCGGCACGAGCGAAGCGAGACGGCGCAGGAAGCCACTGACCTCATCCCACGACACGTTCTCGACCGGGTTGCGCTCGTCTTCCTGGAAACGGCTCGGGTTCTTGCCGCCCATCACCGCCCTCCACAGCGCCTGCGTGCAGGCCGTGTCGGCGAGCCAGAAGCCGGTGGTCAAGCGCACGCGATGGCGCGGCCCTTCGTCTTTCTCTCGTTCCGGCTCGTCGTCCGGCGAGCCCATCATGAACTCGCCGGGTTCGATCCAGCGAAAACGCTGCACGACGCCAGCCAGGTCGACGTCGATCCACAGCCCGCAGGCGTCGTCGCCCCAGGCAAGCGCACCAGCGGGCGGCAGCACGGGCGGACGCCGCTCGTCTTCGGACGGGAAAGGCGTACCGACCGCAAGCGCGTCGCGCTTCATCGGGCAGCCGGGTGGTACACGGAGTCGGCGACCCTGGGGGCTGTCGGCGCCGGCATCCGCCGTGCTCGCCTACCGGCGCCCCAGGCGCCTTGCGGTTCGCCGGCACGGCAAGCCGTACCGGCAGGACGTCGCGTCTGGTCCAGGGTTTTCGGCCAGTCCATGCCGCTGGCTCCATCCCATGTGGCGTGTAGGCGTGTAGGTTGGGCTGAGCCTGCGAAGCCCAACAACCAGCATTCTTCTGTTCCCATCCTTCTCGCTCCGGGTTTACGGTGTTGGGCTTCGCAAGCTCAGCCCAACCTACGGCACTACGCTAGCGGCGCGGTCGAGGACGACTCCGTCGTCCTCGACCGCCGGGTTGTCGGCTCCGCCGCCAACCCCTTCCTGGTCACCGGCTCCGCCGGTGACAGAACCTGCTCGCCTGGACCTAGGGCGAGCCGGAACCCGAAGTTGACGTAGTGCCTGTCTGGCTCGTACCTGCGGCGGCAGGCAGAACGCACGAGCCTGCCGTTGATGCACCACGAGCCGCCGCGCAACACGCGGGCGTCGCCAGTCCGGGGACCTTGTGGATCGACCTGTGGTCCCGTCGGATAGGCTCCAAACCTGTCGGCACACCACTCCCAAACGTTGCCGTGCATCTCGTACAAGCCCCAGGCATTTGCCGGCAGGGAAGCCACCGGCACGGTCTGCCCGCGATATCGTCCGATCTTGCCACCGGCGTAGGGGTAGTTGCCGTTGTAGTTGACCCGGTCCGGGGTGATCTGGTCGCCGAACGAGAACGGCGTCGTCGTTCCGGCCCGGCAGGCGTACTCCCATTCTGCCTCGGTCGGCAGCCGCGCAGGCAATCCCGGCAGTCGTCGCCGGAGTTTGCCGATGAAGGTCTGGACCTCATCCCAACTGACCGACTCGACCGGATTGCCTGGGTCGTCCTGAAAACGGCTCGGGTTGTTGCCCGTCACCGCCTGCCAGAAAGCCTGCGTGCAGGCCGTGTCGGCGAGCCAGAAACCGCGGCTCAGCGTCACCGGGTGCTGCACCTCGTTCTCCCGACGCTCGGGCTCGTCAGGCGGCGAACCCATCATGAACTCGCCGGGGTCGATCCAGCGGAAACGCTGCACGACACCATTGCAGTCGACGTCGAGATAGAGGCCATGCCCGTCGCGCGCCAGCTCTTTCGCCCACGGCGGGCGCTGCAGACGAAGCAGCCGATAATGGCGGCGGCCGCTGTCGAGGGCGATCTCCGAGAGTTTGGCTGCGTGTGCGAGCGGCAGCGTCAGCGGCGCCGCGCACGGCTCGAGCCATCGCTGCCGCCAGCCGGCATCGGTGCGCAGGCCGCAGACGACACCGCCCTCGAGAATCAGCGTCGGCCAGCGACCCGCTTCGCCGCGATCGGGCAGCAGAACGAAGCGGTCGTTCTGCTGCTGCAATCGCCACGTGCTGGCGACTGCGTCACCGCGCTGACGGGCCGCGGCGACGTCGGCCGGCTGCAGGCCGGCGGGGATGTCGTCGACACCCGCCAGCGCCCAGATCGGCGCCAGCAGCGGCGAGTTCGCCGCGATCCAGGCGCGGTCGTCACCGTGGCGATGGAAGAGATCGCCGGCGTAGCCGGCGGCGTCGCCAAGCACCGATCTGCCGCCGGCGCCGAAACGCGCGAACCAGTCGCGCGCCTCGTCGATGCGGGCGACGAATTCGTCGCTGACCGCTTCCTGCCGGGCATGCGCCTGCCAGATCAGCAGTTCGGCGCTTTCGGTCGAGCGACCGCGCCAAGCGTGCGCGTCGAGAATCCGGCGCAGGATTTCCTGCTGTTCGGCGGCGGCAAGAGCAAAGAAGCGATCGCGGTAAGCGGCGACGTAGGCCGGAGTGATTTCGCAGAAGCGGCTGCCGGCAGCGACCACCGGCGCGTACGACCAGACGATCGCCTCGAGGCCGGGCTCGGCGGCAGCGTCAGCGTCGAGGCGGCGCAAGGCGCGCAGCAATCCGGGTTCGACGCGCACGCAGCAGGCCAGCCGCGTCAGCAACGCCGGTAGCAAGGCGTGCCGCGACACCGCGCCGGTTGGCGAGTCGGCTGCCGGCGCGGCAGCAGGGACAGTGGGTGGCGAGACCGGCGCCGCAGCCGCCGTGCCGGCGTTGCGCGCGCGCAAGGCGCGCAGGCCGTGCGCGCCGTCGAGGCAGTGCAGCTCGGTGTAACGCAGCGCTTCGGCCGGCACCAGCGCCGGCGACATCGGCAGCCAAGCGACCGGCAGCGCGCCGTGTTCGGCGAGGCGGCGAGTGAACGCCTGCCAGGCCTCGACACGTGCGCGATCGCCTGGCAATTCTCGATACGGCACCGAACAGTTCGGTAGACAGTGTGCTCGATCAGCGCCGACGCATCACGCAAGGATTGACGGAACCACTGAACGGAGCTCTGTATTATCCCTGGCTGCAAACTGGCCAGGATCAATGGGTCCCGCCTTGCGGGCATGTGGCCGGGATCTTTGCGCGTACCGATGCCCGCGTCGGCGTGTTCAAGGCGCCGGCCAACGAGGAAGTACGCGATGCCCTGGATCTGGAAGTGGCGATCGACAAGCCGTTGCAGGATCGACTCAACCCGGAAGACGTGAATTGCCTGCGTGTGTTTCCGGGGCGCGGCATTCGCGTCTGGGGCGCGCGCACGCTGAATCGCGATCCCGCCTGGCGCCACATCAACGTCCGACGGCTGTGCCTGACTGTCGGCCGCTGGGTCGACCGGAACATGACCTGGGCGGCTTTCGAGCCTAACGATCCGCGTTTATGGGTACGGATTCAGCGCGAGCTGCATCCGTACCTGACCGGCTTGTGGCGAGCCGGGGCTTTGCAGGGGCAAACGCCGGCCGAAGGGTTTTACGTCAGGTGCGATGCCGATACCAATCCGCCGGAGACCCGCGAGGTCGGGCAGGTGGTGACCGAAATCGGTCTGGCCGCCACAGCACCTGCCGAGTTCATCGTGGTACGCATCATCCACCGGACGGGGACGACGGACTCCGTCTAACGGTCATGACTTTTCCAGGCACCCCCGATCATGAAAGTCATGACCGCTTCCCTCTCCCCCGACCCCTCCCCCGCGAGGAGGGAGGGGAGATTCGTGAGTCGCATACGCGACTTTCACACTAACCTGCCCGGTCAAATGAGAATCTGTTTTCCCTTTCACCCAACCCAAGCGAAGGAGCTTCCATGCCTACCGGAACACGTACCGATCCCTATCGGGGCTTCAATTTCATGGTCGAAATCGATGGCATCACGCAAGCTGGTTTTCAGGAGTGTGGCGGCCTGGATGTCAGCACCGATCCGGTCGACTATCGCGAAGGGACCGACCCCAATCATGTCCGCAAACTGACCGGCTTGAACAAATACGTCCCCGTCACTCTCAAGCGTGGCATTACCGATTCGGACGAATTGTGGAAATGGCGCCAGACGGTCATCGATGGCAAAGCCGAGCGGCGGAACGGTTCGATCATTCTGCTGGACGAAACCGGCGCGGAAAAGCTGCGCTGGAATTTCGTCGGCGCCTGGCCTTCCAAATGGACTGGTCCGACATTCAACTCGACCAACAATGCCGTCGCCATCGAGGCTCTGGAAATTACGCACGAGGAGCTGAAGAAGGCCTAGCAGCCCGACCTGGAGTCTGATGTGATCATTCATGATTTTCTACGAGACAGGAAAGATGATGCTGCAGACCGAGTTCCCATTCACCCTGCCGATGGGCTATATCGACAGCGAAGGCAACCTGCACAAGGAAGGTGTGATGCGTCTGGCCACAGCTTTTGATGAAATCGCACCGCTGAAGGATCCACGGGTGCACAACAACCCGGCGTACCTGCTGATCATCCTGTTGGCGCGCGTCATCACTCGCCTGGGCACTCTCGAGCAGATCAATCCCAAGATCGTCGAGGGTTTTTTCGCCGCCGATCTGGGATACTTGCAGAATCTCTATCGTCGCCTGAACGATAGTGGCAGCAACCGGTTGCATACCCAGTGCCCGTACTGTGAGAAGGAATTTGAAGTGGAGTTGAGCGAGCAGGGGGAGTCTGGCGCTACCCCGTAGAGCGGCTCTATGAAGAGGTAGCGTACATCGGATTTCATTTTCACTGGCCGCAACACGAGATCATGGATCTCGACCACCTGGAACGGCGCCGTTGGGTGTCAGAGATCGCCAGGATCAATCGACGCCTGAACGAGCAGTCCGAGAGCGGGTAACGAGGAGCAAGCGATATGCCTGAACCGGGTTTGAACGCCGCCTTCAGTCTGGCAACCAACTTGTCGGGGGTGCGTGTCGACCCCTACCAGGCCTTCAATTTCCTGGTGGAGATCGAAGGGATCCTGGCCGGCGGCTTTTCGGAATGCAGTGGGCTGCAAGTGGAAAGCGAAACCTTCGAGTATCGCGAAGGCGGCGTCAATGAGTACATGCATCGTTTTGCCGGACCAACGAGGTCTCCACCACTGCTGCTCAAACACGGCCTGACGCAAATCGATGGACTCTGGGGCTGGCATCAGGATGTCGTACAGGGCAGGATCAATCGCCGGAACGGCACCATCTACCTGTTGAACAAACAGCGCATCCCGGTCATCTGGTGGGATTTCAAGGAGGCCTTCCCCTTCCGCTGGAACGGGCCCTCGCTGGTAGCCAATTCGGGCGGGGTCGCCATTGAAAGCGTGGAACTTGCCCACCGTGGGCTCAGCCGGCCGAGACTGGCAAACGTCGTGGCCGGCGTAGTCGCTGAGCACATCAGTGGCGGTTCGCTGACGTTTTCCGAAGGGCCGTTCTGATGGATGCGCGCCCGCGGCCGATGCGAGCACTGGATGGCTGGCTGAACGCCACGACCGCCCGTAGCAGCGAGGAACCCGGAATGATTGACGTGCGCTGGCCGCAGCAGCATTACGCCCGTACGGCCGTGTGGGCTGGCCAGCGCTTTCCGTTGCTGCAGCGACTGCTGGCCCGTGCCGGTGCTGGCGAGATACAAGCGGGAGATGGCCACGCCGGCTTGGTTTACCGGAAAGCCCGTGCTTTCCCGGTGACCCTGGCGAATAACGGAGCCGATTTGCCGGGAACCGCGGCAACCTGGTTTGACACCCGCTGGCAGGCAAACCCGAATTCCAGCGGCAAGATTGACCTTGCCCCTTATTACCCAGCAGCGAGCACGGAATACGCCGGCCCGCCGCCTGACCACCTGGCACTGCGCACGACTCGACCGCCTGGGGTAATCCGTGTGCAGCAGTCAAGGCAGCAGGCGAGTCGTACCGCCGGTGAGCTCGGACAAACGCTGTCCCAAACGCTGTCCTTTTTGAAACCCCTGCTCGCCCGCCATGACTCTGGCCAGAGGGCCGAGACTCGATCTGGTCTTTTCCGCGTGCTCGCCGCTTCCTCCGCCCCAAGACCGGCCACTGTGCGCAAAGACCACGATCTGACTGCGAGCGCCACGCCTGGCGACTCACCTGCCAGCAGGCCGGCGGGGGAAGCGGCAAACCATGGACAGATTGGCAGCCGGCGCTCTGTCGTCACCAAAGCCGCGAGCGCAGCACCCGAATTGGCGGTGCAGTCGACCATCGCAGGGCGTATCGACCGACCTGCGGCGACAAGATGGACGGCAGAATCATCGCCGCCAACGGTGGCAAACCTGCGGGTCAGGCGAAAAGCGCTTCCCACGGCGCCCGTGTTCCCGACTCGGCACGGAACACCGCTCAGCGCGAATGGGCCCGTCTACCCGACCCCAGCGTTTCCCTCCGAGGCAGCAGCATCGAATCGACCGGCCATTCACGACGCCCGTGTGGCGGCGAAACTCCCGCTGGCCGCCGCACGGAAAACGATCGCGCATGCGGCGGCGGCGGCCACACGGCCTGGCCGGGCCGACGATGGCGAGGCCACCCTCTGCAGGCGGGCTACAGGCATCCCGATCCGGCAAGCGGGCGACAGCCGGCTCCCGGTTTCGATCCCACCCGCAACGCCCGGTGCAGTCCGTAACCCGGAGCCGATCGACGGCCATCGGTTGGACCAGGCGACCGCACTACCCGCAAGGCTCGCTGCTCCTGTTGGCCCGCCAGCGGCGGCCAGCGCGCGCCCGGCAATCGACCGCACTTCTGCGGACAGGGGCGAACCAGTACACACCCCATTCGTCCTGGACTTCTCTGCCACGACCAACGCCGCCCTGCATGACCTTTCGCTGCCTGATTACCCGACTCCGGCGTTTCCCGCGGAGGAAGCGGCAGAGGATCGACGGGCCATTCCCGACGCCCGGGTGGCGGCGAAACTCCCGCTGGCCGCCGCACGGCAAACGATCGCGCACGCGGCGGCATCGGCCACACGGCCTGACCGGGCCGACGATGGCGGGAGCATTCTCTTCAGGCGGGTCGCCGGCATCTCGACCCGGCAAGCGGGCGACAGCCGGCCCCCGCATGCGGTCCCACCCGCGACGCCCGGCGCAATCCGTAACCCGGCGCCGATCGACGACCATCGAACGGTCGATCCACCGCTTGCAGGCCATGCCTTGATGGCAAGCAGCGCCGCCGAGGGTCGCGACAGCCTGCCCTTTGCCTACCCGACCGCGGCTCGGCACGCGGCTGAAATCAATGAAGCGACACCTGGCACGGCGGTCACGTCGGCACTGCCGGTGATCCAGGAGAAAGCCACTGCGACAGCCACTGACCCGGGTTCAGGAATGGTCTGGCGCCAACGCATCGCCGCCTCGCCCTCTCCCGGAGCCGGCAGCGCGGGAATCCTCGAAAGGACGAAAACGCCGGCTGTCGCCGCCCGTCCGTCAAACGGCGACACCTCTTCGGCACCTACTGACAGCCAGCCCAGCCTTTCCACGCCCACGAGCGATGTCCCTTTGCCAGGAGCCACTCTGGACTGGGAGCCACTGATCGCCCAGCTCAGCCGTCGTATCCACCGCCAACTGACCATTGAACGCGAACGTCGAGGAGTCAAGGGATGGAACTGAGCAAGCTGACGATCACGCCCCTCGACAAAAGCGGCCAATCGATAACGAACAAGAGGTTCGCGGTGCTTTTCAACCCGAATACCTACTCGATCAGCAAGTCAGTCACCTGGAATTCCCTCAGTGCAACCGGCCCGACGGGTGCCCGGACCAACCGCATGGTGAATGCGCCGACCCTGTTCTTTGCTGGCGGTGGCAGCCGATTGTTGAATCTGGAGCTGTTCTACGACGTGACCGAACCGGTCAACGACCTCGTCAGCGGCGACGTGCGCAAGGAGACCAACAAGGTGGTCGAACTGACACGCATCCAGAAGGAGCTGCAGCGCCCACCGGCGGTCGAAATCAGCTGGGGTGCCGCACCGCCGGCCCACTCCGATTTTCCCTTTACCGGCGTGCTCAGCAACCTCGTCCAGCGCTTCACGTTTTTCAGCAGCGACGGCAAACCCTTGCGGGCCACCCTGATGGTCACGGTCACCGAGTTCCTCGACCCGGCGCTGGACCAGCGCCAGACCGACCCGGAGTTCACCACTCGTCGGCTCAAGCGCGGCGACACCCTGAGTGCTATCGCTGCCGAAACCTATCGTGACCCGGCGCAGTGGCGACTGATCGCCGA